>NZ_CAMPHI010000023.1 GCF_946885955.1 uncultured Pseudomonas sp.
CCCAGACGCTGGCGTGCGCACCCAGCGCCAACAGCTGATTGGCCGAAGCGACGGCCACCCCCATGACCTCGGGCAAGCGCGCCTGCGCCGCAAACAGATTTTCGCCCCGGGTCGCCAGCGACACCAACCCGGCGCCGGCACGCAAAGCGCCCTGGGCGGTGAGCAGCGCCGCGCCGGCGAAACCGCGATCGCCGCCGACCACCAGCACATGCCCCAACTGTCCTTTGTGTACGGTGCGCGCTCGCCGAGGCGCAGCCGGCAGGTTGGCGCCACCGAGACGCTCGGCGCTGAACGCTTGCGCGGCCACACAGTCGGCATCGGCCTGCAGGTCGTCGAACAGCAGTTCGCCGACGAAATCCGCAGCAACGCCAGTAAACAGCCCCAACTTCAGCCCGATCAGGGTCACGGTCGCATCCGCGCGCACCGCGACACCAAGCACTTGACCGTTATCGGCCGACAGCCCCGAGGGGATATCCACCGCCAGCACCGGCAAACCGCTGCCGTTCAACCGTTCGATGGCGCTCAGGTAGGGCTCGCGCACCGCGCCGACCAGGCCGGTGCCGAGCAATGCATCGACCACCACGCCCTGCAGCACCGCCTGCTCGCTCCAGGGCACAATGACGACGCCCGCGGCCAACGCCTCGTCGCGCGCAGATGCGGCATCGCCCTGCAACTGCGCCGGATCGCCGACCGCCAGCACACACACCCGCCAACCCGCGCGCAGCGCCAGCGCCGCAACCAGATAACCGTCGCCCGCATTGTTACCCCGCCCGGCCAATACCGTGACCTCGCCCGCATCCGCCCAGCGCCGGCGCAACGCGCGCCAGATCGCATGGGCGGCGCGACTCATCAGCTCGAAACCCGGCGTGCCGGCGGCGATCAGCCGGGCGTCGAGTTCGCGCACCTGGGCGGCGCTATACAGGGTGAGGGGAAGATTGTCTGGCGATTGCGGCATGCGTCGGCTCCGATGTCTGGCAGAATTATACCCACCTCCGCTCTGGCGTCCCGTTCAGCATGACCATAGATTCACTCGATCTCGATGCCCTCGCCCAATCGATCAAGGAATGGGGCCGCGAACTTGGCTTTCAACAGGTCGGCATCGCCGGGCTGCAGCTGGGCGAGCACGAGGCGCACCTGCAACGCTGGCTGGATGCCGGATACCAGGGCGAGATGGGCTACATGGCCGCCCATGGCAGCAAACGCTCCCATCCCGAACAACTGGTGCCGGGCACCCTGCGCGTAATCTCGCTGCGTATGGACTACCTGCCAGGCGATACGCACATGGCCAAACGCCTCGGCGAGCCGGAAAAAGCCTACGTCTCGCGTTACGCCCTGGGCCGCGACTACCACAAACTGATCCGCAAGCGCCTGCAACAACTCGCCGAACGCATTCAGCAGCAGATCGGTCCCTTCGGTTTTCGCGCCTTCGTCGACAGCGCCCCGGTGCTGGAAAAGGCCATCGCCGAGCAGGCCGGTCTGGGCTGGATCGGTAAAAACACCCTGGTACTCAACCGCAAGGCCGGCAGCTACTTCTTTCTCGGCGAGCTGTTCGTCGATCTGCCCCTGCCGGTGGACGCGCCACAGGCCACGGAACACTGCGGGCGCTGCAGCGCCTGCCTGGATATCTGCCCGACCGCCGCATTCGTCGGGCCCTACGTGCTGGATGCGCGGCGCTGCATTTCCTACCTGACCATCGAGCTGAAAGGCTCGATTCCCGTCGAGCTGCGCGCACCGATCGGAAATCGGGTATTCGGCTGCGACGACTGCCAGATGGTCTGCCCCTGGAACCGCTTCGCCAGCCCAACCAAACAGAGTGACTTCCAACCGCGCCACCAGCTCGACAACGCCGAGCTGGCGCAGCTGTTCCGCTGGAGCGAAGAGGAATTTCTCAGCCGCACCGAAGGCTCGCCGCTACGCCGCGCCGGTTATGAGCGTTGGCTGCGCAACCTGGCGGTGGGCCTAGGCAACGCCCCTTCGAGTATTGCGGTGCTGGAAGCACTGGAGGCGCGCCGCGAACACCCGTCGGAACTGGTGCGCGAGCATGTAGCCTGGGCTTTAGCTCAGCATGGGCGTTAGCTGCAAGACGCCCCCCCCCAAGCCGCAAGTCAGCACGGAGGGCGAACCCGCCCCGTCAAGCCTCTGCATTTCTCTCGAAGCTTACGGCTTGAAGCTTGCCGCTGCCTTTCACACCTTGAGCAGGTGCTCGCGGTAGTACTTGAGCTCGGCTATCGATTCGCGGATATCGTCCAGCGCCTGGTGGCTGGCCTGCTTCACGAAACCGTCCTTGACCTGCGGCGCCCAGCGCTCGGCGAGGATCTTCAGGGTCGAGACATCCAGATAGCGGTAATGGAAATAGGCTTCCAGATTCGGCATATAGCGGTACAGAAAGCGCCGATCCTGGCCGATGCTGTTGCCACAGATCGGTGATTTGCCCTGGGGTACCCACTGCTCCAGGAATGCGATGGTCATCGCCTCGGCTTCGGCCGGGCCGATCTGGCTGTCGCGCACGCGCTGGGTCAGGCCGCTCTGGCCATGGGTGCGGGTATTCCACTCATCCATGCCGGCGAGCAGCTCATCGCTCTGGTGCACGGCGATCACCGGCCCCTCGGCAAGCACATTCAGCTGACTGTCGGTGACGATGGTCGCCATCTCGATAATCACGTCTTTGTCCGGCTCCAGCCCGGTCATTTCCAGGTCGATCCAGATAAGGTTCAGAGGGTTCTGCATGGTGTGCTCCTTGGCTTAGGCGACAAGTCTAGCGAATAAATCAGCCGGGCATATGCCACAGCAACAACCGCGAGCGACGCCAATCGTGCAGCTCGATCTGCTCGTCGGCCGGCACGCCCGGGATCTCGAAGGTATTACTGATCAACAGCGCGCCGGCCGGCAACTGCGCACGGGCTTTTTCCCAGACCGCGGCCATGGGTGCCGGCGAGAGAAAGCAATAGGCCAGATCGAACCCCGACAAATCGCAATGCCAGAGATTTTCATAGCGAATCTCGCAATTGGCTTGCCGCCAACAGCGCAGCCAGGCGATGGCGAATGGCAGCGGCGCGGTTTCGACGCCGACGAAGCGCCCTTGCGGAAACTGCCGTGCCAGACGCAACAAAGCGCCGGCAGGCCCGCAGCCGAGGTCGACGAAACGAAAACCGGCGGGTTGTCGAGCGAGCAACATGGTCAGCTGCCGACGGCTGTTCGCCCCGCTCAGGTAAAGCGGCACGCGTTCGCCGAAGCTGTTCCAGTTCACCAGCAACAGCAGGGCAAAGCCCAACAGAAACACCCAGGATGGCAGCGCCGCGCCATTCAGGAGAAGCACGGCGGGCACGAAGGCCAGATTCAGCCACCACCACCAACGCGACAATCCCAGCCACTGCCCCAGGCTCGCGGCCAACAACCCCTGCGCCAGCCCGGCGGCCAGCGGACCGGCACGCCAGGGCGACAGCTGCGCCAGCAGATAGATCGCGCCGGCAACCAGCAGCAGCGCAAGCACTTGCGCCAGCAAGGCCAATAGCGCCGGGTGGCGGCTCAAGCAGTGTCGCGTTCTATCCACCTGCACGCCCTCAATCCGCCAAAGTCCGGCAAGTCTAACAGGCCGTTGAAAAATCTAGGCGAAGCAGCCAGCGCAAGGCAAAAGCAGGCAGTTTTTCAACTGCCTGCTAACCGCCGCCGATCGACAATGTCCGCAGGGCCGCGCGTGCTAGACTCGCAACCGCTTTCATCGCACTTCAACTCTCGGAATGTTCATGGCCAAACGCCAACTCAACCGCCGGCAAAACTGGCGTATCGAAAAGATCCAGGGCGAGCGCGCCGCCCGCGCCGCCAAACGCGAATCGCAAGCCGTGCAGACCCTCGAAGGCGGCGACCTGGGCCCCGAACAGCTGGGCCTGGTGATCGCCCACTTCGGCGTGCAGGTCGAGGTCGAGGCCCTGGATGGCGAACTGGCCGGCCAGGTCTTTCGCTGCCATTTGCGCGCCAACCTGCCGACCATGGTCACCGGCGACCGCGTGGTGTGGCGCGCCGGCAACCAGGGCATCGGCGTGATAGTCGCGCAGCTGCCGCGCAGCACCGAATTGTGCCGCCCGGACACCCGCGGCCAGTTGAAGCCGGTCGCGGCCAACGTCGACCTGATCGTCATCGTCTTCGCGCCGCTGCCCGAACCCCACGCCAACTTGATCGATCGCTACCTGGTGGCTGCGGAACACGCCGGTATCCGCCCCTTGCTACTGCTGAACAAGACCGACCTGCTCGACGAGCAGAACGCCGTGGCGCTGAACGCCATGCTCGGTGTCTACCGCCAACTGGGCTACCCGCTGCTGGAAGTCTCCGCCCATGAAGGCGACGGCATGGCGCAACTGCAGAAGCGTCTGGACGGCCACGTCAGCGTCTTCGTCGGCCAGTCCGGCGTGGGCAAGTCGTCGCTGGTCAACAGCCTGCTGCCGGATGTCGACACCCGGGTCGGCGCGCTGTCCGAATTGACCGGCAAAGGCACCCATACCACCACCACGGCGCGACTGTTCCATTTCCCCGGCGGCGGCGAGTTGATCGACTCCCCGGGGATTCGCGAATTCGGCCTGGTGCATGTGAGTCGCGACGACGTCGAGGCGGGCTTTATCGAGTTCCACGAGCTGATCGGCCAATGCCGTTTCCGCGACTGCAAGCACGACCGCGAGCCCGGCTGCGCGCTGCTCAAGGCCCTAGAAGAAGGCCGCGTGCATCCGCAGCGCATGAGCAGCTACCGGCATATCCTGGCCAGCCTGCCGGAGGCGGATTACTGAATCGCCTGGCAGCATGAACGACAAGGCCGCGAATCATCGCGGCCTTGTCGTTTCTATCCGGCGAATAGCGAAGCAACCTAGTCGCGAGGCGCGCCGAGCGGCAAGCCCCCCTCGTCGAAGATATTCAATCGTTCAGGTTTGGCGACCGGCTCAGGCGAAGGTGGCGCGCTGTCCGCACCTGGGCCCATGCCATTACCGGTCGTAGGAGAATCGGCGGAGCCGGACGACTCGCCCTCGCCAGGCGCAGGCTCGGCACCCTGCTTACCCTCGATTTCGCGCTGAGCCTTCTTGGTCAGCACAACGATGTCGATGCGCCGGTTGACCGGGTTCAGCGGATCGTCGCGGTCGAACAATGCCGAGGATGCATAGCCGACCACCCGGGCCACCTTGTCTTCATCGTAGCCGCCGGCCACCAGAGCGCGCCGCGCCGAGTTGGCGCGATCGGCCGACAACTCCCAGTTGCCGAAATCACCGCGCCCGGCAAAAGGTTTGGCGTCGGTATGGCCGCTGATGCTGATCTTGTTCGGCACCGCTTTGATGGTGTCGGCCATGGCCAACAGTATGTCTTCGAAATAGGGCTGCAGGTGCGCGCTACCAAGGTCGAACATCGGTCGGTTCTCGGCATCGGTGATCTGGATGCGCAAGCCGTCCTGGGTGATCTCGAACAGGATCTGATCCTTGAAGCGCTGCAGCTCCGGGCTTTCGTCGACCTTGTTCTGCAACTCCTGCAGCAGCAACTCGAGACGTTCGCGCTCCGCCTCTTCGGCGATGCTTTCGGCCTGTTGCGGGTCGATATCGGTCTGGCCGCTGTCCTGCTGCTCTTGCGGTTCGGGGTTGAGCGTGCGATCGGGCGCAGGCGTCGGTGAACCGCCCAGGTCGATGACATAGGGACTGGCACTTTCGGAAAAGCCGATGGGGTCCTTGAAATAACCGGAGATCAGCTTCTTCTGTTCCGGGGTGGCCACGGTCATCAGCCACATCACCAGGAAGAACGCCATCATCGCCGTGGCGAAGTCGGCGAAGGCGATTTTCCACGCGCCGCCGTGATGGCCGGCGGCAACCTTCTTGACCCGCTTGACGATAATCGGCTGGTTGTTTTCCATGGCTTAGCCGTCAGCCCCCACGCATCGCCTGCTCAAGCTCGATAAAGCTCGGGCGATGGGCCGGATAGAGCACCTTGCGGGCAAACTCGACGGCCAGCGACGGCGGCATGCCGGACGCCGAAGCCACCAACCCGGCCTTGATCGCCTCGTAGACGTTCAGCTCTTCCTTGGCATCGTGCTCCAGGGCGCCCGACAGCGGACCGAAGAAACCATAGGAGGCGAGAATACCGAGGAAGGTACCAACCAGTGCGGTGCCCACCTTGTGGCCGATTTCGGCGTTGTCCGCTTCTGCCAGCACCGACATGGTGATCACGATACCCAGCACCGCCGCGACGATACCCATGGCCGGCATACCGTCCGCGACTTTCGCCACGGCATGGGCAGGGTGGTCGAGCTCTTCCTTGAGGCTGGTAATTTCCATATCGAACAACGCCTCCAGCTCGTGGGGAGCCATGTTGCCCGACGACATGATGCGCAGGTAGTCGCAGATGTACGCGGTCATCCGCTGATCTTTGAGAATCGCTGGGTATTTGCTGAAGATCGGACTGGCCGCTGGGTCCTCGACGTCACTTTCGATGGCCATCATGCCTTCGCGGCGACTCTTGTTGAGAATCTCGTAGATCAGCTTCAGCACATCCAGGTAGTAGCCATGGGTGTAACGGGAACTGAACATGCTCAAGGATTTCTTGAACACGTGCATGAACATGTGCCCGGGGTTGGCCTGAAGAAACGCGCCCAAGGCGGCGCCACCGATAATCATTACTTCGAAGGGGTGCACCAGTGCCATTAAATGACCGCCGGAAAGGATGAAACCTCCCAACACACAGGCAAGCACCACAATAATGCCGATGATTTTAACCATAGAAACAACGTGCCAAAGCCAAGGAAATGAGGACTGAGTAAAACAACCCTTCTATTTATCGGAAGTTATGCGCGAGACTATAGCCAGTTAAGGCTAAAAGCCAGCTTGGCTCAACCCGCATGCCCACACCGCAACCTCTACCGCGCACCCTCGCCACCTGGCTCAAACAGCTGGACAGCCCGCTATTGCCCGCGCCAGCGGACAACCTGCTGAGGGCGCAACGGATGGTGACCGATAGTCGCCGCTCACTACGCGAAATCGCCGATTCGATGCGCGACAGCCCGGCCATCGCGCTGCATTTACTGCGCGAAGCCAACCGCCCAGGCCAAAGCCAGAGCCAGAGCGCGCCAGTGGAAAGCCTGGAAAGCGCGCTGACCCGCCTGGGTCTCAAGCGCACGGAAGACCTGCTCAAACGCCATCCGGCCCTTCCCCTGGAACAGATTCCCCGCAGTCTGCGGCAGATGCACCTGATCAGCGAACATGCGGCGCAGCAGGCCAACGGCTTGTTCGCTGGCCGCCTCGCGCGTCTCTGGCAGGAAATTCACTGGGGCAGCCTGTTATTCCTTGCACCGATCTGGGCCCTGCTCAGCGCCCACCCGGAACTGTTCGATAACTGGGAGCAGCGCGTGCTGATCAAGGGCGAACCCAGCGCCAGGATCGAACAGGAGCTGCTCGGCGTCCCGTTGCTGCGCCTATGCCTGGCGCTGGCCGAACGCTGGCGTCTGCCGGAGTGGATAATCTCCGGTTATCGCCTGCTGCTCGACGACCGCCGCCTGCTGGTCAAGGCGTTGCATATCGCCCGCGACAATCAGCACCCGCTCCATCAGCGACAACTGCTCGACGAAGACCCGGCCCTGCGCCGCTGGCTGACCCAGCCCGGCAACTGCATCCTGCTGGCCAACGGCCTGGCGCTCAGCGCCCATTTCGCCTGGAACGACCCGCACAGCATGCGCTGGCAGCGCCTCGCCGGGCTCTACCTGCAGCTGCCGCTGGCAGAGGTGCAACAGCAGGTCCATCAGAACGCCGCCCAGCACGCCCGCCAGCAACACGACAACGACCTCTGGCATCCAGCCGAAGCGCTGCTCTGGCCATGGGATGCACGGCACCTGCGCGAGATGCCGGCGGCCGCACCCACGCCTCGGCCCGACCCATGGCGGCAGGCATGCGCGCAGCTGCTGGCACAGCCGAGCCCGTTCGGCAATCTCGTGCAACTCACTGCCTGCATGCGCGACGCTTTGCTGGCCTGCGGCATGCGGCGCGTGCTGCTGCTGATCGCCGACCGCAACCACAGCCGCCTGACGGCGCAGCAAGCCGTCGGCCTGGACAAATCGGCGACCGGCCTGTCGCTCGATCCGCAACACAGTAAGGTACTCATGCGCCTGCTCAAGGAGCCCGGGCAATTACGCCTGTCGCCAGCCAATATTGCGCAATTCTCCGCACTGCTGCCCGGGACGCTGAAAACCCTGTTCCCCAGCGAGCACCTGCTTATCCGTTCGCTGGCGAGCAATGGTCGCGTGGTGCTGATCGTGGTTGCCGATCAAGGCGGCGACAGTATCGGCGACGCCAGCCTGCAGGCGTTCGGCAAAACCTCACAGTGCATCGAGCGCGCCCTTGGCAACTTCGCCAGCCGCGGGCGTTAGTGTCCAGGTCAACAGCGCCGCACCTTTCCGCTACAATCCTCGCCTTTAACCGATTAAGGGGCCCGCATGAATGCTTTTACCGCGCTGCCATTGCTGATCGAACCGAGCGACCTCGCCAGCCGCCTGAACGCCGACGAGTTGATCCTGGTCGATCTGAGCAGTGCAGAGCGCTACGCCGCCGGACATATTCCGGGCGCCCGTTTCGTTGATCCCAAACGCACGCAACTCGGCCAGCCGCCCGCCCCCGGCCTGCTGCCGGAGCATGAGCAGCTGGAGCGCCTGTTCGCTGAGCTCGGCCATCGTGCGGATGCGGTCTATGTCGTCTATGACGACGAGGGCGGCGGCTGGGCCGGTCGCTTCATCTGGCTGCTCGACGTCATCGGCCATCAGCACTACCACTACCTCAATGGCGGGCTGCACGCCTGGCAGGCGGACGGCCGCCGGCTCAGCACCGAAGTACCGAGCGCACACAGCGGCACACTGGAGCTGACCCTGCACGACACTCCAACCGCGACCTGCGACTACCTGCAAAGCCGCCTGGGTGCGAATGACCTGGTCATATGGGATGCCCGTTCGCCTGCCGAATACCGCGGCGAAAAAGTCCTAGCCAGCAAGGCCGGACATATTCCCGGCGCGGTCAATTTCGAATGGACCGCCGGCATGGACGAGGCACGGGCCCTGCGCATGCGACGCGACTTGCCAGAAGTGCTGCAGGCGCTCGGCATCACGCCCGATAAAGAAATCATCACCCACTGCCAGACCCATCACCGCTCAGGCTTCACTTACCTGGCGGCCAAGGCGCTCGGTTATCCGCGCGTCAAGGCTTATGCCGGCTCCTGGGGCGAATGGGGCAATCGCCCCGACACCCCCGTCGAGCGCTGAGCCCAACACCCATGCGGCGTCGACGATCGCCTGCCGCTAACGCCTCAAGGATCACCATGAAACAGCGTCTGTTTATTCTCAGCCAGCATCTGCTGCCGCATCACCTGCTGTCGCGCCTGATCGGCTTTATCGCCGAATGCCGCATCGGCTGGCTCAAAAACCGTTTGATCGGCTGGTTCGCCAAGCAGTATCAGGTCGACATGAGCGAAGCACTGGTCGAAGACCTGCAGGCCTTCGAGCATTTCAACGCCTTTTTCACCCGCGCGCTGAAGCCGGGCGCCCGCCCGCTCGAGCAGAGCCCCGCAGCGGTTCTCTGCCCCGCAGACGGCGCGATCAGCCAGTTGGGCCAGATCGAACACGGCCGGATTTTTCAGGCCAAGGGACATAGCTTCAGCCTGGTCGAGTTGCTGGGTGGCGATACCGAGCGTGCCAGCCCCTTCGTCGGCGGCACCTTCGCCACCGTGTACCTGTCGCCCAAGGATTACCACCGGGTGCACATGCCGCTGACCGGCACGCTGACGGAAATGGTCTATGTGCCGGGCCGCCTGTTTTCGGTGAACCAGACCACCGCGGAAAACGTGCCAGAACTCTTCGCCCGCAATGAGCGCGTGGTCTGCCTGTTCGATACCGAGCGCGGCCCCATGGCCGTGGTCCTGGTCGGCGCAATGATCGTGGCCTCCATCGAAACCGTTTGGGCCGGCCTGGTGACGCCGCCCAAGCGCTGCCTGAAATCATTCCGCTACGACGACGCGGCACGCGCGCCAATCGTTTTGCAGAAAGGCGCCGAGCTGGGCCGCTTCAAACTTGGTTCCACCGCCATCGTGCTGTTCGGCGCCGAGCAGGTGCAGTGGGCTCAGGAACTCGCGGCCGGCAGCCCAGTGCGGATGGGCCAATTGCTCGGCAGCGCCACGCACACGGACTGAGCACCGCCCCGCCGTGGCGGCCCCTGGCGCGCCACGGCGTGACGCTCCTCTCAGCATCGCGCATGCGCGACCAACCGCTCTGCGATCGGGCTGCGACCGCGGGAAGATGCTGCTAGAGTTGCAGCACGACAGCACAAGTCGCCCGCCGGCATTGGGAGTGCCCGAGTTAGATGGATAAACAGCGTCACCACCTACAACTGCGCGTCCCCACGCTCGATAAGCGGAGCCTGTCCTTCTGCGATGCCACCCCGCGCGGGCTCAAACTCTGGATCGGCAAGCTGCCCAAAGCCAACATCGGTGAAACCGCCCGGCAGCTTTACCAGGCCCTGATCGAACTGAACCAACTGCTGACACCCTCGGATATTCGCCTGCAGATGCTCGAACTGCTGCGCCCGGAGGTGTACTTCGTGTGTCAGCAACTGGAGCGGCACTTCCTCAACCAGGCGATCGTTCTCGACGAGCGTCCGCGCAAAGTGGCCAATCTTTGCCAGGCACTACAAAACCATCTGGCGGTGGGCTACAAGTTGATCGTCGTCCATCTGGCCCCACAGCAGAACCTGGATCGCAACCAACTTCTCGCCACCGCGCTGCAGCGTGCGGTCTACAGCCTCTGCGGACCACTGGTACGCGCCACACAGTTATATTGCCCGGTCCCCGAAGGTCTCTGGCTGGAGCTGCATCAACTCTACCAAATCGCCCTGGAGCGCGACCTGCAACGCCGCGTGATTCGCGATCCGCAAGCCCGCCACGTCGACGACCTGAGCATCGAGCAAAGTTACCTGGCGGCCCTGATGCTCGGCTGCGCGCGCTGCAACCAGATGCGTCAGGCCGCTATCGCGCGCCTCGCCGAAGCGCTCGAACCCTGGAGCGCCCAGGTCAGGCTGCAGGCCGGCAACGCACCTTCGAGCCTGTTTGCCGTCGCCCTGACCGTGGACGGTCCGCCTCGCTACATCTCGCTGCTGCAGGGTGGCGAATTGCCGGGCAGCCTGGGCATCGATCCGACCCCGCTGGTCGATGCGCTCAAGGCTTATCTGCAGCTACCCGCGGAACAACGCAGCCAGTCCAGCCTGCTGGTTCCCGAAGGGCTCAGCACCGACATGCTGCAGCACCTCTGCGCCGCCTGGGGCGACATTTCCGAGCGCAGCTTTCAGCGCAACCAGGGGCAGGGCTCGTTGAACCTGTGCATCGGCATGAGCGCCCTGCATTTTTTCCTGGCCAACAAGCGCCCATTCAATGAAGTGCTGAAGCGCCCCAATGAGCTCGGCGCGGCGGTGTTCGAAGCACCCAGCGGCACACCGGATATCTGGGCGAAAGCCTTCGATGCCCCCAAGACCCGGGACTGGGCGCATCACCTGCCGATGGAGAACATCGAGTACCAGCGTAGCGGTGCGGACAACGTCGACAGCGGCGCCGCGCCCGCCGAAGGCTATCCGACGTTCACCCTGCCGATCGTCAACCACAGCCCCGGCGGCTACTGCATGTCCTGGCCAAAAGAGGTGCCGAGCCAGCTACAGGCGGGCGAAATCATCGGTCTGCAGGATTCGCCCGAACACGCCTGGAGTGTCGCAGTAGTGCGTTGGATCCGGCAGGTGCGCGGAGGCGGCACGCAGATGGGAATCGAGCTGGTCGCCCCCCACGCGGAGCCGTGTGGCCTGCAACTGGTGCGCAAGACCGAAAGCAACAGCCAGTACCTGCGCGCGCTTCTGGTGCCCGGCATCTCCGCAATTTCGCGGCCGGCTACACTGATTACTCCGCGCCTGCCGTTTCAGGAAGGCAACAAGGTGTTGGTCAACCGCAACGGCAACGAACGCCCCGCGCTGCTCAGCCGTCGGCAAACCAGTACGGGCAGCTTCAACCAGTTCGAATACCGCGAACTCGAGCAGCCGCCGGACGATCACGGGAAACCTGTCACAGCGCAGAAAAGCCGCGGCCCAGACGGGGAGGAAGACTTTGACTCACTCTGGAAGTCTCTGTAGATTGCCGTCTCTTCACCTTTTGTCGCCTTTTCGCGCCCGTTCGGCGCAGACTTGACTCAGCCATGGCCATTGAAAAAAAAACTATCCGGCTTTTGATTCTCGAAGATTCGCAAAACGAGGCGGAACGGCTCGTCAGCCTGTTTCGTAACGCCGGTCGCGCGACGCGCGTGCATCGCCTGACTTCGAGCGACGACCTGGCCGAGGCATTGAAGCAGAGCTGGGACTTGCTGATTTCCGCCCCCACCAGCGAGCACCTTGATCCGCACGAAGCCATCAATGCCATTCGCCGCCAGGCCAAAGACATCCCGGTAATTCAACTGCTCGCCGACAACGACTCCGACAGCGTCACCGAAGCCCTGTCCATCGGCGCCCAGGATGCCTTGCCCCAGGGCGAGGACGAGCGTCTGGTCCTGGTGGCCACGCGCGAGCTGAACAGCCTCGAGGAGCGGCGCGCACGGCGTGCGGCGGAAGTGGCCCTGCGCGAAGCGGAAAAACGCTGCCAGTTACTGCTCGACAGCTCCGTCGACGCCATTACCTATGTGCACGACGGCATGCATATCTATGCCAACCGCGCCTACATCGAGCTCTTCGACTACCCGGATAGCGACGAACTCGAAGGCATGCCGATGATCGATCTGATCGCCAGCGCCGACCAGGGCGCCTTCAAGGAATTCCTGAAGAACTACCAGAGCGCCGAGGGTAACGCGGAGCTGGTCTGCTCAGGGGTGAAAGCGGACGGCAAGAGCTTCGCCGCCCGCATGCATTTCTCCCCCGCCACCTACGACAGCGAACCCTGCATCCAGGTGGTGATTCGCGCCGAATCGGACAACGCCGAGCTGGAAGAGCGCCTTCGCGAGATCAGCAGCCAGGACCTGGTCACCGGTCTGTACAACCGCAGCTATTTCATCGAGCTGATGGATACCGCCGTCGAGCGTGCGGTGAACGCCGGCCAGCCGGCCAGCCTCGCCTACATGCGGCTCGACCAGTACGCCAGCCTGCTCGCCGACGTCGGCCTCGCCGGCATCGACCTGCTACTCACCGACCTGACCACGCTGCTGCGCGCCCACTTCCCCGGCGACGTGCAACTGGCGCGTTTCGGCGACGACGTATTCGCCGCCCTGCTGCTAGGCATGACCCCGGAGCAGTCCGAAGCCAGCCTCAACGCACTGCTGAAGAAAGTCGAAGGGCACCTGTTCGACGTCAGTGGGCGGACCGTACAGACGACCCTCTCGATCGGCGTTGCCGGCCTCAACGAGAAAACCCCCAAGTCCCAGGAAGTCGTAGACCGCGCCCATCGTTGCGCCGACGAAGTCGAAGGCAACTCGCTGAAAATCTTCAACCCTGCGGACGAGTTGGCCGCCGCCGCCAACCGCGGCGATCTGCTGGCGATGGTGCAGCAGGCGCTGGAAAACAATAGCTTCCGCCTGCTGTTCCAGCCGATCATCAGCCTGCGCGGCGACAGCCACGAGCACTACGAGGTGCTACTGCGCCTGCTCAACAGCAAGAAAGAAGAAGTACCGCCGCATGATTTCCTGAACGCCGCCAAAGAGGCGGGCCTGGGTGAAAAGATCGATCGCTGGGTGATTCTCAGCTCGATCAAACTGCTCGCCGACCACCGCAGCAAGGGACACAACACCCGCCTGTTCGTGCACCTGTCGAGCGCCAGCCTGCAGGACAAGACCCTGCTGCCCTGGCTCAGCGTGGCCTTGAAAGCCGCTCGCCTGCCATCGGACTCACTGGTCTTCCAATTCAGCGAACCCGATGCGATCGCCTGCCTGAAACAGGCCAAGGTGTTGACCCAGGGCCTGCAGGAACTGCATTGCAAGGTCGGTCTCAGCCAGTTCGGCGGCGCGATCAATCCATTCAACACGCTGAAACACCTGAACATCGACTTCGTCAAAGTCGACGGCTCCTACTCCCAGGATCTGAGCCAGGCGGACAATCAGGAAGCGCTGAAAACCCTGCTGGCGAGCCTGCATGCGCAAGCCAAGCTGACCATAGTGCCCTTCGTCGAGAGCGCCACCGTACTGGCCACGCTGTGGCAGGCCGGCGTCAACTACATTCAGGGCCACTACCTGCAGGGCCCCAGCCAGTCGATGGATTACGACTTCTCGGCGGGCGACGAATAACTGTCACGGGCAAAAAAGCCGACGCATGCGTCGGCTTTTTTATGCTTACGTACCCGCTGTCCTATTCCAGCCCGTCGCGATCGCGAAAACCCAGCAGGTAGAGGATGCCATCCAGGCCCAGGGTCGAAATGGCCTGTTTGGCCGACTGCTTGACCAGAGGTTTGGCACGGAACGCCACCCCCAACCCGGCAATCGCCAGCATCGGCAGATCGTTGGCGCCATCCCCCACGGCAATCGTCTGCTCCAGACGCAAGCCTTCCTTTTGCGCCAGCTCGCGCAGCAGGTCGGCCTTGCGCTGCGCATCGACGATCGGTTCGACCGCCACGCCAGTGACCAGACCATCGACGATTTGCAGTTCGTTGGCGAATACGTAATCGATACCCAGCTTGGCCTGCAATTGCTTGGCGAAATAACTAAAGCCACCGGAAAGAATCGCCGTCTTGTAGCCCAACCGACGCAACTCGCTAAATAGCGTCTCGGCGCCCTCGGTGAGGCGCAGCGAGGCACCGATGCCGCTCAGCACCTCCTCCGGCAAGCCCTTGAGCAGTGCCAGGCGCTCGCGGAAGCTGGCGGCGAAATCCAGCTCGCCGCGCATCGCCCGCTCGGTGATTTCGGACACTTGCTCCCCGACCCCGGCAGCCTTGGCCAACTCGTCGATCACCTCAGCCTCGATCAGCGTCGAGTCCATGTCGAACACCGCCAGGCGGCGATTACGGCGAAATAGCGAATCGCGCTGGAAAGCGATATCGACATTCAGCTCCTGGGCCACGCTGAGAAACTCCGCGCGCAGCCCCGCCGGGTCGGCCGGCTCGCCACGTACGGAAAATTCGATGCAGCCCTTGCCCTGATCCATCGGCGTATCGAGCGGCATACGACCGGACAGACGGTCGATATGGTCGATATTCAATGCGTATTTGGCAGTAATGGCGCTGACCCGCTGCAATTGCTCGGCCGTGACCTTGCGGGTCAACAGGGTGACGATATGCCGGGCCTTGCCCTGGCCGCTGACCCACTGCTGGTAATCCGCCTCGGAAACCGGTGTGAAGCGCACCTGCTGGTCGAGCTTGTAGGCGGTGAACAATACATCCTTGAGCACCGACGAAGCCCGTTCGGTATCGGGGATGTCGACCAGGATGCCGAATGAAAGGGTGTCGTGGATCACCGCTTGACCAATGTCCAGAATGCTCACGCCACCGTGGGCGAGAACGCCCATGATGGCCGCAGTCAAACCAGGACGGTCTTCACCGGTGATATTGATCAGGACGATTTCGCGCAAGGCGCACTCTCCAGAATAGGTTCGCGACCCGCATTCGCCATGCAGGCCTTGGAAAAGGCGCACATTCTACCCATTTTCGCCGCCCCTGGACCGTCGAAATATGGCGACGGCGCGACCGGAGCGCCCAAGCGCGCGTGAGCGTCACCGGCTACGCTCGCTAGGCGGGCCGCACTGAAGCACGCGAGCCACCCGGCCTGGCTGACGTCCAACAGGCCACTGAAGAACATAGGCGAGACAGCCGAGGCAATACCGATGGCGCCCCCACAAAAACAGGTGGAAAACGGACTGCGCCCGCATGCGAGGTTACCTGGGGTAAATGCGCCTATTCCTCGGACTCGCCCCCAGCCGGCTCTTTAATGACGCGCCGGCAACGCAGGAGGCATTTAAACAGCCGTCCAATGGGTAGATGCCTGGTCCACGGCTGATGCGGGGGGTTCGCGCGCCGCTTTGAACTGTGCAGGCCGACCGTTATACTGCGCGGCACTTCAATCGACACGAGCCGAGCTCTGTGAACCGGCCCTCCCCCGTAAAATCCGATAATTTCTTCCTCCTGCTCTTCCAGGCATTGCGCCAACGCCGCGTGCCTCTGGCATTGCGCATAGCCAGCCATAGCCTGCTTTTGGTTGCCCTGGCGCTGGTGATTTATGCCTGGGTGATCGGCATGCAGTTCAAGCAGGCCATGCAGCAGCAGGCCGACGCCATCGGTCAGAGCCTGATCGAGCAGACGGCGGCCTCCGCCAAAGAGCCGCTGGTGTCCAACGATGCCCTCAGCCTCAACGTGCTGCTCAATGAACTGGCAAAAAATCCGCTGGT
Source organism: uncultured Pseudomonas sp. (assembly GCF_946885955.1). The sequence goes on from NZ_CAMPHI010000023.1 coordinate 16,380, forward strand.
GGCCCATGCGGTGATCTACAGCGTGGATAACCGCATTCTCGCCGAGGCCGGCTCACGCCCCGTTCAGGGGCTGCTGGGCGATACCGAAGGGATCTATTCGGTGCCCATCACCTTTCAGGAAGTGATCGCCGGCCAGCTGCGCATCAGCCTCGACATGCGTCAATTCCAGCAACCCATGACCATCAGCCTGCAGAGCATGGGCATTCTCAGCTTGATCCTGCTGGCCCTGGCACTGTCGCTGAGCATGCGCCTGGGACGGCATATCTCCACCCCGCTGCTGCAACTGCGCGTCTGGTTGCGCGATCCGGACGATCCGGCACCGGGCTCGGCGCGTCAGGATGAAATCGGCGATCTGGCGCGGCAGCTGCAGGCACGCCTGGTGCCGGAAAAAGCGCTGCCCGAACCCGAGGAAGACGACGAACTCGACGACGACACATTCGATGCCCAGGAGCAGGACGACTATTTCGACGAAGACGAACTGGATGACGAGCCCGGGTTCGAGGTACGCGACCTGCGCGACGAACGCTTCGACGACCTGGACGATGCCCCCACACCTGAGGACATCCCAGGCGCAAGCGAGGATCCGTTCAGCGAATTGAGCGATGAGTTCGAGACCGATCTGCCGACGCCAGCCCCCGAACCCGAACGCCCTCCACTGAGCGCCGTACTGGCCATACAGCTGGGCGCCCAGGAACAATTGCGTAGGCTGCCGCGCGCCCGCCTGCTGGATTTGCTGCAGCGCTACCGTGACTGCCTGGCCCAGGCGGCGGCGCTGTATCAGGGCGAACTGCATACCCTGAGCGACGGCAGCAGCCTGATGCTGTTTCACCACCAGGACAGCGGTGAAGACTACCTGACCCACGCGATCTGCTGCGGGGAGCTGATGCGCGCCCTCGGCCACGCCTTGCAGATCGAGGTCGCCGACAGCGGCATCACCCTGCAACTACAGCTCGCACTGACTCAGGGCGAATCCCTGCTCGACTTGAGCCAGGGCGACCTGCTGCTCAGCGAAACCGCTCAGGATGTACTGGCCCTCTCGCAACACAGCCGCAACCTACTGTTGCTCGACCGCCGCGTCGGCGACGATCAACGGGTACGCCAACACGCCCGGATCCGCGCCATTGCTAGCCCGGAAGGCACCTACTGCGTCGAGCGCCTGCTCGAACCCTATCCGGCGCTGCTCGAACGCCAACTGGAACGGATGCACGAGAGCCGCCCACACTGAGTGCCGGCGGCGCAGCTTAGAAGCGGAACACGTCCATTTGCTTGGCGGGCTCGATCACCGGCATCTGCGGGGCATTGTCGAGACGTTTCTCGGTAACCGGCGGCTTGGCCTTGGGCAGCGCAACCGGCTCCGCCTGCGGCATGTTGTTGATTGCGTCGGTCAGCTGTTCCGCCAGACGCTGCAGCAACAGACTCTGCGCATGCACCTGAGCGACCGGCGTGCCCAGATGCGCCTCCTGCAGGCGTACCAGACGACTGCTGCGCAGTGTGCCCGCGCCGTCCAGCAGGCGCCATTGGGCTTCCAGCACAGCTGGCCGCTTGGCGCCCGAGTCGAGCCGACTGATGTGCACAAGCACCTGAACCTCACCGTCGAAGCCGACCCGGTCCGGATACAGGACGATGCGGCTGGTGTTCAACTGCCCGGCCAGTTGGCGCAACAACAGCTGACCGACATCGTCCTCCAGGCTGCCGGCCCAGCGCTCACGCTGGCTGACAGTCAGGCTGTCATCGGGTTCGCGCTGAATCAGGTTTTCCCGCTGCAGGTAATCGGCCAATGTCAGCGGACCGAGCAAAACGGCCGGCCCCTTGTCGCTCTTGGGCAACTTCGGCTCGCCCTGTTCGAGCTGATAAAACTGCGTCTGATAAGGCAGCCACTGCGCGCACCCCTGGAGAACCAGCGCCGAGCACAGCAGCACCAGGGGCGAAGAGAAACGCAACAAACTCATCGAAAGATCACCTTGATTTACCCAATATGAGTGACTATTTACCAAAAATAAGCGATTGAGGCTGCTGATCAAGCCCTTCCAGCGTTCGCTGCATCGTCTTGCTCGCACGACCCAGCTCCCGCAACGCCTGCAACAATTCGTACTGTATTTCCGATTTCGGCCCCAAGCCCCGGCGCGTTTCAGCGGCCAATGCATTGACCTGCTCGAGTGCCTGCGACGTGCTCAAGGCCGCGCTGCGAATATCCGCAACCGCAGCGCGCAAATCAACGCTGCTGCGCTGCATATTATCCATGATCGGCGGCAATTGTTGCTCCAGACTGCCGCTTATCCGATCCAATTTTGCCAGCAATTGGCTCATGCTCACCAATCCTTGCTGCAATTGTGCCGAGTTGGTCAATTTCTCCAGCGCCGCCAGGGTTTTCTGCGCCGATGCCGCCATTTCCTGCAACGGCAGTTGACGCAGACTGCCGGCCAGTTCGCGCAGCACGTCGGCAACCTGATCGATGCGCGACGGCACGCTGGGAATGGTCGGCAGGCCGAGGTCGTGGGGCGAGCGGACATAGCCCGGTTCTCGCGGGAACATATCCAGCGCGACTATCGCCTTGCCGGTCAGCAGGCTCGGCGTTTGCAGCTGGGCGCGCAGGCCGCGCTCCACCAACTGGCCGATAAACTGATCCAACTCGTGTTTGCCGCCGCCCTCGCCGCTGGAACTATCCAGCCGCACCACCACCGGCATCACCACGTCCTTCAGCTGGCGGTCGTAGGACAGACGGATCTCGCGCACGGTGCCGACCTTGACGCCTCGATAAGTGACGTCCGCACCCACATCGAGGCCATCCAGCGAGCCGGTGAAATACACCACGTATTCGCTCGGCTTGGCAAACCAGCTGTCGCGCGACAGCAGCATGATGCCGACCACCAGCAGCACCAGGCCGCCAAGCAGGAAAGCACCGATCATAAAGGGTTTACGTGCCTCGCTCATCCGACCTCCATCGTCCGTCCGCCCTCGCCGCGACGCAAAAACCGCTGCACTTGGTCCGGCCCATCGTCGAGTAGCTGCTGCACGGAGCCGAGGGCGATTTGCGTGCGAGTCTCGGCATCCAGAAACAAGCAGGTATCGGCGACCGCATAGATGCTCGGTAATTCATGGGTCACCAACACGATGCTCGCCCCCAGGCTGTCGCGCAACTGCAGGATCAGCTCGTCCAGAGCCAGGGAGCTGATAGGGTCCAGGCCCGCCGAGGGCTCATCGAAGAACAGCACTTGCGGATCGAGCGCCAGCGCCCGCGCCAGAGCGGCGCGCTTGCGCATGCCGCCGGACAGCTGCGCGGGATAGAGCGCATCACAACCCGCCAGGCCGACCAAACCCAGCTTCAAAGCCGCCAGCTCGTTCAGCTCCGCTTCGCACAGCAGCGGGCGATAAGCCGCCAATGGCAGGCAGATATTTTCGCGCAGGGTCATCGCGCCCCACAGCGCGGCATTCTGATAAAGCACGCCGAAGTGTTGCTGCAAGGCGGCGCGGCGATTTTCGTCGCCAGCCCAGAAATCCTCGCCATCGAACAGCACTCGCCCTGCCAGCGGCGCCTGTAAACCGATCAAGTGACGCAACAGGGTGCTTTTGCCGCAGCCACTGCCCCCCATGATCACGAATATCTCGCCACGACGGACGCTGAAATTAAGCTCGCGCTGAATCACCAGCTTGCCGTACCCGGCGCTGAGGCCCTCTGCGGTCAACACGGCCTCGCCCATCTCAGATCCCCAACCGCGTGCAGATCAGGGTGATCAGCGCGTCGCTCACCACCAGAGCGACCAGAATACTGACTACCGCACCGGTCGCCGCCTGACCCACGGCCTGGGCATTACGCCCGCTACGCAGACCGTGCTGACAGCCGATCAAGCCGATCAACACGGCGAACACCAGGCTCTTGAAAATGCCCACGAGAAAGTCCGCAAGGTTGAGCATCTCCAGGCTTTGCGTCAGGTACAAGGGCGCGGATATGTCGAACAAGCCGGAGCCGATAACAAAACCACCGAGAATCCCCAGCGCATCGGCGAATACGCAGAGCAACGGCATGCTCACCAGCAGCGCCAGCACACGCGGCAACACCAGGAACTCCAGCGGCGGGAAACCGAAGGTCTTCAACGCGTCGATCTCTTCATTGGCCTGCATGCTGCCGAGTTCGGCGGCATAGGCGGCGCCGGTGCGCCCGGCCATGATCACCGCGGTCATCAAGGCGCCCATCTCACGGGTCATGCCGATGGCCACCATATTGGCGATATACAGCTGGGCACCGAAGGCTTCGAGCTGGGCCGCACCGACGAACGCGAGGATCAGGCCCACCAGGCTGGCGATCAGCGCGACTATCGGTAGAGCGCCCGGCCCGCACTGCTGCAAGGCCAGCCAGAAATCGCCAGCGCGCATGCGCCCGCGCCCACTCAGCTGCCTTGCGAAAGCCAATATCACTTCGCCGAGAAAACTACAGGTTTGGCCAATGGCCGCCAGCACTGCGAGCGCCAGCAAACCCAGACGCGATACCGGACCGAAGTGTGCCGGCGGTTCGTCATGCGCTTGGGTGGAAGGCGTCGCGGCCATTTGTAACATCCGCGCCGCGCCGTCGGGCAGGTTCTGCCAACGCAGTTCCACGCCTGCGGCACTGGCCAGACGCTGCAAGCGACGCAGCAGCGCCAGCAGGCTGCTATCCCATGCCGTGACCGCCACTGCCACCGGCAGTTGCGCCGGCAGTTCGCGCTGGCTACGCCATACAACGTCGAGGTCGGGCTTGCCGACATCCAGCAGCCAGGCGCCGCCCACGTTCAGGCACAGTTGCTGGCTGCCCTGCCCCGACCATTGCAGACTCGCCTGCTGCTTATCGCTCATGCGGCCTCCATTGGCAGGCCGTCGAAACACCAGGCGGGCGCTCAACGACCAGCGAACGCTATCGAAGCGGCATGGGACACCGCTTCGCGATTACTACCTAGCCGAGTGCCTCCACCAACAGCGCGTCGACCCGCTGGAAACCGCGCGGTAACTTGTTGCCGCGGCGTCCGCGTTCACCCTTGTAGTGTTCCAGATCGTCAGCCTTGAGCGACAGCGTACGCTTACCCGCCTGCAATACCAGGGTCGCGCCTACCGGCAACACGGCCAAGTCGGTCAGGTACTCCTCGCGGCTGGCGACCCGCTCGCCGGGAATACCGATGATCTTGTTGCCTTTGCCTTTACCCAGTTGTGGCAAATCGCGCACAGGGAACAGCAGCAAACGGCCCTCGGTGGTGACAGCGGCAAGCCAGTCCTCTTCGCGATTGGCCAGCGGCTTGGGCGGCACCACCAGGGCGCCGTTGGGCAGGCTGAGCAGCGTCTTGCCGGCCTTGTTCTTGGCCTGCAGGTCCTCGCCTTTAACCACGAAACCATAGCCGGCATCCGAGGCGATCACATAGAGGGCATTGTCGTCCGGCAACAGTACGCACTCGAAGGTCGCGCCCGGCGGCGGCTGCAGGCGCCCGGTCAAGGGTTCGCCCTGACCGCGCGCCGACGGCAGCGAATGGGCGGGCAGCGAGTAGCTGCGTCCGGTCGAGTCGATAAATACCGCGTATTGATTGGAGCGTCCCGGCGCGGCGACCTTGAAGCCGTCGCCGGCCTTGTACGACAGGCCGGTGGCATCGATATCGTGCCCCTTGGCGCAGCGTACCCAGCCCTTCTCGGACACCACCACCGTGACCGGCTCGGTCGGCAGCAGTTCGGTTTCCGACAGGGCGCGGGCTTCGGCGCGGGCGACGATCGGCGAACGGCGGTCATCGCCATAGGTCTCGGCGTCCTTGATGATTTCGTCGCGCACCAAACGCTTCAGCTTGGCCTCACTGCCGAGCAGGCTTTGCAGCTTGGCGCGTTCCTTGGCCAGGGCTTCCTGCTCGCCGCGGATCTGCATCTCTTCCAGCCGCGCCAATTGGCGCAGGCGGGTTTCCAGGATGTATTCGGCCTGCACGTCGGTCAGCCCGAAGCGCGCCATCAGCACCGGCTTGGGCTGATCCTCGGTGCGGATGATGTGGATCACTTCATCCAGGTTGAGGAAGGCGATCAGGCGGCCTTCCAGCAGGTGCAGGCGATGCTCGACCTTGTCCAGGCGGAACTGCAGGCGCCGGCGCACGGTGCCGACGCGGTACTCCAGCCATTCGCGCAGCATCTGCCGCAGGTTCTTCACCTGGGGCTTGCCGTCGAGACCGATGACATTGGTGTTGACCCGGTAGCTGGACTCCAGCTCGGTGGTGGCGAACAGGTGCTGCATCAGCTCGTCGGCATCGACCCGATTCGAACGCGGGATGATCACGATACGGCACGGGTGCTCGTGGTCCGATTCGTCGCGCAGGTCGGCGACCATCGGCAATTTCTTCGCCTGCATCTGCCCGGCGATCTGCTCCAGCACCTTGGAACCGGAAACCTGATGAGGCAACGCGGTGACCACGATATCGCCGTCCTCGATACGATAGACCGCGCGCATGCGCACCGAGCCGCGGCCGGTTTCGTAGATTTTCAGCAAATCCGCGCGGGGCGTAATGATTTCGGCTTCGGTCGGATAGTCCGGGCCCAACACGTGCTCGCAGAGCTGCTCGACCGTGGCGTCCGGCTGATCGAGCAGACGGATGCAGGCCGCGGCGACTTCACGCAGGTTATGCGGCGGCACGTCCGTGGCCATGCCCACGGCGATGCCGGTGGTGCCGTTGAGCAGGATATTCGGCAGCCGCGCCGGCAAGGTCGCCGGTTCATCGAGCGTGCCGTCGAAATTCGGCACCCAGTCCACGGTGCCCTGGCCCAGTTCGCTCAGCAGCACTTCCGAATAGCGTGACAGCCGCGCCTCGGTGTAGCGCATGGCGGCGAAGGACTTTGGATCGTCCGGCGCCCCCCAGTTGCCCTGCCCGTCTACCAGGGTGTAGCGGTAGCTGAACGGCTGCGCCATCAGCACCATGGCCTCGTAACAGGCCGAGTCGCCGTGGGGGTGAAACTTGCCGAGCACGTCGCCGACGGTGCGCGCCGACTTCTTGTGTTTGGAGTCGGCGTCCAGACCGAGTTCGCTCATGGCGTAAACGATGCGCCGCTGCACCGGCTTCAAACCATCACCGATATGCGGCAGGGCGCGGTCCATGATCACGTACATCGAATAATTGAGATAAGCCTGCTCGGTGAAATCGGCAAGGGAGCGGCGTTCGACACCGTCCAGGCTCAAATCGAGGGGTTCGCTCATGCGTGCCTCATTGCAAGTGAATTTAGTTAAGCGAAGTCGTCTGGCGCAGCTTCAAGATGCCGTCGCGCTGAGTGAATTCGAGTTGTTTCAGGGCGCTCATGCCCAATAGCACCTGGTCGCCATCCATACCCGGGGAAACCAGGGCGGCGACGTCATGCAGGAGAATCTCGCCCAGTTGCAGGCTATGCAGGCGCGTGCGGTAGCCGGTCGTCACACCGTTGGCGGTACTGATCTGCACCGGCATGCCTCGCGCCAGCCGCAAACGCTTGGCCAGGTCGGCGGGAATCGCCACTGCGGTGGCGCCGGTATCGAGCAAGAAAGTGACGGTGACATCGTTGATCTTGCCGTCGAGCAGGTAATGTCCACTTCGACCGCTGAGTAGCTGCACCTCGATATAGCCATCGCCATGCACCGATTGCGGCGCCTGGTTGGGGTTGTCCAGACGCGACTCCCAGCGCCCGAAGAAATGCGTCGCCAGCGCCATTGCGGCGACCCAGGCCACCACCAACATGACCCGTCCGGCACGCTGACCGGGCGCTGCCGCACTCATTTGGCTCGCCCCCAGCCATCCTTGGGTGCGGCGAACCGCCAGACAACCGGGCGGTGCTCGCCATCGGCGCGCTCCAGCCCTCCGTTGTCGACACCGACCCAGGCGCCTTGCGCATCGATCCACAGCGCCTCTGCCACACCATAGGACACCGGATAACGCCGCTCCGGCACCAGCGCCTGCTCGGCGAACGACCAGCAGCGCTCGACCTCGGCATTGCCCGGCGTACGCCGGCAGATGCGATGGGCCTGACGCTCGAGGGTAAACAGCTTGCCCTCGTAAAACGTCAGGCCGGAATAGTCCAAGGGGGCGGGTTCACCGCCCAACTGCGGCGGCGACGGCTCGCTACCACCTTCGCTCTGCAGCACGCAGCCACCGGTGCAATGCCAGCTCGAGCGGTTTTTATGCAATACCACCAATCCACGGTTCTGCGCTTCGGCGGCCAACCACAGACGCTCGCCTGGCGCATCCACCGCAATCCCCTCGAACAGCGAGTTGAAATGCAGCAGCATGCCGCTGGCGCGCGCCTGGCGCACCAGGCCATCGGGCAATTTCAGCCACTGCGGCTCGCCGGCCAGCGGCAGAAGCAACACCGCCGCCTGGCTTTCGCTGACGAGGTAGCGATTGCCCAGGGTGTCGCAGGACAGCCCTTCGAAGTCCAGGTCGCCACCACGCACCATGCCGGCGACCCAACCACGCATGCGCAAGCCCCAGGGCAATGCCGCCTGCGGTACCGGCGGGGCGACGAACTCTTCCGCTTCGGCCTGCCACACGCCATCGCCCCCCGGCAGGCGGTAGAGGCGCCCATCGCTGCGATCCGATACCGCCCACAGCGCATCGCCGCACCAGGCCAGCCCCGACAGGTTGCCGCCGGTCATGCCCTCTATCGGGTGTTCGCTCAGCAATTGCAATTCGGTCGGTGCGGCTGTTTCGGCGATCACCGGAGTCGCCACCAGCAACAGGGCGGCGAATAGATGCCGCATCAGAGCAGCACCTCGGCCAGGTTGCCCTTGGACTCCAGCCAGGATTTACGATCGCCGGCGCGCTTCTTCGCCAGCAACATGTCCATGATTTCCTGGGTACCGGGGTAGTCATCGAGGGTCAGTTGCACCAGGCGACGGGTATTGGGATCCATGGTGGTCTCGCGCAGTTGCGGCGGGTTCATCTCGCCGAGCCCCTTGAAGCGGGTGACCTGCGGCTTGCCGCGACGCTTCTCGGCGACCAGACGATCGAGAATGCCGTCGCGCTCGGCTTCGTCGAGCGCGTAGAAAATCTCTTTGCCCAGGTCGATGCGGTACAGCGGCGGCATCGCCACGTACACATGCCCCGCATCCACCAGTGGGCGGAAATGACGGACGAACAGCGCGCAAAGCAAGGTGGCGATATGTAGACCGTCGGAGTCGGCGTCGGCGAGGATGCAGATCTTGCCGTAACGCAACTGCGCCAGGTCGCTGGATCCGGGGTCGATGCCGATGGCCACGGCGATGTCATGCACTTCCTGGGATGCCAGCACCTCGCTGCCATCCACCTCCCAGGTATTCAGAATCTTGCCGCGCAGCGGCATGATCGCCTGAAATTCCTTGTCCCGTGCCTGCTTGGCCGAGCCGCCGGCGGAGTCACCTTCGACCAGGAACAATTCGGAACGCATCGGATCCTGCCCCGCGCAATCGGCGAGCTTGCCGGGCAATGCCGGGCCCTGGGTGATGCGCTTGCGCTCGACCTTCTTACCGGCCTTGAGGCGACGGTTGGCGTTGCTGATCGCCAGCTCGGCGAGCTGCTGACCGACCTCCGGGTGGGCGTTGAGCCACAGGCTGAAAGCATCCTTGACCACGCCAGCGACGAAGGCCGAAGCCTCGCGCGAGGACAAACGCTCCTTGGTCTGACCGGAGAATTGCGCGTCCTGCATCTTCATCGAGAGGACGAAAGCGATACGCTCCCAGATGTCTTCGGGGGCCAACTTGACCCCGCGCGGCAACAGGCTGCGGAACTCGCAGAACTCACGCATGGCATCCAGCAGGCCCTGGCGCAGGCCATTGACGTGGGTGCCGCCCTGGGCCGTGGGAATCAGGTTGACGTAGCTTTCCTGCAGCGTTTCGCCGCCTTCCGGCAACCATAGCAGCGCCCAGTCCACGGCTTCCTTGTTGCCGGCCAAGGTGCCGCAGAACGGCTCGTTGGGCAGGCGTTCGAACTCGCTGACCGCATCCACCAGATAGGAACGCAGGCCGTCCTCATAGAGCCATTCGACCCGTTCGCCGCTGGCCTTGTCCTCGAAGCTGACGTTCAGCCCGGGGCAGAGCACGGCCTTGGCCTTGAGCACATGTTTGAGGCGGCTGACCGAGAACTTCGGCGAATCGAAATATTTGCCGTCCGGCCAGAAATGCACACTGGTACCGGTGTTGCGCTTGCCGACGGTGCCGAGCACTTCCAGATCGCTGGCTTTATAACCATCGGCGAAGGTCATGCCGTATTCGTTGCCGTCGCGTTTGACGCGCACTGCGACCCGGGTCGACAGGGCGTTGACCACCGAGATGCCGACGCCGTGCAAGCCACCGGAGAACTGGTAGTTCTTGTTGGAGAACTTGCCACCGGCGTGCAGCTTGGTGAGGATCAGCTCGACCCCGGATACGCCCTCCTCCGGGTGGATGTCCACCGGCATGCCGCGCCCGTCGTCGAGCACTTCCAGGGAGTTGTCCTCGTGCAGGATCACCTGAATCGAGGACGCATGGCCGGCCAGGGCCTCGTCAACGCTGTTGTCGATGACTTCCTGGGCCAGGTGATTGGGCCGGCTGGTATCGGTGTACATACCGGGACGCTTGCGCACCGGGTCCAGGCCGGAAAGGACTTCGATGGCGTCGGCGTTATAGGCGTTCTGTTGAGCCATGGGGTCTCTTGGGATCAATTGAGAGCGGAAAAGTCGATATCCTGCCATAAATGGCGGGGAATACCGGCGAAAGCGAAGAGCATCGGCAGACGCTCGGCAAAACCCTGAAAACCATGATCGCCGCCAGCCTGGATGCGCAACGCGCAGCTGCGGTAGTAGGCCTGGGCATCGCGATAATCGAGGGTTTCGTCGGCCGTCTGCAACCACACCTGATAACGACCGGGATTCTCGGGCGGCGGCACATCCAGCTCGCCCAGAGCCGCGACGTGATCGGCGGTCAGTTCCCAGGTCTCGTCGCTGTAGTAATTCTTTTGCGGGCCCAGGTAACCATCGAAGCGCAAGTGCGGACGCACCGCCGGATTGATCAGCAAGGCGCGCAAACCATGGCGCTCGGCCAAGTGGGTCGCATAGTAGCCGCCCAGTGAACTGCCGACCAGCAGAGGCCGACCGAGCTCGCGGATCAACGACTCCAGCTGGACCATGGCCTGACGCGGATGATGATGCAGGGCCGGCACCCGTAGCTGCTCAGTCAGGCCCATCTGCGCCATGGCCCGCACCAGCTGACTGGCCTTCAGCGAAGCCGGCGAGCTATTGAGGCCATGGAGATACAGGATAGATACGGTGTTTTCAGTCATGGAGCGGGAGGCTACTAGGACAAGGCCGCAAGCTGCAAGCCGCTCGGCATGCTACCAGTCCAGACTGCATGAACCTTTGGCTTGTACTTGCCGCTTACAGCTATCGACTTGCAGCTCGGTTCAATATCCCTTGACGCTGTAATCGACCTCGAACTTGATCCCCGTCACCCGCGATACGCCGGTATCCAGGCGCCCGTCGTCGAACAGGCGCAGCCAGCGGTAACCGGGCGCCGAGGTATCGACCTGAAACTCCTCGCTACCGGGGGCGAACTGCACGCAGGTCGAGGGCGAAGCAAGCAAGCGGATGTCGCCGCGCTGCTGGTCGAACTCCTGATGAATATGCCCCCAGAGCACCGCGCGCACCTGACTGAAACGCTCCAGAATGGCGAACAGCGCATCGGGGTTGCGCAAGCCGATAGGCTCCATCCAGCGACAGCCAATGGAAACCGGGTGGTGGTGCAGGCAAACCAGATGGTGACGCTGCGGCGCCTCGCTGAGTGCACGCTCGAGCAATGCCAGTTGATCGTCGCCGAGAAAACCCGGGACGGCACCGGAGATCGACGAGTCCAAAAAGGTGATCCGCCAGTTGCCCAGATCGATCACCGGCTCCAGAAAGTCACCGTTCTTACTAGCCGCTCGCATGGCCGGCACTTCGTCGTGGTTGCCGGGGAACCAGCGCGCCGGGGCGGGAATGGCCGCGGTCATCTGCCGAAAGCGCTGGTAGGAAGCCTCGCTGCCATCTTGCGACAGGTCGCCGCTGGCCACCATCAGATCGATCTGCGGCTGCTCCTGCAGCACCCGTTCGATCACTCGCTGCAGACTGTCCTGGGTATCCAGGCCCAGCAGCCTACCCGCCGCTTCGGCAAATAGATGGCTGTCGGACAACTGCACCAGCAGTACAGAGGATTCTGCGGTGGACATACGCGTGCTCGGCAAGGCCGACTCCTTGAGCATAGTGAATGAATTATGGTGGCTGGCGCGGCCTGCGGTAAACCCAGGAAGCGGGCATGGATCACAGAAAACCGGGCGCGACCCGAGGCGCGACTAGTTTATGAGGCCTTTTGCACTCAGCGCACCAACTCCATCTCATGTCCACAGGCTAGACAATGACTGAGCCATTCGCCGAGAAACAGATTGAGTTGGGTTTTTTCGTCGGGCTGGTGCATGGCGGCGTTGGGGTAGGGATAGATGCCGCGAAAGCGCCTGGCGCTCTGCGCACCGACGACTTCGGCCATGCGCGCGTCGTGGTAGACCCGTACTTCCAGCTGCGGTATCGGCAGCCAGGGCAGACTGTGTTCCTGACGCACCTGGATGGTCGAGGTGTAGGGGCAGGTTTCCACCACTTCCAGGGCCAATACGCCCAATAAGTGCTCGCCCTGACTCAAGGCGACACGGCGCGGCTGGCGAGGCGGATGAGGTTGCTCGCGCATTTCCGGCAGCAGCTGCATCAGACGCGCATAGTTGGCTTCGCAAGCGGCCTGCAGCTCGACCAGGTCGACCCTGTAGCGCTCGCGCAGCAGGTTCACGACCACAACCCCCGTACTTCGAGGCGGTTCAACGCCAGCCATTGCAGGGCGATGATGCTCGCGGCGTTTTCGATGCGCCCGTCCTTGACCGCATCCAATGCATCTTCCAGAGGCCAGACATGCACGCGGATATCTTCGCCCTCCTCGGCCAGGCCGTGTACCCCGCCAGCGCCCTCGCTGTCGCAACGACCGATGAACAGGTGCACGCGCTCGTCCGAGCCACCTGGCGAGGGGTAATACTGGGTAATCGGCCACAGCGAGGTAAGCGTCAGATCGGCCTCTTCGATCGCCTCGCGTAGCGCCACTTCTTCCGGCTGCTCGTCCTTGTCGATCAGCCCGGCGACCAGCTCCAGCAACCAGGGATTCTCGCTCTTGGCCATGGCGCCAACCCGGAATTGCTCGATCAGCACCACCGTATCGCGCTGCGGATCGTAAGGCAGCACACAGACCGCATCATGCCGCACGAACAGTTCGCGACTGAGCACAGGGCCCATGCCGCCGGCAAACTGGCGATGGCGCAACGACAAGCGATCAAGCTTGTAGAAGCCGCTGAAGCAGGACTCCCGCTTGAGTATTTCAACATCGTCTCGCTGCATAACGCCCCCCTAATTCAACATGAACGGGCCCAGAGGCCCGTCCCGCTTACATCATCATGCCATGCGCGGCGGCATGGCAAGGGCCTCATCAGACCTTGTGGTAGAGCTGCGCACCCTGCGCCTTGAACTCTTGCGCCTTGGCCTTCATGCCCTCCTCGACGTCCAGGTCGAGAGCGGCGATTCGTTGTTCTTCAGCATAGACCCGAACTTCCTGGGTGATTTTCATCGAGCAGAACTTCGGACCACACATGGAGCAGAAGTGCGCAACCTTGGCCGAATCCTTGGGCAGCGTTTCGTCGTGATAGCTGCGCGCGGTATCGGGGTCGAGACCGAGGTTGAACTGGTCCTCCCAACGGAACTCGAAGCGCGCCTTGCTCAGGGCGTTATCACGAATCTGCGCGCCCGGATGCCCCTTCGCAAGGTCGGCGGCATGCGCGGCGATCTTGTAGGTGATGATGCCGGTCTTGACGTCGTCCTTGTTCGGCAGACCGAGGTGTTCCTTGGGGGTCACGTAACAAAGCATGGCGCAACCGAACCAACCGATCATCGCCGCACCGATACCGCTGGTGATGTGGTCGTAGCCCGGTGCGATGTCGGTGGTCAGTGGCCCGAGGGTGTAGAACGGCGCCTCATCGCAGCACTCCAGCTGCTTGTCCATGTTCTCCTTGATCAGTTGCATCGGCACATGGCCGGGGCCTTCGATCATCACCTGCACGTCGTGCTTCCAGGCGATCTTGGTCAGCTCGCCCAAGGTCTCCAGCTCACCGAACTGCGCTTCGTCGTTGGCGTCGGCGATCGAGCCCGGACGCAGGCCATCGCCCAGCGAGAAGCTGACGTCGTAGGCCTTCATGATTTCGCAAATTTCCTCGAAGTGGGTATAGAGGAAGTTTTCTTTATGGTGCGCCAGGCACCACTTGGCCATGATCGAGCCGCCACGGGAGACGATGCCGGTAACGCGCTTGGCGGTCATCGGCACGTAGCGCAGCAGGACGCCGGCATGAATGGTGAAATAGTCCACGCCCTGTTCCGCTTGTTCGATCAGGGTGTCGCGGAACAGTTCCCAGGTCAGGTCCTCGGCGACACCGCCGACCTTTTCCAGGGCTTGATAGATCGGCACGGTACCGATCGGCACCGGCGAGTTGCGAATGATCCACTCGCGGGTCTCGTGGATGTGCTTGCCGGTGGACAGGTCCATCACCGTGTCCGAGCCCCAGCGAATGCCCCAGGTCAGCTTGGCCACTTCTTCCTCGATCGAGGAACCCAGCGCCGAGTTGCCTATATTGCCGTTGATCTTCACCAGGAAGTTGCGGCCGATGATCATCGGCTCCAGCTCCACGTGGTTGATGTTGGCCGGGATGATCGCGCGGCCGCGAGCGATTTCCTCGCGAACGAATTCGGCGGTGATTTCCTTGGGGATCGCGGCGCCGAAACTGTGCCCCGGATGCTGCGCGTCGAGCAGGCCGGCGGCGCGGGCTTCCTGCAATTTCATGTTCTCGCGGATGGCGACGTATTCCATCTCCGGGGTGATGATGCCCTGGCGCGCGTAATGCATCTGGCTGACGTTCTTGCCCGGCTTGGCCCGGCGCGGATTGCGCACATGGGCGAAGCGCATGGCGGTCAGTTCGGGATTGGCCAGGCGCTCCTGGCCGAAATTGGAACTCAGGCCGTCGAGCAGCTCGGTGTCGCCGCGATCGTCGATCCAGGCGGAGCGCACATCGGCCAGGCCCTGGCGCACATCGATGGTCACATCCGGATCGGTATAAGGGCCGGAGGTGTCGTAGACCATGACCGGGGCGTTGATTTCGCCACCGAAGTCGGTGGGTGTCACATCCAGGCTGATCTCGCGCATCGGCACGCGGATATCCGGGCGCGAGCCCTGCACGTAGACTTTCTGCGAACGCGGGAAAGGTTGGATCGACTGCTGGTCGACCTGGGCGCTTTCGCTCAGATTTTTTTGTTGTGGGGCACTCATCGGCGGCTCTCTCCTAGGCTGAATGTCGGAGCGAACCTGGATGGCAGCGAAGCGGGGCGCACCGGAGGCGGTGCCAGAGGACTCGTTGACGAGCACTTCTTGTTCCCTACGCAGGCTTTAACCCGATCAGGTTCAACGGGATCCGGCAGCTGCCAATCTCAGCCCCGCATTTGGGGCACCCCGACAAGAACCCGGCCAGTCTAATCAACCCCTACCGATAAAACCAACCGCGGAGTCAAAAAAACTGACCCACGCGTCGGATAGTGACGACGAACCCGCCATCACCACCGGACCACACGGCCTGTTGCAAATAATCGCACCAGGCACCGACCAACGGCTTGACCCCCTCGTCAGGCGCACTTAGCCTTGCGGATTACCGTCCAATTCAGGATTGCCCTAATGCTGCGCAAACTTCCGCTGACCCTTGCCGTGGCTTACGCTTGCGCCGGCCTGGCTTGGGCCGAACAAGCTCCCCTGGCCACCAAGACCGATCTGGTCGCCGTCTATAACGAAGCTGCCGACAACAACGCCGACCTGGCAGCGGCCCGCGCCGACTACCTGGCGCGCCGCGAAGTGGTACCACAGGCCCGCGCCGGCCTGCTGCCGAATCTATCGGCGGGAGCCGATATGAGCGATAGCCGAACCGAAATCGATTCGCCGGCACTCACCCGCTCGCGGAGCGGCGTGGTCTACCAGGCCAATCTCAGCCAACCGCTGTTTCGCGCCGATCGCTGGTTCCAGTTGCAAGCCGCCGAAGCGGTCAGCGAACAGGCCGCGCTCGAACTCTCGGCCACCGAGCAGAACCTGATTCTGCAGAGCGCGGAAACCTATTTCGCGGTCCTGCGCGCGCAGGACAACCTGGCCTCGACCAAGGCCGAGGAAGCCGCCTTCAAGCGGCAACTGGATCAAGCCAATGAACGTTTTGACGTCGGCTTGTCGGACAAGACCGATGTCCTCGAAGCCCAGGCCGGTTTCGACACCGCCCGCGCCAACCGAATCATCGCGCAGCGCCAGGTCGATGACGCGTTTCAGGCCCTGATCACCCTGACCAACCACGACTACAACGCAATCGAGGGCATCGAGCACAGCTTGCCGATCCTCGCGCCAGCCCCGAATGACGCCAAAGCCTGGGTCGATACGGCGGCGGCACAGAACCTCAACCTGCAAGCGAGCAACTACGCCATTGAGGCCGCCGAAGAAACCTTGCGTCAACGCAAATCCGGTCATGCGCCAACTCTGGATGCCGTGGCCAGCTACCAGAAGGGCGACAACGACAGCCTCGGTTTCAGCAACTCCGGCGTAGCAGGCACCCCGCACTACAGCGGCGATGCCGAGCAACGCACTATCGGCCTGCAATTGAATATCCCGCTGTACAGCGGCGGGCTGACCAGCTCCCAGGTCCGCGAGGCCTACCAGCGTCTGAGCCAGACCGAACAGCAGCGCGAGAGCCTGCTGCGCCAGGTGGTACAAAACACCCGCAACCTGCATCGCGCGGTGAATACCGATGTCGAGACCGTGCAGGCGCGCAAGCAGTCGATCATCTCCAACCAGAGCGCCCTGGAAGCCACCGAAATCGGCTATCAGGTCGGCACGCGCAACATCGTCGACGTACTCGACGCCCAGCGCCAGCTGTACAGCTCGGTGCGCAACTACAACGACGCGCGCTACGACTATATCCTCAACAACCTGCGCCTCAAGCAAGCCGCCGGCACCCTCAGCCCGGCGGACCTGGAGGCTCTGGGCAACTTCCTCAAGCCGGATTACGACCCGGACAAGGACTTCCTGCCGCCGGATCTGGCCAAAGCCGCCGAGGCGCAATTGCGCGGCAATTCCAGCTACTGAGCACCACCCCATAAAAAGAACCGGGCTTTGTTGCCCGGTTTTTTATGGACGTTCGATAGCCACTTCGGAGCAGTACCCAAGCTGCGGCGCAGCCGGGGAGCAGGCGCCCGCTCACCTAACGTGGCCGTGTTCGATCCGCGTGACGCGCCTGGTTTTAACCGAGCAAGCGCCCCAGCCCCGCCAACAGCCGGGCCAGCGCACCTTGATTGGCCTGCATCACCGCCGAGCCCGCTGCGCGCATCCGGGCCGCCTCGGCGGGTTCGCGCCAAAGCGCCGCCACCGCGTCGGCCAAGGTGCGGGCGTCCGTCACTTCGACCAGCGCGCCGGCATCGCGCAGCTTCGCGGCGATCTCGAGGAAATTGAACAGATGCGCACCGCTGAGCACCGGCAAGCCCAGCGCCGCAGGCTCGAGCAGGTTGTGCCCGCCGTTGGCCACCAGGCTGCCGCCGACGAAGGCGGTGTCGGCCAGGGCATAGAGCAACAGCAGCTCGCCCATGGTGTCACCCAGCAGCACCTGATCCGCGGCGATCACGGGTTCGCCGGTGGAACGCCGGCGCACAATGAAGCCCTGCTGCCGGCACAGCTCGAATACCGCGGCGAAACGTTCGGGATGGCGCGGCACCAGAATCAGCAAGGCCTCGGGCCATTGTTCGAGCAATTGGCGGTGCGCAGCTAGAACGATCTCGTCCTCGCCAGCGTGGGTGCTCGCGGCTATCCACACCGGTCGCTGCCCGGCCTGCCACTGCTGGCGCAAGTCAGCGGCGCGCTGGCGCAGCTCCGGCTCGATGCTCAGATCGAACTTGATCGAGCCCGTGACCTCGACGCAGGCGTCCAGTGCACCGAGCTTGCGAAAGCGTTCGGCCTCGGCGGCGGTTTGCACCGCGATCAGGCTCAGCTCCGCGAGCATCGGCGCAGTCAACCTGGCAAAGCGCGCATAGCCGCGTGCCGAGCGCTCGGACAGGCGCGCATTGGCCAGCGCCACGGGAATACCGCGCAGTGCGCATTGGTGAATATGGTTGGGCCACAGCTCGGTCTCCATCACCACCGCCAGGCGTGGCTGCACCCGCTGGAGAAACCGCGCCGCCGCCCAAGGCAGGTCGTAAGGCAGATAGCAGTGCTGGATACGCCCGTCGAACTCGGCGCCGCCGAACAGCGCCTGAATCCGCTCGGAACCGGTTGGCGTCATGCAGGTGATGGTGATCGGCAGGCCCGGGTAGCGCTTGAGCAAGGCGCGAATCAGCGGCGCCGCGGCGATGCTTTCGCCCACCGACACCGCGTGAACCCAGATGCCACCCGGTTTGCAAGCTGGCAAACCAAGCGCGAAGCGCTCGCCGATGCGCCTGGCGTAGGCCGGCGCGCGCCAGGCACGCCAGGCCAGACGCGCGGCGAGCAAAGGCAAGGCGAGGTGTAACAGCAGACTGTAGAGGGGTCTATTCATGGGCGCGCAGCTTAGCAGAGCCTCGGGGCGGATGGCCGCCCCTGCAAGCGGCTCTATTTGATAGCCCGGAGATATTCGGTAAAGCGCTCGGCTAGCCATAGCGCCGCCGGGCCGAGTGCCTGGTCGCGGCGGCAGACCAACTCGACCAGCAATGGCGGCGGTGTCCAATCGCTGCTCAATTCGACCAATTGGCCCTGATACGTCGGATATTGCAGCACGTGGCGCGGTAACCAGGCCCAGCCAAGATTACGCATCAGGAGTTCGGCCATGGTGTAGAAGCTGTCGGTGCGCCAGACCGCCGGGCTGATCTGCTCGCCACCCGGGTAACGGCTATCGGCCAACGCCATCAGCAACTGCCGGTGACGCGCCAGCGAGCGCCGGTCAACGTGCCGGCTATCCGCCAGGGCATGACCGGCGCCGCACACCGTGACCATTTCGATGCTGCCCAGATGCTGGCGCTCGAGGGCCTCGGGCATCGCCTCGTGATGGAACAACAGACCGAGGTCGGCGCGGCGCTCGACAACCTTGCGGGCGACCTCGCCCTGGGCGCCACTGGTCAGTTGCACTTCGAGCAAGGGAAAAGCTCCGGCCAGCGCTTCGAGGCTGTCGAGCACCGGCTGATAGGGCATCGCCTCGTCCTGCGCCAGACGCAGGCTCACCTCTTCGCCACGCACCAGGCCGAGCGCCCGACCTTCGAGGCGCTGGCATTGGCGCAGCACCTCGCGCGCCTCCTCCAACAAGGCGGCACCGGCAGCGGTCAGGCGCGGCTGACGACCGCTGCTGCGCTCGAAAAGCGATACGCCGAGATCGGTCTCGAGCATGGCGATGGCATTGCTGACCGCCGATTGCGCGCGCTTCATTCGACGCCCCACGGCGGAAAACGATTGACCTTCGGCAACGCTGAGGAATACCTGCAACTGCTCGAGATTCCACTGCACAAGCCATCTCCAAATCAGATAGGTATTAAGTTTACCCCATCGAGCAGATGCCTAGAATGAGCCGCATCAGACAGGAGACCCAGCATGAGCGGCTACCTTTACCTCGCCATCGCCATTACCGCCGAAGTCGTCGCCACCACCGCAATCAAAGCGCTGGACGGCTTGAGCAAGCCCATTCCGCTGCTACTGGTGGTAATCGGCTACGGCCTGTCTTTCTGGATGCTCAGTTTGGTGGTGAAAAGCATTCCGGTCGGCATCGCCTACGCCGTGTGGGCCGGCCTCGGTATCGTACTGGTCAGCATCGCCGCGGCCGTGCTCTATCAGCAGCGCCTGGACTTGCCGGCGGTGCTCGGCATGGGCTTGATCGTCAGCGGCGTGGCGGTGATCCAACTGTTCTCGCACAGCGCCGGGCATTGATGGGAAACCGCCGCAAGCGACAAACCGCAGACGGCCCATCTGGACATGCAGCTTGCGGCTCGCCATTCGCAGCTTGCCGTTATACTGCACCTCTGTTTTCACATTGAGGCACGCGCATGTCCCAAGCTCTGAGCACTGACGTTCTGATTGTCGGCGGCGGTATCGCCGGCCTCTGGCTGAATGCACGCTTGCGTCGCCAAGGCTTCGCCACCCTGCTGGTGGAAAACGCCAGCCTGGGCGGCGGGCAGAGCGTCAAGTCCCAGGGCATCATCCATGGCGGCGCCAAATATGCCCTGCATGGCGCCCTGACCGGCGCCTCCGAGGCGATCGCCGATATGCCGCGACGCTGGCGCGAAGCGGCGAGCGGCCAGGGCGAATTGGACCTGAGCGGCGTGCGCTTGCTGTCCGAAGCCCATTATTTGTGGTCGCCTGGCAGCCTGGCGGGCAATATCACCAGCTTCTTCGCCAGCAAGGCGGTGCGCGGCCGGGTCGATCAGGTCAAGGGCGCGGAACTGCCACCGGCGCTGCAGCATCCGAAATTCAAGGGCAAGGTCTATCGCCTGGCCGAGTTGGTGCTCGACGTACCCAGCCTGATCGCACGCTTGGCCGAACTGGCCGGCGATAGCTTGCTCGCCGCCGAACGCATCGAGCCGCTACGCGAGCAGGACGAATTGCGCGGGCTAGTGGTCGATGGCCGGGAAATTCGCGCACAGCGCATCATCCTTAGCGCCGGGCAGGGTAACGCTACGCTGCTGAGCGAACTGGGCCTTAAGCAGCCCGCACAGCAATTGCGCCCGCTGCATATGGTGCTGGTCAAGGGGCCGACCCTGAAACCGCTGTACGCCCACTGCCTGGGCGGTGGGCCGAAGCCGCGGATCACCGTGACCAGCCACCCGGCCGCCGACGGCGAATGGGTCTGGTACCTGGGTGGCGACCTGGCCGAAGCCGATGGCGTGGCGCGCGATAGCAGTGCGCAGATCAAGGCTGCGCAGAAGGAGGTTGCCGATCTGCTGCCCTGGGTCGACATGTCCAGCGCACGCTGGGCCACCTTGCGCGTCGAACGGGCCGAGCCGGCGCAGTCCGGACTGGTGCGGCCGGACAATGCCTTTCTCGCCGAACAAGGCAAACTGCTGGTCGGCTGGCCGACCAAACTGGCGTTGGCGCCGGACTTCGCCGATCGCGTATTGGCGGCACTGGACCGCGACGGCATTCAACCCGCCAGCCACGGACCATTGCCACCGTTACCACGACCAGCTATCGCCCCAGCTATCTGGGAGGAGTTGTTCTGATGCATAGCCTGCACACCCTGCATAACCTGCATCGCCCGCTGGGCTCGACCGATCTGCTGGTCTCGCCGCTGGGCCTGGGCACGGTCAAGCTCGGCCGCGATCAGGGGGTGAAATACCCGAACGGCTTCACCATCCCCGACGATGCCGCCGCCCGGCAATTGCTGGCCCGGGCCCATGACCTGGGAGTCAACCTGATCGATACCGCCCCCGCCTATGGCAGCAGCGAGGCCCGTCTCGGCCCCTTGCTGCGCGGCCAGCGCCAGCAGTGGGTGATCGTCAGCAAGGTCGGCGAGGAGTTCGACAATGGCCAATCGCGCTTCGATTTCAGCGCCGCTCATACCCGCCTGTCGGTGGAGCGCAGCCTTACACGTCTACAGACCGACTTTATCGACCTGATCCTGGTCCATTCGGATGGCAACGATATGTCTATTCTGCGCGACAGCGGGGTTTACGACACCCTTGCCGAGCTCAAGCGCGAAGGCAAGATTCGTGGTTTCGGCCTGTCCGGCAAAACCGTCGAAGGCGGCTTGCTGGCGTTGGAGCGGGGTGACTGCGCGATGGTCACCTACAACCTTAACGAGCAGAGCGAACTGCCGGTACTGGACTACGCCGAACAGCACGGCAAAGGCATCCTGATCAAGAAAGCCCTGGCCAGCGGACATGCCTGCCAAGCCACCGGGGAAGACCCGGTGCGCGCCAGCTTTGAGTTGATCTTCGCCCATCCGGCAGTGGCCAGCGCCATCGTCGGCACCATCAACCCGGAGCATCTGGCGCACAATATCGCCGTTGCCGCCGCGGTGATTCAGGATATCGCCTAAGCGCTCGCGATAAATCCCGAGGAGCCAGGCGCCGCCAACAACGAGGAGTCGAGATGCCGCGCACCCTGATCCGCAAGGACCCCAGCCGCTTCAAGACCCTGCAGCTGTTCGTCGAGGCCAATCCCGACGGTCTTAGCTACCAGAGCCTGGGCATGCCGCTGAACTTCGCGCAGATGCTCGAACGGCGCAAACCGGTGGCCATTGCCGACGCCCAGCACTTCGCCGTGGAGTTGGCCAACCTCGGGGTTTCGGTGCGTCTGACGCTGAGCTGGCAGGGACGCGAATATTGGGTTCTGGTGCGGCAACGGCGGGTCGACCGCGGCGACGTGGTGCTCAAGCTGATCTCCGGCTACGTGCCGGCCCACGAACTCAACCTGCCCCTGCTCACCGCCATTCAGGAAGTCGCCGAGGAATGCCTGCTGGAAACTCCCGAAGGCTGGCTGAGCGGCCGCTTCGGCGACACCTGGCTGCCGACACCCTACCAGGCGAGCCTGCGTTACCGGGAAACCGCGCACTTCACGCTCAGCTCATTGTCGGGCGCAGCGCGCCCGGTGCGCTGCGGCAATCTAAAACTACTGGAACGCCCGCGCGCCTATGTCCACCTGCCCACGGCATCGCTGCAACTGGTCTATGACATGCGCCTGGAACTGGCGAAGGAGATCAGGCAGCTCAGCCTGATGCATGTCGACGAACAACTGGAGGGCGACCAATTGATCGCCCGCCTTAACCGAGCGCGCCCGGACCTGTACCTGATCCCACTGGAACAAGGTCGGCCCACGGCGCAGCTCCTGAGCCTCAAACACGGAGTGTTGACCGGCGCTAGCACCCGCGGCCTGTGGCTGGCGGAAAGTTTCGCGCCCCAGGACGGCTGGCTGGTGAGCGATGAGCGCATCAGCTGGAAGGATTGGCTAAGCCAGCAGAATCTGCAGGCCACAAAAAAACACGCGGGGACGAACGCTCTATCCCGCGCGCGTTAATCCAGGTGTCTACTGCTTGCGAATTTTCTCGACGATCGCGGTGGTCGAGCTGTTCTCCACCAACCCCAGCACACGCACCTCGCCGCCATAGGCGCTGACAATGTCGGCACCAACCACTTGCCCGATGCCGTAGTCGCCGCCCTTGACCAGCACATCCGGCTTGACCTCGCGCAACAGGTTTTCCGGGGTGTCTTCGCTAAAGCTGACCACCCAGTCCACCGCACCGAGGCCGGCGAGTACGGCCATGCGCCGATCCACCGAATTGATCGGCCGGCCGGGACCTTTCAGGCGACTGACCGAGGCGTCGTCGTTGACCGCAAGCACCAGTCGATCGCCCTGGGCCCGGGCCTGCTCAAGATAAGTGACATGGCCGGCATGCAGAATATCGAAGCAGCCGTTGGTGAAGACGATCTTCTCGCCATGGGCGCGGGCGTCGTCGATGGCGACCAGCAACTGATCCCGGCTCAATACCCCACGCTCGGAACCCGCCTCGCGCTGTATCGCCCGGCGCAACTCCGGGGCACTGATGGCTGCGGTACCCAGCTTGCCAACCACGATTCCCGCCGCCAGATTGGCCAAGGCCACGGCCTGGGGCAATTCCTCGCCGGCAGCCAGACTTGCGGCCAGGGTGGAGATCACCGTATCGCCGGCACCGGTGACGTCGAACACTTCGCGGGCACGGGCGGGCAGATGCAGCGGCGGTTGCTGCGGGCGCAGCAAGGTCATGCCGTGCTCGCCGCGGGTCACCAGCAGCGCGCCCAACTCCAGCTCGCTCATCAGGGCCGCGCCCTTGGCCACCAACTCAGCCTCGTCACGGCACTCGCCGACGATGGTTTCGAATTCGTGCAAATTGGGGGTGATCAGGCTGGCGCCGCGATAGATGGAGAAATCCTTGCCTTTGGGGTCGGCCAATACCGCGATGCCCCTGCTGCGTGCCAGCTGCACCAGTGCCTGGTGATTTTGCAGTGCGCCCTTGCCGTAGTCGGACAGCACCAGCACCTTGATGCCCTTCAGCAGCGCCTCGACGCTCTTGGCCAGCGCCGCACTATCGGTGTCGAAACGCTCTTCGAAATCCATTCGCAGCAACTGCTGGTGGCGACTCATCACTCGCAACTTGACGATGGTTGGCTGGTGCTCGATGCGCTGGAAATGGGCGCTCACCCCGACCGCCTGCAAACTGTTGCTCAGGCTCTCGGCCGCCTCGTCCTTTCCCGTCACACCGACCAATACGGCCGGCGCGCCCAAGGCGGCGATATTGAGCGCGACGTTGGCGGCACCGCCGGGGCGGTCCTCGATCTGCTCGACCTTGACCACCGGCACTGGTGCTTCCGGAGAAATCCGCGAAGTGCCGCCATGCCAATAACGATCGAGCATGACATCGCCCACCACCAGCACGGTGGCCTGGTCGAAATGCGGCATGGACAACTTCATAGAGACTCCGGGAGCGAAAAAATTGCCGGAGATCATAACATTTACCAGTCGGCGGCGGCTTGCCTCGCCAAGCGTTTACCGCGCCGACCTACCTCACCGGACAGGCTCCTTCGAGCCCTATGCATGCGATTGAACCGCCTGGGTACGGCTAGATGCCCTTCGGCAACGCGTTGCCGTATGTGCTGCGGTAGCCCTCCAGAAACGCGGCCCATTGAGACGCGGTCATCGGCAAGCGGTTTTTCACCTGGCGCAAGTCATGACCCGACGCCCGCGAGGCCAGCAAACGCTGACGGGACTTTTCCAGATCGAGCAGCGCCACTTCGGGTTTTGCCCCATCGACTCGCACAAAGACATGCTTCAGGCGCAAGCAGCCATGCTGCCAACGACCACGATTCAAACGACCCAGCGCCCGCCCGAACTCTCGCAGGATCTCAAGCTGCAAGGCCTCGCCCCATACCAATTGAAGCTGCTCGGCATAGCAATCTTCCAGGCTCTTGAAACCTTCGAGCGCCTCGGTCACAAGCAGGGCCTGCCACTGCCCTTGTTCCTTGCGACAGGCTGCGAACACCAGGGCGGGAACGATAACGTTCAGCGCGTCACAAGCGAGCAAGGCTTCGCGCTCGCGCATGACGGTCGGATAGCCGAAAGGATGACGCAGACTGCGAAAAATGTGACCGCTCTGTTGTTTGCGGTAGAGCATCTGCCCCTTGTCGGAACGAATACGTTTGACACCACTCGTACCGCCACGCCGAACATTGGGCTCTTCCACCCATTCGCCTGGTATTTCCAGCCAGCGAGAAAATGCCTCGGTCTCTGGTAGCTGATTCAGTGTTGCAATGTTGGCGTTCATTTTTTATCCCTATTATTAAAATTCTGGCCTGACGGCCGGGGATTTCCAAACTTCAACGCGGCCCACTCAAGGGCACCGCGCTAATAAAGCGTGATTCCGGCCAAGCATCCAGGCAACCATAGGGCGGTCATGTCAACGCCCCGCACCGCCGGGATGCCCCCCCCCGGAAACCCCACTATGAAATGCAGCCTTACTCCTCCGGACTATCGCCCTCATCGCCCTTGAATTGCTTGGCATGCAAGCGTGCATAGTAACCGTTCAATAGCAAAAGATCGGCGTGGCGACCGCGTTCCACGATACGCCCCTGGTCCATTACCAGAATCAGATCGGCCTTTTCAATGGTACTCAGTCGATGTGCGATAACCAATGTAGTGCGCCCCTTCATCACCTCATCCAATGCGGCCTGGATATGGCGCTCCGACTCGGTATCCAAGGCCGAAGTCGCTTCGTCAAGAATCAGTAACGGCGCATCCTTTAACAGTGCCCGGGCAATGGCCAGACGCTGGCGCTGGCCACCAGACAACAGGACTCCGTTCTCTCCGACCAGGGTGTCGTAACCTTGCGGCATCTGCTCAATGAACTCGGCCGCATAAGCCGCCTCGGCGGCACCGCGAATGTCTTCGATCGGCGCCCCAGCGAGATCCCCATAGGCAATGTTGTTGCCTACCGTGTCGTTGAACAGGGTTACATGCTGAGTGACCAGAGCGATATGTCGACGCAGATTACGCAAGGTGTAATGTTCTACATCCACACCGTCGAGCAATATCTGCCCCTGCTCGTGGTGATAGAAGCGGGGAATCAAACTGGCCAGCGTGGACTTCCCGCTTCCCGAACGCCCGACCAACGCCACCATTTGTCCCGGCTCGGCGATAAAGGAGATGCCGTTCAATACCGGCTTTTCGCTGCCGGCGTACTGGAAACTCAGGTTACTGACCTCCAGGCGGCCGGACACGCGCTCGCGCTCCTCGCTACCGTGATCGACCTCAGGCGCCTCGTCGAGCTGCTCAAAGATATTGTCGGCGGCAGCCAGCCCCTTCTGAATTGTGGCGCTGACCTCGGAGAGTTGGCGGATCGGTTTCGGCAGCAATCCGGCGGCAGTGATATAGGCAACCAGCTCGCCTACCGAGGCATCTCCACGCAGGTACAACACCAAGTACATCAAGATTGCCATCGCGCTATAGATCACCAACTGCAGCATGGGCGTGAAGACCGCCTGAATGCGGGTCATCTTCAATGACTTATCCATGTTGTTGGTACTGGCGGTGTGAAAGCGTCTTTGCTCGTAACCTTCGCCACCAAAACTGCGGACCACACGATAGCCCTGGATGGTCTCGGAGGCGACGTGGGTCACATCGCCCATCGCTACCTGGATTTTCTTGCTTTGCTTGCGAAATTTGCGACTGGCCGAACCAACCATCAAGGCGATGATCGGTAGAATGCTGAGCAGCACCAGAGTCAACTTCCAGTTCATGTACAGCAAGTAACCGAACAGAAACACCACCGTCAGGCCTTCACGGAACACGACCTTGATCGCATCGGTAGCCGCCCCAGTGACCATGGTCACGTTGTAGGTGATACGGGAAATCAAATGCCCGGAGTTATGGTTATCAAAATAGCGATTCGGTAGCGTCAGCAAATTATCGAACAGGGCACAGCGCAGATCGTGAATCACGCCACGTGCCACTTTCGCCAGGTAGTAATTGCCCAGGAAAGCGCCTACCCCTTGATAGATGGCAATGAGTACAATCAATAGCGGCACACCATAGATCATCGATATGCCCAGCATCGTCGCATTCTCGGGATTTTCCAGCCCTTCGAGAAATAGCTTGAGCATGTGCGCCAGCATCGGCTGACTGGATGCGAACAGCAGAAACCCGACGATACTGACGGCAAATGGAACCCAGTAGGGCACCACGTATTTCAGCAGTCGCAGATACACTTTAAAACTGGATTGCCGTGCGGCATTGACCATGCGGTGGGCCTCATACAACTGGCTAGAGAGACAAGATGCGGATTGTAGCAGCGAACGAATTGCAAGATTGGCTAAGCCAAGGCGAGCTCCTGGAAAAAGACAGCCGTGGCGCCAAGGTGGTTCGTTTGCCAAACGGCCAGTTGCTGAAGATATTTCGCAGCCGACGTCTTCCCCTGATCGCCCGTTTGCGACCCGATGCCCAGCGCTTCGCAGAGCGCGCAGGGCGCCTGAAAGCACTCGGGATCGAAACACCGGAAATTAAAGAGTGCGGCTGGATCGACCGCGACGAAGCGGTCAGCTTTTGCCTCTATGTACCGTTGCAAGGCACTCCGCTAGACACCCTGTTCAATAACTCGCGCACTGAGTTCGACGCCCTGATACCAGCGCTGGCTGGTTATATTCGTCACCTGCATCAACTTGGTATCTACTTCCGCTCGCTGCATCTTGGCAACATCCTGCTTACCGCAGACGGCGGCTTTGGCCTGATCGACTTCCTCGATATCCGCTTCAAGGGGCGCCCATTGGGACGCATGTTGATCAAGCGCAACTTTCAACATCTGCATGGTTATCTAGTACGTCGCAAAGTCAAAAACTTCCCCTGGGATGAGTTGACCCAAGCTTATGCACAAGCGAGTAAATCATCCAACTGATCCAATCCGAGTTTAGGTACGACACTAGCTGGCAGACGACTCCCGATCGACAGGTTATACACTTGAAAATCCGGGTTCAGCACTCGACTCGCCATAAATTCGAAACAGGGCAGGATGTAATCCTCGTAATCGCCATCCAGACGACTTGGAACAGCCTCGGCTCCCTGTTCATAGAAGCGCCCCTTGCTGGAGTCCAAATCCATCCCGACCAGAAACACCTGACTGAATCCCAGGTGATAGGCCATCTGGATTCCCACATAAGGAATGGTACGACCGCTGAAGTAGCCTTTCGCAAGGTTACGACTGAAGCCAATCCGGTTGGGCTTTTGCCGGAACAATGAAAAGTCACACTGCAACTCCGGATCGCCACGCACCGCCCAGGCGAATTGCCGATAACTGAGAGGTTTACCACCATTTAACGGACGGTTGACCCGCTCAAGGTGATAGACGCCCTGCCGATCCAAGGCGCTCAACTCACCCTCAGGTATAGAGCCAATGACCCGGGCGCTCAACGCCAGATGCTGCGCCAGCCGAGTCGCCTGCAATAAAAGCGGCAGGCGATTGCGTACAAAGCTGCTGTCATCACAAAGATAAAAGTAGGGCGTGAGATTTGCCTCAACAAAACGATTAATGGAACCGTTCATCGCCATCATTGGATAGGTAGCATATCGCTGCAGCGGAAAGTCAGCGGCTGACGGCCCCGATGCAATAATGAATACCGCCCCCTGACAGGAATTACGCAAATCGGCCAACGATTGAACACCTGTTATACCGCCTACCATCCATAACTCCGTTTTTTATCTCGCGGCTTCGCCATCGCTACAGCCACTCCTGTCATCAAGGACGAGCTGCCGGATCATGACTCGCCGACCGCCTCGCCCCGAGGACCATGGCAAACGAAACAGGTAGCCAGGTAATCAACCAGTCCGCATTGGGTTTGAGCCATAGGCCGATGCCATCGGTCATAAGCGATACGCTGGAAAACACCCATAACGCCAGCAATGCTCGGCCCAGGGGCTCGCTTCTGTTTTGCCAACCACGCACCGCGGTAGCCGCCCAAAGCGAACAAAACAACAAAAGTCCCGGCACGCCCAAGCGTACGCCGGTATCTAGAAAGAAATTATGCGGGTGCTGGAAGATCTTACCAATGGCAGGCACGAGGATCTCATATTGCTTGAAGCCGACACCCCACAACCAGTTATCCAGCATCAGCCGAACACCGCCGCTCCATAGGGTCGGGCGATAAGATAGTCCTCGCTGCAACAGAATGTCGGGATTGACCAGAGCCACACAGGCAACGGACAACGCGACCAAGAAAATCACAAGAAAACCTTTGCGCGTTGGCAGTGCGCAGATCATCGCAATCAAGGTTGCGCATAAAGCAATCCAGACACCGCGCGTTTGACTGAGCCCGAGAAATAGCGCATACCCCAGAGCAGCTACAATCAAAGCGGCCGTCAGCCCTGGCTTATGCCGCCCGTCCCCGAACAGGACCGCGCCAATGACCGCCAATGCTCCAACCCCATGGGCAGCCATGATTACCTTGTCCCAGAGACCGATGGCGATCAGTCGCCCGGAGTGATGCTCAGCGATCAGGTAGTAATAAATAACCGAAAGGGTGGCACATGCCCCACCGACCAGCACTGCGATCAACAACAGGGATTCGAGCCGCATGCGATTACTGGAGGCAGCCAACACCATGCCAAACAATGTCAGTGCGACATAGACCGGTAGCTTTGCCTTGCTGACAGAGCCGCCTCCCTCAAGCCAAAGCACAAGCAATGTCCAAAGGGATAAAGCGCCGAATAGCAATACCTCTGGCTGGACCAGTAAGCTGCGAAAGGGCCGATGAAACAGCGCCAACAATGTCGGCAGCCAAAGAAACAGGATGATTAATTGATGATAAAGCTTATTGCTCGGTAGAACCCACGCGCCACACAGAAACACGAGAACGCCAATACCCCCCCAATTTGCCAATGCGCCTTGACGCACCAGAAGTAGATTGCTCAATTAATTCCCCAAACGCGCCATTCGCGCCGCAATGCGCTGCAATTGTGCTTTGTCAGCATGTTGCCATCCGCCTTTCACGCAGTACTCGTTGGCCATATAGCTTAAAAAATTATGTCGAACACCCGAATCCAACGGCCATTGCGGATACGCACGAACAATGTCGAAGAGCTCAACTGCGCTATCGGCATGCATAACCACCCCAGGGATGTTGAAAAACGCCTGCCCCAGGGTCAATACCGGCTTGCCCAGCAAAAGGCTCTCCAAGCCCACGGTAGAATTCAGGGTTATGACGAACTGGCTCGACTCGATCAGTTCCTGGGTGCTATTGCCATTGGCGAACAGCACACGCTCGCCTGCTCGCCGGTGCAAATCCGGATAGGTCTCGCGACTCGCGGGGTGCTCTTTGAATACGACAGTGATGCCCAGTTCATGCGCCAGGCGCTCCCCCACCCCGAATAACTCACGCATGTCGCTGATCCAGGGCGAAAACAAACGCACCTGAGTATCCCGATCATCCTGAAAAGGGATGAATACGTAGCGCTCGGGCAGTGCGATCGGCGTCAGGCCGGTATTGCGCGGTTTGCGTGGAATCAGCGTCACAGGGCAACCGGGATCATTGGTGCTTGTCTGATAGTCGCGGTAGAAGGCGGCTTCGCGAGGCACCGAGTTGCGATAGTTGACACCTTTGGTATCCAGAGTCGTGGTATCTGGCAGCAAGCCGTTCTCGAAAAAGAAGGTCTGGCAACTCTCAGGGATCAGGGATAACAGCAGTTGGCAATAGCGGTGCGAACCATTCCACATGGCTACATTGCACGGCTCTTCGCGAATCAACCAAGTCTGGAGCCGCAATGCCACCCAGGCCAACTCCAGACGAAGCAGAAGCTGGTAAAAAACACCGTCGTACTTGTGTTTGACTCTTCGTTCACGGCACTTTTCTTCAATTAACTGTCGCCAATCGATGCTTTTGATAACGCGAGGTAATTGCCAAGGCCTCGGCCACGGCAGCTTTCCGGGAGTCAGAACCTCGCCTTCGAGTTCGGTTTCGTCGAGCAAACGCTGAAAATATAAATATTGGTGTTTGGCCAAGGAAAAGAATAAAACCCTGTTCATCTCTTGCCCCCGACAACACATGCCGCGATATCGGCGAACATCCTTTCTGCTTGCGAGCGACTGTTGCCCACGAACTCGCGTACCGCGCGCAATTCATCCTCGCTGAATGCAATGTGTCGACGATCCGCCAGAGCGGCGGCATAGTTTGAATACACCCGACCATGCAACTGACAGGCGTCAAGCAAGGCCTCAATCTTATGGGTATTGGACCCGATAGCAAAAAACGGAGTCTCCGTCAGAATGCACAACGTCACACAATGGAACCGGCCGGTAACAACACCCTCACTTGCAGCCAGGCGTGCCAAAAAGCCTGGCGCGTAGGCCTCACCATACTTCCAGCGCAATAGTTTTATTTGCTGACGAGTAATGGTCTCGCCAAACGTCACAAAACGCGCAGCTGTGCGTCCACGCCACGCCTTGAAACGACTCCGCAAACTTTTCCAGACATAGCTCGGGAAGCCCTTACCAACCTGCAGCTGCGGCATCGCCCAGATACTCAGGTAAGTTGGTGTGGGAGGGGCAATTTGATGCAACGCGGCCCAAGCCTCCTGGGTTTTTTCTTCGTAGAAGCTGCCATTTACCAAGATACCTTTGCGAGCCTGCGCAGCTCGCGGCGGCGTCACGCTCAAGGTGAGATCGGGCACCACTTGGCTAGCGATCCCTGCGGCTTCAAGCTCCCGCTGGCTCATGCAGTCTCGCAGGTAGATTTTGGTAAATGCCCGGGCCGGCTCCACCAACGCCTGGTTGTTCTGCCAGACGCTGTTGATCAAGAAACAGCTGACCCCCAAATTTCGACAAAATGGCGCCAGCTCCACCAACATTTGCGCTGCAC
This sequence comes from uncultured Pseudomonas sp., assembly GCF_946885955.1. The sequence goes on from NZ_CAMPHI010000023.1 coordinate 48,294, forward strand.
GCGCATCGTCATGAAGCGTGCCTTCACCATTGACGATGCACAGGTCGACGTTACCGATATCTGCCTGCAAACGCGCATCGTGTCGCCAATCATGGCGCATGGGGCACGCCTTGATGATCTGGATACCGGCCGCAGCAGCAAGCGCGTAAATTTGTTTAACGACAATCTGGCAGCCGTGATGCCGGTTGTGCGAGGTGTCGTTAAAAAGAATGGCTTTCAGCATTGTCTGTTACTGCTCGATGGTGGACGTGAGTGTTACGCCTGGTGGATCGTTGTTTTCCAGCAATGCCGACAGTGCCTGAATGCTCCAGACCAGGCCCCGGCAGCCGTGCGCAAGGTGATACTCGGCGAACAAAATCCCCTGCCGAATGGCCTGCTCTCGATTCTGCTCCACCCGAATGACGGCTTGCTGCAGCGCTTCCCGGCTGGAGATGCAGGCACCGAGAAAGCGCTCCTGGGCAAAAATATCCCGATCGTCACTAGCGTTCACATAGAGAACCGGGCGGCGTGACAGCGCCGCCTCGATCACCGCATTGGACATGATATTCACCACCAATGATGCTTGCTCCAGCGCCTCGGCCAGACCACTGGAGGCCGGCAACACCCTTACGTTGGCCAACGTGGCGGCGGCTTCGTTCCAGAAAGGGACGCGGCTGCGTGGGTGCGCCTTGATCAGCACCTGATACTCGGGGTTTTGCTTGGCCCAATCGCGCAAGATCGCGTAGGTGCGCTGATAGCCGGCCTCCTTTTCCTTATCCGGCCCGACGCCCAGCACCAACAGTGTGCGTATTGCCGGATCAGCTGGGTCTAGATCGAATGCTCTATCGATCATATGCGAGCCGGCCAACACCGCCTGCGAGGTGCCAAAGCGCAGCGCGCGCATCTGCAGAGCCTCAAGAGAACTCTGGCCAAACAGGAAGTAGTAGTCGTAGTCATTCATCCCCAGCCGGCGCGAACTCTCAGCCGTCGTCGCATGCGCCAACTGAACCAGCAACTTTCGCCGAGCATTCAACGACATCCGAAGAAACGGCGCATAGAGGCTACCGTTTCGATCATTCAACAGAATCTTGGGCTCATAGTGCGCAACCAGCCATTCGGCATGCGCCGCATAGCCGAAGTAGCGTAACGGCACCCGTTGAGGCGGGCGCTTGAGCCAGCGCTGACGCAGGATATCCGCGTGTTCCGGCAAGGCGGTTTCCAGCAGAGAGTGATCGCGACGCAGCCCCTCGATCAGCAGCTTCTTGCGCTGCATCGCAATGATCTTGGGCGCCGACTGCAGCAACAGAAAATCGCAGGGCTCGACGCTGCACGAGCGGGCGAGCCGTGCGTGCGCACCGAGACCGAATAACCAATCGCGCAGCGCCTCACGGGCAAAGCGCAAGCCGCTGCCGAGCAGACCATGCCGCTCACGGAGCAACAACCAACGATAACGGTCCAGCGCCCGCGCCTTGGCGGCCCAGGCCCCTGCCACGGGGATCTCCGGCTGGTTAGCGGTCGCCACGTCAGCTACCGGCGCACAAGGGCGCAATCATCGGCAGCGCCCAGAATCGGCGAGTGATGGCTTCATCCGAAAACTGCTCGCGCAACCTCGCTTGCATGGCCTCAGTACAAGCCTGGCGCTGCCCCGCATCCAGTTGCGCCATATGCAGCAAGCCCTGAGCCAGGGCGTCGTCATCCGCCAGCGGAAACAGTACGCCGACGCCTTCGACCACTTCGCGTGCGCCGCCACAGGCGGTGGCGAGCAAGGGTACGCCGGCGGCCATGGCCTCCAGCAGGACCATGCCGAAAGGTTCGTGATCGGAACTCAAAGCGAAGACATCAAATGCTTTGAAGTAGCGCCTGGCCTCGGGTACCTGGCCGAGAAACAGCACCTGCTGGCTTACGCCGAGCTCTCTAGCCAGATCCTTCAGGTCATCCTCCAAGCGTCCGCTACCCAATATCGCCAGTACGCTGCCGGCGGGGAGCCTAGGCAGGGCGTTGGCGAAACCGCGGATCAGAGTGGCTTGATCCTTGTCGGGGTGTAGACGTCCGACGTTGCCGACGACCCAGGCGTCGGCAGGCAAACGCAGCTCGTCGCGCGCGGCCGTGCGGCTCAGTTGGCTGGCTTGCAATTGCGCCACATCGATACGGTTATGCAATGCCTCAATGCGCTCGACCGGCCAGCCGGGCAGGCAGCGGCGGATATCGTCGCGCACCGCCTCGGACACACCGAGCAAACTCAAACGGCAACGAAACGCCTGGGCGAACAAACGCCGCGGCCAGCGCTGGTAGACGCTGAAGGCGTGATTGACCCCGACGATCGGCAAAGCAGTGGCCAGAGCGGCGATATACAGGGGCTTGAAGCGGTGCGCGAGGCACAGGACAAAAGGCCGCGAGCGGGCGATCGCGCGCAGGTCGCGGATCGCCCGCAGCTTCAGCCCGCGAATATCCTTGGAGCGATAATCCAGGAACAGCACCTCATCGGAGGCGCAGCCGGAGACGACCTGTGGATCAGGCGCACCCGTGAGAAAAACCGTGAGCACCTTGTAGCGGGTTCCCGCGAACAGACTGGCATATTGACGGGCACAGTCCAAAAATGGCCCGTCATAACCATGGCAAAACTGCAGCACCCATGGTTGCTCGACGGCTGTCGTCTCAGAGCGACTCATACCAATCCTTGCCGTCCTTGACCACAAGGATGTCTTCCATGATCAGGTACTGCAGGTCGGAGCCGTAGAACATGTTCAGGGCATCGGTCGGGGAGCAGATCATCGGCTCGCCACGACGGTTCAATGAGGTGTTCAGCGACACGCCGTTACCGGTGAGCTTTTCCAGTTCGAGCATCATGTCGTAGTAGCGCGGGTTGTATTCGCGCTTGAGCACCTGGGCGCGCGAAGTGCCGTCTTCGTGCACCACTTCGCTGACGCGGGTCTTCCACTCTTCATTGACTTCGAAGGTGAAGGTCATGAACGGACTTGGATGGTCGACCTTGAGCATCTGCGGGCCGACGCTATCGAGCATCGACGGGCAGAAGGGGCGCCAGCGTTCGCGGAACTTGATCTGTTCGTTGATGCGGTCGGCCACGCCCGGAATGCTCGGGCAACCGATGATCGATCGACCACCTAGGGCGCGCGGACCAAACTCCATGCGGCCCTGGAACCAGGCCACCGGATTGCCCTCGACCATGATCTTGGCGATGCGCTGCGGCATGTTGTCGATCTGTTTGAACACCGGCTTGCTTGGGTGACGGGCACAGGCGGCGATCACGTCTTCGTTGGAATAGGACGGGCCGAGGTAGACGTGCTCCATCTTCTCCACCGGCACACCGCGCTGGTGCGACACATAGGCCGCGGCACCGACCGCGGTGCCGGCATCGCCGGAAGCGGGCTGGACGAACAACTCCTTCACATCGTCGCGGGCGATGATCTTCTGGTTCAGCTTGACGTTCAGCGCGCAGCCGCCGGCGAAGGCAATCTTGCCGGTCTCGCGGATGATGTCGCCCAGATAGTGCTCCATCATTTGCAGCGCCAGCTTCTCGAATAGAGCCTGCATGCTCGCGGCATAGTGAATGTAGGGATCGTCGGCGATATCGCCGACGCGCTTGGGCCCCAGCCACTCGATCAACTTCTTCGAGAAGTAGAAACCCTTACCGTTTTCTTTGTAACGACGCAGGCCGATGACGTTGGCGTACTCGGTGTTGATGATCAGCTCGCCATTTTCGAATTTGGCCAAACGCGAGAAATCGTACTTGCTGGCATCGCCATAGGGCGCCATGCCCATGACCTTGAATTCGCCGTCGAGCATCTCGAAACCGAGGAATTCGGTGATCGCGCCATACAGGCCGCCGAGGGAATCAGGGTCGAAGAATTCCTTGATCTTATGGATCTTGCCATTCTCGCCGTAACCGAAGAAGGTGGTGGCGTATTCACCCTTGCCGTCGATGCCGAGGATTGCGGTCTTCTCTTTGAAACCGGAGCAGTGATACGCACTGGAGGCGTGGGCCAGGTGATGCTCGACCGGCTCGATCTTGATTTTCTTCGGGTCGAAGCCAAGCTGCTCCAGGCACCAGACGATTTTGTTGCGGTAGCGCTTGTAGCGGCGGTTGCCCATCAGGATCGCATCGAGGGCGCGGTCCGGGGCGTACCAATAGCGCTTGGCGTACTTCCAGCGCGCTTCGCCGAACAGGCTGATCGGCGCGAAGGGAATGGCCACCACATCGACGTCGGATGGCTTGATCCCGGCCTGCTCCAGGCAGAATTTAGCCGATTCGTAGGGCATGCGGTTCTTCGCGTGCTTGTCGCGCACAAAGCGCTCTTCTTCAGCGGCCGCGATCAACTTGCCGTCGATATACAGGGCGGCGGAAGGATCGTGACTAAGGGCGCCGGACAGGCCGAGAATGGTCAATGCCACTGGTTTTGCCTCTATTTCGAGCAGATGCCTGGCACCTGCGGTATGCGTTGGTCGAGCAGCTTGAACAGCGCGGAATCGGCTGGCCAGTTGCGTAAAAAGCGTGCGCGGTCGCGGGCGTAGGCCTTGGCGAAACTGCGTTCGTTATGGTGCTGCTGCATGGCATCGAGGTCGATCAGCGACCAGCGCGCCAACTGTTCATCCCAGAGCAGGTTGTAGCCCTTGAAATCACCGTGGCTGATGCGCTCGCGCAGCAAGGCGGCGAACAGGCGATCTAGAGCCAACAGGTCGGATTCCGGCGGCAAAGCCTGCCCTTCTTGAGCCAAGTAGGGCTGAAAGCGCGCGATTATATCCTGACCGCCGCAATATTCGGTAATCAGGTAGGCACGCCCGCGCAACCAACAGCAACGCCGCTCCAGCACCGCTAGCGGCCGCGGCGTGGAGATGCCGAGCAGTTGCAGGCGATGGCCTTCGACCCAGCTATGCCAGGCGCGACTCGGCCGCCAGAAACGCTTGAGCCAGTGCGCCAGATGTTTGATGTTGTAGCGTTTACTCACCAATACGCGGCCGCCCAATTCGACCCGCGCCACGGTGGCGGAGCCGCCGGTCTTGTAGATGTGCCCCTGCTCGGTAAGCAGATCGAGATTGTTCAACAGCGGCTCCAGACTTTTTGCGTCTTCGCGGCGCACGATGCGCAGGCCGAATGCCCCGACCCTGGCGGAAAACAAGCTGCAATCGCGGCCGAGTTTCTTCTTATAGTCGCGCCAACGCCAACGCCGGACCTTGGCGACCTCCCGAAGCAAGGCCTCAAGCGGCAGCGCATGCTCGCCATTGGCCAGCAGGTAATGCACCAGCAGCTCTTCGGTATAGGGCTCGAGCTCGGCCGGCAATTGGGCAAAGAACACCCCGAGATTCTCCAGCACCTTGTCCCGCGACAGAGGCTGGCCGGGCACCTCGGCGCGCACCCCGCCGCCATCGATGATAAATAGCCGGCCGTCGTGCCGAAGCAGGTTGTCCAGGTGCAGATCGGCCTGCCACAGGCCCTTGCCGTGCAACTCTCCGATCAAGCTCAAGGCCTCGCCGAGCACCGACTGCTGGCCGTCGGACAGCGGCGCTTGAAGTTCGACCGCGCGCCAGGCATCCCATAGGTTTTCGGCACCGTCAAGGTAATCGAACAACAACCAGCCGCCCTCGCCTTCACGCAAGCCGTCGGCCAGCAGCGCCGGGGTATTCAAGCCCTGTTCGGCCAGCCAGCGCGCGCCTTGCAGTTCGCGCTGAAAATGCCGCGCGGCGTTGCCGCCCACGACTAACTTGGCCAACACCTTGCGTCCACGCCACTCGGCCAGGCCGACATAGCGCTGCCCCGGCAGCACTCGCAACAACTGTTCAAGCTGCAAGGTCGCCGGACCAGCGGCATCCGCCAGCTCGATCGACAACGGCAGCACGGGGTTACGCCCGGCCCGGCTCAGTTCGGGCAGATTCACCGGCGCGCCTCCTTGTTGCTGCGCCGCGCTCCCAGACGACGAATCCAATGACCGACGTCAGCGCCCGCGGGCAGATACAGGCTCAACAACTGACGCACCTCAGCATCGCTCCAGACATTGGCGCGACGCAGCAAGGGCTCCAGATCCTTGATCCTGTCGCGCTCGCCGAACAACAGCGGGCGGGTCTTTTCCAGGTCGATCAGTTGCGCCTGAAACACCCCATCGCTCTGCTTGAGAAAAATATGCTTGGGATAAAAGCAACCGTGCACCTGCCCGGCTGCATGCAGCCCTCGGGCAAGCTCGGCACAAGCGCGCAGAATGCCCTGACGCTCGGTTTCGGGCCGCGCCTGCCAGGCGGGCAGCAGGCTGTCCAGGTCGCACCAACCGTCGAGCGCCCGCGTGAGCAGAATCGCACGGCGCTCACCCGCTACCCGCCGTTCGGCAAAAAAGGCTGCCTGTAACGCCGGGATACCCAGCGCCTGGTAGCGCCTGATATTGCGGAATTCGCGGGCGAAGGTCGGCTCGCCGAAGGGGTGCAGCAAACCACGGGTACGGTGATTGCTCTGCCGCTTCAGGTAGTAGGCGGCTTCACCCAGATCCAGCCGATAGACACTGCTCCAACCGCCGCGCTCGGTATTGGGCTCATCCACCGCCTCCAGCTGCAGCGCCCAGAGCGCATCGAAGCTGGCCAGAGCGTTTTTCTCCAGCAGGTCGCGGTCCTGCGCCGCTATGAAGTCCGTCATTCCCTACCCTCGAAAAAGCCGGTGATTTGCCGGATCTGCTCTTTATCGCGGCTCTGCAAACGCGCGCAATCACGGTACTGCAGGTAAAAACGCAAACGCTGGCTACGCGACAGCTTGTACTTGGCGATCTTGTCCAGACAGGCCAGATCCTTGATCACCCGATAGTGCAAAAGCGGCCCCCACCAGAAGGCACCGGTCGGACAATCGATAAAGAATAACTCGGCGTGCTCATTGACCAGCAGGTTGCGCCATTTCAAATCGTTGTGGGTGAAGTGATGGTCGTGCAGAGTGCGCGTGGCGCGGGCCAATTGGCGACTGACGCCATCCACCCAGCGCGGGTCATGCAAGCGCACATCGTCGCGCTTGGCCAGCAGCGCCAAATCTTCGGTAGCGGCCAATTCGCGGGTAATCAATGCGCCGCGGACGAACCGTCCCCACTGGCGCTCCAGCCCATAGGCAACCACGTTCGCCGTCGGCACGCCCCACTTGGCGAAATTCTTCAGATTCTGCCATTCGGCCTTGACCCTTGGCCGCCCCAGATAACGCCGCAGCCCCTTGCCGGCGCCCCAGTAACGCTTGACGTAGTAGCGCACACCATCACGCTCGAGACGGATCACTTCGGACAGCGGGTCTCTGGTCAGGCGCTGGCCTTGCAGAGCGAATACCGCCTCCAGACTGCCGAAATCGGCGGACAGCGCCTGGTACTCGTGGTCGAGTCTCCAGCCAGCCATCAGAGCGCCCCGCCATAACGTTGCTTGCGCGCGTACAGTTTGTCCGCCTTGCGCTGCAGCCAGGCGAGTGAGGACGCCTCGTCGCGCAGGGTCTGGCGTAGCGATTGCCGGCCCTTCAATTCGGCAAAGTAATCGCGCAGAAAGCGCAGCTTGTCGCGCCGGGTCAGATCGATATCGAGTATCGAGTAATACAGCGCCGCCAGATCCTTGTTGCGCCAGCGCAGAGGCACAGCAACGCGGCTCTGGGCGCGGTGCAGGTCGATCAGCGACAAGCGAAAGCTCTCGGCTGTCACGGGCTTATCGGTATGCAGCAGGAAGTGGCAGATATAACAGTCGCGGTGATTGACCCCGGCGCGGTGCATGCGTCCGGTCATGCGCGCCACTTCGCCGATCAGGGCGTGCTTGAGTGCAACTGGCGGCGGCGTGCGCGGCCAATCCATGCAGAAATCTTCCAGGCTGATGGTCGGCGCCAATTCCTCGGTGACGATAAAGGAATGCTGCGCCGCCGGGTTGCTGCCGCGCTCGCCATAGGCCACCGCGGTCATGGTCGATACGCCGACCTCGTGCAGACGGCCAATTGCCTGCCATTCCTGGCGCGCACCCAGCACCGGCAATTTGGCGGTGAGCAGGTTCTTGATGATTTCGCCCCAGCCGATACCGCGGTGGATCTTGACGAAATAGCCGCGCCCGGCGACTTCGGTGCGTAGCGTGCGGCGGCCTTCCAGCTCGCGATAGACCTGGCCTTGCAGGGCCTCGACCGCGGCAAAGGCATCGCGCCCGGCCCACAGGGTTTTAAAGGGTTCCGCCAGCACCAGCTTCATGTACGCGTCGCCAGGATAATGTCGGCCGCGTGCTGCGGCATGGAATAGAGGTCGGCGCAGTCGGCATAGGCCAAACCGTTGCGCCCCCAGAACGCACGACGCTGGTCGTCGGCGAGCATTTCGGCGAGCACCTGATTGAGCTGCTCTTGGGCGAACGGGCTGGGTAGCACCCTTCCGGCGTCCGCATCGGCGATGTAATGGGCGTAGCCGCAAACATCGGTGACCAGCACCGGCAGCCCCGCCACCACGGCTTCCAGCAGCACGGTGCCGGTATTTTCGTTATAGGCGGGGTGAATCAGTAGATCGGCGCCGAGGAGGAAGCGCGGAATATCGTTGCGACCTTTGAGTATCTGTACCTGCTCGGAGATCCCCAGCGTCTTGGCCTGCAGCTGGAAGGCGCGCGGGTCGTCCTGGCCGATGGCGATCAGCCGGCTGCGCTTCTTCAACTCGCGCGGCAGCGCGGCCAAGGCTTTCAGGCTGCGATCCAGCCCTTTGGTCTTGAAGCCCGAGCCAATCTGCACCAGCAGCAGATCGTCATCCGCCAAATTGAATTCGCGGCGGAACTCGGCGCGGATCTGCGCGGCATTGGCCGGTGCGCGACGATCCTGGGCGATGCCCGGCGGCAGCAGATGAAAACGCTGCCGCGGGGTGTGGTAATGCTTGATGAACAACGGTTGCTGCACTTCGGAAATCATCAGGATTTCGGTCTTGGCGTCCGCGGCGAACACTGCGCGCTCATAGTCGGCGAAGTGCTTGTAGCGCCCCCAGCGACGGTAGATCGGGTTGCGCAGGGTCTGCGCCTTGTCCTCGAAGCAGCCGTCGGCGGCGTAATAGACATCCAGCCCCGGCATCTTGTTGAAGCCCACCACCCGATCCACCGGGCGTTTGGCCAGGTCGACGGCGATCCAGGCGCTGAGTTTCTCGTTACGCTTGTGATTGAACAGCGCCTTGACCGGCACCACCACGACCTCGAAGCCAGCCGGCACCTCGCCCTCCCAGATCGGCGTATACACGCGAATCGCATGGCCGCGCGCCTGGCACTCCAGGGCGATGCGCATGAAGTCGCGCTGCAAACCGCCATAGGGGAAATACTTGTAGAGGATAAAAGCCAGCTGCATCAGACGCGCCCTTCAATCGTGTAGCCCGGACGAAACCCGGGGAAAATTCTCGGCAGCGGCATCAAACGGCTTCCTCGGCCAGCAACAAGGCCTCCAGCTCGGTGGCCACCCGCTGGGTCGTCAGGGTATCGAAGCAGGGCTTGTGGCGGTCGCCCGAGCCGGCATCCGGGCCGGTGGCGCACAGGTGAATCTGCGAGCGGCCGTACGCCCCGACCCGGCCCGGCCGGGTCGGACCATAAAGCGAAATGCTCGGCACATCCAGCGCTGCGGCCAGGTGGCCCAGGCCGGTATCCACCGCCACACAAGCGCTGGCCCCGGCGATCACCTTGGCCACGCCGGCCAGATTCAGCTTCGGCAGCACCGCAACGTTAGCCAGACCAGTGGCCAGGCGCTCGGCGCGCGCATGCTCGTCGGCATTGCCCCAGGGCAAACGAATGGCCCAGCCCTGGGCGCTCATGTGCTCGGCCAACTCGCGCCAATTGGCTTCCGGCCAATGCTTGCTCGGCCAGGTGGTGCCATGCAAAAACAACAGGTAGGGCTGGGTCACAGCGCCGGCCAGTTGTGCACGGTTCAGGCCGTAGTCGCCGACATCCTGCGGCACGGGATAGCCCAGAGCCTCGGCAAACAGCTGACGCACACGTTCGAGGGCGTGCTGTTCGCGCGGCACCGCATAGCGTCGATCATAGAAACGGCTGGCAATGGGTTCGCGCGCTGAACTGCCGTCCAGGCCAGCGACCGGCGCCTTGTTGACGTAGCGGGTCAACCAGGCGCTTTTCAGCAACCCCTGGGCATCGATCACCAGGTCGTAGCGGCTTTCATTCAAGCGCTGTTTAAAGCGCGCCCATTCGCCGTTTTTGAGGGTCTGCCAGAGGTGCTTGCGCCAACGGCGGATCGCCACCGGAATCACTTGGGCGACGGCCGGGTGCCAGGCGGGAATTTCGGCGAAGCCTTCTTCCACCACCCAATCGAACTGGATGCCGGGTATCGCGCGCGCGGCATCGGTCAACGCTGGAAGCGTATGGATGACGTCGCCGAGCGAGGAAGTCTTGACCAGTAGAACCCGCACTATTGGACCTCTAGCGGATCGGCCACCAGGCGATCGAGCGCCTCGATCACCGCGCCCGACTTGAGTTCGCGCAGGCAGTTGTAGTGGCCGAAGCGGCAGGTGCGATCGAAACAGGGGCTGCACTCGAGGCCCAGGCGGACGATTTCCACCTGTTCGGCCAGCGGCGGGGTGAACCCTGGCGAAGTGGAACCATAGACCGCCACCAGCGGGCGATTGAGCGCCGCCGCCACATGCATCAACCCGGAGTCGTTGGAGACCACGGCGGAGGCAGCGGACAGCAGGTCGATCGCCTCGGCCAGGCTGGTGTCGCCGGCCAGATTCGTCGCTTCCTCGCGCAAGCCGGGAATCAGCCGCAGGCGAATCTCCTCGCCGACCGGGTGATCGTTCTTCGAGCCGAACAGCCACACCTGCCAACCGAGGCGGATCTTCGCCTCGGCGACCTGAGCGTAATGTTCGCTCGGCCAGCGCTTGGCAATACCGAACTCTGCACCGGGACAGAGCGCCAGCACCGGGCGATCCAGGCTCAGACCGAACTTCGCCAGCGCCGCATCGCGGCTGACCGGATCGATCCGCAGGGACGGCCGTGGATACGGCTGGGGCAGCTCGGCACCCGCTTCGTAGGCCAGCGCCATAAAGCGCTCGATCATCAGCGGGTAGCGCTCTTTATCCAGAATACGCACGTCGTTGAGCAGCCCGTAGCGCATTTCGCCCTTCCAGCCGGTGCGCACGGGGATACCGGCGAAAAACGGCACCAGGGCGGACTTCAGCGAGTTGGGCAGCAGAATCGCCTGATCGTATTGGCCGGCCAGCGACTTGCCGATCTTGCGCCGGGTCGCCAGTTCGAGCACGCCATGGCCCAGGGGGAAACTCAGGGCCTGACGCACTTCGGGCATGCGCTCGAGTATCGGCCGACTCCAGTCGGGCGCCAGCACGTCGATTTCACAGTCCGGGTGGCGCTGTTTCAGGCAGCTGAACAGCGTCTGCGCCATCACCATGTCGCCCACCCAGCTGGGGCCGATAATCAGGATATTCATAAGTGCAGCCTCGAGCCGCAAGCCTTCAGCCGCAAGCTAAAGCAGCCAGAGCGCTTGCAGCTTGCAGCTTGTGGCTTGCAGCTTTATTTAACCAGCGTGCGCCATTCGGCGTGGTTGGCGGTTTTGCCGGTCACCAGGTCGAAATAGGCGGTTTGCAGTTTTTCGGTCACCGGGCCGCGGCGGCCAGCGCCGATCTGCCGGCCGTCGACTTCGCGAATCGGCGTGACTTCGGCGGCGGTGCCGGTGAAGAAGGCTTCGTCGGCGATGTACACCTCATCGCGGGTGATGCGCTTCTCGACCACCTGGATGCCATGTTCGGCGGCCAGGGTCAGGATGGTGTTACGGGTGATGCCGTTCAGGCAGGAGGTGACTTCCGGGGTGTAGATCACGCCGTTACGCACCAGGAAAATGTTCTCGCCCGAGCCTTCGGCAACGTAGCCTTCGGTATCCAGCAGCATGGCCTCGTCGGCGCCGCCGGAGACGGCCTCCTGCAGGGCCAGCATCGAGTTGATGTAGTTGCCGTTGGCCTTGGCGCGGGTCATGGAGATGTTGACGTGGTGGCGGGTGAAGGAGCTGGTGCGCACCTTGATTCCGACCTGCAGGGCTTCGTCGCCCATATAGGCGCCCCAGCTCCAGGCGGCGACTATCACCTGCACTTTCAGGCCGCTGGCGCGCAGGCCCATGGCTTCGGATCCGTAGAACACCATCGGGCGGATGTAGGCGCTTTCCAGGTTGTTCTCGCGTACGGCGGCGCGGGTGGCTTCGTTGATTTCGTCTTTGGAGAAGGGAATCTTCATGCCCATGATATGGGCCGAGTCGAACAGCCGATCAGTGTGCGCCTGCAGGCGGAAGATCGCCGTGCCGTCCGGGGTGTCGTAGGCGCGCACGCCTTCGAAGACGCCCATGCCGTAATGCAGCGTGTGGGTCAGCACATGGGTGGTCGCGTTGCGCCATGGCACCAGCTCGCCGTCATACCAAATCACGCCATCACGATCGGCCATCGACATAGTTGCCTGCTCCTCAAATTCGGTTGCTAATGCGATTAGTACATTCGTTCGTACAGCATAGGCCAGCCGCCGCGGGCGACCGACCCCATCAAATTCAGCTTAAACCCAGCTCCCGCCAGATACGCATCACGTCGCGCCGCTGCTGCTGGAACTGATCGCCGCCGACCACACCCGGCTGCTTCTGCAAGGCCTGACGATGGGCGGCCGAACGGTAGGCCTGGTAAATATCCCGTAGCAGACTGGCATCTTCGCCCGGCAGCAAACCGATGCGCTCCAGCCCTTCCAGAATGCGGATGTTATCGGTGAACTCCAGCAGTTCCGGGTACTGTCGCGACCACGCCAGGGCCGCGTATTGCACCATAAATTCAATATCGACGATACCTCCGGCGTCCTGCTTCAGGTCGAGCGGAGCGCCGGCCTCGAAGGCATTAGCCGCGGTGCCGGCGGCGGTGGCCTTGCTGCCGAGGTTGTCGCGCATCTTCGCGCGCATCTCACTGACCTCGACACGCAGCTTGTCCAGATCGCGCTCGCGCCCCAGAACCTGCGCCCGCACCGCTTCGAACGCCTTGCCCACCCGCGGACAACCGACCAGCACCCGCGCGCGCACCAGCGCCTGATGCTCCCAGGTCCAGGCCTCATTCTCCTGGTAGCGCTCGAAGGCGCCGAGGGAGCTGACCAGCAAGCCCGAAACCCCGGACGGGCGCAGGCGCATATCCACCTCGTACAGCTGACCGGAGTTGGTTTGCGCCGTCAGCAGATGAATGATCCTCTGCCCCAGGCGATTGAAGAACTGCGCACCGTCGATCGGCTTGGCGCCATTGGTTTCGGCTTGCGGGTCGCCATCGTGGATGAATACCAGATCCAGATCCGACCCATGGCCCAACTCGATGCCGCCAACTTTGCCGTAGCCGACGATGATGAAATCGGGATCGCACGGGTTGCCATCGGCACGCAAGGGTGCGCCATGCCTGGCCACGGTCTGACGCCAGGCCAGCGCCAGCACCTGATCAAGGATTGCCTCGGCCAGCCAGGTCAGGTAATCACTGACCTTCATTAATGGCAGGCTGCCGGCGATCTCCGAGGCCGCCACACGCAGGCGGTGCGCCAACTTGAAGTGACGCAGCGCCTCCATCTGCTGCTCCAGGTCGTCCTCGGGGATGCGCATCAAGCGCTCGCGCAGCTCGGCGGCCAACTCCGGCGCCAGCGGCGGCTTGAACAGACGCCCCTCGTTGAGCAGCTCGTCGAGCAGCAATGGGAAGCGGGCGATTTGTTCGGCGATCCAGGGGCTGGCCGCACACAGCGTCATCAGGCGCTGCAGGGCGCCGGGGTTTTCCGTCAGCAACACCAGGTAGGCCGAACGCCGCGCCACCGCCTCGATCAGCGGCAACACCCGCTCCAGCACCAGGTCGGGGTTATCGTGCTCCACCGCCTGAGCCAGTAGCCGCGGCATAAAGGCATCCAGACGCTCGCGACCGAGCCGTTGCATGGCACGCACCTGGTTACCATTGCGCAGCCCGGCCAGGCGCTGCCAGGCCGCTTGCGCATCGCTGAATCCGGCCTCGGCCAGCTGCCGGCAGGCAGCCTCCTCGTCCTGCACATCCTCCCACAGCGGCAGCCACTCGCCGCCGACCGCTTCGTCATCGGCGCTCTCGAGATCCTCGTCCGGGTCGGCGATCACCTGACGGAAATGCCAATCGACCCGACCGCGCCAGTGCATCAGCCGCTCGTGGAACGCCTGCCAGCTGTCGAAGCCCATGATAAAGGCGACCCGCGTCCGGTCCTGATCGTTGTCCGGGAGCATCTGCGTCTGCCGATCGCCAATCGCCTGCAGCGCGTGTTCGGTGTAGCGCAGAAACTGGTAGCCCTCGCGCAACTCCTCGACCACCGCTGCGGGCAGATAGCCCTGCCCTTCGAGCGTCGTCAGCACCTTGAGCAACGGCCTCTGCTGCAAGCTGAGGTCGCGACCGCCATGGATCAACTGAAACGCCTGGGCGATGAATTCCACCTCGCGGATGCCACCAGCGCCAAGCTTGATGTTCTCGGCCATGCCCTTGCGCCGCACCTCCTGCTGAATCAGCTGCTTCATGGTGCGCAGCGCTTCGATCGCGGAAAAGTCCAGGTAGCGGCGATAAACGAAGGGCCGCAGCATTTCCAGCAGGCGCGTGCCGGCCTGCTGATCGCCGCCGACCACCCGCGCCTTGATCATCGCGTAGCGCTCCCAGTCGCGCCCCTGATCCTGGTAGTACTGTTCCAGCGCGTTAAAGCTGAACACCAGCGAACCCGAGGAGCCATAGGGCCGCAAGCGCATATCGGTGCGGAAGACGAAACCGTCGACGGTGATCGCATCCAGCGCCTTGATCAGCTTCTGACCAAGGCGGATGAAGAATTCCTGATTATCCAGCGGGCGCTTGACTCCTTCGGTCTCGCCGCCTTCCGGGTAGCCGAAGATCAGGTCGATATCCGAGGACAGGTTCAGTTCGTGGGCGCCCAGCTTGCCCATGCCGAGAATCACCATGTGCTGCGCCTGCCCACTACGACGCCCGACCGGGGTGCCGAATTGCGTGCAGTGACGCGGATAGAGCCAATGGTAAGCCTGATCGATACAGGCATCGGCGAGGTCGGACAGATCCCGGCAGGTTTCGATCAGATCGGCCTGGCGGGTGATATCGCGCCAGATGATGCGCAGCTGCTGGCGATTGCGAAAGCGTCGCAAGCGCCGGGCCAAATCGTCTTCACCCTCGCAACCAGCCAGCGCCGCGAGCAGTTGCTCGCGCAATTCACCGGCCCGAAATGCGCGTTCGAGCAGTCCACTACCGGCCAGATCCAGCAACATCAGCGGGTCGCGCAGCGCTTGCTCGGTGACGAAATCGCTGGCGGCGCAGACCCGACGCCACGCCTCGTGCCGGGCATGTGGCCAGGCCGCGAAAGTCGACGTCACAGCGTTGTCAAACCCCGCCAGGACTGCGCGCAAGGCTTGCTCGGCATTCAGCGCCAGGGATTCGAGAGTGACCGGCAAAGAGGCCAGCACGGGAAGGCTCATGGTCTATCCTTTTTCGGCGGGCTGCCCGACTCGGCAAACGCCCGAACTAGAGCGGGGAGAGTCACGGACAGAAAAATAACTGTAGTTTTACTACCAACGTTTGTATCTCAGAGGCTGAAAAGAGCTTCGAAATGTAGTAAAACTACACAGAGCCGGCCCTATCCCCGGTCAAACCAAGAATTTACGCGGCCACTCACGAAGTCGGCCACGAACCCAGGCCTCCGATTCTGGAAGCCTTTCCGCCCTGGAGCAAGCCATGCAAGACCTTGATCCCGTCGAAACCCAGGAATGGCTGGACGCGCTGGAATCCGTCCTCGACCGTGAAGGTGAAGACCGCGCCCATTATTTGATGACCCGCCTCGGCGAACTGGCCACCCGTAGTGGTACCCAGTTGCCTTATGCGATCACCACGCCGTATCGCAACACCATCCCCGTAGGCCACGAAGCCCGCATGCCCGGCGACCTGTTCATGGAACGCCGCATTCGCTCGCTGGTACGCTGGAACGCCCTGGCGATGGTGATGCGCACCAACCTGCAAGACCCGGATCTGGGCGGCCACATCTCCAGTTTCGCCTCCTCGGCGACTCTGTACGACATCGGCTTCAACTACTTCTTCCAGGCCCCGACCGACGAGCACGGCGGCGACCTCATCTACTTCCAGGGCCATGCCTCGCCGGGCGTTTATGCCCGCGCCTTTATGGAAGGCCGGATCAGCGAAGACCAGCTCAACAACTTCCGCCAGGAAGTCGATGGCAAGGGCCTGTCGTCCTATCCGCACCCCTGGCTGATGCCGGACTTCTGGCAGTTCCCCACCGTATCCATGGGCCTCGGCCCGATCCAGGCGATCTACCAGGCGCGCTTCATGAAGTACCTGGAAGACCGCGGCTACATCCCGGCCGGCAAGCAGAAAGTCTGGTGTTTCCTCGGCGACGGCGAGTGCGACGAGCCGGAATCCCTCGGCGCCATCTCCCTGGCCGGCCGCGAGAAGCTGGACAACCTGATCTTCGTCATCAACTGCAACCTGCAGCGCCTCGACGGCCCGGTGCGCGGCAACGGCAAGATCATCCAGGAACTCGAAGGCGTGTTCCGCGGCGCCCAGTGGAACGTCAACAAGGTGGTCTGGGGTCGCTTCTGGGACCCGCTGCTGGCCAAAGATACCGACGGCATCCTGCAACGCCGGATGGACGAAGTGATCGACGGCGAGTACCAGAACTACAAAGCCAAAGACGGCGCCTTCGTGCGTGAACACTTCTTCAATAGCCCAGAGCTGAAAGAGATGGTCAAAGACCTCTCCGACGACGAAATCTGGAAGCTTAACCGTGGCGGCCACGACCCCTATAAGGTCTATGCGGCCTACCACGAAGCCGTGCACCACAAAGGTCAGCCGACCGTGGTCCTGGCCAAGACCATCAAGGGTTATGGCACCGGTGCCGGCGAAGCGAAGAACACCGCGCACAACACCAAGAAGGTCGATGTCGACAGCCTGAAGAAATTCCGCGACCGCTTCGACATCCCGGTCAAGGACGATCAGCTGGAAAACCTGCCGTTCTTCAAGCCCGAAGAAGGCAGCGCCGAATACAAGTACCTGCATGAGCGCCGCGCCGCACTGGGCGGCTTCGTACCGCAACGCCGGACCAACAGCTTCAGCATTCCGACCCCGCCGCTGGATACCCTCAAGGCCATCCTCGACGGCTCCGGCGACCGTGAAATCTCCACCACCATGGCCTTCGTGCGCATCCTCGCGCAGCTGGTCAAGGACAAGGAGCTGGGCAGTCGTATCGTCCCGATCATTCCGGACGAGGCGCGCACCTTCGGTATGGAAGGCATGTTCCGCCAGCTCGGCATCTACTCCTCGGTCGGCCAGCTGTACGAGCCGGTCGACAAGGATCAGGTGATGTTCTACCGCGAGGACAAGAAAGGTCAGATCCTCGAGGAAGGCATCAACGAAGCCGGCGCCATGAGCTCCTTCATCGCCGCGGGCACCAGCTACAGCTGCCACAATCAGCCGATGCTGCCGTTCTATATCTTCTATTCGATGTTCGGTTTCCAGCGTATCGGCGACCTGGCCTGGGCCGCTGGCGACAGCCGCACCCGCGGCTTCCTGATCGGCGGCACTGCCGGACGCACCACGCTGAACGGCGAAGGTTTGCAGCATGAAGACGGCCACAGTCACATCATGGCCGCGACCATCCCCAACTGCCGCACCTATGATCCCACCTACGGCTACGAGCTGGCGGTGATCATCCGCGAAGGCACGCGGCAGATGATGGAAGAACAGCAGAACGTCTTCTACTACATCACCGTGATGAACGAGGCCTACCAGCAGCCGGCGATGCCTGTGGGCGCCGAGGACGGCATCATCAAGGGCATGTATTTGCTCGAGGAAGACAAGAAGGAAGCCGCGCACCACGTCCAGCTGCTCGGCTCCGGCACCATTCTGCGCGAAGTGCGCGAGGCGGCGAAGATCCTCCGCGAGCAGTTCAATGTCGGCGCCGACGTCTGGAGCGTCACCAGCTTCAACGAACTGCGTCGCGAAGGCCTGGCCGTGGAGCGCAGCAATCGCCTGCACCCGGGGCAGAAGCCGAAGCAGACCCATATCGAGCAGTGCCTGAAAGGGCGTAAAGGCCCGGTCATCGCCAGTACCGACTACATGAAGCTGTTCGCCGAGCAGATTCGCCAGTGGGTACCGAGCAAGGAATACAAGGTCCTGGGCACCGACGGCTTCGGCCGCAGCGACAGCCGCAAGAAGCTGCGCCACTTCTTCGAAGTGGACCGCAACTGGGTCGTCCTCGCCGCCCTCGAAGCCCTGGTAGACCGTGGCGAAATCGAAGCCAAGGTGCTGGCCGACGCCATCGCCAAGTTCGGTATCGACCCGGAAAAACTCAACCCACTGGACTGCTAAGGAGCGAAACGATGAGTGAATTGATTCGCGTACCCGACATCGGCGGCGGTGAGGGTGAAGTGATCGAACTGATGGTGAAAGTCGGCGACCGCATCGAAGCCGACCAGAGCCTGCTGACCCTCGAGTCGGATAAGGCCAGCATGGAAATCCCGGCGCCCAAGGCCGGCGTGGTGAAAAGCATCAAGGTCAAGCTCGGCGACAACCTGAAGGAAGGCGACGAACTGCTCGAACTGGAAGCCGAGGGCGCCACCGAGGCTGCTCCCGCTCCAGCACCAGCCAAGGCGGTGGAGCCGGCAAAAGCCGAAACTCCGGCGCAGGCGCCAGCCGCTGCGGCGCCTGCTGCCAGCGCCAGCGCCAGCGCTAGCGTGCAGGACGTCCACGTGCCGGATATCGGTTCGGCCGGCAAGGCCAAAGTCATCGAAGTGCTGGTCAAGGCCGGCGACACGGTGGAAGCCGACCAGTCGCTGATCACCCTGGAATCGGACAAGGCCAGCATGGAAATCCCCTCGCCGGCTGCCGGCGTGGTGGAAAGCGTCGAGGTCAAGCTGGACGCCGAAGTCGGCACCGGCGACCTGATCCTCAAGCTCAAAGTGGCCGGCGCCGCACCGGCGGCTCCTGCCGCTGCAGCACCTGCGCCTACTCAGGCGGTGCACAGCACTCCCGCTGGCGCCGCGCCCGAGGTGGTCGCCGAGGTCAACGCCATCGCCAAACTGTCGGCCGCGGCCGCCAGCGCGGCTGCAGCGCAGGTACCGTCCAGCGGCAGCGCCGTACACGCGGGCCCCGCGGTGCGTCAGCTGGCTCGCGATTTCGGCGTGAACCTGGCCGAAGTCAAAGGCACCGGCCCGAAAGAGCGCATCCTCAAGGAAGACGTGCAGCTGCATGTCAAAGCCATGCTGCAGAAGGCCAAGGAAGCGCCGGCTGGCGCCACTGGCGGTGCCGGCATTCCGCCGATCCCGGTAGTGGACTTCAGCAAGTTCGGCGAAGTCGAAGAAGTGGCGATGACCCGCCTGATGCAGGTCGGCGCCGCCAACTTGCACCGCAGCTGGCTCAATGTGCCGCACGTGACCCAATTCGACTCGGCCGACATCACCGAGCTGGAAGCCTTCCGCGTCGCACAGAAAGCCGTGGCCGAGAAGGCCGGGGTCAAGCTCACCGTGCTGCCGTTGCTATTGAAAGCCTGCGCCTACCTGCTCAAGGAGCTGCCGGACTTCAACAGTTCGCTGGCGCCGAGCGGTAAAGCGATCATCCGCAAGAAGTACGTGCACATCGGCTTCGCCGTGGACACCCCGGACGGTTTGCTGGTGCCAGTGATCAAGAACGTCGACCAGAAGAGCCTGCTGCAACTCGCCGCCGAAGCCGCCGCGCTGGCGGAAAAGGCCCGCACCAAGAAACTCGCGGCCGACGACATGCAGGGCGCCTGCTTCACCATCTCCAGCCTCGGCCACATTGGCGGCACCGGCTTCACGCCGATCGTCAACGCGCCGGAAGTGGCGATCCTCGGCGTCAGCAAGGCGACCATCCAGCCGGTCTGGGACGGCAAGGCCTTCCAGCCCAAGCTGATGCTGCCGCTGTCGCTATCCTACGATCACCGGGTAATCAACGGCGCCGCCGCCGCGCGCTTCACCAAGCGCCTCGGCGACGTGCTCACGGATATCCGCACCATGCTGCTGTAACACCCGCTTCAACTTTCGAGCACGCCACGCTCGTACCCTCAACCCCGCCTCGTTGGCGGGGTTTTTTTTGACTCTGGATCGGCGGTGAGTTGTATCACCGGGAAGAGGGGCCAGAACGATTCAAGCCAAGGTCTGCATTGGCATCCAAGGTTCATGCACAAGAATTGCTGAGTTGTAGGGCGGACATACCGAAGGCCTGTCCGCCATCCCGGCGAGCAGCGGTAGACAAGGCCTCGCCATATCATTCCCTACGAAAGCGACTAACCCCATATACCACCTGCGGCGGGCTACCTAAGCCCCAATAACACCCTACCCCTTCTGCACATTGCGAATCAGAAAACTCAGCGCCTTGGCCAGTTCGGCGGCGCCCTGGTGATCGCGCACTATGGTCAATAACACGCCACCATCGGCCGGGTTGTGCAGCACACAGCTGATGCCGGACAGCGGGCAGTCATATTTGATAAAGGGGTCGACGCCATACAGGTTTATCCGTCGGTTATGCACCGCCACAGCACCGCTTTGCGCGTCGCGGGTTTCCTCACGCAACACCAGCTCGCCCGGCGCACCCTGGCTCAATTGATAAACCAGATCTTTGCGCTGGGCCTGACCGACCTGGTAAGCCGCACGCAACGCATAGGTCTTCAGCAGGTCATTGCTGTGCGCGAGCAACGCCTGGCCCTCGTCCTGGGTCAGGTACAGGCGCTTGAGCTCCGCCAGGTAACGCGCCTGCTCGGGGCTGCTCAGGCCCGCGGCCGGTTCGGCGCCCCAGCCCGGCGACGCAATCAGGCAGCTCCCCAGCAACGCTGCGCTTATTAGTTTTCTTGTCAGTCGCAATCGCATGATGCACCCTTACTGATAGCTATAGTGAAGTGAGCCGAGACCTCGCTTCGTCAGCATACTGGAAGCCAGCCAATCGATGAAAAGCCATCCCGATGCCGCTAATGGTTTAGCGGCCGAGGTTGTGACGCAGTTGCCAGTGCCGGCACGGCTCGGCATGTTGCGTTTCGAACGGCTCAACGAAGCCAGCTGGACCCTGTTGTTTCTCGACCCGAACTGCGAGCGCCAACTCGGGATCGCCGCAACCGAGCTCTGCACCCTGGTGGATTCCCCCTACGCCAGCCTGATGGAGCCTGAGGCGCGTCACCAGCTGCATGAAAGCATCCAGCTGCAACTGGTGCAGCAAACGCACTATCAGGTGCACTACACCCTGCACACCCCACTCGGCCCGCTCAACCTGCTCGAACTGGGTGAACCCTATAAACAGCATGGGCGACATCTGCTACGCGGCTACCTGCTGCCTACCCAGAGCGCGACAGCGACCCCGCCCCATGCACAAAACCCAGTACACATGCGGCGCCAGCAGGACCAGCGGCAACAAGCCCGCACCCAGGCGCAACAGAACCTGATCGTACGCCTGGCACAGCAGCGCTACAGCGCCGCCGATCCCCTCGCCGAAGCCGCCCAGCAGATCACCCTGGCCGCCTGCGACATCTATGCTGTGGCGCGCGCCAGCATCTGGACCCTGCATGAGCAGAGCCTCGAGCCGGTCGTGCTCTACCGCCGGGATATTCAGGCTCATGAATGCCCCAGCCCGATCGATATCAGCCGGTTTTCGACCTACCTGCAAGCATTGCAGGGTGGACGGGCGATAGACGCGCACAATGCCCTGATCGATCCGCGCACCTGCGAACTGCGCGAGGATTATCTGATCCCCCTGGGCATTGGCGCCATGCTCGATGCCAGCATCCGCGTCGATGGTGAAGTGGTCGGCGTGCTCTGCATCGAACATGTCGGTGCCGAGCGCATCTGGCAAACGGACGAGGTGGCGTTCGCCGGCGAACTGGCCGATCAATACGCCCAGGTGCTGAGCAATCAGCAGAGACGCACCACCGCCAGCGCCCTGCATCTGTTCCAGCGCGCCGTCGAGCAAAGCGCCAGCGCCTTTATCCTGATCGACCGCAATGGCCTTATCGAATACGTCAATTCGAGCTTCACCGCCATCACTCAATACACCGCCGAAGAGGTCAGGGGCCAGCGCCTATCCAGCCTGCCGGCGCTGGAAAACCTGGCCGGCCAGCTCGACGCGGCGCAGATCAGCCTGGAGAGGAACAGTCGCTGGCAGGGCGAGTTCCAGAGCCTGCGCAAAAACCGCGAGCCTTATTGGGCGCAGCTGTCGATCTCCAAGGTGCACGCCGACGACGGCAGCCTGACCCATTACATCGGCATCTACGAAGACATCAGCAAAAGCAAACAGGCCCAGCAGCATATCGAGCGCCTGGCCTATATCGACAGCCTTACCGGCCTGGGCAATCGGTACGCCTTTATCCGCAGCCTGGACAAGCATTTCGCAGCCAGCGCGCCAGCGTCCGTCAGCCTGCTGCTGGTGGATATCGACAATTTCAAACGAATCAACGACAGCCTCGGTCATCAGACCGGCGACAAGCTGCTGGTCAGCCTGGCCGAGCGGCTGGCCGTCAATGTCGACGGCGACGGTATCCTCGCGCGCTTCGCCAGCAACGAATTCGCCATCCTGATGCGCGTCGCCGACATGACCGCCGCGCAGCAGCTGGCACAGCAAGTGCTGCACAGCCTGGAACAACCGGTATTCGTCGACAGTCACCTGATCAGCATCACCGGCTCGGTCGGTCTGGCCTGCGCTCCGGAACACGGCAACGACCCGCAAACCCTGATGCAGCATGCCGGCCTCGCCCTGCACAAGGCCAAGGCCAATGGCAAGAACCAGCTGCTGGTGTTCAACCAGACCCTGAACGCCGAGGCCAGCTACAAGCTGTTCGTCGAAAACAACCTGCGTCGCGCGCTCGAACAAGGCGAGCTCGAAGTCTATTACCAACCCAAGCTGTGCCTGAAAAGCGGCCGCTTGCTCGGCCTGGAGGCGCTGTTGCGCTGGCACCATCCGGAAAAAGGCATGATCCGTCCGGATCAATTCATCAGCGTCGCCGAAGAAACCGGGCTGATAATCCCCATCGGCAAGTGGGTGGTGCGCCAGGCCTGCCGCATGAGCCAAAAGTTGAGCAAGAGCGGGCTCGGCAACCTGCAAGTGGCGATCAACCTGTCGCCCAAGCAGTTCTCCGACATCGATCTGGTCGGCTCGATAGCGGCGATTCTGCACGAGGAGCAACTCGACCCCGGCCTGCTCGAACTTGAGTTGACCGAGGGCCTACTGCTGGAGGCCACCGACGATACCCGCCATCAACTCAGCCGCCTGAAAAGCCTCGGCCTGACCCTGGCCATGGACGACTTCGGCACCGGCTATTCGTCGCTCAGCTATCTGAAGAAATTCCCCATCGACGTGATCAAGATCGATCGCAGCTTCATCATGGACATCCCAAAGGACGAGGACGACATGGAGATCACCTCCGCCGTGATCGCCATGGCCCATAACCTCAAACTCAAGGTCGTCGCCGAAGGCATCGAAACCGCCGAGCAACTGGCCTTCCTGCGGCGGCACAACTGCGATATCGGCCAGGGCTACCTGTTCGACCAACCGATCGCCGGCAACCAACTGGCTGACAGCCTGAAACGCTACCCTTGCCGGGGCTAGATACCGCTCATGCAGAAGCCCGCTTGCCGCTTCGGCGAGCATCCCGAGAGCTCGGCGCTCGCCCCGGCCAATCCACCGCCCCTCCGTAACGCCACGCCTACAATGTGGTCTACTTGGGAAACACGCCTGAAACGAGGAAACGGCCCATGGCTTTGCGTTCGCAAATACTCACCCACAAACTCGAACTGCCCAGCGCCGAGCAAGCCCTGCCCGGCCGCGACACCCCGCTGGCAGTGCCGGACGCCCATTATGTCAACGGCCACCCGCTGCAAGGACCGTTTCCCGCCGGCCTGCAGCAAGCGGTCTTCGCCATGGGCTGCTTCTGGGGCGCCGAACGGCGCTTCTGGCAACAGCCGGGCGTATGGACCACCGCGGTCGGCTACGCCGGCGGCCACACCCCGAACCCCACCTATGAAGAAATCTGCTCCGGCCTCACCGGCCACACCGAAGCGGTGCTGGTGGTCTTCGACCCGCAAATCACCAGTTACGAAGCGCTGCTGAAAACCTTCTGGGAAGCCCACAACCCGACCCAGGGCATGCGCCAAGGCAACGACATCGGCAGCCAATACCGCTCGGCGATCTACTGCCACAGCCCCGAGCAACTGACCGCGGCCCAGGCCAGCCAGGCGCAGTTCGAGGCCGAACTGACCAAAGCCGGCTTCGGCCCGATCACGACGGAAATAGCCGAAGCCCCGTCCTTCTATTACGCCGAGGCGTATCACCAGCAGTATCTGGCAAAAAATCCGGAGGGGTATTGCGGGTTGGGTGGGACTGGGGTTTGTTTGCCGGGGTAGTGAACCTTAGGCGCGGAATGCGAACCGGCAATGCAAAAAGGCATTACCGGTTCGGTCATATAGGGGGGGGCGATACAGATCACACTTTTCGACCTGGATAGTTGAAGCTGTTCTTCACGTGCTAGCCTTCTCAGCCCACGGACCTAACCGCCTTAGGATTTAGTACCGCATCTCGCCGTACCAAGCATTACCCAAGTCTGACATGCACCTGCACATGGCCGTGTAACTCAAATCAAAGGAACTAAGCATGCAAAGCCTTAAATATCTAGCCGCCTCATTACTCGTAACAGCAAGCTCCTTCGCCACTGCCGGCAGCCAACTGACGCTGACCAGCGAACCCGGCGACTATATCGGCCAGGGTAAAAATTACGTTTACAAGGATGCCGATTCGGCGTTCAAGTATTCGACCAACTACGATCGGGGCATCACAGTTTCAATCACCAACAGCAATACCTGGTGGACACTGAATCTGGCTGCCCCGGGCAATACGCAAATACAACCCGGCGTTTACGAACAGGCCGTGCGCTTCCCCTTCCAGCCGGCTGACAAGGCGGGGCTGGACTTTAGCGGTAACGGTCGGGGCTGCAATACCCTGACCGGCAAGTTCAAGGTTAGCGAAGTGTCCTATGACCCTGACGGAACCCTGACTTCTTTAAGTGCAACATTCGAACAGCACTGCGAAGGTAATGTCGCCGCACTGTATGGCGCCATTAACTACAACCTGGTTCCGCCGATGGGCGTCGATGTCAATGGCGTCAATACACTCAAGGCATCCTGCCAGAACAGAACCACAGGGCAACGCCTGACGTTCAAAACCAACTCGGTCAGCATCGACTGCAAGAAGCAAGGGCTGGATGTGCGCACCGATGATGAAGTGGTAGTGATCATCTACGGCAAGGCGCAATAACCCTCGCCAAGCCAGGTTATTGCATGCAGTAACCTGGCTTCTGGTGAGCGCCCGAAGCCGGGCCATTCCCCGCTCATCCGCTCCTCACTCCAGCTTTCAGACAGCCGGGTTGTAACGGTTGCGGCTTCTCTGTCCGGAATACCAAACAGCCAAATGCCCTCCCTTGGCGATATCAAATTGCCTTGATAGAGTGCGCATCCACCCCACTGGAAGACAGCGATCATGGATGCCCTGCCCTATCAAGCCCCTCAGGCCGACTTGACCATTGCCAGCGTCTTCTGCCGCCAATGCGGCAGCAAAATCGCCGCTGATGCCAATCAATGCCCGAGTTGCCTAGCCAGCCAAAACCTCAACCCCAAAAGCAAAATCACCGCCGGTGTATTGGCGCTTTTTTTGGGTGGCCTCGGTATTCATCGTTTCTACCTAGGCCAATGGTGGGGGGTGTTTTATCTGCTGTTTTGGGGAAGCGGAATTCCTTCCATTGTTTCTCTGGTCGAGAGCATCGTGTTTTTCTGCAGCAATGAAAGCAACTGGCAGCGCAAGTACGGCAACGTCAAAAATGGCTCTAACGTCCTGCTGGCGATAGTCTGCACGTTCATCTTCGTCGCCGTGATTGGCATGCTGGCGGCCATCGCCATCCCCCAATACCAGCAATATGTTGAACGCGCCAAGCAGGTGCAGCTTGAGCAGTAGCGTTAACCATGCCCGCTGCTAACGCATCCTAAGCGGCTAGCCAGCCGGCTTCTCTTCAATCAACCAATCCATCCGCCAACCCGCCTGCCCTTGCCGGAGCAGGCTGGTCAGCCAGGGCAGTACCTGTTTCAACTCGTCTTCCAGGCCCCATGGCGGGTTACTGATGACCAGGCCGGAGCCGTTCAGGCGTTGGGCGTCGTCGGCGGCCTGTACGTAGAGTTCGACGCGCAGCAGCTTGGGCGCAGGGCTTTTTTGCAGGTCGCGGTAGAAGCGCTTGAGTTGGTTCAGGTCCTTGATCGGGTACCAGATTGCGACCACCGCCTGGCGCATACGGCCGATGGCGTCGTTCAGCGCCTGCACGCAGCGTTCCTGTTCGTCGGCTTGTTCGAACGGCGGGTCGATCAGCAGCAGCGCGCGTTTCTCACGGGTCGGCAGCAGGGCGCGGGGGACGTGCCAGCCTTCGCCCAGGTGCACGGCGACGCGGCGGTCGCCGTGCATGTTTTCCTTGAGCAGGCGGCCGTCTTCCGGGTGTTTTTCGTTGAGGTGCAGGCGGTCCTGTTCGCGGGTGAGCATGCGCGCCAGCTCGGGGGAGCCGGGGTAATGGCGCAGCACGCCGTCGGGGTTCATCGCGCGGATCACTTCCAGGTAGTCGAGCAACGGGTCCGGCACATCTTCGGCCTGCCACAGGCGGTCGATGCCTTGCAGCCATTCGCCGGTGCGGCTGGCCTGGTCGCCTTGCAAGTCGTAGAGACCGACGCCGGCGTGGCTGTCGAGGTAGGCGAAGGGCGCCTCCTTGCGTGACAGCAGGGCGATCAGGCGGCTCAGCACATAGTGTTTCAGTACATCGGCGTGGTTGCCGGCATGGAAGGCGTGACGGTAATTCATAGATGGGCTCCTGTGGCCGCGCAGTTTAACAGGGCCTTGGGGGTCTACGTGTTCGCGCAGCGGTGTTGAACGAAGCGAATGCAGGGATGCGTAACGGACGAATCAATACGCGGTTAGCGCTGAGCGTGCTGGCACAGCCTTGTAACCCGGATGCAATCCGGGGGAGGCTCCTGCGGCCGCCAGCGCTTCCCGGATTTCATCCGGGCTACGGAATGGCAACCAGCACGGATCCTGTCCACACAAGTACGTACAACGGACAAGGACATAGTCCGATTTAAGGTTGCCGCGCCGCTCAAGCGACCGATTGCAGCGGCTGCGCGCGCAATAATTCGAGCAGATGCTCCAGCGCCGGGTGACTCGGCGCGTCGCGACGGCGCATCAGCAGGGTTGGCGCGGCGGCCAGGTCGCTGTCGATAACCTTGGCGGCCACCAGGCGACCGCGCGGGTGCAATTGCAGCAGGCTGCGCGGCAACATGCCGATGCCCATGCCCGCCGCGATGCCGCCGAGGATGGCGTCGATGGACCCGTAGCTCTGGCGTGCGCTGACCTGCAGGGCATGGCGCTCGCTCCAACGCTCCAGGCGCTCGCGGTAGTGGCAGCCCTCGGGGAAGCCGAGCAGGCTGACCGGGCCTTGCAGCAACGCTTCGTCCGCCAGACTGGCGGGCAGCACCAGCATCAGCTCTTCGCGCCAGATCACCTCGGCATCCAGCAGCGGATGCTCGAAGGGGCCGCCGATCAGCGCGGCGTCCAGGCGCCCGGCCAGCACCTGCTCGACCAAGTGACGACTGGTGCCGGTCAGCAGGCTGACATCGACCCGCGGCGCATCGCGATGAAAGGCCGCCAGCACCTCGGGCAAACGCACGGCGGCAGTGGTTTCCATCGAGCCCAGGCGCAAGTCACCAGCCCATACATCTTCCTGCACGCTGCGCCAGGCGGCCTGACACAGCTGCTCCAGTTGTTCGGCATAGCTCACCAGGCGCTCGCCCGCCGGGGTCAGACGCAAGCGTTGGGCCTGGCGCTGGAACAATACGGCGCCGAGCTGGCTTTCCAACTGGCGCAGGCGCGCCGAAACGTTCGACGGCACGCAATGCAATTGCTGCGCGGCCGCGCTCAGCGAGCCGGCGCGGCTGAGGGCGAGAAAATGCCTGAGCAATTGGGGGTTGAGCCTTTCCCAAGGCAACATGGCCAGCCTCCTATTCACTATGAGTGAAAAACAGTCGCAGTATTTTTCACTAGTAGTCGGATTGCTACAACCGCTAAGGTTCAAGGCCTCAACCCAGGCGTCTAGCCCATGACCACAGCTCAACCCCGTCATATCCTCCTGGCCCTGCTCGCCGGGGCCAGTGCGCTGGTGGTGGTGCACGGGCTCGGCCGCTTCGCCTTCACCCCGCTACTGCCGCACCTGGTCGCCGATGGCCTGTTCAGCCTCGAGCAAGGCGCGCGCCTGGCGACCTGGAATTACATCGGTTACCTGCTCGGCGCGTTGCTCGCCCTGGCCCTGCATGCGCCGCAGCGGATGCGCATCGCCCTGCCCCTGGCGCTGCTGTTGAATGCTTTGCTGACCCTGGCCCAGGGTTTTACCAAGGACTATCAGAGCTTGCTCCTGTTGCGTCTGGCCAATGGCATCAGCAATGGTCTGGTGTTCGTCCAGGCACCGGCATTGGTTCTCGAATGGCTGGCGCAGCGGCAACGCACGCGCCTCAGCGGCTTGATCTATCTCGGCCTGGGCGGCGGTTTGTTGTTATCCAGCGGCGTGGCGGACTGGCCGGCGGATTGGCTCAGCGGCGCCCAACGCTGGTGGCCTGCCGCGGCTCTGGCCCTGCCGATTGCCTTGCTGAGCGCCTATCTGCTTGGCCAATTGAAGGTGCAGCCGCATGCCTCGGTTGCCCGACAGTCAACCAGCCGGCTGTTCGATCGCGCCAGCACCCCGCTGTTTCTCGCCTATGCCGGAGCTGGCCTCGGCTACATATTGCCGATGACTTTTCTGCCGGCCCTGGCCCGCGAGCAACTACCGCTGGGCGACCCGCTGTTGAGCGGGGCCTGGCGCTGGACGGCATTGGCCAGCCTGGCCTCCATCGCCCTGTGGAATCACCTCGGCGCGCGCCTGGGCGACCGCCGCGCGCTGCTCGTCAACTACGCCACCCAGGCGCTCGGTGCGGCCGCGCCGCTGCTGTGGCCGGGGTCGTTCGGCGTGCTGCTTTGCGCGGTGCTGGTCGGTGGCACCTTTATCGGCAGCGTGTTTTTGACCCAACGTCTGGCTCGCTGCCTGCATCCGCACCAAGGCCCGCGGCTGTCGGCGGCGTTGATCGCGCTGTACGGCGGCAGCCAGTTGCTCGGCCCCTGGCTGGCCGAGCAATGGCTGGCGCAGGGCGGTAGCCTCGGACAAAGTTTCGCCCTCGGCGCCGCCGCGCTGATCTGGGCCCTGGGTTGGTCGTTTGCGGTTCCCGTGCAGTTATCAGAAAGGAGGTAATGCAATGCCCTACGTAAATATCAAGATCACCCGCGAAGGCGCCACCGCCGAGCAGAAACGCCAACTGATCGAAGGCGCCACCCAATTGCTGGTCGATGTGCTGGGCAAGAATCCGGCGACCACGGTGGTGGTGATCGATGAGGTGGACACCGACAACTGGGGCATCGGCGGTATTCCGGTGACGGAACGGCGGCGTAGCGAGGGCAAAGGCTAAGGGGCTGTCGGAGTCTGCAACGGCATCGCCAGCAAGCTGGCTCCCACAAGAGCAAGGGTTGCCTGGTCGCGCTACGCTGAGCAGGTTTTACCGCTTTATCACGCCGATGGATGAAGCTAGGCGCTGATTATTCATCGACCTAGACTGGCGCCAATCCATTGGAGGTAGCCCATGTCCGAGTCCCTGCTCAGTTCCCGCAACCTGGCCTTCGAACTTTATGAAGTGCTCGACGCCGAAGCCCTGACCCAGCGCGAGCGCTTTGCCGAGCACAGCCGCGAGACCTTCGATGCGGCCATCGACACCGCACGCAGCATCGCCGAGAACCTGTTCGCGCCGCACAACCGCAAGAACGACGAGCACGAACCGGAATATGTCGACGGCGCGGCGGTATTGATCCCCGAGGTCAAGCCGGCGGTGGATGCCTTTCTCGAAGCCGGCTTCCTCAATGCCACCCGCGAATTCGAGGTCGGCGGCATGCAGCTGCCGAACCTGCTGTCGCAGGCCTGTTTTGCGCATTTCCAGTCGGCCAACGCGGCGACCACCTCCTACCCGTTCCTGACCATGGGCGCGGCCAACCTGATCGAAGCCTTCGGCAGCGATGAGCACAAGCAACGCTTTCTGCAGCCGATGATCGAAGGGCGCTTCTTCGGCACCATGGCGCTGACCGAACCGCATGCCGGCTCGTCCCTGTCGGATATCCGTACCCGCGCCGAACCGGCCGGCGACGGCAGCTACCGGATCAAGGGCAACAAGATCTTTATCTCCGGCGGCGACCATCCATTGAGCGAGAACATCGTGCATATGGTGCTGGCCAAGCTGCCGGACGCGCCGCCTGGGGTGAAGGGCATCTCGCTGTTTATCGTGCCTAAGTTTCTGGTCAACGACGACGGCTCGCTGGGCAAGCGCAACGACGTGGTGCTGGCTGGGCTGTTCCACAAAATGGGCTGGCGCGGCACCACCTCCACCGCATTGAATTTCGGCGATAACGGCGATTGCGTCGGCTACCTGGTCGGCAAGCCGCACGCCGGCCTGTCCTATATGTTCCAGATGATGAACGAGGCGCGCATCGGCGTCGGCATGGGCGCGGTGATGCTCGGCTACGCCGGCTACCTGTACTCGCTGGATTATGCCCGGAGCCGACCACAAGGCCGCCAACCGGACGGCAAGGACCCGACCAGCCCGCAGGTATCGATCGTCGAGCACGCCGACGTGCGTCGCATGTTGCTCACGCAGAAGGCTTATGTCGAGGGCGCCTTCGACCTCGGTCTGTACGCTGCGCGCTTGTTCGACGACACCCAGACCCTGGCCACCGAGCAAGAGCGTCAGACCGCCCTGGAGTTGCTCGACCTGCTCACCCCGATCGTCAAATCCTGGCCCTCGGAGTTCTGCCTCAAGGCCAACGAGCTGGCGATCCAGATTCTCGGCGGCCATG
>NZ_CAMPHI010000024.1 GCF_946885955.1 uncultured Pseudomonas sp.
TCTACGTCAACGCTTATTTCGAACTTTATTCAGCCTTCAGCGTAATACGGCCAAATGCCTTCTTTCCGGCCG
Source organism: uncultured Pseudomonas sp. (assembly GCF_946885955.1). The sequence continues at coordinate 73 of NZ_CAMPHI010000024.1, forward strand.
GGAATATGGGGGCACATCCAGCCACCATCTACCGCATATGCATATTATGTTCAGCCAGTACCCTGCCCTGGACTACCGTGGTATGCCGAAGGCATGTTGCGCCGCACAATAGTAGTAGCGCCCTACCAGAAGCCTCCGGTCAAACCCGTGCTCTTCAGCAAGACCGCCAATACCCGCAACGACCACGACCATCCGACGGGGTTCCCTGCCGGCGTCGAATACCTGCAGCCAGGCCCGGCCTTGCGCGGTTTTACGCAATACCGCCTTATTATTGAATTCAGCTCACTTGCCACCGCGCGCCATCTGGCACCAAGGGGTGACTGTGATGCACACCCTGTCCTCGTCCAACCTTGCTACGAGCCAGCAACCGGCGGCGTCTAAGAACTGATCGCGCTCAATCAGAGCGGCCACAAGCAACCCGATCGCAGTCGCAGGACTTGATCTGGTTCGCAGCGTTCACCTGCGACCGGCAGCAGGTGCCGTGAAGGGGAACTATCAGAAACTACCTTCCTCTTACTAACTCAAGCCCGGGCCGCTGGCGAACTCGGTCCGGCTGAAACGGAGAATGCTCACTCAGCGGATGTATACGGACTTTTCCATGGACGAACGATTACCCGATATCCCCAGCTATAGCGTGCATAGCCGGCTTGGCAAGGGTGGGATGGCCGAGGTCTACCTGGCAACCCAAGAATCGCTGCACCGCAAGGTGGCCGTGAAAGTGCTGCTCAGCGCCAATGACGAGGCGTTCAGTAAGCGTTTTATCCGCGAAGGGCATATCGTCGCCTCGTTGCACCACCCCGCAATCATCACCATCCACGACATCGACAAACTGGCCGATGGCCGCTACTACCTGGCCATGGAATTCGTCGGCGGTGGCGATCTGGCCCAACACAAGGGCGAGGTATTCGAGCCCAAGCGCGCCCTCGACATCGTCCGGCAGATCGCCGGTGGCCTCGCCGTGGTGCATGACCAGGGCCTGATACACCGCGATATCAAACCGGCGAATATCCTCTTTCGTAATGACGGTTCCGTGGTCATCACCGATTTCGGTATCGCCAAGGCATTGGAAATGGACAGCGAGCTCACCGGTCTAGGCGTCATGGTCGGTAGCCCGGCTTACAGCAGCCCGGAGCAGGCGCAGTGCCTGCCGCTGGATATCCGCACCGACATCTACAGCCTGGGGGTCATCCTTCTGGAGATGCTGATCGGCACCAACCCATATCGCGGCGCCAGCTATACCCAGACTGTAATGAACCATGTACAGATGCCACCGCCTAGCCTGCCGGCGCATATCGGCCCCTACGCTCCGCTGCTTGAACGGATGCTGGCCAAAGACCCGAATGACCGCTTTGCGAACTGCCGAGCACTGCTGCAGGCGCTGGACGAACTGGGCGAACCCGAGCCCCAGCCAGAACCTGAACCAACGGCCGAGCCGCGCGATGCGGAGCAGGACCTCACCCGAATAGCACCGGGAGTGGTGGACTACCCACGCCCCCAGGCAGAGCCCACCCGCGGCCCTCGCCGGGGCGTGCGCCTGCTGCTGACCGGGCTTGGCGGCTTGCTGCTGGTCGGCGCGGCGAGCGGCACGGGTCTGTACATTCAGCAGCAAATCGAGATTGCCGATCTGCTGGCGCGTGCCGAACAGCGTCTGGCCGAAGGCACGCTGGTCGAGCCGGCCCAGAACAACGCCACGTACTTCTTCAACCAGGCACTACAACTCGACGAAGACAACGAAAATGCCCGTCAGGGGCTGCAACGTGTACTCGAAGCGCAACTCGCCGGCTACCGCCAACTGGCCGAGCAACGGATCACCGAGGTACATCTGCTGGAACCGGAGAACGACAGCGCGGTGTTCTATTATCGGCAGATGCTCAACCTGGCTCCGGGCGATACCGAAGCCCTGGCCGGCTTGAACCAAGTAGCGCTGATTTATGCCGACTTGAGCAAAAAAGCCTATGCCAGAGGTGACTACGATCTGGCACGGGCCTACACCAAACACGGGCTGGAAGCCTATCCAGACAGCCCAGAACTGCTCGCGCTGCGCGACCAGCAGCAGAAGCGCGGGCGCAGCAGCCCGGAGCCGCACCCAGCCCCCTCATCCATCCCGCCAATTGAAGAGCCACGCCCGGTGATAGAAGAACCGGAAAAGCCGAGTGCTATCAGACGGATATGGAACCGCCTGTTCTAACCGACTTCACACAAGGCCTCCCCCCACCGCCTTCAGTCAACCAACGCCCAGGTCGATCCACTTGCGGATCTTTTGGCTGACGACATACCCATTTCATTCATGCGCTGCCGCACGCATCGCCGCCCCAGTCGCCGATGTCGGGATTGTTGCAGGCGCTGCTGACGATGGTCGTGCCGCGGCTGCTGACGGCCTTCGCTTCACTGCGCTTGGTTGCGGCTTGTTGCAGTTTCTTCTCGGTGGCCAACGCTTCTTGCGGTACTGCTTTAGCTTTGACGGCTGGTTTGCTGGCGGCGACCGTCACGGTTCGACGTTCGACGCCGACTTCTTGCAGGTCCTTCTCGTACGCCTGGGTGTATGTCTCAATGTCCTCGCCGGTGCGACCGTCCACTGCCGCCAGCAAGGCGTTGGTTTCCTGTAGCCCGCTGACGATTTCGGCGAAACGGCTGCGGCCTTCGCTGTCGCTGATGCTCCTGGCCCGGTGCGCCGCCTGCAGATTGTGGAATTCTCGTTGATAACAATCCTGGGCAGCTTTGGCATAGACGATGCTGCGATCCAGATCCTCGCTGCTGCGTTCGAAGTCGCCAGCGTAGGATGCGATCCGTTGTCTGTCGTCGGCGATCTGTTTCTGCCGTTCGCTGTAATAGCCGGCCGCGCCACCGACCAAGGCGCCGGCGGCTGCGCCGATCAGTGCATTGCGCCCAGCGTTGTCGCCGCCGCCCAGAGCGCCCGCCAAGCCACCGATCAGCCCACCGGCTACGGCGCCGGTAGCGACGGTTTTTTGCATCGCCGCGTCGGAGCTGCGCAACTGGCTGACCGGCTCGTAGCACGCCGGGTAGTAATTGGCTTTGGTCGTGGCCGCGACCTTGGAACTGACGCCGCCACCGAAATTGGCGCAGCCGCTGATCAACACGGCTGAAAAGGCTGCACTGCAAAGCAAGGTGGAATGCAACAACGAATGCTTATGACAATGTTCCATGGTCGTTCTCTCATGCTTGAGTGTGTTGATCCCTTCCTGGTTCGATCCGGTGCATCTCACCCTCACCCGACGACCAACTACTAAGGGGGACGTTTCAAGGGGCAAGCAGCTCCTTCAAAATGTCTGCCGGGGCTGCTCTGGTTTGTTGGCGGTATTCGCCAACATGACGCACGAACAGAGTGGCTCGTTTCACTAAACTCTTACCCAATACCGGGTTGCGATTGAGTTCTTCACGGGTGCGCTGGAACTGGGTCTGGATCACTTCATCGGAATAACGCGTTCCCGTGTTCAGGTTGTCGATATAGATCGCCACTGCACCGTCCAGCGCCGTGCGCCCATTGGCGATGGCCGACTCGTAGAGTTGCACCGCGCTCCGGTCGTTGGCGGTGCGGGCCTTGGCCAGGCTGTTCTGCAGATTGGTAAGACGGATGTTGTAGTTGTTGACGGTTTCCGCGACCAACGCCGCCGATTGGATCAGGTTGGCCGCCGCCTCCTGGCGCTGCTGAGCGATCAGCGAAACGTTGCGTTTGAGCTCTTCGTTGACCAGCGCCAAGCGGGCTTGCAGGTCCGGGTCCTGGCTGTCGGCGATGATGTTGTCGAGCAATTGGGTGGTGTCGTCGGCGTCGGCGATTTCATCGGTCAACCCGGCCAGGCGGCCCTCTCTTTGCCACTGGGCGAACAACTCCTGATAGCGTGAACGCGGTGCCGACAAGGCCCCCAAAGCAACCCGAAAACCGGTGGTTTCATTGCGCTGTTCGCTGCCTTGGGCGGTGAATAGCGGGTACTCACGACGCATGCCGGTGAACAGGGTCAGCTCGCCTTCCAGGTAGTTGCCGCCCTTGACCACGAAACCGCCGTAAGTGCCCTGACGACGCCCGCCATGCACCATCTGGAATGGGTCGTAAACCATTTCCGCGGCATTGCCGATTACATCGTGTAGCCCCAACGGATTGGCCTTGCGCATACCTATCGGCAACAGCCGTGAGCCCTGCCCCGTGCCGCCGGCCACTTGGTTATAAACCGCCCAGTCGGCCAACGGGCCGTCGCCGTCGCTGCCCTCCTCCTTGCGCGGAAACAACCGCCCCTCCAGCTCCTGGCGGCTGACCGCTTGGCCGCCGCGGGCGGCGTATTCCCACTCCACTTCAGTGGGCAAACGGACGAACGCCATGCCGCCGTCTTCCGGCTTGTCACCACGCCCGCTGATCGGCAATCGCTCGCGGTGATGCTCGAGTAGCCAGGCGCTATAGACCGCGGCGAAACGTTCCGCGTCGAAGCGGGAGATGCTGACCTTGGGTCGCCGCGCCGATACGCCGCTGGGCATTTGCGCGCAGCCCGGCGGTTCGTCTCCGCCTGCCAATGCCGCGGCTTGCGCCATGACCGTTTGATACTGACGTTCGGTGACCTCGTACTTGCCGACGAAATACAGCATGGGCTTGAGCAATGCGTCGTCCTGAGTCTTGGGCAGGATGGGGCCGATGCGGCCTTGCCAGTCAACCGGCAGGTCCTCAAGGAGGAACTGGCCGTTGATGTAGTCGCGGCGGTACCCGGAAATGAACGACTGCTGATAACCCGGATCGCCCTCGCTGAAGGGGTAACCGAGGCTGACTTCCTTATCGTCCAGGGTGCCACGGGCGAGGATATAGACGTAGCGGAACACCATCTCACCACCGCACGGCAGCGGCAGGCTGACATCGTCGGCCAAGGGTTTCGGATTATCCAAGTCGGCTGTGCTGGCGGCTGGCACTTCTTGCTGTGATACCTCTACGACAGACTGTTGTTCCGCCTCTTGAGGTTGTTGTGGTTGCTGAATCGGCTGCGCAGCCGTCGATTGCGGATTTGAGGGCTTGCTCGCTGGTTCATCAGCCTTGGAACAACCTAGCAGCGACAGCAATGCGCAGCAGGCGAGCCACCGTAGTGCAATCGGCACCGAATCGTAGGTTGGTGCTGAGGAACGAAGCCCAACCAGGTTGCCCGGTTGGGTATTCTTGTGCGCTGTACCCGTTGCCTGTTGCATGACTTGCGCAAAGAGCACCTCAGGAAAAAGCACACGCGATCTGTAGGAGCCAGCTTGCTGGCGATCCGGGTCGGCAAGCAGAGCAACAGCATCGGTTGCATGCAGCACATCACCGGGGCGAAGCCTATTTTTTGCCAGTCCATCAGACATCGCGCAGCCCTTCCGAAGCTTCGATTTGCGCCGCCCGCCAGCCGCCAGACGCAGCGGCCAGGCTGCTGCACAGCAAGGTCGCCAGCAGTGCGAGCAGGTAGTGACCCGGCAGCAGGCGGCAGGCGTACTCGCCCGGGGTTTGCTGGAACAAGCGGTTCAGGCCGACCTCGGCGGCGCCATACAGCCCCCAGGCCAAGAGCAAGCCGAACATGCCGGTGTAGAGCGCCTGCCACACGACGAACGCGACCAGCGCGGTGGACGAAAAACCCAGCAGTCGCAACACCGACAAAGCCCGACGCTTGCGTTCCACCGCGGCCAGGGCGCTGGCGGTCATGGCGGCGAAGGCACCGCCCAGGGCCAAGCCGGCGATGATCCAGAACACCACGCTGAGGTTGCGGCTGAGCGAGCGGACCTGGGCGATGGCATCGGCCTGGGTGGCCACTTCCAGATTGCGCGCGGCGAAATAGCGGCGCAGCACTTCGACCCCTTCCAGGTCTTCGGCATACAGGCGAAAGCTGGGATAGATCCTGGCGTTCTCCTGCGCCTGGCTCCTTCCCGACCAGCCCAACGCCGGCACCGCCAGACCGTCGCGATAGTCTTCCGCCGCCTCCAGAAGCTGCAGAGGGGCGAACAGCGCATCGCGCGCAAAGGCTCTGAGCGGCAGAACGCCTTGCACCTTCAGCTCGGTACGCTGGTATTCCGGGCGACCGTCGACTTGCCGGCCAAAGGCCGCGCTCAGGCGATCGCCGGCTTTCACCCCGAGTTTTTCCGCAGCCCGCTGGCTGAGCAGCACGCTATCCGCGGGCAGCGGCAATAGCTGCGGCGGCACCAGCGGATCGCCAGCGGCGGTGGGAATCATCTCCACCGTCACACTCCGTTCGTCGGCGGATGGTTCTGCGATGGACAGCTCTGCAGTGGCGGCGATCTGTCGGGTGCGCGGCAAGGCGAAGGCCACGTCGGCGCGTGCAGCCAGTTCGGCAATCGTCTCGGCGCTGAAGCGCGCGCCACCCAAGGGCACGATTTCGCGCACCGCCGGGTCGCGCTCCAGGCGCTCGGTCAGGCTGCTGATCAGGCCGAACTTGAGGCCGAACAACACCAGCAAGGGTGCCAGCACCGCGACCAGGGCCAATATCGCACAGGCCGACAGGCGAGCATCGGCGCGGTAGTCGTGCCAGGCCAGCTGGCTCATCAGCGCCAATCCCATCAGTCGGCCTCCAGCAGGGTTGCGACTACTGCGCCAGCGTTGTCGCGTTGTACCTGCAAGCGTCGCAACTGCAGCCCGACCCGCTGCGCCAGGGTCTCATCGTGGGTGGCGACGACGATGCAGGCGCCCTGCTCCTCGGCCTGGGCCACCAGCAACTGCATGACCCGCTCGGCATTCAGAGGGTCGAGCGACGCGGTGGGTTCGTCGGCCAGCACTAGCGCCGGCCCATGAGCCAGGGCCCGGGCGATGCCGACGCGCTGGCGTTGGCCAACCGAAAGCGCCGCCGGCAGTTTATGCAACTGATCGGCGATCTCCAGGCGCTCGGCCAGGCGTTGCACGCCGGCATCCTCGGTCATACCCAGCAGCGCACGGGACAGGCCGATATTGCGGCGTACATCGAGAAAGCCGAGCAAGCCACCGGTTTGCAGCACGTAGCCCATGGCCCGGCTGCGTAATGCGGCGAGCTGATCATGGCGGCCATGGCGCCAGAGTCCGGCGATATCGCTGATACGGCCGTTGAGGGTCAGCTCCAGGGTGCCGCCCGGATCCGGGCTGAGCGCCAGGGCCAGCAGGTCCAGCAAGGTGCTTTTGCCGCTGCCGCTGGCGCCCACCAGGGCCAGGCGTTGCCCCGGCTGCAAGTCCAGACGCGGCACCAGCAGGCTATAGCCGGCGCCGCGGCTTTTGCGGATATCGCGCAGGCGCAACATCAGGGCAACGTCGCCAGCGGCACGCGATAGAGCGCGTCGCCAGGTTGTGCATCGCCGAACCGCACCCAATTGGCGATGTCGTTGTGGAAGGTTTCGTAGAGGCGGATCTTCGATTCCAGTTCGTCGATAAAATCCTCTTGCTCGGCCACGCTCAGCGACAGCCAGAGATCCTGGGTCATGTTCAGCGACTTGCTGCGGTATGGCAGCCCCTCCAGATATTCGCCGAGCACGCCGGACTCGGCCAGGTTGCGGCCCTGTGTGAGGCCGGTAGGATCGCGGCTCATGTAAGCGCTGGCGCTGGCGATTTCCGCGAAGAAGTCCTTGGGCGCCGATTGGCTGCGCCGCGCCGCATCGACGATCAGCTTGAGCGATTGTTGCAGATCGTTGAGCTGCAACTTGGTCAGCAGCACGCAAACCTGAAAGGCCGGCAGCGAGGGGTTGGTCAGGTCGTGATCGGCGGTCCAGGCGGTGACCAGCTGCGGCGCCTGCACGGCGTTGCGCCGGCCGAGAAAGTCCATGTGCATGGCGTAACCGATGGCCGCGCTCTTGCCCGCGATGCTGCGCGAAACCTGCGGCGCGCTGGGTTCCAGCCCCTGGTCGTTACCAACCTGATGCACCAGTTCGGCAAAGCTGCTGCCGATTTCGGCGACGCTCTGTCCGAACTTGCCCACCTCGCCTTCGGCTACGGGAATATACAGGTCACCGATCTGCGGGTTGGCGTCGGCGCTGAGGCTGCGGTATTGCTGCTCGGCGAAAGCGTGGTTGTCCTTGCCCAGCGGCGTGCGCAGGTGCAGGACGTAGATCTTGATCTGCTTCCCCAGCGCCGCCTCGCGCACCTCGGCCTCGTTCATCTGAGTGTGGCTCAGCGGATCGCTCTTGCGCAGCGCCCCGGCGTCGGTGACCAGCAGGATCAGACGGCCGCTGTAAGGCGACCAGTCCATGCCTTCGATCGCTTCCATCACTCCGGCGAAGGCGTCTTCGTTGAATGCATGGCTGGAAATGTCGGTGGCCCTGACCTGGCGAGCCAACTCGGCGAAGCGCTGCGGGTCGCTGCCCTCCTCCAGCGTTACCAGGGTGCGGCTGACGTATTCCAATCCCGGGGTTTTGTCGACATTGCTGCGAAAGCCGACCAGACCGAAGCTGACGTTGTCCAGGTCGCCACGCTCGGCTATTCGCCGATATAGCTCCTGCACCACTTGGTTGACCCGGTCGATATAGGGCTGCATCGACACCGAGGTGTCGACCACCAGGACGATGCCGGTGCGGAATCTGTCGTGCCGCTGGACCTGGCCGCCATCGCCCTGCCGTTCGGCATCGCCAGGGTCGATCGAGGCGATATTGAGCACCTGCACGGGCAGGCCGTCGCCATCGAAGCCCTCACGCGACTCGAAGATCGGCAGCAGGTAGAACTGCTCCTGGGGAATGGCTTGGTCGACTGGTTCCAAGGCCACTATCTGGGGGGCGACCTTATCCTCGTAGCGCGCCTGATGCAGCGCCGTCCGGGCCGCAGCGGTGTCGCCGAGAAACTGCTCCACCGCTGCGGCCGAATCCAAGAACATCACCGGCGAGCGCCCGGAACGTTCGGTGAACTTGAGCACCAGGCTTTGCTTCCAGTCGCTCACCATGGCGGCCGCCAGCCAGCCATCACGCTGGCCATCGCTGGATGCGCCGATCTCCAGCCAATCCTGACCGTCGACCTGTTGCCGGCGATAGACATAGAACACCGAGAACGCCGGTACCGGCTCGCCCTGCCCTGCTGCTCCCGCCTGGTTGGCCAAGCGTGCCCCTGGCTTGCTCAGTACGCGCTGGAACAGGGTTTTCTTGCCCGGCAGCAGCAGCGGCCGTTCACCGCCATCGGCGGTGTCGGCCTGGGCTGTCGTGGCATCGCTGTGCGACATGGCGCCATTGTCCTTTGGCGCTTCGACCTCGGCGCGTTCCAACGGGTTCGAGGGTGGACTGGTAAACCACCAGTAACCGCCGCCGAGCAGGGCCAGCAGCACAACCACTATCCCGGCGAGCGCCAGCATGGGTCCACGCGCCTGGATCGAGGGCTGATCGCCCACCGGCGGCACAACGGCCCGACGTTCGCTGGCGTCGGTTCCGCTTGCCTCGCCGTTCGGCATTTCGGCCGCCAACGGCGGCATATTCACCGACACCGGTGACAGGCCGCCGAGGTCGGTGCTGGTGGGCTGCGGCGCCTCGATATCGACAGGCAGCGGGCGGAACTGGGTCGCTTGGTTGTCGTCCTGCATTGATGCGGCGGCTGGCAGGTTGTCGAGCGCCGCTATCAGCTCCGCCGTGTTGGCGAAGCGCTCGGCCGGGTCCTTGGCCAGCAACTTGGCGAGGATCGCCTGATAACGGCCCTGCTCGATCGGCAGCGACGGCAGCGGCTCGGTCAGGTGCGCCAGAGCCGTGGACAGCGAATCGGCGCCGACATAGGGCAGCTTGCCGGTGAGGATTTCATAGAACACCACGCCCAGGGCATAGAGGTCGGCGCGCCCGTCGATCTGCTGACCGCGCGCCTGTTCCGGGCTCATGTAGCTGGGCGTGCCGACGGCGAAGCCGGCCTGGGTGAACTGGGTGCGATCCTCCAGGGATTTGGCGATGCCGAAATCGGAGAGCACCGCCGTACCATCGGCGCGGAACAGAATATTGGCCGGTTTCACATCGCGATGGACCAACCCCAGGTCGTGGGCATAGCCCAGGGCCGAGGCGATTTGGCGCAGGTAGAGCAAGCCCTGCTCGACGCTCAGGCCCGCGGCGATACGCTCCTTGAGCGTGCCGTTGGGCAGGTATTCCATGGCCATGTAGTAGTGAGTGCCTACATTGCCGATATCGTAGATGGTCACCGTATGAGGGTGGGACAGCCGGGCCAGGGTTTTGCCCTCGCGCAAGAACCGCTCGCAGAAGCTGCGGTCGGCCGCCAGCGCCGCCGCCATGATCTTCAGCGCGACCTTGCGCTCCAGCGAGCGTTGGGTTGCCAGGTACACGGTGGCCATGGCGCCATCGCCGAGTTCGCGCTCGATCTGGTAACCGGGGATCTCGATATCCATGGCCTGGCCGCATCCCTCAATAGGCTTTGACGACGACTGCGGTGATGTTGTCCGGCGCACCCCGGGTCAACCCCAGGTGCACCAGGCTACGCACCATGTCATAGGGCTCTTCGTGGCCCAGCACATCCTGCAGCTCGCGATCCTCGACGGTCCTGTTGAGGCCATCGCTGCACAACAGAAAACAGTCGCCCGGCCGCACGTCGAGGTGGATCTCGGCCAGTTCCAGATAATCCTGGGCACCGACGGCGCGGGTGACCATGTTGCCCATGGGGTGACTGCGCGCCTCCTCCTCGCCCAGCGCACCTTTGTCGACCAGCTCCTGCACATAGCTGTGGTCGTGGCTGAGGATGCTCAACTGACCGTCGCGCAGGCGGTATAAGCGACTGTCGCCGGCCCACAGACAGGTGGCCTGGCTACCCCGCGCCGCCAACAACACCAGGGTGCTGCCCATCATGCCGACGCCGCGCCGCGCCGCCTCTTCGCGCACCGCCTGGTTAACTTCGGCAAGCCCAATGCGCAGGGCGTGCACATAGGCCGCCAGGGACTCCCTTGGGGTAATACCGCTCAGGCTGTCGATGATCAGGCTGCTGACGAAATCGCCGGCGGCGTGGCCACCCATGCCGTCTGCCACAGCCCAGAGCCCGGCGTGCTGGGCGTCCAGGCAAGCGTCCTCGTTGATCTGACGCACCATGCCGACATGGCTGTGGCTGGCGGACTGGTAATGCTCGACTGCGCTCATCATGGGTTCTCGAAATCCAGTTGCACCGGTAATGGCAAAGGTGCTGATCCACTCCCACCAAGCAGGAAAACACTGAACGCCTGGGGTTGCGGTAGACCGAGGCAACGCAGCAAACCGGCGGCGACCCGCTCGGAGCCCATGCCCCACCACAGGCTGGCCTCCTCGCAGCCCAGTTGCGCGAGCGCGGCGGTGCGTTCTGTAGGGCTGTCCGCCTTGAAATAGCACTGAGCGAACGCCGCATCATGCGGCGCTTTAAGGCGATAGTGCGGCGTGCCCAGGGCGTCGACCGCCGCTTCGAACGAGTCGAAATCGGCATCGGCGTCGAGGCTCGAAAGCAATAAGGCTTCGGCCGCCTCGAACCAGTCTTGCGGCCCGCCGACCAGCGCAGCCAGGTCGGCTTCGGGTTCCAGCAGATGGGCGATGCACAGCGGGAAGTAGCGCCCGACCCGGTCGATGCTCGGCATCATCACCCCGGTCACAGCCTCGCGGCCGAGTAGTCCAGGCGACACCGCGAAACGCCATAACGGGCTGACCAGGTAGAAATCGAGCCAGGCCGCGCCGAGTTCGGCCCGACTGGCGGCGATGCCGGCGGACAGCCACGCATCCCAGGGCTCGATAAAACTGTTGGGCAGGCCGCGGTGGATAAAGTCGCCGCGCCCCGCCAATTTGCCGTAGAAACCGCTTTCGCTCATAGCCGCTCCGGTAGGCTGAAGCCGCTCAGCACGCGGCTCTTGAACGGATTGAAGGCGCTGCTCGCGCGCAGCTCGCAGGACAGGCTGGCGTTGTCCACGCGCAGACGCAGGGTGAATCGATCTGGCGAGCTGCCCTGGGTCAGATCGGACTGTTCGAGCAAATGGAACCAGGCCCAGGGGCCTTCCAGGGTCAGCCCCGAACGCCCGGCGCTGGTTGGCGGGGTGACCGTGAGGCGAACCACGCCGAGACTGTTGGGGCTTGGCCATTGCATCGCCACCGGGCGGCTGGGGCCGTGGTCGTAGCTCAGTTGCTGGCCATCCAGATCGAGCAGGAACTGGCTGATGCTCGCGTCCATGGTCACCGGCTTGAGTTCGAAGCGTACCGTCGGTTGGGTGCCGCCAGCACGGAAGTAGGCGTCGCGAATGGCTGCGGCGCGCTGGAAGGTCTGCAGCACGCCGGAGCCTATGCCGAGTTTCTCGGCCGCGCCCGGCTGCCAGCGCCAGTTGCTGGTCGAGGTGTTGACGTAGGCTTGCAGGTATTTGCGAAAGTAGCTGTCCATCACCCCGCCGACGCCGAAGAAGTTGCCGAAATCTTCGAGCGTGGCCTCCCGCGAGCTGCCGTTGACCAAGGGATAGCGGCCAGCGAGGGACTGGCGGTAGATGTTGACTACCTCGGCGACCCAGGCCGCGTTCAACTGGGTACGGATACCGCCCATCATGCTGTTGGTGGTGGCGCTGACCACCGAGTCGACCAGGTTTTGCACCAGTGGCGGTTGGCGTTCGGCACCGAGTTTGACCCGTGAAGCGGTAGCCACCGCCTGGTTCTTCGCCTCGCCAAGCAAGGCCTCGCCGCTGGCACCGCTCATGGCGCTGACCTGCACATAGAGTTCGTTGAGCTGGGCCAGCAGATCGTCGATCGGCGCTGCGCCGTCCTCACTCTTGGTTACCAGGCTGTTGAGCTCGGCGAAGCGCGCGGTGATGGGGTCGACCTGCGGGGTTGCCGGCGAATTTTCCCGGTTCGATTGACCGACCAGCGAGCCGAGCTGCTGCTTGAGTTTGTCCACGGTGCCGTCGGCGGACTTGAGTTTCTCGGCCAGCAGGCGGTCCTCCTGTTGCAGGTCGGTTTCCCTGGCCACAGCATCGAGCAGTTTCTTCAGTGGCGAATTCGCCCCGGAGAGCACCCGCAGCACATCGGCGGCCTGGGCGATGCTGCTGATGGCGACGAAGTCGATATCGCCGAGCAGGGTTTCCCACTGGTTGAGGAAGTCCTGGAAGTACAGGCCGCGTACCTCCAGGGCCAGGCTGGCGGCGTCCTGATTGTCGTTCAGCGGTCGGCCGAGCACCCATTGTTCCTCGGCCAGGGCGCCGGACTGGCTGAGGCTGGCGGCCATGAACGCCTGGCGATAGCCGCGGTAGGTATAGAAGCCGCTCAATGGATCGTTCAGCGGCTTGCCGCTCTTGCGCGAAAACACCAGGGCGGCATCGCGCCCGGCCGCTTCGCTGATGCGAAAGTCCGCCACGCCCTCGGGCAGCTTCTGCCGTTTCACCCGGTTGTAGACCCGCTGCGCCACGGACATCTGCTGCAACTGCCGACGCAGATCGGCGATCAGCGCTTCGTCCAACCGTGCGGGAGGCGGCTTACGGACGAACAGCGCGTCGAGGTGCTCGGTCAGGGCCACACGCTGCTCCGGGGCCAGGTCGCGCGGCAGGCTGTGGTCCCAGTCGAGGTTGATCCAGGCCTTGATGGCGTCGGCATCATAGTGCTCGGCACTGGCCAGCATCAGGTAGACCTTGAGCCCCTCGTAGAGAAACTCCGAATTGCCGCCGTTGCGCAACTGTTCCTCGATACGCGTCAGCAGGCGCGGCGCCAGCACCGCGATCAGCAGCTTGCGGTACACACTGGCGGCTTCGGCGCCGAGCATGTCGCCCTGATACAGGCCATAGCCTTCGGCCCAGGACGGCGGATTATCGGCAACATGGCGAATGGCGTTGAGCAACGGCAGCACGGCGAACACCTCGCGCTGCGCCGGGCTGAGCGATTCGACCTGTTCCTCGAGCGGCGCCAGGCGCGCATCCACCTCGGCGATATAGCCCTGGTTGGCGCGGTAGCTGGCCAGCCAGACGGCTGTCACCGTGAGCAATACCAGCGCGCTAGTCGCAAGTACGCCACGGCTGATCCACAGACGCCGGCGCTCGACCTTGGGGTTGTTGCCGACCAAACCGCGCTCGCCGAAGGCGACATCGCGGAACAAGCGCTCGATGAAGTAACTGCGGCCGCTGCCCGTCTGTCGCGCCAGGTGCTGGCGGTCGAGATTCATGCTTTGCGCCATGGCGCCGATCAGGCGGTCAATGGGGCTGCCTTCCTGAGTGCCGCTGGTGAAATAAAGGCCGCGCAACAACGCCCGCTCTTCGTAGGCGTTGGGCTTGAACACCCCATTAAGGAAGGACGACAGGTTATTGCGCAGCGCCGCGAACTGTTGAATGAAGCCGTAGATCAGATCGCGGCGGCTGGGGTCGCGCTCCTGTTGCAGACGCTCGACCAGGCGTTCGGTCAGACGCGCCTCAAGGGCGGTGAACTCCTCGTCGAACCGTGCCAACGGGTCCTGTGGGTTCTTGTCGTCGTCCAGGGGAAAAGTGACGCCCCAGACCTGGGCCCGTTCTTCCTTGTTCAGCGCGTCGAAGAACTCCATAAACCCCGGCACCAGGTCGAACTTGGTGAGCATCACGTAGATCGGGAAACGCACGCCGAGCTGGCTATACAACTCCTGCACCCGCGCACGGATGGCGCGGGCATGGGCGGTGCGCTCGGCCTCGCTGCCCAACAGCAGATCGGACAGGCTGATGGCGACGAAGGCGCCATCGATCGGCCGGCGCTTGCGCTGGTTCTTCAACAGGTCGAGAAAGCCCAGCCAGGCCGCCTTGTCCACCGCCGCATGGCTGTCCTGGGTGGTGTAGCGCCCGGCGGTGTCGAGCAGCACCGCTTCGTCGGTGAACCACCAGTCGCAGTTGCGCGTACCGCCGACCCCGCGAATCGCCCCAGCGCCCATGTGTTCGGCTAGCGGAAAGTGCAGCCCGGAGTTGACCAACGCGGTGGTCTTCCCCGAGCCCGGCGGGCCGATGATCACGTACCAGGGCAATTCATAAAGGTTGCGCCGCTCGCTGCCGCCGAGCTTGCTGCGTTTGAGCAATTGCAGCGCCTCATCCATGCGCTGCTTGAGGGTCGCCAACTCTTCGGCGGTGGCGACGCTGGCCGCATCCGGTGCCACCGCCACCAGGCCCTGCATGACTTTGGCGGCGTTACGCCGGGCCTGGACAATGCGCAACACGCGCACCCCGATCCAGCCTAAAAACAACAGCGCGATCAACACCCAGCGTACGCCCGCCGAGGCCAAGGGTTCATAGCCGGCGATGGCGATCAGCGGGCCGAGAAACCAGATCACCAGACTCAGCGCGAGCAGGCCGAGCAGCGGCACCACCCAGCGCACCAGGAAATTGAAAAAGGCCTTCACTGGTTGCCCTCCGCTAGCACGGTGATCTCCACGCGCCTATTCCTGGCGCGCCCGGCGGCGCTGTCGTTCGAGGCGACCGGTTCGGTGTCGCTGCGCCCTTCGGCGGTGAAACGCTCGGGTTGCCCGCTGCGTGCGGCGAGAATGTCCATCACCTGCTGCGCCCGGTCCTGGGATAGTTTCCAGTTCGAGGGGTAGCGCAAGGTGGCGATCGGTCGGTTGTCGCTGTGCCCGGTGACCTGCACCGTGCCCTTGACCTGGCGAATGGCATCGGCGATGCGCAGCAGCAGCGGCTCCAGCTGATCGGAAATGCTCGCGCTGCCCGAGGCGAACAACTCGTCGCCACGGATGGTTACCACCGAACGGTCCACCGCATCCTCCACGGCCACTCGTTGCGCCTTGATGTCCTCCGCGAGGAAGCGTGCCAGGCGTGGGCGTTCGATCAATTTGGGCTGCAGCGGCGGACGGTCGATGGTCTGCACCGGAATCTCGCCCAGGGCATGGATATTGCGAAACACCGGTTCGGCATCAGCCGCCAATTTCAGGCGCAAGCCCAGCAGCAGCAATAGCAACAGCGCCAGGCAGATGGCCATGCCGACCCAGGGCGGCAGCAACTTCGACAGGTGATCGCGCGCCACCCTGAGCCCGCGCCAGTGCGGCGACAGCTCGCGCTCGAATTCGCCGCGCACGCTGCGAATGGTGGCACTGGTGCGTTCGCGCAAGGCCTCCAGTTGGCTGCGACCGTCGTTCATTACCCGGTAACGACCCTCGAAACCCAGACACAGACATAGGTACAGCAGCTCGAGAATATGCAGACGCTGACGCGGGTTCTGCAGGCAGTGTTCGAGCAGCTGGAAGACTTTCTCGCCGCCCCAGGCTTCGTTGTGCAGGGTGATCAGCAGGCTTTGCTTGCCCCAGTCGCTGGTACTGCCCCAGGGCGTGCTGAGCACCGCCTCGTCCAGCGCCGTACAGAGCACATAGCGGCTAAGCATCACCTCGTCCTGCGCTACACCAGCGGCGCGCGCCTGTTCCTCGAACTGGCGCAGATAGGCCAACAACTGCGCGCGCAGGCTAGCCGGTTGCGGGTGGGCGATGGTGCTGCGCAAACGGGTCAGCAGCGCCAACAGGGGGCCTGCTGCCCGCTCCAGGGGATTAAGGCCCTGGGCCAGGCTGCTCGCAACCGGTGCGCCCGGCATCGCCATGGTCGGATCGGCGGCGCTGGCGGTGTCCGCCCTTGGCGCAGCGGTATCGGCGGAGCGCCCGCCGGGCCGCGGCATGATCAGGGTGCGGTCGTTGCCGCCCGCCGCAGCGCCGCCTGAAGTGCCACCTACGGCAGAGCCGCCGAAGGGATCATCGATCGGGTGCATGACGAACTATCCTCGGATGGCCCAGAAGGCCAGATTCAGGCCCGGGAACTGGCCGGCAATGTGGAAGGCGAAACCACCGGAGTTGGCCAGCTGTTTCCAGTGTTCGCTGCCGCGATCCAGTTCGAAATAGCTCGAGCCGGCGTGATAGGGAATCTGCCGTGGCGCCACGGGCATGGGCAGCAAGGCGATGCCAGGCAGCTGCAGGTTGACCAGGTCGCGGATGTGTTCCACCGAGCCGACCTTGGCTTGCTGGGGCAAACGTGTGCGCAGGGTCTCGGCCGGCACTTCGGCGCGCACCACGAGAACGAAACTGGCCAGCTCCAGCAGACTCTTGTCGGCCAACATCGCCACGTGCACACCGTAGGATTTCTCGACGATGGGGATCGGCGTGGCGCGGGTATCGATGACCATCGAAAGCGCTTGTCGCAGATCCTGCATCACCGGCGCGAAGCTGCTCGCCAGGTCGTCGTGGGCATAGGCCGGGTAGTCGGCGGGACGGCGCCCGGCCACGGAGAAGGTGGCGAACTCGCCCGCCAGGCAAACCGCCTCACGGTAGAAGTCCTGCGGGTGCAGGGGGCTCAGCCGGGCCAGATGGCTGATCAGCGGCTCAGCGCGGTTGACCAGTTGCAGCAGCAGAAAGTCGGCGATCTCCGAGGCACCACCGGCCCCCGAGGCCACCACCCGCCCCGCCAGGGCTTCGCCGCGCTGGTGCAACAGCCCTTGCAGCTCGCTGCGAAAGGCAGCCAGTACGCTGGAGGCGACCACGTCGAGCAACGGCGGGATATAGTCGTCGTCCACTTGCAGGGCGTTGTCCGCGCGCTTTTCCAGCACCCGGATCAAACCGAGGCAGGCATATTCGCCAAGGCCATCGCGCTCGGTCAGCAGGCGTAGCGCCTTGCCGCCGATCGCCAGCGGCGCCCGGCTCTCGAAGGCGGCGTTGTCGTCACGTACCTCGCGCACCTGGCTGATATAGCGCGCACCGCCGGGTGCTTCGCCCTCCCCCACGGTGTCGCGGCTGCCGGCACGCTTGAGCGGCAGAGCCAGATAGACCAGCGCATCGCGCAGGTTGTCATCCACGTTCAGCGGCGGCGGCGGAAGATCGTCGCCGGGAATGTCGAAAGGCGTGCCATCGGGCAGCACCCCGCGGGCACTGACAATCGCCACCTTGCCCTGGCTGAGCAAGGACTCGTCGATGCGCAGCTCGGAAAACCCCCAGCCACCAGCGATCAGCGGTCGGCAACGGCCATCGATCAAGGCCTCCATGTAGCGATCATGCTGCTGGAGATGCTGCGGCCGCAGGAACATTCCTTCTGACCACACCACACGGTTATTCCAGGACATGGCTGGCTTCCTCTGCCAAGTTATTTTGCAGGTTCCGTGGAGGCCGTGCTGATCGCCCTGGCCGTCAGTGAAACTGTCAATGGGGTGGTTTCATTGCTCGGGATACTGACCAGTTGGCGCCATACCGCGCTGTCCAGTTCGCGGTAGGACACCACCAGACCGAGCAACCGGCTTTGCTCGTCGAGCGTGCGCTCCAGGCTCAGTTGCTGGCCCGGCTGGATCAGCAGTTCGTCCTGCGCCACCAGGTCCGTGGACAAGGTCGTGCTGGCGGCATCCACCAAGGAGAAATAGTCGGCGCGACTGAAGGCGGCAGCGCTCTTCAACTCATACAAACGCACCCGCACAGGCGTCGCTTGGCCGTCCGCCGAAGGATTCAGATCGGCAGCGGCCTGGATATGCATGACAACTACAGTGGGGCGCGGACTCGAAGCACAGGCAGTCAGCAATATTAATGTCGCGAACAACCAGAGCTTTGGCATGTCGTTGTCCTCAATGACCTTTGTTATTCCAATTTGGAACTATCGATAGCCAAATAAGATTAACTAATAATTTACTGGCAATTAGCCTTTATATATTGATGGCGCCTGGCCTTTATATAGCGAACTGACATCACTTAGCCTTTACGCAACTTCACACTTTGCTCTTCATAAGCACGACTGAATTCGCGCCCGAACAAATCCTCGAAGTCATCTTCAGCTTCCCTGGAAATGCTCGAATAGAGTTCCGTGAACAACTCCCAGTATTGCGCTTGGCGTGCACCTGGTAGCAAAAGGCCAATACCCGAAGACTTACGCAACTGTGTTTCCAATACTGCCGGTTGAAAGCGTTTGAGCAAGTGCTTAATAGAGGCTTGCACTCCAGCCATCACGGCCAATTGATGGGCTTTCAGGTCATCGAAGCTTTCCTTGATGGCCTGATCGGCCGGCATGAAGGCCTGATTGCCGGAGCGCAGCAGCAACAACAGCGCCTCATCGACATTGGGGGCGAATTTGAGGGGGTTGTTCTCCACCGGACGGATCATGGTCTGCGCCATGCGGAACTCGCCCTTGAGGCTGGCACGGGCGCGCAACACCTCGATCAATCCCTCCACCATGTGACGGTAGCTACTGCCAATGGCCTCCATTTGAGCGAGGGCTTCGCCTCTGTCGATGCGCAGCTGGGCGAGCCCCGCGCCCCTGAGAAAGGCTTCCAGCACCTCGTCGCCACTCCCTTTTGCGGCCGCGGGCGGCGATACCGTGGCCAACTGAGCGGCTGGGTTCGGCGCGCTGGCGGCCATGTTTTCCGGTGCCGCTGGCAGTGGTTGCGGCTGTGCTGACGGAGTCGGCGGCGCTATGGGCACCGGGCTAATGCCCAGTTCGGCGAAGGGGTCCCAATCAGCCGGAATCGCTGGCGCTGCACCGGCTCCGCTGGCCAAGGGCTCACCCGGATACTGTGGCGCCGGCGGGCGAAAATCATGCCGTTCGGCCGGCACGTGATCGGCCAGGGGCGGCGGCGGTACTGCCGGGGACGCGAGAAAATCGAACAGGTCGGGTTTGGTATCCAGGGGCGAACCACCCGTCTGGATCTGTACCCTGGCGGGAGGCGCCGGCGCGGCGCCGGGCATCTCGCCAGGCGCCTGGCGCTTCATCAGCGCATCGAAATCGGTAAAGGGATCGCTCGTCACGGGCGCGGTGTTGATCATCGGTAGGGCGCCGTCGATCTGCACCAGAATGTCGTACTCGCCCACGCGCAGCAATTCGCCGTCCCGTAAGGGTTCGCTGTTGCCGCGGTGCATGCGCACGCCAGCGTTCACCAGCTGCACGCCATTGGTGCTGGTGTCGGTCAGGTAGTAGGTGCCGTCTCGTAATTGGATGACGCAGTGCTGACCGGACACCAGCCGCTCCGGGTCTGGAAGTATCCAGTCGTTCTCGGGATTGCGGCCGATTTTCAGCTCACCGCGATCAAGCTCGAACTCCGCACGTTGTCCAGGCGTGAGCTTGTGATAACTGGTGATTGTCAAACGCAGCGGCATTAGTACTCCTTGTACGGTATTACTCAATAACGGCTCGGGTATGCCAACCAGTGCAACTGAGTATAGCTCCCATAAAATGGTTCAGTGTCGTCGAAGTTTTTGCTGTTGTATTAGCTTTTTTAGAATAAATCTAATAACCAAAGAAACTAAATAGATGTCCACCGGTCACCTATCTTGAAATGCCCCAATGCTCATCCCGTTGGTCGGTGAACTTCTTGACAAGAATTAAATAGCGCTAAAACTTTCTTTGAATTGTTGGGTCCAGAGATGACGCCAGAAGGACCGTTAATCCGCAGGAAACGGATTTAAGTCTTACGTTTGCTATGACTGTGTGCCGATTGCCAGGCCGATATGGAGATCACCTCTGTGGTGGACGTACAGCAACTGTTGGATACGATTTCCCCTGACGCCCCCTGTGGCGACGACCTCGAGTACGACGCTGCATTTCTTGAGCTTGAACGGGCAGCGCAAGGCCAGCCCGAACGACAGATGGGCGATGCGGTATTGCCCGCCGCGCCGCCGGAATGGCGTCAGGTGCGCGACCTCTGCGTCGAACTGTTCAAGCGCAGCAAAGACCTGCGCATCGCCAACTACTTCCTGCAAAGCGCCATTGCCCTGCAAGGCTTGCCCGGCCTGGTGCAAGGGTTACAGCTGATCCGACAGCTGCTCGCTCAGTATTGGGACGATCTGCATCCCAAGCTGGATGCCGAGGATGACAATGACCCTACTTTTCGCATCAACGCCCTGGCCGGCCTCAACGCCGAGCCGGTAATTCACCTGCTCTGGGACATGCCGCTGATCAGCTCGCGGGCATTCGGCAGCGTCAGCCTGCGGGCCGCGCTGAATGCAGCAGGCTTGCAGCGTTTCGCCAGCGAAAGCCTCAGTTCGGAACAGCTTGGCGGCGCCTTTCAGGACTGCGCTGGCGAACAGCTCGAGGCCTGCCGCGCAGCCCTGAACGACGCCCAGGGCACGCTGCTGACCATAGAACGCGAGGTCAACGAGCGGGTCGGTTCAGCGCGCGGCGCGGACCTCGGCGCGATCAAACAACTGCTTCGTCATGCCGTGCAAATCCTCACCGATCACTCCCCTCAGCCGGGTGTTGCCAGCCCTTTTGCCGGCGCCGCAGGCAATGTCGACGAGGCCATGCCCAGCCTCCCCGCCGTCACTCCGTCGCGTAGCGGCGGCGAGGTCGGCAACCGCGACGATGTACTGCGCAGCCTCGACCGCATCCTCAGCTATTACGCCAGACACGAGCCCTCCAGCCCCGTCCCGGTGCTGTTGAGTCGCGCCAAGAGCCTGGTCAGCGCGGATTTCGCCACCATCGTGCGCAACCTGATTCCGGATGGCTTTTCCCAGTTCGAAAAATTGCGAGGACCCGAGGGCGAATAGTCCGAGTGAAAACGCGTAACAGACGCCAATCCAACACAGCCGCATAGGCAACGCAGGAGGAAAAATGGCTACCACCAGCAGCCAGAAGTTCATCGCCCGTAACCGTGCTCCCCGGGTGCAGATCGAATACGACGTAGAGCTTTACGGTGCGGAGAAGAAGGTGCAATTGCCCTTCGTCATGGGGGTGATGGCCGACCTTGTCGGCAAGCCCGCCGAACCGCTGCCGGCGGTGGCCGACCGCAAGTTTCTGGAAATCGACGTCGACAACTTCGACTCGCGGCTCAAGGCGATGAAACCACGGGTGGCGTTCAATGTGCCCAACGCCTTGACCGGCGAAGGCAACCTGAGCCTGGACATCACCTTCGAGAGCATGGACGACTTCAGCCCCGCCGCCGTGGCGCGCAAGGTCGATGCCCTCAACCAACTGCTCGAAGCCCGCACCCAGCTGGCCAATCTGCTGACCTACATGGACGGCAAGACCGGCGCCGAGGACATGATCATGAAGGCGATCAAAGACCCGGCTCTGTTGCAGGCATTGGCCAGTGCGCCGAAACCGACCGAACCCGAGCCGCAAGCCTGATAGAGGACGCAGATCATGGCCGAATTGATGAAAAACCAGCAGGCCCAGGCAGAGGCCGCCACGGAGCAGCCGAGCGACTTCGCCGCCTTGCTCCTGCAAGAGTTCAAACCCAAGACCGAGCGCGCCCGCGAGGCGGTGGAAAGCGCCGTGCGTACCCTGGCCGAACAGGCGCTGAGCAAGACCGAGCTGATCTCCAACGATGCGATCAAATCCATCGAGTCGATCATCGCCGCCATCGATGCCAAGCTCACTGCGCAGATCAACCTGATCATGCACCACGCCGATTTCCAGCAACTGGAAAGCGCCTGGCGCGGCCTGAGTTACCTGGTCAACAACACGGAAACCGATGAGCAGCTGAAGATTCGCGTGATGAGCATCGCCAAGGGCGACTTGCACAAGACCCTGAAGAAGTTCAAGGGTACCGCCTGGGATCAGAGCCCGATCTTCAAGAAGATGTACGAAGAGGAGTACGGACAGTTCGGTGGCGAGCCCTTCGGCTGCCTGGTCGGCGATTACTACTTCGACCAGTCGCCACCCGATGTCGAATTGCTCGGCGAGATGGCCAAGGTCTGTGCGGCGATGCATGCGCCCTTCATTGCCGCAGCCTCGCCGACGGTGATGGGCATGGGTTCCTGGCAGGAACTGTCCAACCCGCGCGACCTGACCAAGATCTTCACCACGCCGGAGTACGCGGCCTGGCGCTCGCTGCGCGATTCCGAGGATTCGCGCTACATCGGCCTGACCATGCCGCGTTTCCTCGCCCGCCTGCCCTACGGCGCCAAAACCGACCCGGTGGATGCCTTCGCCTTCGAAGAGGAAACCACCGGCGCCGACAGCGCCAAGTACACCTGGGCCAACTCGGCCTATGCCATGGCGGTGAATATCAACCGCTCGTTCAAGCTCTACGGCTGGTGTTCGCGGATTCGCGGCGTGGAGTCCGGCGGCGAGGTGCCGAACCTGCCGGCGCACACCTTCCCTACCGACGACGGCGGCGTGGACATGAAGTGCCCGACTGAGATCGCCATTTCCGACCGACGCGAGGCGGAGCTGGCGAAGAACGGTTTCATGCCGCTGCTGCACAAGAAGAACACCGACCTGGCCGCGTTCATCGGCGCGCAATCGCTGCAGAAGCCGGCCGAGTACGACGACCCCGACGCCACCGCCAACGCCAACCTGGCGGCACGCCTGCCCTACCTGTTCGCCACCTGCCGCTTCGCCCATTACCTGAAGTGCATCGTTCGCGACAAGATCGGCTCGTTCAAGGAAAAGGACGATATGCAGCGCTGGCTGCAGAACTGGATCCTCAACTACGTGGACGGCGACCCGGCCCACTCCACCGAAACCACCAAGGCGCAGCACCCCCTGGCAGCGGCGGAAGTGGTGGTCGAGGACGTCGAGGGCAACCCCGGCTACTACAACTCGAAATTCTACCTGCGCCCGCACTATCAACTCGAAGGGCTCACGGTATCGCTACGGCTGGTATCCAAACTGCCATCCGCCAAAGCGGTTTGATTCATCTCAGGTGGCATTCGCCGTGTTGGCGGGTGCAGTACAACGCAGCGTGGCGAGTCGCTGGAACACAGTGACGTCAACCACTAAGGAGGCATGATGGCTGTTGATATGTTTATCAAGATCGGCGACGTCAAGGGCGAGTCCCAGGACAAGAATCACAAGGAGGAGATCGACGTGCTCTCCTGGAGTTGGGGCATGGCCCAGTCCGGCAACATGCATGTCGGCGGTGGCGGCGGTGCCGGCAAGGTCAATATCCAGGATCTGACATTGACCAAGTGGGTGGATAAGTCCTCGCCCAACCTGATGATGGCTTGCTCCAGCGGCAAGCATTACGACGAGGCCAAGCTGACGGTGCGCAAGGCCGGCGGCGACGATCCGGTCGAGTACCTGACCATCACTCTCAAGGAGGTGCTGGTGTCCTCGATCGGAACCGGTGGCAGTGGCGGCGAAGATCGCCTGACCGAGAACGTCTCGCTGAATTTCGGCCAGGTGCTGGTCGATTACCAGCCGCAGAAACAGGACGGTTCCAAGGACGGCGGCCCGGTCAAATACGGCTGGAATATCCGCGAAAACGTCAAGGTGTGACGACGGCCACCCTGCCGCCATGCTGCAGGGTGCCGGCTTGTATCAGCAGGTAGTTTTTCAACTGCCTGCGAGGGCCAAAGCGCACAGGAGGTTCGATGATGGCCAGCCCCGCGTTCATCAATCTGTGGAACAACTACCCGACCGAGAGCCAACCCTGCGATGGCGGTTGGGACAATCAATGTGCGATTCGCATGAGCATCACCCTCAACGCCGAGCGAACCATCCGCGTGGATGACCATACCTATTCCGAGCCGCGTTGCAGCCATGGTCATGCCCGTGGTGCCGAGTCGCTGGCGAATTGGCTGTGGCGGCATCATCTGGGCCGGCCGAACATCTTTACCGACGGTGCCGAGGCAAAGCGTCAGCTCAACGGCAAGAACGGCATCATTTTTTTCAAGGATTGCTTTACCCGCAGTGGCGAGAGCCGCGCGGCCGGCGACCATATCGATCTGTGGAGTCGCGGTTTCACCAAGACCTACGACGACCCGGCCAACCATTCCGCCCAGGTCTGGTTCTGGGAGTTGTCATGAATCAGCACCTGCTTCCCTCCATCGTTGCTGGCTTGTTGTGCCTGAGTCTTCCCGCCTGCGCACAGAGCCCGGCCGATAGCGCCACCCGGGCGCACTTCCTTGCCCAGGATCTGCAGCTGGAGGAGCGCAATGGCAACTGTCGGTTGGTCGTCCCAGAGCAACCCGGCATCGACCTGCGCCTGAAATGGCCTTGCCAGTTCCATCGTGACGCCACTGGCAAGCTGCGCACCAAGCAGGTTGGCGAGCGTCAGGTGCTGCTGGTGGAAAACAGCGAGCAACTGCCCTCGCCCAGCAAGGATTGCCGCACCGAGATCCAGGCGATACGCAGCACCGAACAAGGCCTGGAAGCGTCGACGGCAGTCAGCCGGGTGGCCGCCTGCCCGCCGTTCCAGTGGGATGAGAAAGTTTTTATCGGTCTGTTCGAACCCGATGCTTGAACGCACACAACGGCTCGGCTCGACGCCGACGCATAAGGAGATCGCGATGAACGCCGAAGAGCTGGTGCGCGCCGGTAAGCTGGGCGAAGCCCTCGCCGCCCTGCAGGATCAGGTGCGCAGCCAGGCCTCCAACGCCAGCCTGCGGGTATTCCTGTTCCAGCTACTGGCGGTGATGGGGCAATGGGGCCGCGCGCAAAACCAACTGAAGGTTGTCGGTGAACTGGATGCCGGCGCCCTGGCGATGGTGCAGACCTACCGCGCCGCTCTGGAATGCGAGGCGCTGCGTGCCGAAGTGTTCGCTGGGCGCTTGACCCCGGTATTGCTGGGCCAACCGACCGCCTGGATGGCCCAGTTGGTCAAGGCCCTGCAGTTGGACGGCCAAGGCCAAGCGGAAGCCGCGCAGCACTTGCGCGAACAGGCCTTCGAGGCCGCGCCCGCTGTGCCCGGCGAACTCAACGGCGAAGCCTTCGCCTGGTGTGCCGATGTCGACCCACGACTCGGCCCGACCCTGGAGTTGATCGTCAACGGCCGCTATGTCTGGTTGCCGATGGAAAACCTCGCCAGCCTGCGCTGCGAAGCGCCGAGCGACCTGCGCGATCTGGTCTGGCTGCCCGCCGAGCTGACCCTGCGTAACGGCGGCAGCACGGTGGCGCTGATCCCCAGCCGCTACCCGGACACCCTGGGCAGCCACGACGACGCCGCGCTGCTGGCGCGCAAAGTCGACTGGCTGGACAACGGCTACCCCATCGGTCAGCGCCTGCTGGCCACCGACAAGGGCGAGGTCGGGCTGTTCGAACTGCGCAGCCTCAGCTTCGCCGACGGGGATAACTGAAGATGGCCGAGCTGACCCTGCAAGAACGCCTGCAACCCTCGTTGCTCGATCGCCTGACCGACGATGACCCGCACAACCCGCAAGAAGCCGCCGAGCGCCGCGTCATGTCGATGACCCAGTTGAAGGCCTCGGTGTTGCGCGATCTGGCCTGGCTGTTCAATACCTGCGCGCTGTTCGAACCGGAGCATGTCGCACAGATGCCGGCGGGCAACTCGGTGCTGAATTTCGGCCTGCCGCCCCTGGCCGGGCATACGGCCTCGAGCATCGACGTACAGGCCATCGAAGCCTTGTTCAGCGACACCATCGCTGCTTTCGAACCGCGCATTCTCAAAGGCTCGTTGAAGGTACGCGCGCAACTCGCCGGCAATGAAATGAACCACAACGCCCTGAGTTTCGAGATCGAGGGCGATCTGTGGGCCGAGCCGGTGCCGTTGCGCCTGCTGCTGAGTACCGCCCTCGACCTGGAAACCGGACACGTCAAGGTAACGCCGACCGAGCCCGCGAGGAGACGCCGATGAATCCGCGCATGCTCGAGTACTACAACCAGGAGCTGCAGCACATCCGCGAGAGCGCTGCCGAATTCGCCCAGGAATTCCCGAAGATCGCCAGCCGCCTGACGTTGTCCGGCATCGACTGCGCCGACCCCTATGTCGAACGCCTGCTGGAGGGCTTCGCCTACCTGAGCGCGCGCGTGCACCTGAAGCTGGATGCCGAGTATCCGACCTTTACTCACAACCTGCTGGAAATCGCCTACCCCCACTACCTGGCGCCGACGCCCTCGGTGGTGGTGGTGCAGCTGGTCGCCGACCCCGACGAGGGCTCGCTGACCAGCGGTTTCACGGTCGAACGTAACGCTGCCCTGCGCGGCCAACTCGGCCATGGCGAGCAGACCGCCTGCGAATACCGCAGCGCCCATGCGGTGACGCTCTGGCCGTTGCAGGTCAGCCGCGCCGAATACTTCGGCAACCCGACCGCCACCCTCGGCCGACTCGCCGCCAGCGAACCCAGGGCCAAAGCCGGGCTGCGACTACGTTTGCGCTGCGGCGCCGGCTTGCCGTTCAACGCCCTGCAACTGGATAACCTGCCGCTCTACCTCAACGGCGCCGACGAGCAACCTTTCCGTCTTTACGAACAGCTGCTCGGCAATGCCTGCGCCCTGTTCATCAAGAGCGTCGACGGCGACTGGGTCGAGCGCTTGCCCCTGACATGCCTCAAAACGCGCGGCTTCGATGACCAGGATGCGCTGTTGCCCGTGGTGCCCCGTGCCTTTCAGGGTTATCGCCTGCTGCAGGAGTACTTCGCCCTGCCCAACCGCTTCCTGTTCGTCGACTTCACGGGGCTGAGCGCAGGCGTGCAGCGTTGCACTGGCCAAGAGTTGGAACTGGTGGTGCTATTCGATCGCCTCGACAGCACCCTGGAAGGCACGGTGTCGGCTGCCCAGTTCGTGCCCTTCTGCACCCCGGCGGTGAACCTGTTTCCGCGCCGCGCCGACCGCATCCATCTGAGCGAACGGGTGCACGAGCATCAGGTGATCGCCGACCGCACCCGGCCGCTGGATTTCGAGATTCATTCACTGACCCAGGTCGCCGGCCATGGCAGCGGCCCGGAACAACCGTTCCAGCCGTTCTATGCGATCCGCGACCCGCTGCGTTATGGCCGCGAGCAGGCCTACTACATCGTCCGCCGCGAGCCACGTCGGTTGTCCAGCCAGCAACGGCGGCGCGGGCCACGTTCGACCTATGTCGGCAGCGAAACCTTCGTCTCCCTGGTGGACGCCAACCAGGCACCCTACCGCCATGACCTGCGCCAGCTCGGCCTCAGCGCCCTGTGCACCAACCGCGACCTGCCGCTGCTGATGCCGGTGGGTTCCGGCAAGAGCGATTTCACTCTGGAAGACAGCGCCCCGGTGCTGGCCGTGCGTTGCCTGGCCGGCCCCAGTCGGCCGCGGCCAAGCCGCGCCCACGATGCCAGCGCCTGGCGGCTGATCAGTCAGTTGTCGCTGAACTACTTGTCGCTGAGCGAACAGGGCCAGGGCGCCGCCGCGTTGCGCGAGCTGTTGCGCCTGTACGGCGACCCCGGCGACTCGGCGCTGCAATTGCAGATCGAAGGCTTGCGCCAGGTGCGCAGTACACCTTGCACCCGCAGGTTGCCGATGCCGGGACCAATCGTCTTTGGCCGTGGCCTGGAAATCAGCCTGGAGTTCGACGAGAACGCCTTCCGCGGCACCGGTGTGTACCTGCTGGGCGCGGTGTTCGAGCGTTTTCTCGCGCGTTATGTGTCGATCAACAGCTTTACCGAAACCGTACTGCGCACCACCGAGCGCGGCGAAATCATGCGATGGCAGGCGCACCCCGGATGTCGACCGAACCTCTGAATTCGCTGGAGAGCATCGCCCGAATGGCCGACGAGCCCTGGGCCTACGACTTCTTCCAGGCCCTGCGACGCATCGAGTGCGAGGCCGCAGATCGCCCACGCATCGGCCATTCCCTGCGCCTGGGCGACGACCCGCTGCGCTTGGGACAGAAACCCGACTGCGGCTTCGCCCCATCCACCCTGGCCAGCATCGAAGCCGGCGCCGAGGGTGCTGCGCCACGCGTCGAGCAATTCTTCTTCGGCCTGACCGGGCCCAATGGCCCACTGCCGCTGCACCTGACCGAGTACGCCCGCGAACGTCAGCGCAACAACGGCGACGCCACCTTCACGCGCTTTCTCGATGTGTTCAATCACCGCTTGTTGTGCCTGTTCTACCGCGCCTGGGCCGAAGCACGGCCGACCGTCAGCCATGACCGCCCCGATCACGATTACTGGTCGATGCGCCTTGCCGCGCTGTCCGGGCGCGGCATGACCAGCCTGCTTGGCCAAGGTCCGATCGCCGATTCGGCGTGTTACCACTTCACCGGTCACCTGGCGGCGCAGACCCGCTACCCGGACGGCTTGCGCGCCATTCTGGAAGGCTACTTCGGCGTGCCGGTAAGCATCGAGGAGTACGTTGGCCAGTGGCTGGAGCTGCCGCAGCGTAGCCAGGTGGGCGTGGCGCTTTGCTCGCTCGGCAGCGACCTGAGCCTGGGGACCCACGTTTGGGATCGCCAGCATAAATTCCGCATCCGTCTCGGCCCTTTGAGCCTGGAGCAATACCAACGCTTGTTGCCCGGGCAGGAAAGCTTCGTTGAGCTGGCCGCTTGGGTCGCCGAGTACCAGGGCGACGAGCTGGATTGGGAGGTCAATCTATTGCTGCGGCGCGAGGAAGTTCCGCGCATCGACCTCGACGGCCAAACCCGACTGGGCTTCGATACCTGGCTCGGCAGCCCGCCGACGGATACCGACGACCTGCTGCTGGCCCGCGAATACGCCGGCCACTCCACCCCCTCCGAGGAGCAGCGACCATGAGTGAGATCAGCCGCGCCGCGCTGTTCGGCAAATTGAACAGCCTGGCCTACAAGGCCATCGAAGCCGCCACCGTATTCTGCAAATTGCGCGGCAACCCTTATGTGGAACTGGTGCACTGGCTGCATCAGCTTCTGCAGTTGCAGGACTCCGACCTGCACCGCCTGATCCGCCAGTTCAATCTCGACCCGGCGCGCCTGGCCAGGGACATCACCGAGGTGCTGGACCGACTGCCGCGCGGCTCCACCTCGATCACCGACCTGTCCTCCCATGTCGAGGAAGCGGTCGAGCGCGGCTGGGTCTACGGCAGCCTGATGTTCGGCGAGAGCCAGGTGCGCAGCGCCTACCTGATCGTCGGCATGCTCAAGACACCGAGCCTGCGTCATGCGCTCTCGGCAATCTCCCGCGAGTTCGACAAGATCAAGGTGGAGAGTCTCACCGAACGCTTCGACGAATACCTCGACGGCTCGCCGGAGAACGGCCTGAGCGCCAGCGACGGATTTCAAGCCGGCAGCCCCGGCGAGGCCAGCGGCGCCGTGCCCCCCGGCGCCATGGGCAAACAGGAGGCGCTCAAACGCTTTACCGTCGACCTCACCGAACAGGCGCGCAGCGGCAAGCTCGACCCCATAGTCGGGCGCGACGAAGAGATTCGCCAACTGGTGGACATCCTCATGCGTCGTCGGCAGAACAACCCGATCCTCACCGGCGAGGCCGGCGTGGGCAAGACCGCGGTGGTCGAGGGTTTCGCCCTGCGTATCGTCGCCGGCGACGTGCCGCCGAGCCTCAAGGACGTCGAGCTGCGTGCCCTGGATGTCGGCCTGCTGCAAGCCGGCGCGAGCATGAAGGGCGAGTTCGAGCAGCGCCTGCGTCAGGTGATCGAGGACGTGCAGGCCTCTCCCAAGCCAATCATCCTGTTTATCGACGAGGCCCATACCCTGGTCGGTGCTGGTGGCGCGGCCGGCACCGGCGATGCCGCCAACCTACTCAAGCCGGCTTTGGCACGGGGCACCTTGCGCACGGTGGCGGCAACCACCTGGGCCGAATACAAAAAGCACATCGAAAAAGACCCGGCCCTGACCCGACGCTTCCAGGTGGTGCAGGTCGACGAGCCATCGGAACCCAAGGCGATCCTGATGATGCGCGGCGTCGCCTCGACCATGGAGCAGCACCACAAGGTGCAGATCCTCGACGAGGCGCTGGAGGCCTCGGTCAAGCTGTCGCACCGCTATATCCCGGCCCGCCAGTTGCCGGATAAGTCCGTCAGCTTGCTCGACACCGCCTGCGCCCGGGTCGCTATCAGCCTGCATGCGGTGCCAGCCGAGGTGGACGACAGCCGGCGGCGCATCGAGGCGTTGAGTACCGAGCAGGCGATCATCGCTCGCGAGCAGGCCATTGGCATTGCCATCGGCACTCGCCAACAGGATGTCGAGGCGGCCCTTAGCGAGGAACGCGCACGCCTGGCGACCCTGGAAAATCGCTGGAACGAAGAGAAGGCCCTGGTCGACGAACTGCTGGCGACCCGCGCCAGCTTGCGCGCCGCCGCCGAACCCGTGGATGACACCAGCAGCGAGGTCGGCGCGCCATCGCCGCGCCTGGACGAGGCCGAACGCCTGGCACTGCGTGACAAGCTCAGCGATCTGCAAAGCCGCCTCGCTGCCTTGCAGGGCGAAAACCCGCTGATTCTGCCGACCGTGGATTACCAGGCGGTGGCCGCGGTGGTCGCCGACTGGACCGGCATCCCGGTCGGGCGCATGGCGCGCAACGAGATCGACACCGTGCTCAGGCTCGACGAGCACATGAAGAAACGCATCATCGGCCAGGACCACGCCCTGGCGATGATCGCCAAACGCATCCAGACCTCCCGCGCCGGCCTGGACAACCCGAGCAAGCCGATCGGCGTGTTTCTGTTGGCCGGCACCTCTGGCGTGGGCAAGACCGAAACCGCCCTGGCCCTGGCCGAGGCCATGTACGGCGGCGAGCAGAACATCATCACCATCAACATGAGCGAGTTCCAGGAGGCGCACACCGTCTCCACCCTCAAGGGCGCGCCGCCCGGCTATGTCGGCTACGGCGAAGGCGGCGTGCTGACCGAGGCGGTGCGGCGCAAACCCTACAGCGTGGTACTGCTCGACGAGGTGGAAAAAGCCCACCCGGACGTGCACGAGATTTTCTTTCAGGTGTTCGACAAGGGCGTGATGGAGGACGGCGAAGGTCGACTGATCGACTTCAAGAACTGCCTGATCCTGCTCACCACCAATGCCGGCACCGAGATGATCGCCAGCCTGTGCAGCGACCCGGAACTGATGCCCGATCCCGATGCCATCGCCAAGGCTCTGCGCGAGCCATTGCTCAAGGTATTCCCGCCGGCCCTGCTCGGGCGCCTGGTGACCATCCCCTACTACCCACTGAGCGACGAGATGCTCAAAGCCATCACCCGCCTGCAACTGGAACGGATCAAGAAACGCGTGGAAAGCGGGCACAAAGTGCCGTTCGTCTACGACGACAGCGTGGTCGAGCTGATCGTCTCGCGCTGCACCGAGATCGAGAGCGGCGGGCGGATGATCGACGCCATCCTGACCAATACCCTGCTGCCGGATATGAGCCGGGAATTTCTCACCCGCATGCTCGAGGGCAAGCCACTGGCTGGGGTGCGCATCAGCCAACGGGACAATGCGCTGCACTATGTTTTCGACCCGCATATTGCCGAGACGGCCGACTGACGTCCGAACGCGAGCCTAAGGAAGCTGTATATGGCAATCACGCAAAACAATCGCTTGGTACAGGTCGACAGTCCCCTCGGCGGCGATGTCCTGCTGTTGCAGAGCATGGACGGCAGCGAGGAGCTGGGGCGGTTGTTCCACTACGAACTGGATCTCACCTCCGAAGATCGGGCGATCAAGTTCGACCAGTTGCTGGGCAAGCCGATGGGCCTGACCCTGGAGCTGCACGACGGCGGTAAGCGCTACTTCCACGGCATTGCCTGCAGCTGCCGACAATTGACCGGCCACGGCCAGTTCGCTGGCTATCGGGTCAGCCTGCGGCCCTGGTTCTGGCTGCTCACACGCACCTCGGACTGCCGGATTTTCCAGAACAAGACAGTGCCGGACATCATCAAACAGGTGTTCCGCGACCTCGGCTTCTCCGATTTCGAAGACAGTCTGAGCGGCAGTTACCGCGAGTGGGAATACTGCGTGCAATACCGCGAAACCAGCTTCGACTTCGTCAGCCGGTTGATGGAGCAGGAAGGCATCTACTACTACTTCCGTCATGAGAAAACGCGTCATGTGCTGGTGTTGGCCGACGCCTACGGCGCCCATTCCACGGTCGACGATTACGCCTCGGTGCCCTTCTACCCGCCCGACCAACAGATGCGCGAGCGCGATCATTTCTACGATTGGCAACTGGCGCGGGAGGTCCAGCCCGGCTCGTTGGCGCTGAACGACTACGACTTCCAGCGCCCCAGCGCCAGCCTCGAGGTGCGCTCCAGCGTGTCGCGCAGCCACAGCAACGGCGACCACCCGCTCTACGACTATCCCGGCGAATACGTGCAGAGCAAGGATGGCGAGCACTACGCGCGCACCCGCATCGAAGCCATCCACAGCCAGTTCGAGCGCGTGCAGCTACGCGGCCGCGCCCGCGGGTTGGGCTCAGGGCACCTGTTCAAGCTGACCGACTACGACCGCGCGGACCAGAACCGCGAATACCTGGTGGTGGTCGCGCGCTACCAGATTCGCCAGGAACTTTATGAAAGCGGGCAGCTGGATTTGGCCGAGCAGTTCACCAGCGAACTGGACTGCATGGACGCCAGCCAGGCTTTCCGTCCCCTGCCTCTGACGCCCATGCCTATCGTCCGCGGGCCGCAGACCGCGGTGGTGGTCGGCCCCGGCGGCGAGGAGATTTGGACCGACCAGTACGGCCGGGTCAAGGTGCACTTCTATTGGGATCGCCACGACCAGTCCAACGAAAACAGCTCCTGCTGGATGCGCGTGTCCCAGGCCTGGGCCGGCAAGAACTGGGGCTCGGTGCAGATTCCGC
This sequence comes from uncultured Pseudomonas sp., assembly GCF_946885955.1. The sequence goes on from NZ_CAMPHI010000024.1 coordinate 33,305, forward strand.
GGATCGGCCAGGAAGTGATCGTCAGCTTCCTCGAAGGCGACCCGGACCGGCCGATCATCACCGGCCGCGTCTATAACGCCGAACAGACGGTGCCCTACGAGCTACCCGCCAACGCCACCCAGAGCGGCGTGAAGAGCCGTTCGAGCAAGGACGGCTCGCCGGCCAACTTCAATGAAATCCGCATGGAGGACAAAAAAGGCGCCGAGCAGCTGTTTATCCACGCCGAGAAGAACCAGGACATCGAGGTCGAGAACGACGAGACCCACTGGGTCGGCCACGACCGCAGCAAGACCATCGATAACGACGAAACCGTACACGTCAAACACGACCGCACCGAGACGGTGGACAACAACGAAACCATCAAAATCGGCGTGGACCGCAAGGAAACGGTCGGCAATAACGAGACCATCTCCATCGGCGTGAACCGTACCGAGGATGTCGGCAGCGACGAGAAGATCACCATCGGCGCCAACCGTACCGAGGACGTCGGCAGCAACGAGACCATCACCATAGGCGCGGACCGCACGGAAAAGGTCGGCGCCAACGAAAACATCACCATCGTCAGCAACCGCACCGAAGACGTCGGCGGCAACGAGACCATCGGCATCAGCGGCAACCGCAACGAAACGGTCAAGGGCAACGAAGGCATCGAGATCAATGGCAATCAAAATACCCAGATTGGCCAGAACGAATCGCGCGACGTCGGTCAAAACCGCACCACCGGCATCAAACAGAACGACAGCCTGGACGTCGGCAAGAACTTTTCCCTCACCGCCGGCGACTCCATCACCCTGACCACGGGGGCGGCCAGCATCACCATGAAGAAGGACGGCACCATCATGATTCGCGGCAAGGACATCACCATCGACGGCTCCGGCGCGATCAATATCAAGGCCAACCGCAACGTCGTCATCAAGGGTCAGAAGATTCTGCAGAACTGAGCACGGAGCGCAGAGCATGAGCGTCAAACAGCATATTCCCGTCAAAGCCCCCGCGCGCCTGGATGGTGTGGTCATCGGCATTCTGCTGGACGTCCCCCAGGCCGGCTCGCCGGTGGTGGCGTTTCCCGGCTGCCCCAGCGAAACCGGTATCGCCGCCCGCACCACCAGCCAACTCAGCCGCGACGACATAGGCGCCCAGGTCGCACTGATGTTCGAGGCAGGCGACCCCGGCCGTCCCCTGGTAATCGGGCGTATTCAGCGCGGGCTGGAAGCAGCCGAGCCCGTAAGCGTCGCCCGCCTGGATGGTGAACGCCTGGAACTGAGTGCCGAGCACGAAATCGTGCTGCGTTGCGGCAAGGCCAGCATCACCCTGACCCGCGCCGGCAAAGTGATCATTCAGGGCGCCTACCTGTCCAGCCGTTCCAGCGGGGCCAACCGCATCAAGGGTGGCTCGGTGCAGATCAACTAGACAGGTATTCGGCATATGGAACTGCTCAACGCCAGCAAATTGGTCGCCGCCTATACCCAGGGCATGAACCCCGATGGCCGCGAATCCTTGGTGGTGGTGGCCAAAGGCACCTTCAATCTGCCGCTGGACGGCCGCGCCGCGACCCTGGCTGATACCCAACAACCGCTGCTGATGGCCGATACCTTCCTCGGCGAACCGGGCCTCAGCCCCCCGCTGCAGGAAATGGACTTCGCCCCGGTAAAACCCTTCTGCGATGTGCTGGTGCGCGGCAAGGCTTACGCCCCTGGCGGGCGAGCCGTGACACAGGTGACCGCGGGTATTCGCGTCGGTAAGGTCAGCAAGGCTTTTTCCGTCCTCGGCCCACGGCAATGGCAACCGGGACTATTGGGCGTTTCACCTGGCTTACCGCAGCCTTTTACCGAGCAGGACATTTCCTACGCCCAGGCCTTTGGTGGCTCTCATCCGATGGCCAACGACCCCGAAATGCGTCACTGCTATCTGGATAACCCGGTCGGGCTGGGCTGGTATCCCAGCGCCATTGCCACTGCGGAAATCGTCGGCATGCCGTTGCCCAATACAGAGGAACTGGGCAAGCCCGTCGACAGCCCAAACGGCGACTACAAACCAATGGCGCTAGGGCCCATCGGCCGCAGCTGGCCATTGCGTGCGAGTTTCGCGGGTACCTACGACGAGGCCTGGCTGGCCAATTGCTTCCCCTTTCTGCCGGCGGATTTCGACAACCGCTACTTCCAGGCTGCGCCCGTTGATCAACAGACCGATTACCTGCGTGGTGGCGAAGACGTGCTGCTGTTGAACCTCACCCCCCAGGAGCGCGCAGGCTTTCGCATCCCCGAAATGGACGTGCCGGTGACCTTCTTTCTGAAAAAAGGCGGACACGAGACCGTGCAGGCGGTGATCGATACCCTGCTGATCGACACGGATATGCAGCAGGTCGAGATCACCTGGCGCACCAGCCGCCCGCTCAAACGCAATATGTTCGAAATCGCCCAGGTACTGGTCGGCACCATGTCCACCGGCTGGTGGCGCGCCCGCGAACTGGGCAAGGATTACTACCCGTCGCTCTCCGCCCTGGTAAAAGCCAAACGCGCACCCGAGGAAACGCACTGATGGCCGCGCTTTGCATCATCGGCTCCGGCATGGTCAGCGCTGTCGGTCTTAGCGCACCCGCGAGTTGCGCGGCGATCCGCTGCGCTATCGATAACTTCCAGGAAACCCGCTTTATCGACCGCGGCGGCGAATGGCTGATCGCCGCCAGCGTGCCCCTGGAACAGCCCTGGCGCGGTCGCGCCAAGCTGATCAAAATGGCCGCCCGCGCCATCGCCGAGGCGCTGCAGAGCACTCCCGAGGTTGACCCGGAAAAAACCCCGCTGCTGCTCGGAATCGCCGAAACCGACCGCCCCGGCCGCCTCGACGGTCTCGACAAAGGGCTGCTGCACGCCATCGAAACCGAACTGGGCCTGCGCTTTCACCCCAGCTCCAACGTCATCGCCCGAGGCCGGGTCAGCGCCGCGGTGGCGCTGCTCAACGCGCGCACTTTGATCTACCAAGGCGGCCATCGGCATGTACTGATCGCCGGCGTCGACTCCTTCCTCAGCGGGCCGACCCTGGCCGCTTTCGAAGAACGCGAACGCCTGCTCACCAGCCAGAATTCCAACGGCTTCATCCCCGGCGAAGGCGCCGCCGCCGTGGTGGTCAACGCCCCGACCGCCAGCGAAACGCCGCAGCTCGCTTGCATCGGTCTGGGTTTTGGCCTGGAAAAGGCTACGGTGGAGGCTGAAGACACTCCCCTACGCGCCGACGGCCTGACCCAAGCCGTACGCGCCGCCCTGAGCGAAGCCGGCTGCGGGCTGGAACAGATGGATTATCGACTCACCGATATCTCCGGCGAGCAGTACTACTTCAAGGAGGCCTCCCTGGCCCTGAGCCGCAGCCTGCGCGTGCGCAAGGAGTTCTTCCATCTCTGGCACCCGGCCGACTGCATCGGCGAAGTCGGCGCCGCCATCGGCCCAGCCATGCTCGCCGTGGCCCTGGCCGCCAGCCGCAAGGGCTATGGCGAAGGCCCGAATATCTTCTGCCACCTCGGCAACGACGCCGGCCAACGCGCCGCCGCCCTGCTCAGCTACCAACCGGTGAGGGCTGCCTGATGGCCAACCAGGTCTTTGCCAACAACATGGAAATCTCCTGCAAGTCGGCGGATGGCAAATCCATCGCATGCTTCCCGGACGTCTGCTTCACCCCGCCCCAGGCGCCGCCAACACCGCCGGGCGTGCCGATTCCCTACCCCAACACCGGCATGGCCAAGGACACCACTCGGGGCACACGGACGGTCAAGATCAGCGGCAAGGAGGTGATGCTCAAGGACAAGAGCTATTTCAAGACCAGCACCGGTGACGAAGCCGGAAATGCACCGAAGAAAGGCGTAGTCACTAGCAAGATCAAGGGCAAGGTGTACTTCACCGCCTGGTCGATGGATGTGAAGTTCGAGGGGGAAAATGTAGTCAGGAATATGGATCTGACTACCCATAATCATGCATCGCAGCCGGGCAATAGCCCAACCTGGCCCTATATTGATACGGCCGCGGCGGCCAACAGCTCCCATCCCTGCAACAACGTAGTGAAGGGGTTGAAGGATAACAATTGCCAGCGCCATGTTGATGCAAACACCTACTCCACAGGCGCTGTCAATCGGGCCGGCGCATCCGAAGCCTTGTGTGGCGATTCAAAATGTAAAAAGGCAATGGAGTGCGTGCTTACACCCTATGCACCATCGAACTGTTGCGAGGGGAAAACACCACACCATGTAGTGCCTAAATCACAATTCAAGGAGAGAGGAAAAAGTGGTAACGCGCTCCTGCTCGATGCGCTAGGAGCCAATAAGTACGACCCCGACAAGGCGCCGTGCATTTGTGAAGATGGCCATAGCCATTCCACTGGAACGCACGGTGACATTCATGAAGAGACGAACCTCCTCACGGTGAACCATCCGAGCGTTGCGCCGCATGTCACTGGCAAGACCATCGACCCAAATGCACGCTGGAGTGTTGCCGAAGCCGAAGCAGTTGGAGCGGAAGCCGCCCAGAAAGGTGGCAGCAAATGCGATAAGGAATGCACGAAAAGCCAGGTACGAGAAGGCCATCAAAAGATGAATATCGGTCCGACGGACCGAATCCGCCCGTCAACGGCCGGACGCGTTCCAGAACCTTCAAACCCGACAACTTTCTGATATTGCCCTCCACAATGAAGGATATCTAAATGCCAGACACTCCATTGAATGGTCTTGTCATACGCACAGCTATAGCTCGCCAGCAGGGGATGGGTTTCATTTATGCAGCCGATCCTCAGAAAGAAGCCGATGAGATCCCCCATGCCATTATCTTCAAATATAAGGATGGCGTATTTATTCGAACCGACGCCAACTACGACGCCCATTCGCTAGCCATAGTCTCGCAGCCTGGACCTGGCCTCATTGACGTATCCGGCTCCGGTTATTATTCAGCCATCATGGCAAGCGGTACGAGTAGTGGTGACATCTTCGACGACAGCACACCGGCGCCACAAAAACCTAGAACGGGTGGCGTCCGCTCCGTGGCAGAAATTGGCGGCGTTGCTTTCGCCGTTGGCTTAAGGGGAATGGTGTATCGCTTTGAAGGCCCTAAACGCTGGACACGTATCGACGATGGTCTGCCGGAAACTTTCAATGCGCAGGCAATTCATGGTTTCTCAAATACTGAAATCTATGCGGTTGGCCGTGAGGGCGCTATATGGCGTTTCGATGGTCATCACTGGGAACCTTGCGAGTCACCAACATCGGTGACTCTCACATCGGTCAAATGCGCGCCTAATGGCATGGCATACATAGCGGGCCATCGCGGTGTATTGCTGCAAGGGCGCAATGATATGTGGAGCGTCGTCGATCAAACGGAAACTTCCGACGATATCTGGGATTTGGAATGGTTTAGCGATGCTCTTTACATCTCCACCATGTCGAATGTTTATCGGCTGAAACAATCGCAACTGGAACCTGTGGATTTTGGTGATGATCGTCCAGAGTCCTGTTACCAACTGAGCGCTGGCAAGGACGTCATGTGGTCGAATGGTGAGTTCGATCTCATGTCTTTCGATGGAATTGAATGGACGAGGATCGTTTGAGCAATCGTCTGGTTTTGAACAATGGGACTCACCTGGCAGGCTTCTTGTGATGCCTTCGATTGTGAATATGATTAGCCAACATGCCGAAGAAGCCGCCTTCCTGGCCGGCCTGCGTGACTACGCCGTTCGGGCGCCCCACTACGACCTCCAACACCTGACCGCCCTGGACAATCGCATCGAAGCCCACCTCGACGGCCTGCGCATCGCTGGCTCCAGCGGTCTGGAAATCCTGCTGGCTCAGCTCGGCCCACATGCCATCGGCGAGATGTTCGCCAGTGTGGTGCTGGCTTTCGAGTCGGGCAATGCGCAGGTGCTGACACGGCTGAGTGAGCACTTGCACAGTGCCGAAGAAACGGAGCGCAGCTATCTGATGGCCTTGGGTTGGCTCGACTGGGAGCGGATATCGCCCTGGATCGAGCGTATGCTCGCCTCCCCCGAGCCGCTGTTCCGCCGCCTCGGCCTGGCCACCTGCGGCATGCACCGCCGCGATCCGGGACCAATGCTGATCGCCGGGTTGTCCCATGCCGACCCCGGCGTGCTGGCCCGCGCCGCACGCACGGCCGGGGAGTTACGGCGGCGCGATCTGATGCCGACGATTCGTGCGCATCGCCTGCATGGCGACGACAACGTGCGTTTCTGGGCCAATTGGGCGACAGCGCAGATGGGCGACGAGGAAGCACTGGAACCGCTTCGGCAGTTCGCCGAACAACTGGGTGAGCAGCAAGGTCGTGCCCTCAATGTGTTGCTCTGCTGGCAAAAGCGCGAGACATCCATGGCCTGGCTACGCAGCCTTGCCCAGAATCCCGAACAACGCCGCCTGGTAATCCAGGGCACCGGCCTACTGGGCGATCCGGTAAGCATTCCCTGGCTGATCCAGCAGATGCGGGATGTGCCCATGGCAAGAATCGCTGGTGAAGCTTTCAGTCGGATCACCGGCGCCGATCTGGCCTTGCTCGACTTGGAGCTGGAGAGCTACCCGAACTACGACGCCGGCCCCAACGACGATCCGAATGACCCGAACGTGGCAATGGACCCCGATCAGGACCTGCCTTGGCCAGATCCACCTTTGGTGGAAGCCTGGTGGCAGTGCAACGGAGCAGGCTTCCAAGCGGGAACGACCTACCTGTTGGGCGCTCCACTGAGCGAGGGTCGCTGTCTCGAGGTGCTCGATAGCGGCCAGCAGCGCCAGCGCATCGCCGCCGCCACAGCCCTGGCCCGCTTTCGGCCAACCGAAGCACTTTTCCCCACCAGCGCCCCGGCCTGGCGACAAAAGATATTGCTGGGGAAGTCGGCAGGGTTCGGTCGGGGTGAGGAGAACCCCTAATCTGCCGAATACTCTTGGAATCGCACCGATCAGCCAATACAAAAACCGGCCAAAGGACCGGCTTCAGGGGCTTCCAGAGCATTCAGCAGACTGCTGTGGAAGGGGCGCAAGCGGCACCCGACCTGGATATAAGCGAAATCGCCGGAGAATAGTTTTGCGCGCATTTTGCGCAGGACAGAAACAAAAACAGCCAGTGATCGCTCAACTGGCTGTGTCTAATTATGATCGGGACGGAGTGATTCGAACACTCGCCCCCTAGCACCCCACATGGTTAAAAAGCACTCCCTTTATAGGCGCCTTAGCCGTTGCGGACGTCAAGAAATGCCACATCACCGAAGTAACGGAGTTCCTCGCCCGCGGGGTCAATCGGGCAGCCAAAATAGCCTTTCTCTTTGCGTCAGATGTTTCGCTTCGCGGTCGATCGCGACCTGATTGAGCACGCCCCCTACAGCAGCAAATCGTCAGACTGCTGAAGTGCCGCTGAAGGCGGCAGGGTCATCGTGCTAATTGGTGGCCATTGCCGTACGATTACGCACAAATATTACCTTCTCCAGCACGGAACCACTGGCAAGCCCCTTCCACGAGCGACTATTGGGCGAAGCGAAGTACAAATGATGCGTTCTATTGAAACAAGCGCCCTAACCGTGCAGGCAGCACAATCCCAACTAATCGAGGCCACCTTCGGCCTGGTGTCCTCCGCTCTGGTTCTGCTTGATGAGCAAGGGCGGATATTGAAAATCAATGGCGCTTTCGAAGAGTTGCTTGGCTACACCCTGCCGGAGCTGCTCGACAACCTTTTTGTCGATCTGCTTCAGTGCGCTGAACGCGAGAACCTGCAGACCTTGTATGGTCAAGCTTTGCCAGCTTGCCTCACTGACCGGCCCCTTGAGCTGTGCTATGAACACAAGGATGGCAGCCTGTTGCATGGCCGCAGCAAGCTGGTAGCCGTCGGCCAGTTGTTACTGGGTGAAATCGTTCGGATCGAGCCCCCAAAGAGCCTGGATAAACAGCTCGAGCAGAATCAGTGGCTGCAACGAATCGTCGAAACAGCCCCAGGCATTATCGGTACCTTTCGCTTAACCAAAGAAGGCGAGGTTTCCATGCCATGGGCCTCGCCTGGCTACGAACAATACTATGGCGTGACCGTGGAGGAACTGAAGCGCGACGCTGGCATTCTATTCGAGCGCATCCACCCAGAGGATGTCGCACGGGTGCGGGCGTCGATCGCCGAATCGGCACGTACGCTACAACCCTGGCAATGCGAATACCGGGTTCGTCATCCGCAAAAGGGCGAAATCTGGCTCGAGGGCCGCTCCAAGCCGACGCCTGAAGCCGACGGTTCAATACTCTGGTTCGGCTTCCTACACGATGTCAGCGAACGCAAGCGTATCGAACATGCTTTGCGGGAAAGCGAAGAACGCTTCCGCAAGGCTTTCGATTCCGCCGCTATCGGCATGGCCCTGCTGACCCTAGACGGTCGCTGGCTGCGAGCCAACCGCTATCTCTGCGAACTGCTCGGTTACAGCGAGGAGGAGCTACTGCAGACATCCAGCCAGGCGCTGACCCATCCGGACGATCTACCTGGTGAACTTATCGGTAGCCGAGCCCTGGTAACCGGAGAAGTACCCTACTTGCATCTGGAAAAGCGCTACCGTAACAGCGACGGCCAATATCTACCGATGCGCCTGACCGTCAGCGCGGCGCATGCACATGACGGCACCCCCGCGTATCTGGTCGCCCAGATAGAAGACCTCAGCCGCCTCGTCGAGGCCGAAGAACGCCTCTCGCTGATGGCCATAGCCCTCAGCCACGTACACGAGGCCGCCTACCTGATCGACCGCCAGGCACGCCTGTGCTATGTCAACGAAGAGGCCTGCCGCAGCCTGGGCTACAGCCGTGAAGAATTGCTGAGCATGACCGTCGGCGAAATCGATCCCGACTGGACCAACGAGCAAATCCTGGCGGATTGGCACGACAACCCGGAACGCCCGCCGGAGATCATCGAAAGCCGCCACCAAACCAAGGACGGCCGTATCTTCCCGGTCGAACTCAGCGTCACCTACCTCGAACTCGATGGTCAGAGCTACAGCCTGGAACTGGCCCGGGATATCACCGAACGCAAACGCCTGCAGGCGGCGCAGCGGGAAAGCGAAAGACGCTACCGAGAGGTCTTCGATAACTCCGCAGACGGCCTCTATCTGGTGGAGGTGGCCGAAAATCAACAGTTCCGCTACATCGAGACCAATAGGGCCTTCGAGCGCGCGATAGGGATCCCTCGCCAGCAACTGATAGGGCGTTTTCTCGGCGAGGCCACCCCCGAAGCCGGCCGAATGGTTAAAAGTGCTTTTGCGGATTGCCTGGCCTGCGGCGAAATTATCGAAAGAGAACACAAACTCGATTTACTGGTCGGGACTATTGCCGTCCACTCGATATTCATTCCCGTGCGTAACGAACAGGGGAGCATCTACCGTATCGTCGGCATCAGCCGCGACATCAGCGAACGCAAAGAGATGGAAAACCGTCTGCTGGCCAGCGAACAACAGTTCCGCGCCCTGGCGGAAAACTCGCTGAACCTGATCGTTCGCTATGACCTGAATTGCCAACGCACTTACGTCAACCCGGCGTTCGAACGGGAAACCGGTATTCCGGCCGCCAAGGCCCTGCACTGCCCACTCGAACGCTGTTGGCATGGGGGTGACCTTACGGCCGCCGAACACGAAACGTTGCTACGCCAGGTGATCGCCACCGGAGAACCTCTGGAAACCGTCCAGGAATGGTTATGCCCGCAGACAGGAGAAATGGTCATCCATGCCATTCAACTCATCGCCGAACGCGGTGTGAATGGTGAAGTGGTCAGCGTTCTGGCCAAGGGCTATGACATTACCGCGTTGAAACGTCATGAGCGCCTGGAGGAGGCCCGCCTGCGGATTTTCGAGCAACTGGCGCACGGGGCTCGGCTACCGGAAGTGTTAACGCTGGTAGCGCAATATGTCGAGCAAGTACGTCCTGATTTCCTGGCCAGCATCATGCTGGCGGATGAAGACTCCCGCTATCTGATCCCTGGCTCTGCCCCCAGTCTGCCGCTGGAGTATATCGAGGCACTCGGTCGTATCGAGATCGGTGAAGGCGTCGGTATCTGCGGCACCGCCGCCTGGCGCGGAACCACGGTGATCGCCGAAGACCTGCTCACCCACCCGGATTGCACCACCTTCAGCGAACAGGCAAGACGGGCCGGGCTACGCGCCTGCTGGTCTGAACCGATGCTGGACTCCACCGGCAAGGTACTGGGTACCTTCTGCATCTATCTGCACCAACCGGGGTTGCCGACCGATGACGACCTCAGGCTGGTTCACCAAGCCAGCCACCTGGCGGCCATCGCCATCGAGCGCAAACGCGCCGAAGCACTGCTGCTCGAGAGCGAACAACGCTACCGGGATATCTTCGATAACTCCTTGGACCCCTTGTTTCTCCTGGAGGTGACCGAGGAGGGACACTTCCGCATCATCGAGGTAAACCCGGCGCTCGAGCGCGGCGCGAGCATGGAGCGCGCCGAACTGATCGGCAAGACCATTGAGGAAACGTTGCCCGCGGCCGCAGCAGCCAGCGCCATCGCCAAGTTTCAACACTGCGTGGACAGTTGGGCGCCGATCGATGAGGAAATACAACTCCACCTGCCCATCGGACAACGGATCTTCCACTCCACGCTGATTCCGGTATGCGGCGCTTCCGGACGCATCCAGAGGATCGTCGGGATCTTCCGCGACATCACCGAGCGCAAGCATGCGGAGCGCATCCTGCACGTCCGCGAGCAGGAGTTTCGCGCGCTGGTGGAGAACAGCCCAGATGTCATCGCCCGCTTCGATCTGCAAGGTCGCTTCATCTACGCCAATCCGGTCACCCAGAGCATCCTTGGCAAAACCTTGGACAAACTGCTCGGCAAAGGCCCAGATGAAGTACTGCCCCACCTGAACGCAACTCACGCCTTTCGCAAAACCCTCGCACAGATAGCACGAACCGGTGAAGCAGCTGAAGAAGAAGTCGTCATCAATGCCGTACCCGGCACCGATGCGGCCCGCTTCGAGGCCCGCTTGGTGCCCGAGCGCGACAGGGAGGGGCAGCTCGTCAGCATTCTCTCGATCGGCCGCGACATCAGCGCCATGCGCGCGGCGGAACGACGTCTGAAGGAATCCCATGCACAACTGCGCTTGCTCTCCAGCCGCCGCGAAACCACAAAGGAAGAAGAACGCAAACACATGGCCCGGGAGGTTCACGACGAACTGGGTCAGCAACTCACCGCGCTGCGCATGAGCATTTCCGTGCTACGCCTGCAATTCGGCAAAGACCAGCCGCTGCTGGTAGAACACATCCAAACGCTGATGACACGGATCGACGATATCATCCAGGTAGTACGCAACGTAGCGACCAGCCTGCGCCCCGCCGCCCTTGATATGGGGCTGACTTCGGCACTCGAATGGCTGGTTGCCGAATTCTCCCGCAATACCGGCATTGCTTGCCGGTTGAAAGCGCCGGAGGCACGCCTGGAGCTCGATAACGAACGGGCCACTGCGGCCTTCCGGGTGATTCAGGAATCCTTGACCAACGTCGCTCGCCACGCGCACGCCAGCTACGTGGAGATCCACTTGAAATCCAGTCGCAATCAGGTATTGATCGAGGTTCGCGACGACGGCCGGGGCTTCGATCCGGAGCAGACGCGCCAAGGCACGCTGGGCATGCTCGGAATGCGTGAACGCGGCCATATGCTTGGAGGTGCAGTGACAATAGACAGTACCCCTGGCCAGGGTACTTGTGTTCAATTACAGATCCCTTTGCAGGCATCCCCGAGGCCCCACGACTCGACGAATGATCGCTGATGACCATGCCATCTTGCGCGAAGGGTTGAAACAGCTTTTGCCCTGGCTGGCGACCTGCACGTAGTTGGTAACGCGGAGCACGGCGCGGCGTTGCTCAAACGGCTGCGGCGCAACGATATGGATCTGCGGCTAGACATGAGCATGCCGGGCATCAGTGGCGAGGATCTGCTGTCTCGCGTCCACAGCCGCGAGCCGCAACTGCCGATCCTGGTACCGAGCATGCGCAATGACGTACCCATTGCCCAGCGTGCGCTCAAGGCCGATGCAACGGGCTATCTGACCAAGAACCACGATCCGGAAACTCTGCTGATGGCCTGCCGCCGAGTGGCTGCCGGCGGGCGCATCATCGATGCCCAGCTCGCCGAGCCGCTCCCACAAAACGCGGCAGATTAGTGGTTTCGCGACACCAGCAGCCTGACTCGCTACATCCGTCTTTCGATCAGCGCCGCCAACATGCGGCAAGGCTGGCACCCGCAGCCTGCCCCTTGGCCCCCGTATTGCTCAGGGTCAAGGTTCCGCAGGTATCACCTGTCATGGAGCCCTTGGGTACCGCCCGCAAGGTGTAGCCGCTGGCCGTCGGTTTGGCGACGAAACTCAGGTCGTAGTTGCTGTTGGTGCCATCCTTGGGCGCTGCGGTGAACGGCAAGTCGGGAGCTTTATCATCGGCGGTCAGGTAGGTGCCGTTGGCGGTGTAGTGCCGCTCCATGAATTGCGCCAACTCCAGCAATACGGCCTGGGCGTCCGCCCGCTTGGCCCGGCGCACATACTCCTGATAGGAGGGATAGGAGATCGCGGCCAGGATGCCGATGACGACTATCACGATCATCATTTCGATCAGCGTGAAGCCCCTGTTTCGTAATACCGGGCTCCGCGACGTCGAACCCAGAATGGACCTGCCGATAGAGCTGATCATCAGTTGGTCCTCACTTCATGCCAGGATTGGCGGCCATATCTCCGTGACCCGGGCGCTGGCTTACAGGTTGGCGCCCCGCTGGAACCGGCGAAGCACAGCAACGCCTCATCTTCATCAGTGACCGAGGTCACACCTTTAATCACGCCAGCATCCTTATCGGAGAGGCCTGTCCAAGGAATGCCATCGTCCGTGGGAATCAGATCGCCCTCTGTTGGAACGATATCGCCCTCTTCGGTGACCGTGGCCGCATCTCTACGAGTCAACGTACCGTCGTCGTCGGTATCGAAGAACAAGTCGTTGAACCGGCCGCCACTGGATAAATCAACGGCCATGATCCAACTGGTTCCGCCGAACTCACAAGGATCTGCGGACGGGATCATGGAGGTAAAAATCACCCGCTCATTGCGCAAAGTGGCCTTGGCAACCACGCGCTCGCCCTGAGCACCGGAGGCACCCTCCCCCGTCTGCCAGGCAAGATCCAGATACCAACCCTTGTCGTCATCCTGCAACGCGTTCTGCGTAGTAGCGCGCACCTTATCGCCGCTGCTCAGTGTGGCTTCCTTGATAATGTCCTGCTCCAACAAATCACTGCGCCCATCGATAAGCAGCCCGTTATCGATAATCCCGTAGAAGGTCTCTACCGCCGGATTATCCGGAATCTCGTTATCGCCGGTACGGTAAAAACTCCCGGTACCGAAGAACACCATGTGCTGATTCCGATCGTTGAAGGCGGATGTCAAAGGCGCGGTGATGGCTTGCCGCGCACCCGCATCGTCCTTGGCAATGAACAGCGGATTAGCATTGAGCGAGCCCGGAATGCCCCAACTGACAGTGCTGTTACCGTTCAGGTCCAGCCGCCAGAGATTGCCCTGGGTATCGCCCACATAGATGCGATCGGCAACTTGGTCCGCATCTATATCGGCGACCAACGGAGTACCCAAATCGCCCGTGGTGGCCAGGGTGAACTCCTTGATCACGCTGCCGTCGGCGGCGTCCAGGATCCACACCTTGCCATTCGCTGGCGTACTGTCGTGATAGCCGCTGCTGACGATTACCCCGAACTTCTGGTTGGGCAGAGCGACCAGCGCCGGCTGGCCAACGGTATAGCCCATGCTCGGATGAGTGAACTCCCACATCACGTTTTCACTGGACATGCTGCCAGGGTCGGTAATGTCCAGAGCGAATACGCTGTTACCGCCCGCCCCCGTAGTACCTACGACCATGGTGCGCCAACCGTCGCTGCCCAACCAGGCATCGGAAATACGCGGCGTGCCATCGACGTAATAGCGGTGGGAATAGGCCGGTTCGGTCAGATCGATCAATGTGTCCAGTACGTTGTTGGGCACATAGGCGAATAGCTCGCCGCCACCGTTTTTCGCCGATTCTGTGCTGACCCTGGCGTCGAAGCCGTGCAACATGCCATCGTTGGCGCCGACGACGATCATTGGCGTACGGCTTTTATAGGCATCGGATGCGCGGAATGCGGCATAGGCTTCGCCCACAGCGCCATCGTTCCAAGCCAGGCCGGCGTAACCGAAATTTTGCTGATGGATGAACTGGGGGTCAGAGTTGATTATGTCTCCCAGGCGGCTGGTACGTTGCCGAAATGGCTGACTGCCATCCTTGTCGGTCATTTCCAACGAGCGATCACCACGCAGGAATGCCAGACGCTGCTTTGCCTTGGAACTATCCGCCTCACCCGCTTTGGTAAACCAGGCGCGCTGGGTTTCGTCCAGATCGTCCCAGGTGAAATCGATTCCCTCGATTGAAATTAGCGGGCCGTTGGCACCGTCTTCTGTGGGTGACGCGCTGCTGAAGATTTTCCGACTGGCCACGTCGCTGAGCGCATCCAGTACGCCAGCGGCGTTCCAACTGGCTTTTGCCGCCACCTCGCCACCGACGACTTGTTTTGCCAGAAGGTCGCCGCTCCAACGTTTGCTATTGAGTTGTGGTTGGAATACTGCGGTATCGGTACTCAGGCGACTGGAGTTGGTCGCCAGCGAAGTCAGGGTGCTTTGCGCCTCGTTGGCGATATTCGCGAATGCGCGCTTCAGGCTTTCAACCATATTGGCGGCATCGCTCGCCACATAGAAGTTATCGGGACGGGGATAATCGCTGCCCAACATATCCGTTGTGCTGTGCCACCACTCCTCAGGCAGCTCCTCACTACGCTCGTAGGGCTCACCGAAATTTTTCGGCACTTTGAAACCACCGTATTTGGCGGCGAGCCAGTACTGGTTGCGGGTTTTTCCAGCCAGCTTTTCGTCCTCGCGAACGTCGACCCAATAGGTGGAAACGGTCTGGTTTCCCTTCCAATCGTTACGTAGATCCTTGGTGTGGGCATCGTAGGCAAGGCCAGCGATATAGGCAGAGCTCAGGCGATTAGTGTTGAAGGGAGTATTGATAGTGATGCCTTCGAGCTCGGCTACCTTCTGCGTCGCCTTTACCACATCGATGGTACCGTCCTTGCTGACCTCATCTGGTTCAGTCGGCTCTTGGTCTCTAACAGTGTTCTTCGGAAGGTTCTTATCTCGATGCGTATTGGTGTCGCCGATGCCGAGAATCACGTTTTTCTGACAGGCATATTGAATAGGGTCTTTGTTCGTCCAATCTGCAATAACCGGGAAGCCATCGGCCAGCTCATAGTGAATGGACGTATCGGCACCGAGGTTTGAATAGGCCGATACATTACTTTGACCCTTAAAATAACGCAGCGCCGCATAGAACAGCTCGCTGACCGGATCATAATGCTTATGATCCTTGGCGGTCATCTGACCGAACTTATTCAGATAATTTATAACCCCGCTATCGAGAATGCCGGCATTGGTATTGGTCGCATCATCTTTGTCAGGATTGCGTATAAACACACCGGTGGTTGCGTTCCACTCACTAGCACTATTGTCTTGGTTACCGGCCACCCCCGGCGTGCGGACGGCCTGGCCAACAAACCTTTGCCGAGCGCGCAATACACCACCGTCACGCCATACGCTATGGTCGTTCAAGTAACCGAAGACACTGTAACGAAGATCACCGGAATACTGTTGTATCAAACCCTCGGGCTTGTAGGATTCCGCATAGCGTTTGCAGTTCGCTTCCAGGCCGATCTTTGAATCGCATACTTTTACCCGCATATAAACTTCATATACGGTACTTCCGTTGATGGAAAGATCGGTATCCGATGTGTACTCGCTAGCCTCTCCGCTCAGGTCACCATCCAGGGTAAAGCGCATACGATTACCCAAGCCGGCGAGACGCACCCTGAACCCATACCAGCTCGCTGGAGTTGCACTACTTACTGTGGCGCCGTCCCAAATAGCTCGCCAACCGCTTTGATTCTGACCTGTATGCCTAGCCTTCTCCAGCCAGGTTTCTTTTTTCGTATCCTTGACACGATAACCACCGGTCAGCGCACTACGAAAAGGGTCGATGGTCTGGGTTGCCGCCCAGTTAAGAAAGTTGCCACTCCATAACTTACCGGTGCAGCTACGATTACTGGTTTTAGACTTTGGGAAAAAATGGCTATTGCGGTGATCTTCATGCTTCGAATCATGTGCATAGTCGTAGCACTTATCCGCATCGAAATAGCCGACATATTTATTGCTGACGGAGTAGTCACCAAGATTAGCCATACTGAGAATGGTTGGCCATTCCACCGAAGGCACCAATGCCAGATTACCCGGCACGCTGCCCCCACCCAATAACAAAGGCGACTGCGAAACGTCCGCCCGGGCGGTCGAAGCGAAGGTGATCGCCAACGACATGGTGAAAGCCAGGCCTGTGTGCAGCAGTTTGTATCGAGGTGCGAGGCTGGTCATCACTACGACTCCCGAAAAGGACTGATAAGGCGGTTGGCCGTTCATTGTTCAACCAGAAAAACCGAGCGGAGTTTGATTTTGGATGCAGCGCTGTTATCGGAATTGAGCGCCATGCCATAACCGTCGGCCTCCACTCGCACCAAGGCACCTTGATCGTCGATAGGCGTTGCGGCTTCAGTGCTGGTGCGCAGCTTGGCCAGCAGCGTAATGCTGTAGGCCGGTGCGGTCGTGACGCCGGGAAACTTGCTGTAGGTGCCTGACAGCGGCGTGCCAGAAAGCATGTCCAGGGTATTGGTCATGAACTTTTTATTGACGACGTTTTCACCCTGGCGTAGTGCCGCTTCCGCGGCTTGAAGGGCGAGGCTGCCGTCACGCATATTGCCGGCCATACTTTCCTGCAGCGAGGTTCCGCGCATGCTGCTCAAACCAATGATGGTCAGCAACAACAACATGATCAGGGCGATAATCAAAATCGCCCCGCGTTGATTATTGACAGGTAATGCGATCATGGATTTATTCATGGCAGGCGATTACGAATTCCGATAGTTGTCGAGAACACTTGCGCCAGGCGGCGATTCTGAATGGTTACGTCTTTTCCGTTAAACTTGATAAGTTGATTTTCCGGGACCACGTTTGTATCGGTACTGACGAGCAATAGATTGACACGAACGGATACGACGTTATCCCAATTGGACACACTGCTTGCCGACACATAACTGTCGACTTGCCTATCGCTGCCCGCAATACCGTACAAGATCTGCATATCTTGCACCCCTTCGACCAACTCTTCGTCGAATTTGGCTCCATTGGTAAAGCTGACGCGACGGAGGGAAGGCAGGCCTTTTATCCCATTGCCGATGTAATAGCTGGCACTTTCCAATCTGAGAATTTCCATCGCCGAGTTATAGGCGTGGCTGAAGTTATTTTTGGCGGAATTCTTATTGCCCGGTTTCCCGCCATTACCGCGAGACAAGGTACTGGCGCTGGCATTGCTGCGATTCTGAAACATATCGCAGCCCATGGGATCGGCGACAACGATGATCGTATCCTGAGCCACACCACTAGCCGCATTCAGAGTGATGGCGTTTGCGTTGACCGTGGTATTTCCGCTTGCCGTCACCCCCGGGATATTGGCGGCATACTTGATATTAATCACGTCGCCCGCAGTGCGGTTATCCACCCATGACGGGGACGCATTAGCTTTACCACTTATAGGCTGACTCAAATCGAATAAGTCGGCGCTATAGCCACTACCCTTTTCATTGAGCAGATTATTCAATGCCGAAACACATTCACCCTTGTATCCAGCGTTGTGAATATCGTTGGTGAGAAACTCCATGGCGAAGCGACCGCTTTCCTGAACGCGGGCAAGTGCGTTATTGGTACTGTAGGTTTGCTTGCTCGAGAGAAACGTCTGCAATACGCCAGCCATCAGCAACAGGCCAAGAACCATGGAGATCATTAATTCGACGAGCGAAAAGCCTTGCTGGCGAGGCGTCGATGAACGAGTCATATTTCGGTCCGATAGACGAAGGTTTCAATGCCGGTATCGGTGCTGCCGGCTTTCTCGGTGCTAGCGGTTTTTTTTATCCGGCCACGGTTATCGTTCCAGCGCACGGATATGGTCACCAGGGTTCCGCTTTTTTCGACTTTGCCGGTGCCTTCCGGTAGCGCCTGGGCAAGTGTGTTCAGCCACTCGGCTTTATCTTTCTGCGCTTGGGTGCCACTCACCGAATGGGGACCGGATGAGGTCGGATAATCGAATACGTAGGCGTCGGTCAGCGCGGCGGTGCGGTTCGCACGCATCCGGTCGGCCAGATCGCTGGCGAGTATGCTCACCTGCGAGCGGTAATAAGCGCTGTGGTTACTCTGCACGCTGGTGACCTGCAGCAGCGCCATCCCGAGCAGGCCGATGGCAAGCACGACAAGGGCTATAAGAACTTCGATCAGCGTGGTACCACGCTGGGCGGCAGGAGAGAACGCGATCATTCGCAGGCCTCCTGTCCCAGGGTGCTGGAGCCGGTCACAGAGACGGCAATTTCCCGTCTCTGCTTACCGCTGCAGTCACTGGGCGTCACCGCAAAATTGCTAGCGCTACCGGCCATGCCGTTGCTGCGAAAGGTCACCCCGGCATTCGGGCCGACAACAGCCAGCCCCTGCGCGCTGTCCCAGACCTTGATCACGTCACCGCCGCTTTGCTGCACCAGCCAGCCAGAGGCCCAATCCGCACCGTTTTGACAAATGCTTTCGCCAGGCTTTCTGCGGCACACCACAACGCTTTGACGACGCTTGACGGCCTCCGAGCGGGCGAGTTGCAGTGCCCCTTGCAGCTCGCTGGCCAGGGTCGAAGCCCGGCTATCGCGGATCATGCTGCCGAACGAGGGAACGGCGATGCCGAGCAAGATCGCAAGGACGGCAAGGGTCACCATCAGCTCAATCAGGGTGAAACCTTTCTGCGACATCGCAGCCACTCCTACCTGTCATCAAGAACGTGCACGGATCGGATATTCGGCGCCCTGGTAAGGGTCGAAACTCCAGATCGTCTGCTCTTTTCGCTCCCGGGCGGGATACACCGGGAGCTACGGTCTGTTTAATATCGCTAGGGCAAAGAACTGCGACCGCACAACACATCGAAATGTGGCAAGCATGGGCTTTCCAGGCTTTACGGACGCAAGGCTAAGTCCGTATAGCGCTCTTCATAACCGAGCCAATTCCACTCGGCTTCGAATGCCGGCACTTCGAATTACAGAAGAGCTCGTTGCAAGCGAGAACAGAGAATGCATCCGCGCAAACTCGACGACCATCGGCGGAGGCTGATTCTTCAGTAGGGGGAAAAACAGGAATAGGTAGGGGGTGACTGACTATGACCGCAACCAATACAACCAACGATCCGCCGACCAGCAGGTCGGCACCACGCATCGACTTGCCCATGCAAGCACTTCAGGACGAATCAATAGGACCCGCGACAAACCCCTGCACGCGGCAATGCCCCGCAGCCAACTTGCCGAGGCGGCCCCACTGGGATTTGGATCGCCAGCAACAACCCGGAGCCTGTCCGAGAAGGGCGATTTTCAACGACATGCTAATGGCCTGCAGGACCAGTTGGTTGACTCAAGTGCGGATGGCCGAGGTTCTGAGACAAGGAGCCGCGACCAGTCGTAGCCAGCCATGGTCAGGAGCGGCAACGCAGCATCAGGCTCAGGCGTCGAAATTGACTAACTGCACCAGCCGCACGCCAAACAAATGCGTCTGGCAGTCAAAAATATCTCATTGTTTTATATAAGAATTAAATCGGCACCAAGCTTGGTAGAAGCCAGCTTGCTGGCGATCCCGGCAAATCAAAAGCATCGCCGGGACGCCGGACCGCAGCAAGGACTTGCCCTCCCCCGGCCCCTACACCCTGTGCCGCGCGACGATGCCCCTTTGAAGCCGGAACTTGCCCTACAGGTAGTTTGTGCTCTTTTTACAAATGGCTGCGCCTGAAAACCGTTCGCCGGCCCGTATCGGCAACCCCCTACCCATCAAAGCAAACCCCCTACCGAAGAATCAGCCCTCACCGATGGTCGCTGAAGCTACTTGGTTGCATCCTTGCCCCCACTGTCTCGCCACACGATTGCCTATACACCCTGTAGGGCAATTGGCAGACATTTGCTGCTCCTGGAAAATAGGAGCCCGTGCTTCGCTGGCTAAGCGTCCCCCGCATAGTCAGGTCGATCATGGATCCCCGCTCCACTGCGGGGATAGCTTTTTTTGTTCGCCGTGCGGCGCTGCCATGCAGGGATATATTCATCGAACGCCGCAAGCCTCGCGATCAACCCCCCAAGTATCTACGACATAGCTGCGCAGACCGCCCCGGACTGCGAAGAGCACAGCTGCACGACCGAGGATATTGCGCGCAACACTCACGACATCCGCAAGCAGTCCAATGAAGCGGCACAAACCTCGGAACAGAACAACCAGGTCAGCGCGAACCTACCCGCGTCGGTCCATGACCTCGCCCAGCTGGTCGACGGTTCCGCATGTAACAAGCCGGCAGGCAGTACCCCATCAGAGCGATCCAACGCCCGACAGCGAAACTCGCCCTCACTGTGTCTCGCACACAAGGTCAGCCAACCGCCTACCCCCAACCGGAAACCCCCTACCCAAAAAGCAGCGGCAGCCGATGGTTTTATCCGCAACAGGCAAACACTCTATTGAGCATCCTGCCCGCCATAGATATTGGAATCCCCTATCCAAGCAGCGAGGAACCATGCTCAGAAAAATTCGTCTGCTGATTGTCGATGACCACGCCATTATGCGTGGGGGATTGAAGGAACTGTTCGCCCTGACCAATGACCTGCTGGTAGTCGCCGAGGCCGAAAGCGGTGTAACGGCATTGGAACGACTACGGGAGGGCGATATCGACCTGCTGCTGCTCGACATGAATATGCCCGGTCTCAGCGGCGAGGATCTGATCGCACGCATCCGCACCCATCACCCAACGCAAAAAATACTGATGCTGAGCATGCACAACGAACCGCAGATCGCCCAGCGCATGCTCAGGGCCGGCGCCAACGGCTACCTATGCAAAACCTGCACGCCAGAGACCCTGTTCGGAGCGATCCACCGCGTCGCTTCCGGCGCACGCGTCATTGATCCGCAGATTGCCGAAGACATCGCCCTCGAAGCCAGCAACCTGACGCAACAGAGCCACCACGACAAACTCACCGAGCGCGAACGCCAGGTGCTACGCCTGTTCGCCCTTGGCACCAGCGTGAACGGAATCGCCGAGGCCCTAGCGATCAGTAGCAAGACAGTCAGCACCCATAAGGCGCGACTGATGGAAAAAATGGGTTTCTCCAGCAATGCCGATATCGTCCGCTACGCCGTGAGCCAAAACCTTATAGAGTGACGTTATAAGCCCCTCTATATCGCAACTGCTCACAGACCCAGACCTGCCACCCCATTTACCAAGTGCGTCAACAGCCCCTCCGAGCCGCCACACAGCACCAGTAGGGGGCCGCCTACCACAGCCACCACTATGCCTACTCAAAAACCAGCATAGGCCGATGCCCGTCCAGCCACAGGGCCCGCATCATGCGCCAATGCCGGCATGCCGCCGTCAACTTTTCAACGCAGACAAACCGGCGCTGCGCTGCAGTCAAAGCCGACACCGGAGAACGAGATTGAGAGAAACCACTTACGCCTCCAAACAATCCCCCATGGGCGCATCCTCGATCATCCTGGCCATGGCCGCGCTCGGTGCCGCCTGCGTGCTGGCCACCGGGGAGCCGCAACTCCTGCCCGACAGGCTCGCCATGCTGATCCTGACATTGGGCGCGCTTGCGGCTTTCTATTACCACTGGCACAACCGCAGCCTGCACGGCGTGAAGCCACAAGCAACCAGAAATGGGGGCATCGAAGGCAGCTGTGGTTGCGCACAGGCATCGACATACCGCGATGCGTTACCAGTCTGGGCCGGACAAGTCGAGGCTGCCCGCGACCTTACCGAAGAGGCCATCACCTCCCTGACCAGCCATTTCAGCAGAATGTCCCAGCGGGTTGAGCGCGCCGCCGACGCAGCCCGGAACGGTACTCCGATGAATGGCAGGTTGGCCTTGCTGCTCGGTGACAGCCGACAGGAACTGGAAGCAACCGTCGTCTCGCTGGGCGCGGCCTTGGCCACCAAAGAAGCGCTGCAACAAGAGGTAATGGAACTGTCCGGTCTCACCGAACAGCTACGAGCGATGGCCCAGGATCTCGCGAGCATTGCCATACAGACCAATCAGGTAGCGTTCAACGCCGCACTGGCCGACCAAGGGCGCAACGGTATGGCGGTGGTAGTCGCGCATGAAATTGGCAAGCTCTGCAGCCTGACCAGCGAAACCGGCAGACGTATCGGCGAAACCGTGGACGCGGTGAATACTGCCATCACCAACACCCTGGCTGCCTCCCGCCAATATGCCGAGCAGGATGGGGCCACGGTGAACGACTCCAGGCAGGTCATCGAACACGTCATCAAGCGTTTTCGCGGCGCAACCAACACACTTCTCGAGTCCTCCCGCGAGCTGCGCGAGGAAAGCCATGCCGTCAGCAAGGAAATCACTCAGGTGCTGGTCAGCCTGGAGTTCCAGGAGCGCGTCACCCAAGTGCTCGGCCTGGTCCGCAACGATATGGAAAAACTGCACCGCAATCTTGCCCAGACCGCTCGACACGCCCCGGCGCCCGGCTCACGCCCGCGCCGAGCGGCATAAGCGCAATGCCCTGAGCGTTGCCCCCACGCTCGGAGCCGTCCAACGGGCCGGCGCGGGGATTACGCTACCGCGCGTAGCCAAGAGCTTCGCGGCGGCTCATCGACCAGCCACCGCCGCGACCCAAGCCCGCGCGAGAAAGGGTAGGAAACCCCCTACTACCACCACCTGCACGCCTACCTCAAAACCAGCATCGACCGATGGCCGGCTATCCCGCATGGTCTGCATCATTTGCGCCCACTGGCATTCTGACACCTTCCCTTCGATGCGGAACGAATCGGTGCATGGCTTAGAACATCGCCGGCCAATGGATGGAGAATCGGCATTGAGCGAAACAACCACCCCCTCTGAACCCCCTCCAAGCAGAGCCCCCTGGGCATTCCTGGCCCTCGCGGGGCTGGGCGCCGTCTGCGTGCTGGCAACGGAAGGGGCGAACCTTCTGCCCATGGGGCTGGCCGCCACCGCCGAGGAAATGAGCGGCCAGGCCGAGCAACTACAGCAGCTGATGGGCTTCTTCACCTTGGCTGCGCACTCCATAGGCGAGCGCGATAAGGCGGCCGTTGCCCGACAGGATAGCGCAGCCCCTTGGCTCGGCCGTACCGGCTGGTTTCGTGCACGTCCATGAGTGAGCCATGGGCCAGCGGACCGAGACAGCGACCAGCACCGGCTCGCCAATGCCAAGCCAGTGGGGCGCTAGCAAATGAGCATTGAACTGCCCCCGTTATTGGCATCCGCGAGCGGTCTGCTGCTGGAGCCGCTCGCAAGCCTTACGGGCAAAGGGCCTTTCGGCGACAGCTACATGCTGTGGATGCTGCTGGCCGTGGCGGCGAGCATCGCGATACTGATCGTTCTTGTTCGCCATCAACTGCGCGCCTCACGCATCGCTGCCGCAGCGGATGAGGCCGCACCCGAAGACCTGACGCGCCTCATGCGCGAATCCATCGAGCAGCTCAACGGCATCGCCACGACGCTGCAAACGATCGAACAGCAGCCGGCCTGCAGCGCGGCGGCAACGGTTATCGCCGGACAACTCGATCCGCTCGCCGAATCGGCTTTCCGGACCGCAGCGCCGCCGCTCGCCAGCGAACCCCGCGGCGTGCGTGCCGAGGCCATCGCCCAGCTCGCCGCCAAGGTAGACAAGCTGAGCGAACTCGCCAGCCGCATGCGGGCTGAAGAACAAGCGCTGAAGCGTAACGCCCTGGGTCCGGACGGCCCGGCGCAAAACAGCCATTACCTGGAATTCAGCCTCGGCGACGAGCATTTCGCGCTAAGCATTCGGCACATCCATAGCGTCGTCAACGCCGTGCAACTGGTCGCCGAACCGAGCATGCCGCCGAAGATTCGCAAGGCGATCAGGCTGCAAGATGCCCTGATACCGGTGATTGACTTCGGCGCGCGCTTCGCTGGGCAACCCGTCGAACTCGGCCGCAACTCGCGCATCGTCATCCTGGAAGTGCCGAGCGGCGCCCGTTTGCAGTTGATCGGCGCGCTAGTCGATAGCGTCGGCGAGGTGCTGGAACTGTCGCCAATACACCTCGAATCTCAGGCGGCTTCCGGCAGCCGGATCCGCGCCCCCTTCACTCATCGCACCCTCATGCTCGACGACCGTGCCGTCACGCTACTCGACATAAGCAGGGAATTTTCGACCAACGAACTCACGCCGCACCAGGCGAAACAAGAGAACCACTTCGTATGAACATCTGCCTACGCCTGCCCCCGCTTGTCGACAACCCGTTGTCGCTAGCGTCAGGCGCCATTTCGTACCAGATGCACATGCTCGATACCGGCCTATTCGGAACGGCCCGCCAATACCCTGACAGCACTGCGGGAGGTCGCCTGTGAAAGCGCTCGATCGACTTTCCCTACCCGGCAAGTTCATCTTGCTGGGTCTGCTGGCCCTGACCCTGATCGCCCTGCCGACCGCGCTGTATATCCTCAGCACCCTGGCGAATGACCGCCAGGCGATCCAGGAGACGCGCGGTCTGCAACCGGTACGGGAGTTGCTCCAACTGATCCGGCTGACACAGCAGCATCGCGGTTTGTCGGCCGCCGTGCTGGGTGGCGATCGGGCGCTACTGGAGGCCCGTCAGCGCAAGCAGGCCGAGGTGGAGCGGGCGTTCGAACAAACCGCAGGGGCACTCGACGAATCGCAAGCCAGCCCCGCTATTGCGGGTGCCCTGCGCCAGGCGCACAGGCAATGGCGCACGCTGGTCACTCAGGTCGAGCTGACAGCGCTCGATGGCCCCCAGAGCATGGCGCGCCACTCCCAGCTGATCGCGGCCTGCCTGCAGATCGAAGATGCACTGCTCGACCATTTCGAGTTATCGCGGGATCCGGTCTTCGAGACCTACTACCTGATCAGTGGTGCACTGTTCGAATTGCCGCAGGTCAGCGAACTGCTCGGCCAGTTGCGCGGCACCGGCGCCCTGTACCTGGCCCAAGGGCGCATCCAGCCCGAACAACGGGCCGCCCTGAGCGTCCTCACCACCCAGGCGCTGCACGGCTTCGACAAGATGGCACGCTCCTTCGCCAAGGTCGCTAACGCCGACCCGGCGTTCAAGTCCGTGCTAGACGCTCCGCTGGCGGCATTGCGCCCGCGCATCGAACGCGCGCTGCAGCTGACCGATACGCAACTGGTCGCGGCCAGCGAACCGGGTTATCCGGCCGACGACTACTTCGCCGCTTATACCGAGACCATCGACGCCCTGTTCGCCGTCAACCAGCCGACATTGAAGGCGCTCGACGAGGCGCTGACGGCGCGCCACAAGGGTGACCGCAACGACATCATGCTGATCGGCACGGCTCTGCTGGCTCTGCTGCTGGCCGGCGGCAGTCTGGCCACCTGGATGCTGCTCAGGTTGCTCAAGCAATTGAATGTCGCCCTGGAGGTCGCCGAACGTATCGCCGAGGGCGACCTGAGCCAACCGATCGAAGCGCTCGGTGCGGATGAGCCGGCCCGCTTGCTGATCGCCCTGCAGCACATGCAGCACGGCCTGCGCGGCACCGTCCAGCAGATCGTCGGTTCCGCCGAGCGCCTGGCCTCGACCGCCGGGGAACTGAGCGCGGTCACCACGGAAGCCACCCAAGGCCTGCACCGGCAGAGCGGCGAACTCGACCAGGCGGCCACCGCCGTCACCGAACTGACCAGCGCGATCGAGGAAGTGGCGCGCAACGCCGTCTCGGCCTCGGAGGTTTCCCAAGCGGCCAACGAGCGCTCCCGCCAAGGCCAGGAGAGCGTCACCCGCACGGTCGACGCCATCGAATCGCTGGCCGGCGAGATCGAACATACCGCAGGTGCCCTGCAATCCCTGGCGGGTCAGATAGGCGACATCGGCTCGGTACTGGATGTGATTCGCGGCATCGCCGAGCAAACCAACCTGCTGGCTTTGAATGCTGCGATCGAAGCGGCCAGGGCTGGCGAAAGCGGCCGCGGCTTCGCCGTGGTGGCGGACGAAGTGCGCGCTTTGGCGCAAAGAACCCAGGACTCGACCAAGCAGATCGAAACCATCATCGGCACGGTGCAGCAGGGCAGCCAAAGTGCGCTCAGCGCCATGCACAACAGCAACGGTAAAACCCGCGACACCCTGGAAGTCGCCCGCATCGCGGGCGCCGCGCTGAATGCCATCGCCACCGCCATTGCGCAGATCAACGAACGCAACCTGAGCATCGCCAGCGCCACCGAAGAGCAGTCCTACGTGGCTCGCGAGGTGGACAGCAACTTGCTGAATATCCGCGACGTTTCCGCGCAGACTTCGGCCGGCGCCAATCAGACCCAGGCTTCCAGCCGGGAACTCGCCGGCCTGGCTGGCGAGCTGAATGGCATGGTCAAGCATTTCATCGTCTGACGGAGCGCCAGAACATCATGAAACGCCTGCGCCGGAACCCGCACGATGAATAACCTGGTGCTCTCCGATAAGGATGACCCTGGCCGAGGCCCTCGGCAATCGGCCGTTGGAGCTGCTCGCCTCGGACCTCAGCACGCGGGTGCTGGAACAGGCCCGCACCGGCCTCTACCCCATGGCCGACGCCGAGAATATTCCGCGCGGGCTGTTGACCAGGTATTGCCTCAAGGGCGTCGGCGAGCATACCGGCAGCTTGCTGATCGACCCGGTGCTGCGTAAGCGCATGCGCTTCGAGCAGATCAACCTGAACGCGCCGCTCCCCGACCTGGGCGAGTTCGAGGTGATCTTCCTGCGCAACGTGATGATCTATTTCGACCTCGCAACCAAACGCCAGGTGGTGCGGCGCATGCTGCCGCTGCTCAGGCCGGGCGGCTACTTCATCGTCAGCCACTCGGAGAGCCTCAACGGCGTCTGCGACGAACTGAAAGTCGTCACGCCTTCGATCTACCGGAAGCCCCATGCGAAAAACCGCCGGCATCGCCGAGATATTTCTGCAACCGGGAGAGCTGTATTTCGGCGGCCGCCACACGCGCATCCGCACCCTGCTGTGCTCCTGCGTGTCGCAGGTCAGCTGGCGCCCCGAGCTGCTGGTCGGCGGCATGCGCCATTTAATACTGCCGCTGGGCGATATCCCCACGGCAATTCTCGCCAACATGGCGGGCAGGAGCAAAGCATGACCTACCACCCCGAAGGGCATGCCGTACAGGCGCCCCAAACGATCCACTCGAGCAATCCCAATGCGGCGAAATGGGGTGACGACAGATGACCGACAAACTTCATTTCCCCTGCCCACTCGATGGCCACCCGCGCGTCGGACCAGCGGCCAATTGCCTCGGCCTGTACCGCGAGGCATTCGACAGCAGCACCGATTGCCAAGCGATCTATCGGCTCGGCGAAGGCCAGCGTCTGCGCATCGATGAAATCAATCCGGCGTTCGCGTGGCTGCTCGGCCTGACCAGGCACGAACTGCTCGACCGTTGTGTGGACGAACTGCTGCCCCCTGCCATGGCCCGTCTGATCGTCGACGACAGTCACATCTGCATCGCCAGCGGCAAACCGCTCAACGCCGAGTGCATGCTCGACCTGGCAGTCGGTCAGCGCCACTTCCTGCACAGTCTGATTCCACTGCGCGACGCGGCGGGCCGTATTGCGCGCTTCCTGCACATCGCCCGCGACATCAGCGCGAGCAAGCGCTACGAGCAGCAACTGCAGAGCGACACGTTGGCCTTCCGCACCCTCGCCGAGCACACCCCGGACACCATCGCGCGCTACGACCGCGACTGTCTGCGTACCTATGCCAATCCCGCCTTGGCGCGTATGGCCGGGGTGCCCATGGCGGCCCTGCTCGGCAAACAGCCCAGCCACTCGTCCAGCGCCGCCGAAATGCTCGCCTACGAGGCCAAACTGCGGGGAGTGCTGGACAGCGGCCAGGCCGGGGAACATGAATTGGCCTGCTGCGCAGCCGACGGTCGCTTGCTGATCAGCCATATCCGTATCGTGCCCGAGCGCGCGGCCGACGGCGGGGTGGTCAGCGTCCTGGCCATAGGTCGCGATATCACCGAACTGCGCCGCACCGAGCAGGACCTGCGGATCCGCGAACAGGAGTTCCGCACCCTGGCGGAAAACTCGCCGGATGTCGTCGTGCGCTACGATCTCGAAGGCCGGCGTCTGTACGTCAACCCCGCCTACGAACGCTTGTTTGGCTTGACCGCCGAAGAAGTGGTGGGAACCCCCATTAGCCACAGAATCCCTATGCCGGCAGAGATAGCGAGCCGCTATCGCCAGGGCATCTTGAACACCCTGCATAGCGCCCAGCCCTTTACCATGGAGACCCTCTCGATCAAGGTCGACGGCGAGCAGATCGCTCATCACATCCGCGCGGTGCCCGAGCTCGACCAGCATGGCCAGGTCACCAGCGCCCTCACCATCGCCCGCGACATCTCCACCCTCAAGGCCACCGAACTGCGTCTCGAACAGGCCGAAGCCTTGGCCCGCCTCGGCCATTGGCAACTGGATTATCGGCTCGGCACCCTCCAGCTATCGGCGGAGCTGTGCCGAATGCTCGGCCACCCCCCCGGCTGGACACCGCGCCCGAAAGAGGTGTTTGCCCTGCTCACGGACGAAGACCGAGGCAAGGTCAATCGCACCATCGAGCAGGCCCTGGCCACTCGCACTGGCGAGTTTCAATTGGACTACCGCATCGAGGTCGACCAGCAACCGCGACACATGCAATCGCATCTGCGCATCGAGTACGGCGAAGACGGCAAGCCCCAGCAAATGCTCGGCACCGCCCAGGACATCAGCGAACTCAAGGCCTACCAGCAGCGCCTGCACAACCTGGCCTTCTACGACACCCTGACCGAACTGCCCAATCGCGAACTGTTCGGCGAGCGTCTGCAACAGGCGCTGAACCAGGCTCGCCACAGCGGTCGTCAGGTGGCCGTGGCGCTGCTCGACCTGGATAATTTCAAGGTGATCAACGACACCCTGGGCCACGGCATCGGCGACGAGCTACTACGGGAAATCGCCAAGCGCCTGCAACGCGCCGTGCGCAAAAGCGACACGGTGGCGCGCCTGGGCGGCGACGAGTTCGCCCTGATTTTGCCGCAGATTGCCGCGGGAACCAGCCTGGAGGTGTTGGCCGAGAAACTGCTCAAGGTCGTCGGTGGAATCTATCCGATCCAAACGCGGGAACTCTTCGTTTCCGGCAGCATAGGTCTGGCCAGCTTTCCGGACGATGCCGATACCATCAGCGAGCTGCTGCAGTATGCCGACACGGCCATGAACCATGCCAAGGCGCAAGGGCGCAATAACGTCCAGCGCTACTCGCCAAGGCTCACCCAACAAACCACCGAACGCCTGGCCCTCGCCGCCAGCCTGCGTCATGCACAACGCAACGGCGAACTTGCACTGCACTACCAACCTCAGATCGACTTGGCCAGCGGGCGACTGATCGGCGCCGAGGCCCTGCTGCGCTGGAACAACCCCGAGCACGGCCTGGTGCCGCCGGATAAATTCATTGCCATCGCCGAAGAAACCGGGCTGATCGTCGGTATCGGCGAATGGGTATTGCGTAGCGCCTGTGAGGTTGCAGCCGCCTGGAACGGCGACGGCCGCTACCCGTCGCTAAAAATCGCGGTCAACCTGTCGCCACGGCAGTTCCAGATGAACGACCTGCTTGCCTCCATCCGCAGCATCCTGCGGGACACCGGCTGCCGAGCGGACTGGCTGGAACTGGAGATCACCGAAGGCCTGCTACTGGACAACAACAGCGCCGTGCGTGAGACCCTGAGCGAACTGAATGCCATGGGCCTGACCATCGCCATCGACGATTTCGGTACCGGTTATTCGGCACTCGGCTACTTGAAGCGCTTCCCCATCGAAACCCTGAAGATCGATCGCTCCTTCATCCACGACATCGAGCACAGTCGCGACAGTGCGGAACTGGTCAAGGCGATCGTTTCCATGGCCCACACCCTGCGCCTGACACTGGTGGCCGAAGGCGTCGAAAACCTCTCCCAGCAAGCGTTCCTCAAGCGTTATGGTTGTCACAACGCTCAGGGCTGGTTATACGGCAAAGCTATGCCGGCGGAAGAGTTCGAGCGTCTGTTGCTTGATAGGTCCGTCGACCAATGATGCAACCCTATGCATGGAATCTGTTGCCGTACGCAACCCTATCAGGTCGTACCTACTTGTAAGTCAGTGGAATATGGCAGATGCCGGAAAAATGGCGGATGAGCCGGGACGATTCGGGATAGGCGGATAGGCGGGAAAACCGATCCAGGCGTGGGGTTTCTGGGCAGCTCGGAGTAGTGCCAAAGCCGTGCGCATGCAGGGCAAAATAGCCGTCGAGCCGCAGGATCAGCCATCGTGCTCAGTAGTGGAAAATTCGCCACGCGCTCACACCACTGGAGAACGTAGCCTGCCCACATGCGCGGGCAGGCCGGTATCAACCAGCCTTAGCGGCCGACCTCCTGGTCCATCAGTTTGAGGAACTTCGGGGAAAACCCGCTACGTTCAACCGCTATGTCAGGATCAGCAGATGATGCGCTTGCCAGACTTTCCTGCACATCGGCGAGGCTCTCATCGGCGCTTTCGCCACCAAGGACATACAGCGTGTATTGGCTGGCGGCACGGTAGATCCATGCCTGAGCGCGGGAAGCGGGGGTCGCGAGGGTTGCTGGGTCGAAGTGGGCTACCTGCTCGTAAGCGCCATTGAAAAAAGCCTCGACGACTTCAGCCAATGCCGCATCACCCACCGCCTGAGCATCGGAGATCCTTTCCTCCAGCAGCGGCAGCGTTTTCCCCGCCTGTACCAACTTCGCCTGGCAATCCGCTTTAGCGCTGGCCAAGTTATCGGCATTCTTCCCCGCCAATACCTTGAAGCGCGCCTCTCTCGCCCAACTACTCAGCGCTTGCTCGCAATGCCCCAACCGGTAATGGGCCAGCCCCAGATAGTAGTGCGGGGTGTAGGGCGCGAAGCGCATTCCATAGAGGCGGATACGGGGCAACGAAGCCGGCACCTCGCTGATGACGCTTTCAAGCAGAGGAATCGCCTTGGCGTAACTCTCCCGCTCGACATACACAATGGCCCTGTCGTAATCCTTGCCCAGCCCAGCCCAGGCGGGGCTTGCAGCTATCAGACCGAATAGGGCCAGCCATCGCGCGCTTCCCGTCATATCCCCTCCTTTCAATGCCGTGATCAATCGCCACGCAAGTTCACGCTGACATTCGTGCCACGTCCAGACTGGACTTGGGCACGTACTTTACGCGATTGACCATCGTCGGGATTACGCAGTTCGACCAGATAATCTCCCGCCGGAACCTGCAAACGCAGCGGGGTCATGGCATCTTCCTCAAGGGCTATGGTTTGTCCGCTGGCGACCTCGGTCACCGAATGGATATGCGCCCATGGGATAGCATTGATCGCCAGGAATCCATCGGCAAGCGCACTCTTGCTCGAGCGTTGTTCGAGAATGGAGGCCAAGGTCAGCTTGCGCCGGCCCAATTCGGCATCGTTGGCGATATGCTGGCGAGCCAGCTCGACCAGGGCGCTGGCATCGTCGTAGCGGCGCTGGGCCGTGAGATTATCCACCTCATTCAATACACTGGTCCGCAACTTGTTCCGGCCATCGTGCACTTCATCCTCTGCCTGCGGGTAGGCCTGGGCACTCTGGTAGAGCTCCCAGGCGCTGCGGCCCCTGGGGCTGAAGTAATTGCCGCGGCGCAGAGCCAAGTCGGCCTGATCGAGCAGCTTGCGCGCTTGCGCAGACTGCTCGCTCTCGCCCTGCGCAACCCGTGCGTCCAATGCCGCCAATTCGCGATTTCCCGGCAGAGCACGGGCAACCAACGCGAGATCGGCTTTGGCGCGCTGCCATTGCTCTTGCTCCACGGCCTTGCGCAGGTTGCTCAGGACGATGCCGCCCAGGCTCTCGACGCGCGCCTTGGCGGTGCTCTCATTCGGTTCCAAGTGCAGGACCTGGAGATAGGCCTGCAGCGCTCGGCGCAGCCCAGCCGGCTTGTCGATACCAGCTGCTTGCGCCGCTGCCGCATTGCCCAGTAGCGCCGCCAATTGATTTTGATGCGCCTCGGCACTCAGCAATGCGCGATAGTCGCTCTCCAGGATGACCAGCGCCGCACTGGATGGCGCCAGCTCGCGCAGACGATCAATGCTCGCCTTGGCCTGTTCCATTTGGCCTGTTTGCAGTTCGGTCTTGACCTGCTCGGCCAGAATCGTTTCCAACTTCGCCCTGCGCTGTGCCACGCCGACATCCTGGCCCGCAAGGTTTTGCGCTTGGCGCAAAAGAGCCATGAGCGCATCGATCTCGGCGGCAGTCGCCTCGCTTGCGGACAGTCGAGCATCGATAGTGGCGAACAACCGATCCAGCTGCTCCCGCTCTTCCGCCTGGCGCCGGCCCTGGGCCAGGACTACCGATAGCGCCGCCAATTCCGAGTCATCGGGGAAAGCCCGAATGGCTCGGCTCAAGGCAAGATCAGCGTCATCCAAGCGCCCCTGGCGAAGCGCCTCACGCACTGTCTGGCCCGCGCCTTCCTCGATCCGCGCCGAGATCGTCGCAAGCTCGACGTTATCTGGGTCGGCGATGCGTAGGGTGCGCAAGGTATCCAAGGCATTGTCTTCGGCGGGAAGCAACAGCTTGCCCTCCTCCAACTGGCTATCGGCGCGCTGAACCAGCTTCTCGATCAGGCCCAGCTCCTGCTCCGGCCGGGTTTGCCACCAAACAAACGAGGCCATGGCGCAAACAAGAGGAATCCCCACGCACAGCGACCACAGACTCCACCGCCCCGCGCCAACGGGAGTGTCCCAACGACCACCCTCGAAGCCCTCCACGAATGCACCTGCACCGGCGCCAAGAGCGGGGCGTTGCGACAGGGCGGACAGCGGCGTCAATAGACGTTCGAAAGGCAATTCGCCAACCTCTCGATCCGCCTCCAACCCCGCGGCCAAACTCGGCGAGCGCATGACCAAAGCATTCAACTGATCCAGCAGCATGGTCACGCTGCTGGATCGCTGCATTGGTTGCTCGACCAGCATCAGTGCCAGAAGCGGCTGCAGGTCGGCGAGGCTGTCGGGCAAAGCCGACAGACGCATGGCTTGCCCAACGCGCGTGCGGGGGGGAGGCTGCTCCCCGGTCAACAGGTAATGCAGCAACAAACCAAGGCTGTAAATATCCGCCCGCGCGTCCGCAACACGGCCAGAGAAACACTCGGGCGCGCAATAATCGAGGGCATCCCCTCCTCCGCGTTGCGTGCCCGCCACCCAGGTCATGCCGAGATCCAGCAATACCGCTTCGCCACTTGTCCGAATACCGATACGGTCTGGATGAAGCACGCTGTAGGCGATTCCCGCACGGTGCAAACCACCGATCACCGATGCGATTTCGGCAAACAGGCGCAAGCGTTGCCGAAGCGCCAAACTGGAAAGCCATTCCGGGTCGCCGGGCCAGCCGTCGCTCAGGGGCTCAGCCTTGCGGCTGTAATCCGGCCCCTCCTGAATATCGCGCAGCAAATTGGGGTGCCGCGCCTGGCGCAGCAGTTCGCTTTCGCGGGCGAAACGGGCCAGGGTGGAACCTTTGCGCCCGGCGACAGACAGCACGAACAGACTCCGCTGCGGCTCGCGCCGCAGACTTACCAGGCGGCTGATGGCGCGGTTCTCCAGGACTTGCTCACTCACAGCGACACTCCAGAATCGTGGTGAAGAATAGCCTTCCCGCCGCGGGAACAAGCGGCGATACAACGAGACGGCAGGGCATAAGCAGGGTTGGGAAAGCCCCGCCGGCGGCGGCAGCAGATGGCAATTCCGGACGCCTTACCCGAGTCTCGCCAGCAGGGCGTTAAAAACAGGCCCGACAAGCCGCTTGCGGCTGACGCACTTGCAGCGGGGCCGCCTAGCAGACTGTTTAATAACTACCTGCGTTGCCGATACGGCGTTAAAAACAGGCCAGGCCTTGGCCGGGGCTGTTTAACAACCGGCTAGAAGCGGGCAACGGCGGCAAGCGAGAACGTGTCGTAGTACTTCGAGAGGTCGGCGCCGAAATCGACAGAGAATTGCTCGAAGGCCAAGCCCAAACCGAAGGTGTAATGGGTCTGATCGCCCGTCCTCGCCGAGAACACCTGGGCGTTGCCATCGAATGGATTATCGTCTTGAAAATGCAGCGTGTGCTCGGGGTCGCGCCATACGCCAGCGCGGATACTCAGGGGAACCGGCATGTCGATGAATACGTACTCACCGCCGAAACGAATTTCGGTTCCGTCGCGCAGTTTAAGCAGCGCCGGATCGCCGTCTTCTGTTTGATCCTCACCTTCCGGCACCCATCGGGAACTGATGTTGCGCGTCAATTGCGAGTAACGAACCCTGTTTACATCGAAGTTCAGAGTAAACGCTTGAGTGACTCGATAGGTTATGCCCGCCCCCAGCACATCCGGGATATCGAAGTCGCTGCCTTTGTTCACGAATGCAACCTGCCCGCCTCCAGGGTTGGCTTCATCGGTACTCGCGACGGCCTTGTAATCGAAACGAGGCGAGCGTCGATAAACCAAGCCCAGCGAGAGGTCGTCGGTAATCAGATAACGGAGGCCGAGGGTGTAGCCGAACCCATGGTCCGAGCCCTTCTGCGACTGCCGCGTAGTGACGCCGCCATCGGTGTCTCGGGTGGTCGCCGAATCGATTTCGAAATCGTGCCAGGCAATACCGGCGCCCAGCCGCAAGCGCTCCCCCAGCGACCAACCGATCGAAGCGCCATAGGCGGTATCTTTGAGTTTGGAGCGACTATGAAACGGGTAAAGGTACGGCACTGCCGGCGTGTGATCGAACTGGGTGTTGAAGTTCATCACCTCATGACGATATAGCGCGATGGTTGCATATTCGAAAGGGAAGACCGCGGAAAGGAAGGCTACGCCGCTGGAGGATGAGTCTGCCTCATCGTGATAGCTGGTCACTTCGAAACTACCATCCTCGGGATCGAAAACATCGCTGAGGTAAGGAGTCGAGTAACGGTTATAACGTCCCTCGAGCGACAATTCGCGCCGCGACAATTGAGTCAAACCAGCGGGGTTGGTATAGGCCGCGGTGGCATCGTCGGCAAGCGCGACGAAAGCCCCGCCCATCGACAGGCTACGGGCACCCGGATTGGAAAAATTGAACTGAATAGCAGAAGTGCCTTCTTCGTCGGTAAGTGCATAAGCGCTGGTCGAGCTCACTAAGGTCAGGGCAATGGCCAGGCGCAAACGAATAGTCATGCAGGTACTTCCTTAACGGATATGAAAGAAATCAGGATCTGCTATCAGCGCCCAGGAAATAGGCGCACGGAATGCTCAAACGTCTCCCCCTTTGTGAAACGGCCAATAGCGGTTGAGCAGACTCCGAAACAGGCTGCGGTCATGAATCTCGCCGATGCCCTCGACGACGTGGCGCTGCAGCAGCTCGGGTACGGCGCGCGTGTTGCTGACATGGCGCGCCGCCGACATCAGGCTCAAGCGCATCATGCCCTTCTGTACCGGTCGCTTCAGAAACCGGTAGATCTGCCCTTCATTGATCAGATTGATGGCGACGCTTGAATCCAGGTTGTGTGAAGTAACAATGGTGGAGATCGCCGGATGCGCCAGCTTGAGCACCTTGATGAAATCACTGACGTCCCGTCCGCCCACGCTGACGTCTGAAACGATCACATCGACGCTCTGTTGGTCGAGCATCCGCAAGGCGCTCTCCAGCTCATGCACCACGAAGCAACGGGACGAATCGCCCATGACCTCGCGGCAGACATCCGCCAAATCGCCTTGATCATCGATCACCAGGACGCCAGCGTTGATCGGCGAGACCTTCGCCAGCGCGCCATCGACTGGCTCCTCTTCGCTTTCCATCGGTACGGCGTTGACGGTATTGCGCGCAATCCGCACGGCGCTGGCCACCAGCGTGCGCATCTCATCGTTGACCCAAGGCTTGTTGATGAAGCGGAACACTTCCCCTTCGTTGATCGAGCTGACTACCGAGGCCAGGTCGGAGTATCCGGTCAGCAGGATACGCATCGTGCCCGGCGATACCTTGCGAACCCGGCTCAGCAGCTCCGCACCGAGCATCTGTGGCATACGCTGGTCGCTGACGATGACATCGACATTTTCCCTGCGCACGATCTCCAGTGCTTCATTGGGATCTGTCGTACTCAGCACGCGGTAGGTGCTGCGAAACAACGAGGAAAGGCTCATCAGAATATAGCGCTCGTCGTCGACGAGCAGGACGGTGGCCCGTTCGGGCGTTTCATATGCAGGCATAGCTGACATCTTCAAGTCACCGGTAGGCTAAGAGTGAAACAAGTTCCCGTTCCGGGCGTCGACTCCACCGTCAACGCGCCGCCGTGGTCCTGGACAATCTGATATGCGATGGACAATCCCAGTCCGGTTCCTTTGCCTAATTCCTTGGTCGTGACGAACGGATCGAAAACCCTCGGCAGCAGCTCGGCCGGAATACCGTGACCATCGTCTTCCACATTGATTTCGACAAAGCGCCCGGTGACCTTGGTGCTCACCGCGATATTACCGCCTAGCTCCGGGAGCGCCTGGGCAGCGTTGACGATCAGGTTGAGCAAGACCTGATTGATCTGCGAAGGCGCGCACTCGACCAAGGGCAGTTCGGCATAATCGCGATGTACCTGGGCATTGCATTTACGCAGCGTGTTATTGACGATGCGCAGCACATCGTCGATGCCCTTGTTGAGATCGACGCGGTCGTTCTTACTGCGGTCCAGGCGACTGAAGTCGCGCAGACTCTTAACCAACTCGCTGATCTGATCCAACCCCTCGCCGGTGGCCCCTAGCAGCTCGTCCATCTCCTCCCGGCAGTGGTCCTCCTGCAGCTGTCGGGCATGTCGCGCGGTTTCAGGATCGCTGCCAGTAAGACTGTCAGCAGCCTGGTCTACCAAACGATCGAAGACCTGCCCCATCTCGCCGAGGCGTTCCCGCACGATCTCGACGTTGCTGCGCGAGAAGCCGAGCGGCGTGTTGATCTCATGGGCGACCCCGGCCACCATCTGCCCCAGAGATGCCATTTTCTCGGCCTGCATCATCTGCAGCTGGGACTGTTTGAGTTCGTCATAAGCCTTGGCCAGTTGCTGGGTGCGCTCACCCACCTGATGCTCCAGCGTCGCATAGCTGTGGCGCAGACGTAGTGCCAGGACCAGCAGCACGAGCAGCAGCATGGAGGCGTAGGCGATCAGCACCAGCCGGTAGATTTCGGCACGCTGGAATATCTCGGAGAAGCGTTGGGTATAGGCATTGAGGATGTCGTTCAGCGTCGCTGTCGGTGCATTGACGATGCCAAGCAGCGTTGCATCCCGGTTGGGAAGCTGTTGCAGGATGAAGAGAATGTTGGCGCTCAGCGCTTTGGCCAACTTGTTGGTGTCGCTGTCCGCGCGCGTGGCCGGGTCCTGAAGCAGACCATCCAGATAAGCCTGCAATTTCTGCGCAGAGTCCTCGCTGCCATCGTGCAAGAAGAGGAGCAGTAAAGGACGCAGGCCATTGACTTGAACTTCCATTTTCGCCGAATGGCCGGCGAGGCGATTCAGTTCGAAAACGGCCTGATCCACCCTGTCCTTGAGCGCATCATTCAGGGAGAGGAAGTGTTCGATCAGTTCCTGTTTCTTGCTCTTGGCATCGTAGTACTCCAGGACCAGTGCGGACTCATCGCCATAGCCAAGGCGCGCGGAATCCACGGGACTGGTACCGCTGGCCATGATGTCAGCGAAAATGCGCTCCTCGGTCTCGCGCATAAGTGCCTGGACGCGAGCTACCGCATGTTCCTCTTGAGGCAGATCCTGCCGCGCCATGAGCAAGCGGACGTTCAGCTGCATGTCCAACTCCTGCAGCTCGCGGATAGCATCGCGAACTTCGTAATGCTCGCGCCAATTGACTGCCTGAACCTGCGAAAGCAGAAAGACCAGCCCCGCAACAGCCCCAACAGCCAGCAGCCCACCCAACACCAAAGAAAGACTGATCCCCCCTCGCATCAAGCCCCCGAACCTGTACTGTCGCATCTGCACTCCTGAGCGAACCTCTCACCAGAAGAGAGGTTCTTACGGCCACTCACATCCAGCGCGGAGGCCAGCAGCCACGAATCATCCACGTTCGTATTGAGTAAAAAGCTTATAGAGCGTGAGCCTAAGCAGTCGATCAGCCATCGCCTATTTACGGGTAGGCCACCCCCTACCAACGGTAAGGAAGCCACTTGAAGAGCACGTCGCCAAAAACACGGCTTCGCGTTCATACCAGGCCCCGCGCAGGAAGCGAGACCTCGCAACGCCGGCACCTCTTGCACCGAGGTTGGTTCCCCACAAAAGCTCGGAGCGTCGGCAAAATCGTCCTCGGTCATGATCCCCGTACGAACCAAGACTGCGCCAACATCGAGCCCCCTGGCAGCGGCCGCCCAGCCACGGTAGGGCGTTCCCCACTCAGCGACGCCATTTCCCCCTACCTCAATATCGGCCTACGCCGATGGTGCTTTCCCCAGGAACAAGGCACTTTGCCATCGACCGCTGTCGGAACGGCCCATTACGAATAGCCGGCCGTGCAGCGATGGTTCCAGGCAGCACCACAGACGTCGGCCGATCCTGAAACGGGATCGACTCGAATGCAGCGTTTCAGCGCCAAGACCAAGCGAGCCAGATCCAGACCATGTCACTCCACACCGCCGCCCCGCCGCCAACTCGGCACGTTCTGCAGCACGCCTGTCGATGCCTTTGCGTATCTGGCTTGTGGCTGCTGTCGCGGCTGGTGACCGCCGAGGATCTGACCAGCGTGCCCTTCGAGCAATTGCTGGAAACCGAGGTCGTCGGCGCGGCCCAGTTCTCGCAACAGCTGACCGACGCACCCTCCGCCGTCTCGGTGGTCACCGCCGAGGAAATCCGCCGCTACGGCTATCGCACACTAGCCGAGATCCTGAGCAACATGCGTGGCCTGAATATCGGCTTCGACGGCGCCTACTATTTCCCCGGCGGACGCGGCTACGGGCAACCCCGCGAGTATGCCGGGCGGCTGATGCTGCGCATCGACGGCCAGCCAGTGGCCGACAGTGTATTCAACCAGATCTACCTGGGCGAAGACGGCTTGCTCGACACCGAGCTGATCGAGCGGGTCGAATATGCGCCGGGCCCGGGAGCGGCGCTGTATGGCAACAATGCCTTCCTCGGCGTGATCAACGTGGTGACGCTCAGGGGCCGTGACCTCAACGGCGGCCAGGCGGCCGTGACGGTCGGTTCGGACCAAAACCGCAAGGTGCGCGCCAGCTGGGGCAAGCGCCTGGAAAACGGCGCCGAATGGCTGGTCTCGGCCTCGGAGTCGCGGGCCGACCTCCCGGACTTCCCGATCGACGGGATCGTTCTGGAGGACAAGCAGGAAAGCCAGCGCCTGTTCCTCAAAGGCTCGCAGGGCCCCTGGAGCATCGAGGGCGCCTTCGCCGAACGTAAGCAGCTGGAACTGACCCCCGCCTACGGCTCCTCCGAGGACTTCTCCGACGAAAGCAGTTTCTGGAAGCTCGGCCACGATGCCGACCACGGCGACTACCGCACGTCCGTGCACCTCGCCCATGGCAGTTATCGCTTCCGCGACGCTTATCGCGAGCCCATTGATGATGGCCGCTTCTACATCGAGGATCTCAACGCCGACGGCCGCTGGTGGAACCTCGACGCCGCCATCAGCAGCTCCGCCATCGACGGTCACCGCCTGGTGCTGGGCAGCGAGTACCGCGACGACTACCTGCAGGATCAGCGCAGGCACCGCTACTTCCCGCGTCGCGACGAGCACGACTATTACCAAAGCAACGGTTCCGCGCGCACCTTCAGTCTCTATGCCCAGGACGAGATCGCCCTGCGCCACGACCTGAGCCTCAATCTGGGCCTGCGCGTCGACCGGCACAGCAGCGAGAACACGGTGGTACGCAGCAATCCGCGCGCCGCCCTGCTCTACACCGGCCTGGCGAACACCACGCTGACCCTGTCCCATGGCAGCGCCAGCCGTTTCGCCAGCCGCAACGAGGAGACCTTCAACGAGGAAACCCTCTACGAAGTGCCGGATGCCGAGTCGGAGCGCGTCACCACCACCGAGTTCGTCGCCGACCATCGCCTCGGCGATTTCCGCCTGCTCGCCACCCTCTACCGCTACCGCATCAGCGACCCGATCAAACGCTTCGCGGATCCGACCCTGGAGTGGATCGACAGCCGCGGCGCGGAACTCGAAGCCGAGTGGCAATGGCACGGCCTGCAGGTGCGCGGCAGCCACGCCTGGCAGCGTGCCGAGGACAACCTCGGCCGCGAGCTGGTCAACGCCCCGCGTAACCTGAGCAAACTGCAGGTTTCCCTGCCCCTGGTCGGCGAGCGCCTACGCGCCAGCCTCGCCACCCGCTACGTGGGTAGCCGCCTGGTCGCCCCGGGGATACGTAGCAACGGCTATGCGATCGCCGATTTCACCCTGACCAGTCGGGACCTCATACCGGGGGTGAGCATCACTGGCGCGGTACGCAATCTGTTCGACCGTCACTATCAGGAGGCCTCGGCCTTTGCGCCCGAAGACGGCGCCAACCTGCCCGGCTACGGCGAGCGTAGTCTATGGCTGAGCCTGGAGTACGCGTTCGAATGAAAGTCGCGGCCCTGCATGTGCTCATCCTGCTCGCCCTGAGCCTACCCGGCCAGACCGTGAGAGCCGACACGGCGGTGGACGAACGCGCCATGAAGGCCGCCTACCTCTACAATTTCGCCCTCTTCGCCCAATGGCCAACCCTGCCCGCCGCTGACTTCCAGCTCTGCGTAATCGGCAACACGCCGCTGGACGCCGAACTGGAGCAACTGGCAGGCAAGCGCGTGCAGAACGGCCTGCCGATCGTCATGCACTGGATCATGCCCGGCGAGTCACTCGACGGTTGCCAACTGCTCTACGTCGACGAGCACAACCGCAAGACGCTCGATTCGCTGGTCCGCCGGCTTGCCTCGTTGCCGGTCCTGACCATCACCGATGCGAGCGGCTTTGCCGACCGCGGCATCATGATCGAGATGCGCAAACAGGGCCAACGCATCGTCTTCGACGTCAATTTGGCAGCGGCACGGCGCGTACGCCTCGATTTCAGTGCCCGCCTGCTCAAACTCGCCAGTTTCGTCGCCGACAGGTCCTAGGCCTATGTCTTCCGTGCGCTTCAACGACCGGCCATTGCGCGACAAGCTCGCCTACAGCGGACTGCTGCTCACCTCCGCCACCATGACGATCCTGCTGGTGACGCTACTGGCCTACCAACTGGTCGTGCAGAAAGCGGAACTGACGGAGAACGTCAGAGCCCACGCCATGGTGGTCGGCAGCAACGGCAGCGCGGCGATCGTATTCGGCAATACTCAGGAAGCGCATGAGACGCTTGCGTCCCTGAGCGCCGTCTCGGACATAACCCGGGCGACATTCCTACTGCCCGACGGTCAGCAGCTGGCCGCCTATCGACGGGACAGCGAGGCCTCGAACGCAGATACCGCCGTGCCCGAAGAGCCCTGCTGGGATGACCTGCTGATCCGCCAGCCGATCATGCTGCATGGTCAACTGATCGGCAGCGTGGTGGTCCAGGCCAGTCTCGCTTCGCTGTATCACGGGTTAGCCTTGCAAGCACTATTCGGCGGGCTGGCGGCCGTGGCGACGCTGGCGCTGTCCTTGCTGGTCACGCGGCGAATCGCCTCCGGCATCGTGCGGCCGCTGCGGAACCTGGTGCGGCTGACCGAGCAGGTACGTGCCGAGCAGGACTTCAGCCTCCGGGCCAAGGTGTACGGCAACGACGAGGCCGGCCATCTCGCCCGCAGTTTCAACGACATGATGGAACAGCTCGAATGGCACGACACTCGAATCAACGCCGAGCTGCAGCAGCGCTTGCTAACCGAGCAGCAACTCAACCAGCTGGCCTACCACGACCCCGTCACCGGCCTGCACAACCGCCACTACTTCAAGGAGAAGCTGGAAACCGCAGTAGCCGAAGTGATCCGCTACGCGACCTCGTGCGCGGTGCTGTTCATCGACCTGGATGATTTCAAGATCGTCAATGACACCCTCGGCCACGAAGCCGGGGACATCCTGCTGACCCTCGTCGCCGAGCGCCTGCGTGCCACCTTGCGCAGCAACGATGTGGTGTGCCGGATCGGCGGCGATGAGTTCGCGGTGATCATGGAAAACGGTGTCAACACCGCCCAGGCCGAGCGCGTCGCGGCGAACATCGTCGCCGCGCTGTCCACCCCCTTCGTCATCGACGGTCAGCAGATCGGCATCGGCGCCAGCCTCGGCATCAGCCTATGCCCCGAGCATGCCGCAGATACCATCAGCCTGCTGCGCAACGCGGATACGGCCATGTATCAGGCCAAGGGCAGTGGCAAGAACAACTACCGTCTGTACCAGGCGGAAATGGAGAACGGCTCGGTGCGCCGCTTCACCCTCGAACAATCGCTGCGCCTCGCCCTTGAGCAAGGGCAGCTGCAGCTGCTCTATCAACCGCTAGTGGAGTTGTCCGACAATTCGCGCTTGATCGGCTTCGAGGCCTTGTTGCGCTGGAACCATCCGGAACTCGGCGTAGTCGGCCCGCAGGAGTTCATTCCACTCGCCGAGGAAACCGGCCTGATCCACCCGATTGGCGATTGGGTGATGTGCAACGCTTTGCGTCAGGCCCGGGAATGGCAGGCCATCTGCCCCGGCGTGCGTATCGGCATCAACCTGTCCGGGCGCCAGCTCAAGCAGGCCGACGCGGTCCAACGCATCTTCGCCGCGGTCGAGGCCTCGGGCCTGCCGGCGCAGCTGATCGACATCGAGCTGACGGAGAGCATCCTGATGGACGATCGCACTGCTACCGTGAGCAAGCTGCACGCGTTACGCGCCGCAGGCATAAGAATCTCGCTGGACGACTTCGGCACCGGCTACTCCTCGCTCAACTACCTCAAGCTCTATCCCGTCGATACCCTGAAGATCGATCGCAGCTTCGTCACCAACCTGCCCGACGACGCCAGTAGCGTCGCGATCACCCAGGCGATAATGGCGATCGCCAATGGTCTATCCCTGGACGTGGTGGCGGAGGGCGTCGAATTAGAGGCTCACGCGGCCTTTCTGCGCGGCGCAGGTTGTCCCGTGGCGCAGGGTTACCTTTATGCAAGGCCGCTCGACGCAGGCGCCGCAACGGAACTGGCCACGGCTCAGCGTCGTAGCGGGTAAACGGACAGGCTGGTCCGTTGTATCCAGGTGTTGAAATAGGCTGCCCCCCACCTTCGGGATGCTACGCTCGTGTGGGACGAGCGCGTCCCATCTGCCGCGTCGAACGGCGCAACCAGCCATCGGTCGATGCACAGAAGAATCCCGTCTTCCTTGATATGCACGTACCCCGCCGACTGGCAGCACCCTAGTTTTCAGCCGCCAACCAAAAGTGGCCGAAGCTTCGCTTTGCCCACTTGGCACTTAGCACTTAGCACTTGGCCGTATCATGCCTCAGTGAAGCCATCCGCGGCCCTTCAGCAAGCCGTCGGCGATATGGCGAATAACCCAGTAAGCCGTCAGGGCGGCATCGCTGCTCAGTTCGTCCGTTGCCGAATTCCGAAGAAACCGGGGCTCCAAGCCATCGACGGAGCTTTCGAAGTGGAATTCGCCGTACTGCGCCTCGATCGGTATCCCCAGCGCATCGTCCAAGCAGCGCGTTACCATGCCGATCGCC
This sequence comes from uncultured Pseudomonas sp., assembly GCF_946885955.1. The sequence goes on from NZ_CAMPHI010000024.1 coordinate 77,155, forward strand.
CGTTCGAAGGCGATCCGCTGCGTCGGGGTGAGATAGCCATCGCCCTGCAGCAGTTCGCTCCAGGTCGAGGCGCGGTTGAAATGGTCGCTCATCGTTCTACTCCTCTTAGCCCAGGTCCAGGGTGCTGGATTTCGACAACCGGATATGTTCGGCGACGCTCTGCAACCGAATATTGTCGGCAGACAGCTTCACCCCTTCGGCGTCGCTGTTGACGAACTTGTATTTGCCATCTTCTGCGGTGATGTTCTTCAGGTTGATGTTCCAATCGCCTTGCTGGCCACCGTTGGTACGCAGGAAAGTACCGAAATCCTTGGCCTTGAAGTTGTCGATGGTGATGTTGGCGTCGGCGTTCAGCTGGAAGATCTTGTCGTTGGCGCCCTGGGCGCTGCTGTTGGTGATTTCGACGTTGGCCTTCTTGCCTTCCTTGTTCGGCTTGACGGTCAGTGCGTCCTCGCCGACGTCGGTCCAGTGGACGTTGTCCACCTTGGCATCTCCATAGAGATGCACCCCGTCGGCGCCGTTATCGCCGATCACAACGTTCTTCAGGCTGGCGCCATCCTCGAGGATGAACAACGGCCGCTGGTTCTCGCTCTGGCCGCCATCGCCCAACTTGCTGCCGGCGGTGAAGGTCCTGCCCTTGCCGTCGAATTCCTCGCCTTTCTTCACCACGATAGGTTCGTTGACCACGGTGGGGCTGGCGGAGGCTTTCGGGAACTCGACACCCGAGCTACCGCCTGCGCCGCCCTCGGCGAGCTTGGTGAAGACGTAGTTTCCCTCGCTGTGCGTCGAAGTTATTTTCGGAGGTGCCGACTTGGACGGGCTCGGCTCCGAGGTGTCGCTGTTCGTCACTTGGCTGAGGCTGACCGGCTTGGTGAACTGCTCGACCGGCGTCTTGGTGTTCGCGGTAGGCGTGGCATTCGGCTTGTCGGATGCCAAGGAAGTCGACAGCTCGCTCTTCTGGTTGGGCTTGCCGAACACTTGCGGGTGCTTGTCCATCAGATTGGTGATCGGTGCCAGCACCTCCCTGTTCTGCACTTGGCCGCCGCCATCCTGGGTGGGCGCGATCGAGTTGTTCAGCAGGCTGGTGCCGCCGCCCCGCAAGAACTGGCTGGCACTATTCGGCAAATTCGATTCCTGGGTCTTCTCGTTGCCCGGATCGCCCCGCCCCTGGACGTCCTTGCCGGCCTTCGAACCACCCAGCAACTGATCGAGGTAGGAAAACAGCGCCTCCTTGAAGCGGCTGCCGAAGTCCTGTCCCAAGCCCTGGCCTGCAC
>NZ_CAMPHI010000025.1 GCF_946885955.1 uncultured Pseudomonas sp.
ACCTACGACCTTCGGGTTATGAGCCCGACGAGCTACCAGACTGCTCCATCCCGCGGCCGCCATTGTATAGCCAAAGCCTGGACTGTCAACCCAAAGCGCGGAAAAAACTACTTTTGCTTCAGATGCTTAGTATGGGCGCCGCCCGCGGATGGAGCCCAGGGCCTGCCAGATGGGCGTTGCAGCGGTTCGGGTCGAGCCTTTGAGCGTGCGCATGGTCACTCATCCGACGTAGCCCGTCGGCGGTCATTGAGCTAGAGTCCGCGGCTAATGAAGCGGAGCATGACGATGGGAAAGCAATGTACTGAATGCGGTGCCCAGGTAGCCGCGGACGCGGAGCGCTGCCCTGCCTGTGGTGCGACTTTGGCGAAAAAGACCAAGCTGCTGCCGATCGCGGCGTTCATGCTGATCGTTATCCTGGTGATTTCTTCCTATATGAAGGAAGGCGAGCAGAAAGCGGCGGAGCCTGCGCCGGCGGTCAAGGTGCAGGAGTCGCAGTAAGCGTCGGCCGACATGACAGCGAGAAAGATCATTCACGTCGATTGTGACTGCTTTTATGCGGCAATCGAGATGCGCGACGACCCGAGCCTGGCCAATAAGCCGTTGGCGGTAGGCGGGTCGGCGGATCGGCGCGGGGTGATCGCCACCTGCAACTACGAGGCGCGCGCCTATGGCGTGCGCTCGGCGATGGCATCCGGGCATGCGTTGAAATTGTGCCCGGACTTGGTGATCGTCAAGCCGCGGATGGATGTTTATAAAGCGGCGTCGCGGGAAATTCAGGCGATTTTTCGCGATTACACCGAGGTGATCGAGCCGCTGTCGCTGGACGAAGCCTATCTGGATGTCTCCCATAGCCCGCACTTCGCCGGCAGCGCCACGCGCATCGCCCAGGACATTCGTCGGCGCGTATCCCAGGAATTGCACATCACGGTGTCCGCCGGCGTGGCGCCGAACAAGTTTCTGGCGAAGATCGCCAGCGACTGGAAAAAGCCCAATGGTTTGTTCGTCATCACCCCGGACCAGGTCGAGGATTTCGTCGCGCAGCTACCGGTGGCGAAGCTGCACGGGGTCGGCAAGGTCACCGCTGACAAGCTTGGGCGGATGGGCATTCGCGATTGTGCGGACCTGCGCGAATGGAACAAGTTGCGCTTGGTAAAGGAGTTCGGCAGCTTCGGTGAGCGGCTCTGGGGGCTGGCGCATGGTATTGATGAGCGCGCGGTACAGACCGACAGCCGGCGGCAGACGGTGAGCGTGGAGACCACCTTCGATCAGGATCTGCCCGATCTGGCCGCCTGCCATGAACGCTTGCCGCAATTGCTCGACGAGCTGGCGACGCGCATGGCGCGTCTGGATGCCAGCTATCGAGCGGACAAACCGTTCGTCAAAATCAAATTCCATGATTTCACCCAGACCACCCTCGAGCAGGCGGGCGCGCGCCGGGATCTGGACAGCTACAAGTTACTGCTCAGCGCCGCCTTCGCCCGCGGCGACAAACCGGTGCGTTTGCTTGGTGTGGGGGTGCGCTTGCACGACCTGCGCAACCGGCACGAACAATTGGAGTTGTTCGCACCCTGAGCGTATGCGGGCTATTGCGCCCAGAGGCGGATCGGCTGGCCTGTGCTGGGCCACAGGCGCAATTGCTGTTGCGAGAAATCCCAGCGTTCGACCTGACCGAGGCTGTGCAAAAAGCGCGCTTCCTGTTCCATCAGGGCTGGCGCGCACAACTTGCGGGTAGTGCCCACTGCGCCAAAGCTGAGCCTTTCGCCCGCCTGCGTATAGCTGGCGAACCAGCTGTTGCAGCCGGCGCTGCCATGGGCACGACCGTCCGCGTCGAGGGTCAGGGTCAGGTGGCTGCGGTCGATCAGCGGATGCTCGCCGAGCCATTCGACCCTGTAGCCGCGTTCGCTTTGCAGTTGTGCTGCGTTACCCGCGCAGCCGCACAGGACGAGCGCAACTGCGACTGCCAGGCTGTGTTTCATACGGCTGCTGTTTGGCAGGCAGGGCACAGGTGGCGACCTTTTTCGCTGCGCCAGCCCAGTTCGTTGATCCGCGCTTCGGCGGCCGGGGCTTGGGCTTTCTTGCCGAGGGCGGCATCCACGGCGAACTCGAAGTCCAGGATGGCGGCGCAGCTGTCGCATTTTGCCTGCCAGTTGTGGATCGCCAATTCGCCGAACACCGGGCCGCGGGCCACCGCGACCCATTGGCCAGCCGGATTGATCAGGTGACGGACCTTGTCCACGTTCAAGCGCATGCTCAGATCGCGGCTGCCTTTGAGGGTGACCAGCAGGCTGTCGCCGTCGCGCATCGAGCCGCCGTTGCCGGTGACCTGATAGCGGCCCGGCGCCAGGGCGCGGCATTCAATAAGGGTGTGTTCGGGGTTGAGCAGGTTGTAGCGAAAGTCGTGTTCGGCCATGGTTCCTCCAGATCGGCGCGAATACTATCACGCGCCGGGCTGCACCTGATTACGCGGCGTTCCGGCGGCCCAGGATGCGATGTTGTCGAGGGTGGTGCGGGCGATCGCCGCCATTGCCTCCTGGGTGAGAAAGGCCTGGTGCGCGGTGACGATGACGTTGGGGAAGCTCAGCAGACGGGCCAGTACGTCGTCCTGCAGGGGCAGGTCGGAGCAGTCCTCGAAGAACAGCGCGGCTTCTTCCTCATAGACATCCAGGCCAAGATAGCCGAGTTGCCCGCTTTTCAGCGCGTCGATCAGCGCCGGAGTGTCGATCAGGGCGCCGCGGCTGGTGTTGATCAGCATCACGCCGCGTTTCATCTGCGCCAGGCTCTGGGCGTCGATCAGGTGTCTGCTGTGTTCGTTGAGTGGGCAGTGCAGGCTGATAATGTCGCTTTGTGCGAGCAGTTGCGGCAACGGTACTTGCGTCGCCCCGAGCGCCTCCAGATTGTTCACCGCCTGGGTGTCGAAGATCTGCACGCGGCAGCCGAAGCCGGCCATGATGCGGGCGAATACGCTGCCGATCTTGCCGGCGCCGATGACCCCGACCTGCTTGCCGTAGAGGTCGAAACCGGTCAGTCCATGCAGCGAAAAGTCACCTTCGCGGGTGCGGTTGAAGGCGCGGTGCACGCGGCGGTTGAGCGACAGGATTAGCGCCACCGCGTGTTCCGCCACGGCATGCGGCGAATACTCGGGCACCCTGACCACACAGAGCCCGAGGCGCTGCGCGGCGCCGAGGTCGACATGGTTGTAGCCCGCCGAGCGCAGGGCGATCAGGCGCGTGCCGCCCGCGGCCAGGCGTTCGAGTACCGCTGCCGAGAGGTCGTCGTTGATAAAGGCGCAGACCACCTCGTGGCCGGCCGCCAGGATCGCGCTGTCGAGGGTCAGGCGGGCTTGCTGGAAATGCAGTTGGTAGCCAGGCGCGACTTCGGCGGCAAGGAAGCTGGCACTGTCGTAGGGTTTGCTGCTGAAAAATAGAATATGCATACGGGCTCCTTGCGCTTGTTCGCGGGAAGGCGGGTGAATGGCGTAGCCCGGATGCAATCCGGGGAGCGATGCCGACCGCACAACCTGCCCCCGGATTGCATCAGGGCTACACATGCAGCCTGTAGCCCGGGTTGAGCACAGCGATACCCGGGGCACCCTTTCCCCGGGTGTCGCTTCGCTCGACCCAGGCTACGGATTACGCCTTTTTTAGCGCCGGGGCTTATTCGGGCCACAGCGTTTTTAGGCGCTGACTTCCGCTTCCTGGGCCAGACGTTCGATCGCCGCATCCAGCTCGTCGAGGGCCTGTTGTGCCGCTGGATCGTCCTGTTTCAGCAGGGTTTCGCTGCGTTGGCAGGCGGCGCGCAGCTGCGGCACACCGCAATAACGGGTGGCGCCGTGCAGGCGGTGGACGCGCTCGATCAGGGCGTTGCGTTCGCCGTTTTCGCGGGCCTGACGGATCGCCTGGCGATCGCTCGGCAAGCCGGCCAGCAGCATGCTCAGCATATCGGCGGCGAGGTCTGCTTTACCGGCGGCCAGGCGCAGACCTTCCTCGGCGTCCAGCACGCTCAGGCTATTGCTTTGCACCGTGCCAGCGCGGCTGCGTTCGGGGCCCTGGTTGCGCAGCGCCAGACCGGTCCATTTGAGGATGACTTGCGCCAGCTGCCGCTCGCTGATCGGCTTGGTCAGGTAGTCGTCAAGACCGCTTTGCAGCAGGGCGCGCTTTTCGTTGGCCAGGGCGTGGGCGGTGAGGGCGATGATCGGCACCGGTGCACGCTGCTGTTCGCTCTCCCAATGGCGGATCGCCTCGGTCGCCTGGCGCCCGTCCATGCCGGGCATCTGCACGTCCATGAAAATCAGATCGAAGTGGCTTCGCTGGGCTTTTTCCACCGCGACATAACCGCTTTCGGCGGTTTCCACCTGGGCGCCCATGTCGTCGAGCAAGGTCTGCACCAGGAGCAAATTCGCCGGGTTGTCGTCGACGCACAGCACCTGCGGCGCTCGGCTGGAGACCGGCGTGTGTTCCACCGGACGGGTTTGCCGCGGGCTGACCAGTTCGGCCAGGGCGCGCTGCAATTTACGCGTACAGGCCGGCTTGGCCTGCAGCTGGCTGTGCGCGTCCGGCAACGCTTCGTGATACAGCGACTGCTCGGTGGTGGGGCACAGCACCAGGGCTTTGCAGCTCAACCGGTCGAGGTCCCAGATGCGCTGACCGAGGCGCTCCGGCGGCATCAGTCGGGCAGTCACGCCGAGTACCGCGAGCTCGATCGGCTTGACGCCCTGTTGCGCGTCGGCAACCGCCTCCACCAGTGCATCGAGATCGGCGAAGGTGCTGACCTGCAAACCGCAGTCTTCCAGCTGGTGTTGCAGGGCCTGGCGCGACAGCTCGTTGCTTTCCAGGATCGCCGCATGGCGCCCGAGCAAAGGCGGGCGTGGCAGGTCTTCGGCGTCGTCGCGGGCTTTCGGCAGGTTGATCGTGATCCAGAATTCCGAGCCTTCGTCGGGGGTGCTGTCGACGCCGATCTCACCGCCCATTTGCTCGATCAGACGCTTGGAAATCACCAGGCCCAGGCCGGTGCCGCCGGCTTGCCGCGACAGTGAATTGTCAGCCTGGCTGAAGGCCTGGAACAACGCGCGCAGGTCTTCGTCGGACAGGCCGATGCCGGTGTCCTGCACGCTGATGCGCAGCTGGGCGTGGTCGGCGCTTTCGTCCTCGAGCATGGCGCGCATGATGATGCTGCCCTTGCCGGTGAATTTGATCGCGTTGCTGACCAGGTTGGTCAGCACCTGCTTGAGACGCAGGGGGTCGCCGATCAGCGACAACGGGGTGTCGCGGTAGACCAGGCTGAGCAGTTCCAGGTCTTTGGCATGGGCGGCCGGGGCGAGGATGGTCAGGGTATCCTGCAGCAGGTCGCGCAGGTTGAAGGGGATACTTTCCAGGACCAGTTTGCCAGCCTCGATCTTGGAAAAGTCGAGCACCTCGTTGATGATCCCGAGCAGGCTGTCGGCGGACTTCTCGATGGTGCTCAGGTAGTCCTGTTGGCGCGGCGTCAGCTCGCTTTTTTGCAGCAGGTTGGTGAAACCGAGAATGCCATTGAGCGGCGTGCGGATCTCATGGCTCATATTGGCCAGGAATTCGGATTTGATGCGGCTGGCCTCCAGGGCCTCCTTGCGGGCGAAATCCAGTTCGATATTCTGGATTTCGATGGTCTCCAGGTTCTGCCTTACGTCCTCGGTGGCCTGTTCGATATTGTGCTGCAACTCTTCCTGGGCATTTTGCAGCGCTTCGGCCATGCGGTTGATGCCGGAGGCCAGCTCGTCCAGCTCGTGGCTGCCCAGCGGCGGCAGGCGGGTTTGCAGGTTGCCATCCTTGAGCTGCGCGACGCTTTGTTTGATCTGCCGCAGCGGTTCGTTGATCGTGTGGCTCATGCGTGCGGCGAGCAAAGCGGTGACGCTGAGGCCGGCGGCGATCAGCATCAGGCTGGCGAACAGGCTGCGGTAGCCGCTGATCAGGGTGCTCTGGTGCGACAGCTCCAGCTCGACCCAGCCGAGCAATGTACTGCCGGGTGCCGCCACGTTCTGACCGGTCAGGCTCAGGTGCTGTTCGCGCACCGGTAACAGGAAGCGCGTCGCGTCCTGATTGGTCCGGCGCTCGCCTTGCAGAATATTGCCTTGCGGCGCCGGGTTGAGCATGCTCGGCCCAGCATGGGCCAGACGCTCGCGTTCGACGGAAAGAAAACTGATCGCGCGGACATCCGGTTGCTCCAGCGCCTGGGTGGCGATCCGCTGCAGCAATTGGGCGTCCTTGTGCTGCAGTGCGGGAGCGGCCAGCGGCGCCAGTTGCTCGGCGATCATTTCCCCGCGCTGCATCAGTTGGGCCTGCATGCCGGATAACTGCGCCCAGGTGAAGTAACCGCCAAGCAACAGCGCCAACAGGCTGGTCGGCAACAGGGTAAGCAGTAACACGCGGCCTTTGATGCCTAAATCCTTGAACACTTTCTTCCTCCCGCAGTCTGGTTGCGGCAGTGTAGCGATTCGACGGCGCAGAATCTGTAATCGCGTGATCGGGTCTGCCCATGTGTCCCGACCGGCGGCATGCCGCGTGCTGAGGTTCTTGCGCTTGAGGCCAAGCCCGTATGTGGTCAACGGCGATTATGGCCGTCGCCGGTTTGCCGTTATCATAGGCGTCTTTCCTGCCGTGTGGATTCGATCGACGCCATGCCCCTGCACTACCCCACTATCGCCGATTGCGTCGGCAACACTCCGCTGGTGCGTTTGCAGCGCCTGCCCGGAAATACCTCCAATACCTTGCTGGTCAAGCTCGAGGGTAACAACCCGGCGGGTTCGGTGAAGGACCGTCCGGCGCTGTCGATGATCGGTCGCGCCGAGCAGCGCGGCGATATTCGCCCGGGCGACATGCTGATCGAGGCCACCTCGGGCAATACCGGCATCGCCCTGGCGATGGCGGCGGCGATCAAGGGCTACCCGATGATCCTGATCATGCCGAGCAATTCCACCGCCGAGCGCAAGGCGGCGATGACCGCCTACGGCGCCGAGCTGATCCTGGTCGACAATATGGAAGACGCCCGCGACCTGGCGCTGCAGATGCAGGCGGAAGGCAAGGGCAAGGTGCTCGATCAGTTCGCCAACGGCGATAACCCCGAAGCCCACTACCGTGGCACCGGCCCGGAAATCTGGCAGCAGACCGGTGGGGAGATCACCCACTTCATCAGCTCCATGGGCACCACGGGCACCATCATGGGCGTTTCGCGTTTCCTCAAGGAGCAGTCGCCCGCTGTGCAGATCGTCGGCTTGCAGCCGATGGAAGGCTCGGCGATTCCGGGAATCCGCCGCTGGCCCGAGGAGTACTTGCCGAAGATCTACCAGGCCGAGCGCGTCGACCGGGTGATCGACATGGGCCAGCAGGAGGCCGAAGAAGTGATGCGGCGGCTGGCGCGTGAGGAAGGCATCTTCTGCGGCGTGTCCTCCGGCGGCGCGGTGGCGGCCATGCTGCGTTTGTCCCGGGAAGTTGAGAATGCGGTGATGGTGGCAATCATCTGCGACCGTGGCGACCGTTATCTGTCCAGTGGCGTGTACGACGCGCCGAGCAACTGATGGCCAGAAAAGACGGCGGTCTACGTTTTCAGCCCAGCGGCGGAACCCGTGCGCCCCAGGTGCCGGTCGGTAAAAAACACAAGCTGACGATCGAGCGGCTGGCCAACGACGGCCGCGGTATCGCCTTCAGCGACGGCCGTACCTGGTTCGTCAGCGGCGCCTTGCCCGGTGAGCAGATCGAAGCGCGGGTCCTGGCGGCCCATGCCAAGGTGGTCGAGGCGCGGGTCGAACGTATCCTCGTCGCCAGCCCCGAGCGGCTTGCCGAACCTTGCGCGCATGCCCGGGTATGCGGTGGTTGCAGCCTGCAGCACATGCGCCATGCCGATCAGCTTGCGCTGAAACAGCGCATGCTCACCGAGCAATTGAGCCGTTTGGCCGATATCCAGCCGGATGAGTGGGCGGCGCCCTTGTGCGGCCCGGCATTCGCCTATCGTCGTCGTGCGCGAATTGCCGTGCGTTGGGACGCCAAGACCAAACGCCTGGATGTCGGCTTTCGCGCCGCCGCCAGCCAGAACATCGTCGCCATCGACGAATGCCCGGTTCTGGTACAGCCCTTGCAATCTATTTTGAACGGCTTGCCGGCCGTGCTGGGCGAGCTGGAAAACCCGCGGGTCATCGGGCATGTCGAGCTGTTCCACGGCAGTGCCAGCGCGGTATTGGTGCGTCATACCGCGCCGCTACGCGAAACCGATCTGGCCCGTTTACAGGCATTTTGCAGCGAGCGGGATGCACAATTGTGGTTGCACGGCGAGAGCGAACCGCAGCCTTATGTCGAGGGTCATGCCCTGGGCTACCGCCTGGCGACCTGGGATTTGCAGCTGGCGTATCGGCCCGGCGATTTCGTCCAGGTCAATGCCCAGGTCAATGAAGCCATGGTTGCTCAGGCGCTAGACTGGTTGGCAGTGACGGCGGAAGAACGGGTGCTGGATCTGTTTTGCGGCCTGGGTAATTTCGCCTTGCCGCTGGCCCGTCAGGCGCGGGAAGTGGTGGCGGTGGAAGGGGTGCAAACGATGGTCGAACGGGCGGCGCAGAATGCCGCGAGCAACGGCATCGATAACGCGCACTTTGTTCAGGCCGATCTGTCCAACCCGCTGGTCGACGCCGGCTGGCTGGGCGAGGGCTTCGCCGCGGTGTTGCTCGACCCGCCGCGCGATGGCGCGTTGCAGGTGGTCAAGCAGATCGCGGCGCTGGGCGCCAAGCGTGTGCTTTATGTGTCCTGCAACCCGACCACGCTGGCACGTGATAGCGTCGAATTGCAGCGCCAAGGGTTTCGCTTGAAAAAGGCCGGAATCCTCGACATGTTTCCGCAGACCGCACATGTCGAGGCGATGGCGCTGTTCGAGCGGCCGTGAAGGCAGGATTCGGGCGAATGCGACCAGGCCCCTTGGTTTTGTCGCGTTCAGCCTCTATTTAAGTGGTGCAGGGGCGCACGGAATTGCGCCTTAAGTGGTTAAACCGACCGGCTCAAAGAAGCGGGCGACTTTACAGGTGTGCCAGTCGCACACCTTCTGGAAGGTAGCGAAATGGTTCAGGTTAGAGCGCATCAGCCGATCAACGACGACGGCAGCATCAACCTAGAGGCCTGGTTGGCCCATGTCCTGAGTATCGATCCGGCGCTCGACGGTGACGCCCTGCGTGAGGCCTGCGAATTTGCCCGCGAGGCCGAGCAGCAAGCCAACGCCGCGCAGAATCTATGGACCGAAGGCGCCTCCAGTTTCCGCGCCGGCCTGGAGATCGCGGAGATTCTCGCCGATCTCAAGCTCGATCAGGATTCTCTGGTCGCCGCGGTGCTTTACCGCGGTGTGCGGGAGGGCAAGATCACCCTGAGCGCAGTGCACCAGCGCTTCGGTGCGGTGGTGGCCAAGCTGGTCGACGGCGTACTGCGCATGGCAGCGATCAGCGCCAGCCTCAATCCGCGCGACTCTCTGGTGCTCGGCTCCCAGGCCCAGGTGGAAAACCTGCGCAAGATGCTGGTGGCGATGGTCGATGACGTGCGCGTCGCCCTGATCAAACTGGCCGAACGCACCTGTGCGATCCGTGCGGTCAAGCATGCCCCCGACGAAAAGCGCCAGCGTGTGGCCCGCGAGGTTTTCGACATCTACGCGCCCCTGGCTCATCGCCTGGGCATCGGCCATATCAAGTGGGAGCTCGAAGACCTTTCGTTTCGCTATCTGGAGCCGGAGCAGTACAAACAGATCGCCAAGTTGCTGCATGAGCGGCGCATGGATCGCGAGCAGTACATCAACGAAGTGATGAACCACCTGCGCGAAGAGCTCGAGGCCACTGGAATCAAGGCCGATATCAGCGGTCGGGCCAAGCACATCTATTCGATCTGGCGAAAAATGCAGAAGAAAGGTCTGCAATTCAGCCAGATCTACGACGTGCGCGCGGTGCGCGTGCTGGTGCCGGAAATGCGCGATTGCTATACCGCCCTCGGTATCGTGCACACCCTGTGGCGGCATATTCCCAAGGAGTTCGACGACTACATCGCCAACCCCAAGGAGAACGGCTATCGCTCGCTGCATACCGCGGTGTTGGGCCCGGAAGGCAAGGTGCTGGAGGTGCAGATCCGCACCCATGCGATGCACGAGGAGGCCGAGCTGGGCGTCTGCGCCCACTGGCGCTACAAGGGCACCGACGTCAAATCCGGCTCCAACCATTACGAAGAGAAAATCTCCTGGTTGCGTCAGGTGCTGGAATGGCACGAGGAACTCGGCGATATCGGCGGCCTGGCCGAACAGTTGCGGGTGGATATCGAGCCCGATCGGGTCTATGTGTTCACCCCGGACGGCCATGCGATCGACCTGCCCAAGGGCGCCACACCGCTGGATTTCGCCTACCGGGTACATACCGAAATCGGCCACAACTGCCGCGGTGCCAAGATCAACGGGCGTATCGTGCCGCTGACCTACAGTCTGCAGACCGGCGAGCAGGTGGAGATCATCACCAGCAAGCACGGCGTGCCGAGCCGTGATTGGCTGAACTCCAACCTGGGTTACGTCACCACCTCGCGGGCGCGGGCGAAGATCGTCCACTGGTTCAAGCTGCAGGATCGCGACCAGAACGTCGCTGCCGGTAAAGCGCTGCTCGAGCGCGAGCTGCTGCGCCTGGGCCTGCCGCATGTGGATTTCGACAAGCTGGCGGAAAAGGCCAACCTGAAAAACAGCGAAGACCTGTTCGCTTCCCTGGGTGCCGGCGACCTGCGCCTGGCGCACCTGGCCAACCTGGCGCAGCAGCTGGTCGAGCCCGAGCGCAGCAGCGAACAGCTCGAGCTGATCCCGCGCAAGGCCCTGGGTTTCAAGCCCGGCAAGCGCGGCGATATTCAGATTCAGGGGGTCGGCAACCTGCTCACGCAAATGGCCGGTTGCTGCCAGCCGTTGCCGGGCGACCCGATCGTCGGCTACATCACCCAGGGCCGCGGCGTCAGCATTCACCGCCAGGACTGCGCCTCGGTACTGCAACTGGCCGGCCGCGAGCCCGAGCGGATCATTCAGGTCAACTGGGGGCCGGTACCGGTGCAGACCTACCCGGTGGATCTGGTCATCCGCGCCTACGACCGTTCCGGCCTGCTGCGCGACGTGACCCAGGTGCTGCTCAACGAAAAGCTCAATGTGCTGGCGGTCAACACCCGTTCGAACAAGGACGACAACACCGCCTCGATGTCGATCACCGTGGAGATTCCGGGTTTGGATGCGTTGGGGCGGTTGTTGGGTCGTATCAGTCAGTTACCGAATATCATCGAAGCCCGCCGCCATCGGGCCAGTTGAGCGGCAAGCGGTTAGCTTCAAGCTGCAAGGACGTAGGATGGGTTAGGCGCATGTCACAGTCAGGGTAGCGAGCGCTGAGTCTGCTGCGCCGTAACCCATCATCGGTATTGGCGCTGCATCGGTTCGATGGGTTACGCGGCGCGCTGGTTTTATCATGGCTGCGGGATTCGTCCCCCGCGCCGCTAACCCATCCTACGACCGGAACTATCCATGTACCAACTCGACGACCTGCTGCACCTGATGGCCCGCCTGCGCGACCCGCAATATGGCTGCCCGTGGGATTTGAAACAGTCCTACGCGAGCATCGTGCCGCATACGATCGAAGAGGCCTACGAGGTGGCGGATGCCATCGAGCGCGGCGATTTCGAGCATCTGCCCGGCGAGCTCGGCGATCTGCTGTTTCAGGTCGTGTATTACAGCCAGCTGGCGCGCGAGGAGGGGCGTTTCGAGTTCGCCGAGGTGGTCGATGGCATTACCCGCAAACTGCTGCGTCGACATCCTCATGTGTTTGTCGACGGCGACCTGTATGGCGCCCCCGATGCGGCCAAGCTGAACGAGGCCGCGGTCAAGCAGCGCTGGGAAGAGATCAAGGCCGAGGAGCGCGCCGAGAAGGCTGCCGCGCCCGAACAGCTTTCGCTGCTCGACGACGTGCCCAATGCCTTGCCGTCACTCAGCCGGGCGATCAAGTTGCAGAAGCGTGCGGCTCAGGTCGGCTTCGATTGGCCCGAGGCCCTGCCGGTGGTGGACAAGGTGCGCGAGGAGCTGGACGAAGTGCTCGAGGCCATGAGCGAAAACGACCCCGAGGCGATTGCCGAGGAACTCGGCGATCTGCTGTTCGTCGTCAGCAACCTGGCCCGGCACCTCAAGGTCGATCCGGAAAGCGCATTGCGCGCCGCCAATGCCAAGTTCGAACGGCGCTTCCGCTTTATCGAACAGGCATTGCGCGAAGCCGGTCGCGCCATGGAAAATTGCGCCCTGGAAGAATTGGACGCGCTCTGGGGCGAAGCCAAGAAATTGGAAAAACAGCAGGCGCGGGATTGTTGAGTCCGCCGCTCGGTTGCTCCCTCCCAACATTCATGATTCGTCGGTAAAGGTAGGTTATGGCTCTCTCACTACGCGATCAGCTGCTCAAAGCCGGGCTGGTCAACGAAAAGCAGGCCAAGCAGGTCGGCAAGGAAAAGCAGAAGCAACAACGCCTGGAGAAAAAGGGCCATATCGAAAAGGACGAGTCGCAGAAACTCGCCGCTCAGCAGGCGATGGCCGAAAAGGCCGCGCGCGACCAGGAGCTGAACCGCCAGCAGCAGGAGAAGGCCGAGCAGAAGGCCCGCGCCGCGCAGATCAAGCAATTGATCGAAGTCTCCCGTCTGCCGAAATTGACCACCGAGGATTACTACAACTTCGTCGACGAGAAAAAGGTCAAGCGCCTGTCGGTGAACAAACTGATGCGCGACAAGCTTAGCAGCGGCTCGTTGGCCATAGTACGCAGCGGCGGCGGTTACGAAGTGCTGCCGCGCGAGGCTGCATTGAAGATCCAGGAGCGCGATCCACGCCGGGTCATTCTGCTCAATACCCCGACCGCAGCGCCGGACGCCGACGATCCTTATGCGGCCTACCAGGTGCCGGACGATTTGATGTGGTGACAGCCGGACGCCGCGCATAGACCCAATTTTCCGCGGTACAAAAAAACCGAGCCATTGGCTCGGTTTTTCATACCTGCTGCTCGATCAGTCGCGGCGGCCTTCGACCGGCTTGCCGTCGACGCTGCCGTCTTTAAGCATGATCTGGTATTCCTTGCCGTCTTTTTCCACCTGATGCAGGCGTACCAGCAGGAAATTCCAATCCTTGGCGAACCATAGCACCGTCTTGCGGCTGCTTTGCGTCGGATCGCGTACTCGCTCGACCTTGATCGCGTCGATCAGCCCGGCCTTGGTGCGCACCACATCATCGCCGAGCACGCGGAAGTCGTAGGTTTCCACCTCGTCGCCGTCGACCACCTGGTAGCTCATGCTTTTCTTGCCGGCGGCCACGTCGTATTGCAGCGCCAGCTGATAGGTCGATTTGTCCTGCAGGCCTCGATTCAGTGGCAGGCGTACGGGTGTGCCGCGGTCATTGCCGATGACCTGCTTTTCATTCCAGTCGAAATCCTGCTCGATTTCCTTGCTCTTGCCCAAGCCGCTACGTTGGTAGTGATAGGTCAGGGGCAGAAAGGCGGAATTCTCCACGCGGAAGGTGCTTTGTTCGGTCAGGCTGGCTACCAGCATCGAGGCTTCGAAGCTGAGTTGCCAATGATCGCCTTCGAGATGCTGCAGGCTGCGCTCGGCCGTGCCGCTGATCGGCAGCTGTTTCCAGTCGGCGGTATAGCTGGCGGAAAACGGTTTCGGCTCCACGGCCAGAGCCGGCAAGCTGAACAGGGCTACGGCGAGCAGTAGGACGGAACGCATAGAGTCTCCTAAAAAGAGAGGGTCAAGTCAGTTGCCCCGCGGGGGGGGGCGATAACCCTGGCAAACCATCTGTCGCACGGGCGGGTGCGATTTCTGGCAGGAGTGTAACGAACAATGCCCGGTCGATGCAGCCGTTGACGCCGCTGAATGTTGCCAAGTGGTGAGCGAGCGGGCGATCAGGTCAGGCGCGGATCAGGTGGCCGCTGTTCGGCAAAGGCTGTCCGTCGAGCGAGGCACCATGCTCATCCAGGCGCAGGCGACCCTCGGCGAACCAGTGCATGGCCAGCGGGTAGATCAGGTGTTCCTGCTCGTGCACGCGCTGCGCCAGGGTGGTTGGCGAGTCATCCGGTCGTACCGGGATCACTGCCTGTACGACCAGAGGGCCACCATCGAGTTCCTCGGTGACGAAATGCACGCTGCAGCCATGCTCGCGGTCGCCGGCGTCGAGTGCGCGCTGGTGGGTATGCAGGCCCTTGTACTTGGGCAGCAGCGAAGGGTGGATATTCAGCAGTCGCCCGGCATAGTGACGGACGAAGCCGGGACTGAGAATACGCATGAATCCGGCGAGTATCACCAGATGCGGCTCGTGCGCGTCTATGGCCTGCGCCAGGGCCGCATCGAAGGCTTCGCGGCCGTCGAACTGCTTGTGATCGAGTACCTGGGTGGCGATGCCGGCCTGCTCGGCGCGTTGCAGACCATAGGCATCGGCGCGGTTGGAAATCACCGCGCGGATGCGTGCCGGACAGCTTGGCGAGGCGTCCTTGATGCTGTCGATCAACGCCTGCAGGTTGCTGCCGGAGCCCGAGATCAGCACCACTACATTGCAGACGTTCGGCATCAGTGGCTTTTCAGGTTGTTCAATACGACCTGGGCGGCGCCCTCGGCTGCGGTGGCGATCTGGCCGATCACCCAAGGTTGTTCGCCAGCGTCGCGCAGGGTTTGCAGGGCAACTTCAACCTGGTCCTGGGCGACACAGATAACCATGCCGACGCCGCAGTTGAGGACGCGGTGCATTTCATGTTCGTCGACATTACCGGCCTGCTGCAGCCAGTCGAAGACCGCAGGGCGGGTCCAGCTGGCCACGTCGACCACCGCCTGGGCGCCGTGCGGCAGCACGCGCGGAATATTGTCGAGCAGACCGCCGCCAGTGATGTGGGCCATGGCCTTGACCGCGCCGGTGTCCTTGATCAGCTTGAGCAGCGGCTTGACGTAGATACGCGTCGGCGCCATCAGCAGGTCGGTCATCGGCTTGCCGTCGATCTGGGTGGCTTCGATGTCGGCACCGGAGACTTCGATGATCTTGCGGATCAGCGAGTAGCCATTGGAGTGTGGACCGGAAGACGGCAGGGCGATCAGCGCGTCGCCTGCGGCAACCTTGGAGCCGTCGATGATTTCGGCTTTTTCCACCACGCCGACGCAGAAGCCGGCCAGGTCGTAGTCTTCGCCTTCGTACATGCCCGGCATCTCGGCGGTTTCGCCGCCGACCAGGGAGCAGCCGGCCAGTTCGCAACCGGCGCCAATGCCGGTAACCACGGTGGCGGCCACGTCGACGTTAAGTTTGCCGGTGGCGTAGTAGTCGAGGAAGAACAGCGGCTCGGCGCCGCATACCACCAGGTCGTTGACGCACATGGCGACCAGATCCTGGCCGATGCTGTCGTGCTTGTTCAGGTTCAGCGCCAGGCGCAGCTTGGTGCCGACGCCGTCGGTGCCGGAGACCAGCACGGGTTGTTTGTAGCCGGCCGGGATCTCGCAAAGGGCGCCGAAGCCACCCAGGCCACCCATGACTTCCGGACGGGCGGTGCGCTTGGCCACGCTCTTGATGCGTTCGACCAAGGCTTCGCCGGCGTCGATATCTACACCTGCGTCCTTGTAGCTGATGGAGGGTTGCTTGCTCATAGATCCAGGCCTTTAAGGGGGAAGTCGGATGTGCAACGGCTCAGGCAAGGCGTCGCGGCTTTGGTCCAGTGCCAAATCCGGTAAGCTGCTTGTTGCCAGTCTGCGAAGGCGCGCGATTTTATCAGGCTTGCCGGGCAGCGGCCACCCAGCCCGAACGGAGGTTGCCGGCGAACCAGTGGCTGTTTAAGGTACGAGCTTGGCAAATCGTGCCGTTATGGCGCTCGGGGGAGTTTGCGAAGCTCCGCATACGCCCTGATTGCGCCTGTGATAAAAGGATCGCGAACCGCTGTACGGCGCGTTTTTTGTCGGCTTCATGCTTACCCCACTTTCGAGAATTTTCTATGCGCTTGCTCGCCCGTGTACTCCTTCTGTGCCTGCCCTTGTTCAGCTTGCCGAGCCTTGCGGCCACGCTGAGTGACCTTTATCAGGTACGCGAACCGGTCGCCAGCCAGGAGCCCGGCGAGCGGGATGCGGCCTTGCAGCGCGCGCTGGATACCTTGGTACTGCGCCTGACCGGCAACCCGGAGGTGCTGAAGGGGCCGGCGTTGGAGGCGCTGCGCAAAGACCCCCAGCAGATCATCAGCCAATACGGCTATGAGCAGGACAGCCTGTTGGTCGACTTCGACCCGATTACCACCGATCGCAGCCTGCGTCAGGCCGGATTGTCGCTATGGGGCGCCAACCGTCCGGCGATTCTACTGTGGTGGCTGAGCGACGCCGATGGCACTTACAGCCTGGTTGGCGATGGCCAGAGCGGCGCGGCGCCACTGACTGCGGCGGCGCAGCACCGCGGCTTGCCACTGCGCTTGCCGCTCGCCGATTTGAGCGAGCAGTTGCTCGCGACTCCGGAGAATCTGGCAGCTGCCGACCCCGCGGCATTGCGCACGGCGTCCGAGCGCTACGCTGGCGATGCGTTGCTGGTGGTGCAGGCGCATGAGCAGGGCGGCCAGTGGCAGGGTAAATGGCGCCTGTGGCTTGGCGACGAACGTGAGCAGGGTAGCGCTCAGGGCGGCGATCAGGCGGCGCTGGCCGACGCCATATTCCTGGCGATCGCCGAGCGTCTGGCACCGCGCTTTCTGGTGGCCCCCGGCGCATCGGCAAACCTGACGCTGGAGGTGCAGGGCGTGGATCTGGCCCGTTATGCGCAATTGCAAAGTGTGCTCGAACCCCTGGGCGCGCAATTGCGTGAGTCGCAGGGCGATCGCCTGGTCTACCAGGTTGCGGTCAGCGCCGAACAGTTGCGCGCTCAGCTCGCCTTGTTGCATCTGCAGGAAGTGGCCGGGCAAGCCCCGGCTGCCGATGCCAGTCAGGCACCGGTTGCGGCGGATCAGCATGCCGCCGCGCCGAAGCTGCTGCCCCGTAACGATGTTCTGCACTTTCGCTGGTAGACTGCGCAGCGCTGGAGATGAAACCGCTGCGCATCAGACAGCGGTTTTCTTTTTTTGGGAGATGCGGGGCGGTATTGCGCCGAGCGCCACGATCTCAACCGAGGACCGAGAATGATTGCTTCGAATCGCTGGCTATGGATGGCTGGGCTGTTGCTGCTCGGCTGGTTGCTGTATCTGCTGCACCCGATTCTCCCGCCTTTTCTGGTCGGCATATTGTTGGCCTATATGGGCGATCCGCTGGTCGATCGCCTGGAGCGCCACAGGTTTTCGCGCACCTGGGGTGTGGTCACGGTTTTCGCCCTGTTCAGCCTGATTCTGCTGGTGATGCTGCTGGTGCTGGTGCCCATGCTGGGCAAGCAGTTGATGCGCCTCTATGAACTGGCGCCACAGATGCTCGATTGGGCACAACACGACGCTCTGCCCTGGATTCAGCTGCAGCTGGGTTTGGCCGATGGCTTCTGGCGTTTCGACCAGCTCAAGGCGTCGCTCTCCGGGCAGCTTGGTAAAACCACCGATATCCTCGGCATGCTGCTGTCCCAGGCCGGCGCATCGAGCCTGGCGCTGCTGGCCTGGCTGGCCAATGTATTACTGGTGCCGGTGGTGAGCTTCTATCTGATGCGCGACTGGGACCTGTTGGTAGCCCGGCTGCGTATGCTTTTACCGCGTAGCCACGAAGGGCTGGTGGTGAAGTTGGTGCGCGAATGCCATGAGGTCTTGGGCGCCTTCCTTCAAGGGCAATTGCTGGTGATGCTGGCGTTGGGGGCGGTGTATTCGATTGGCTTGATGGTGGTCGGCCTGGAACTCGGTTTGTTGATCGGTCTGATCGCCGGCCTGGCCAGCATAGTTCCGTATCTCGGCATGGCGGTCGGGCTGGGCGCGGCACTGACCGCGGGTGTGTTCCAGTTCGGCGGCGACTTCTATCCTTTACTGGCGATTGCCGCTGTGTTCACGGTCGGTCAACTGCTCGAAGGCATGCTGCTGACGCCCTGGCTGGTCGGCGATCGTATCGGCCTGCACCCGGTGGCGGTAATCTTTGCAATCATGGCCGGCGGTCAGTTATTCGGCTTCACCGGTGTGTTGCTGGCCTTGCCGGTTGCCGCTGTGATCATGGTGCTAGTGCGTCATCTGCATGATTTCTATAAACTTTCCGCCCTTTACGGAGAACTGCCACCGAGCGGTTCGGATGAGCCCCCCAGCCCCGCATGACACCTATTCAACTGCCCTTGGGGGTACGTCTGCGCGACGATGCCACCTTCGCCAACTACTATCCAGGCGCCAATGCCGCGGCGCTTGGCTATGTCGAGTGCCTGTGCGAGGCGCAAGCCGGCTGGACGGAAAGCCTGATTTACCTGTGGGGCGCCGAAGGCGTAGGCCGCAGCCATCTGCTGCAGGCCGCCTGCCTGCGTTTCGAGCAGCGCGGCGAACAGGCGGTGTACCTGCCGCTGGGCGAGCTGGTCGACTATGGGCCGGCCTTGCTGGATAACCTCGAGCAGTGCGAGCTGGTCTGCCTCGACGATCTGAATGCGGTGGCCGGACGCAGCGACTGGGAAGAGGGACTGTTCCACCTGTTCAATCGCTTGCGCGATAGCGGTCGGCGCCTGCTCTTGGCGGCCGATGCCTCGCCGCGCGAGTTGCCGGTCAAACTGGCGGATCTGCAGTCGCGCTTGACCTTGGCGCTGGTGTTTCAACTGCAGTCACTGTCCGACGAGGACAAGCTGCGCGCCCTGCAGCTGCGCGCTTCACGGCGCGGCCTGCACCTGGGTGACGATGTCGGGCGATTCATTCTGACCCGTGGCGAGCGCAGCATGAGTTCGCTGTTCGAACTGCTCGAGCGCCTGGATCAAGCGTCGCTGCAAGCCCAGCGCAAGCTGACCATTCCCTTTCTCAAAGAGACCTTAGGTTGGTGACAGGCGATAGGTCGATATCGCTTGATGGCTTACGCCGCTTAGAACAGCCCTGTTCTGCCAAGGATCATCCTGGCGGCTAACCATCCTGCGGGCTACCGGCTGTCGCTTGTGTAGGAGGGGCTTTAGCCGCGAGGCTTTTAGCGCCTTCAAGGTCAATCGCGGTTAAAGCGGAATGCCGTCCGACCCCTCCTGCGGGCCGCTCGGAATTTTCCTTACAGTGCTTCGATAAAACCTTCGATAGCCCGTGCGCATGCCTGCGGTTGGCTTTGCAGAAGAAAGTGCGGGCCGTCGATGGTGACTCGTTGCAGCTGGCGGCAATGCTTCCGCAGGCTGGCGGCGGCATGCCGCGCGACCAGACGATCCCTGCTCGGCAGTAGCTGCAGTGCAGGCAAGCTTATACAGCCTGTAAGGGCTTGCAGATCGTTGAGGCTGGCCAGGCGTGCGCGCAGGAGTGACTGCGGCAGCGCATCTATTTCGCGCTGCAATAACTCCAGCAGTGCCGGGCTGGCCGAGTTGCCAAGGCAAAATAGGCGCAGCAGGCTGCTTCGCTTCAGCAACCCTTTCGGCAGCGGTAGGTATTTCGCCAGCGTCAGCAGCGACTGTGGTCGGCAGAGAAACGAAGCGGCGAATATCACCCCGCGCAACCCCGGCGGCTTTGCCATTGCCAGGCGATAGGACAGCGGCCCGGAGAACGATTCGCCGAGTAATACGCAAGGTCGATCGTCGAGTTCGCCGGCCAGTCTCTCGGCCAGGGTGCGGTAATCCTGAGCGCCATCTGCAGGCAGGTCGAGTATCTGCACTTCCAGTCCGGGATCCAGGTGTTCAAGCAGGGGCGCGAACAGGGCGCCGCTGCCATTCAGGCCGGGCAGCAGCACCAGGCGTGGGGTCAACTTTCCCCTGCCAACTTGCGATCGAATTGAAAGCGCCAGCGGGTATACATCAAGGCGCCGCAGAACAGGCTGAAGCTGAGCAGGGTGATCAGCCAGCCATAAAGCGCTTTGGACGGGTCGAATGCGGCCAGGATGCCCTGGATGAAATACAGGTTGACCACGAAACAGGTCCAGGCATGCGCGCGGGCGTTGCCCAGCAGCAGGCCGGGTGCGAGCAGGACCAGGGGCGCCAGCTGAAATCCGAGAATGACCCAGAGTAGGTTGCCGGGAATGTTCGCGTATAGCAGTGTCCATACCACCAGCGATACGGCCAGGGCGAAGAAGCTCAGTAAGGCGACGACACGGCTGAGCATCATGCGCGGTTTCAGCCAGTCGAGGGCCGGCAAGGGTTTCGCGGTTCTAGCCACGGCTGGGCTCCAGTTTCATGGCGATTTGCGCCAGGCGTTGGCCGAGTGCGCGGCAAAGGGCTATTTCATGTTCGTCGAGGGCGCGTTTGCTATCGGCGCCGGCGTGGTGGCTGGGGCCGTAAGGCGTGCCGCCACCGCGGGTTTCCAGCAGGGCGGACTCGCTGTAGGGCAGGCCGGCGATCAGCATGCCGTGGTGCAGCAGCGGCAGCATCATCGACAGCAAGGTGGTCTCCTGGCCGCCATGCAGGCTGGCGGTGGAGGTGAATACGCCAGCCGGTTTGCCGACCAGGCCGCCACTTAGCCACAGGCTGCTGGTGCCATCGAGAAAATACTTGAGCGGCGCGGCCATATTGCCGAAGCGGGTGGGGCTGCCGAGCGCCAGTGCGGCGCAATGCTTCAGGTCGTCGAGGCTGGCGTACAGCGCACCCTCGGTCGGGATCTCGGCGCTTACCGCTTCGCACTCGCTGGAAACCGCGGGCACGGTGCGCAGACGCGCCTCCAGGCCGGCCATCTCTACGCCGCGAGCGACCTGGCGGGCCATTTCCGCGGTGGCGCCGTGGCGGCTGTAATACAGAACCAGAATGTAAGGGGTATTCATGGCAGGAGCTCCAGGACTTTTTCCGGTGGGCGGCCCACGACAGCTTTGTCGCCGACGATCAGGATGGGCCGCTCGATCAGTTTCGGGTGCGTAACCATGGCTTCGATCAGCTGGGCGTCAGTCAGTTCGGGGTTGGCCAGGTTGAGCGCCTGGTATTCCTCTTCGCCACTGCGCAGCAGTTGCCTGGCGCCGAGGCCGAGCTTGCCGAGCAGCGCTTGCAGTTGCTCGGCACTGGGTGGGGTTTCCAGGTAGCGCACGATGCTCGGCGTCAGGCCGCGGTCCTCGAGCAATTGCAGGGCGCTGCGCGATTTCGAGCAGCGTGGATTGTGATAGAGCGTCAGATCAGTCATATGCGGGTCGCGTCTTGTCTCGGATGGCGGCTATTCTACCCGCGTCGCGGTCTGCGTCAGGTCTTTGTAAGAGAAAAGGGCCGCTGCTTGGTCATTAAGGAGAATGCATGCTACAGCGCGTCACTGATTGGCTGGACTTCTGGCGTTTTCTACTGCGCCGTTTTATCGCCGACCGCTGCGTCAACAATGCGGCGGCCTTGACCTATACCACCTTGTTCGCGGTAGTGCCGATGATGACGGTGACCTTCGCGATGCTTTCCGCGGTGCCGGCATTTCAGGGTACGGGCGAGCAGATCCAACACTTCATCTTCAGCAATTTCGTGCCCTCCGCTGGCGAGGTGGTCCAGCAGTATCTGGGTGAGTTCACCACCCAGGCGCGCCAGCTGACCTGGATCGGCGCGATAGTGCTGGCGGTTACCGCGTTTCTGATGCTGGTCACCATCGAGAAGGCGTTCAATACCATCTGGCGGGTCCGCCAGCCGCGTCGCGGGGTGTCGAGCTTTCTGCTGTATTGGGCAATCCTGAGTCTGGGGCCGATCCTCCTCGGCAGTGGCTTCGCCATCAGCACTTATATCGCTTCGCTGTCATTGATTTCCGGGCCGGATGCGCTGCTGGGATTGAAGACGCTGTTGAGTTTTATGCCGGTGCTGTCGAGCATTGCCGCCTTTACTCTGATTTACGCCACTGTGCCCAACGCCCAGGTGCGTTTGCGCCATGCATTGCTGGGTGGCTTGTTCACCGCCGTGCTGTTCGAAGTGGCGAAAAAGCTGTTCGGCCTCTATGTGCAGATGTTTCCCGGTTATCAGCTGATCTACGGCGCTTTTGCCACGGTGCCGCTGTTTCTTCTGTGGATCTACCTGTCCTGGCTGCTGGTGCTGTTGGGCGCCGAATTGGTCTGCAACCTGGGCACGCCTCATCAGTGGCGCAAGCGCGCCTTGCCCCGCCTGTTGGTGATGTTGGGGATATTGCGGGTGTTCTATACGCGCCAGCAGTCCGGGCTGAAAGTGCGCTATCGCGACGTGCAGCGCCATGGTTGGCTGCTGCCCGAGTTCGAGTGGGAAGAGATTCTCGAATTTCTCGAGCAGCAACACCTGATCGCACCGACCGGGGCCGGGTTCTGGGTGCTGAGCCGCGATCTCGGTCATTACAGCCTGCAGCAACTGCTGAGCCGCAGTCCCTGGCCGCTGCCGCAACTCGGTCAACTGCCGGAACATATGGATGAGCCCTGGTATCCGGCGCTGCGCGAGGCGCTGCAAACCTTGCACGATCAGCAGGAGGCATTGTTTGGCGAAAGCCTGGCGCAGTGGTTGCGTACACCAGAGGAGGAGTGACGAAAAACGTCAGTTTACGGCGTTGCAGCACGGTGGCGCAGGCTTGAGGGTAATGAGAGGGGCGCGGAAGTAGAGCACAAGGAGGCTGGCACGCTTTTGGCTATTGCTTAATGGCAGATTGCGATCAGGCTGCTGGCATGGCAGGGATTAGCGGAGTAAGGCGTTTTATGACAGCGAAAAGAAGTGCGGTTGTTCACCTCCATCGGCTCGATCCTGAAGAGGCTCTGGAGCGCCTCAACCGGATTACCGGGCTGCGCTTCGCGCAATGGCCCGAGTCTTTGGTTCAGCCTGCCGTCGACAGCGCCGCTGAGCAAGGCGGCGCGTGCGATGCCGATGTGTTTCAGATCATCGATACCGACTACGAGCATGCGCGCGGCTAGCAATTCGGCGCCTGGCCGCCCTTAACGCAAAACCCCACGGCAGGCGTGGGGTTTGATCATTCGCTGGTACCGCTCAAGCCAGCGCTTGTCGGCTTTCGCTTTGCGCCAGTTCTACCGCCTGGACGAACAGCTCTTCGACTATCAGGCCATGTGTCGGTACCGCTGTACGCAGGCGGACCTGCATATCCTGGATCTTCTGCTTGACCGGCAGGCGGGCGATGCCGGAAAGCAGGATTTTGCTATGGCTATTGACCTTGCCGTGGTCGATTGCTATTTCCCGGCGCTGGTCGCCATCGCGATAACAGATCAGCAGCGAGACGGGCAGGGTTGCCAGGCCCGGCAGCTGCAGCCAGGCGGCTACGTTGAACTCGGCGATGCGTCCCTCATAGCGAGTTACCAGAAGGCGGGCGGAGTCGACGATGCGCGAAGGCACGGGGCCGATCAACTTGTCGTGTGCTTGGGACATGGGCGCAATTCCAGGCTGATAGCGGGACGAATCAAACAGATGTGCGACCAAGTATAAGCGCGGCTTTGCCGGTGAAACTGTGCGCTCGGCCAATGCTTGACGTGACACCGCTCGCAGTTTTGCGTGTTCAACCCAAGCGCATGGCGTGTCGGCTGACTTCGGCGCTTCTCAGGTTGGCGGCAGGCAGGGGCATGGCGGTCTGGCTGTTGCTATTGACCAATTGCAGCCAGAAATTTTCACCTTCGACGAACTGCTCGTTAGGCAGCCACAAGCCGTGGTGCCAGCCATGGCCGGGGGTCGGGGTGCTCTGCAGAATTCCGGGGTGCGCCTGGGCGCTGGGCGCGCGGCGCAGCCATGCGGGGCGCGGCAAACCCTTCAGGTAGCGCAGGCCCAGATGCAGGCCTTCGGCGTTGATATGCCGCCAGCGCACCAGGGCCAGGGTCGGGGTGGCGCTGCCGGTCAGCAGCAGAACCAGCTGGCCGACCGACAACTGTTGGGCCTGATTCGGGTTGCATAGCAGGCGTGTGCCGCCGGGGCTGCTATCGAGCATCTGGACGGGGGTAGCAGCGGGGCGTTTTTCCAGCAACTGCGCATGAACCGCGGGCAGCCCGACGATCAGATTGCAGGCCTGTGCCTGTTCCGCGCGCTGGTGACGACGTTGCTTCTGGCCCTGCCAGTGTTGCTGGACGCGCTCGAGCAATTGGCGTTCGCCAGGGCTGCGCAATGGCGCCGGCTCATCCAGGGCGATCAGCAGTGCGCCAAGTTCGAAACGCCGCAGATTGAGCGGGTTGTTGTCGCGCAACTGGGTTGGATCCAGGCAGGGTTGTGCTTCGCTCAAATCAACAATTGGACCCTCGATCTCATCGTCCTGCTCCCAGGGCAGCAGTCGCGGCAGCTCGGCCAATTGCGCCAGGGCGCCAAACAGTTGCAGGCATTCGCCCTCGGCGAGGTGAAACGGATTACTCAGCGCCAGCAACAACACCTGTTGGTACAGGCCGCGCAGGGTGCAGGCCGGGAGTGGCTGAAACGCGGCGGCTACATGCTCGTCAAGGCATTGCTGGCGCTCGCCGATCCAGTACAGCAGATGGCTGTCGCGCCACAGCCCAGGCGCGGGTTCCTGATACAGCTGGTACTGGCGCAGCAGAGTTTGCGCAAGAAAGTGCTGGGCCATGTACAGGCACCAGGCCAGGTGCGGCTTCGAGGGTTGGCGGCCTTGGAACATCTGCAGGAGCAGACGTTTGAAGCCGACGGCCAATTCACTGCATAGGCGCACGAACAGGCTGGAAGGCGTGGCCCCCGGGGATATCGCCGCGTAGTGGCGATACTCATCGCAGAAGCTTTGCAGCGCGCGTTGCCTTTCGAGTAAGGTCGTGACGCTCCGGTTGAGATGAAACAGCAGGCTGAGGACTGCCTGCAATGCGTGCTCTTGGGGCAACAGGCGGGCTTGAAGCAACTGCTCGTTGAGATCGGCCAGGGGAAGCGCATTCTCCCCATGGGTCTCCGGCACCTCCAGGTGCAAGGCATCTAGCGTCATAACAACCCAGCGTGGGCGAGGATCGAAAGCATGGCAATACGGCTCCAGGCGGTGATGGGGAATATAGCGGGGATTTTCGCCGGTTTGCTGCTGGCTGGCTGCGCGCAAGACCTCGGCGTCGATCAGCATGGGCAAAAGGTAGCGGCTGAACGTGTGGATGGCCAGTGGTTGGTGATTAATTACTGGGCCGAGTGGTGCGCGCCTTGCCGCAGCGAGGTGCCGCAACTGAATGCCCTGGCCGAGGAGCTGCGTGGGCAGCCAGTAAGCGTGTTCGGGGTGAATTTCGATGGCTTGCAGGGCGCTGAGTTGAGCAAGGCTTCGCAGGCTTTGGGGATCGAGTTCACCGTGCTGGCGGAGGATCCTGCGACGCGCTTCGGTCTCTCCCGGGCCGAGGTGTTGCCGGTGACCTTTATCGTCGATCGGAACGGCAAGGTGCGGGAGCGTTTGCTCGGCGAACAGACGGCGGCCGGTCTCCGGGCACGCCTAACGACATTGCAGAAGCAGGAGTAGTCAGATGTCGCGACTTTGTATGCATGGGTATGTCAGCGGCCGTGTTCAGGGTGTGAGCTTTCGCCAGCATGTCCAGGACCACGCCGATCGTCTCGATCTCGACGGTTGGGTGCGCAATCTCGCGGACGGCCGTGTCGAGGTGCTGTTCGAAGGCGAGGAGGCCGCGGTGCGTGAGTTGGCTGCATGGCTGGAGCAGGGGCCGAGCAAGGCTCAGGTGTCCGCTGTCGAGCTGGAGAGCCAGCCATTGCAGGGGATCGCCGGTTTCGTGGTGCGTGGTTGAGCGGGCCGGCTTGCGGTCAGGGTTTGACGTACCAGAAGTCGTGCCAGAAGCCGATCACCTTGGCCGGGTAGGCCTGCTTGCCCAGGCTGCCGTTGTAGCGGGCCAGGGCGCGGCTGAGGTCGCCGTTTTCCTTGCGCAGATAGAAGCTGAGGATGGTGCAGCCGTAGCGCAGGTTGGTGGCGTTGTCGGTGAGGTTGTCTTGAGGGCGGCCGAGCTCGGCCTTCCAGAACGGCATCACCTGCATCATGCCTTGGGCGCCGACCGAGGAAATCGCGAAGCGATTGAAGTGGCTTTCGGTATGGATCAAGGCCATGACCAGGTCGGGGCGCAAGCCGGCCTTGCTCGCTTCTTGGTGCACCAGCCTGAGTAGTGTCAGGCGCTCCCGGGCATCGGGAATGTAGCGGGTCAGCCGGGTGGACATGTCCAGCAGCCAGACCTCGGCATCGAACCTGTCGACAAAGCTGTCCGCTTCGGCAACGGTGCGCTGCAGCAGGTCACGCAGCTCGGGCTCCGGCGCCTGGCGTATGCTGGCGTGAGCCGGCATGCAGAGCAGCAGGCCCAATAACGCCAGAGCGAAGCGCGCGGCCATGCCGGTTCAGCTAGCGCCGGGATCGGCAACCAGGCGCCCGGCATCCTGCATCAAGGCCTTGAGAAAGGCTTCCTGCAGTTCCGGGTCGTTGCGGGTCAGCTCGATCAGGCTCTGTTCCAGTTCGCTGGCTTCCTCTTCCAAACCCAGCTCGGACAGGCGTTTGACCCTGTGTACCCATTGCGCGATGTCGTCGTCTTCCAGGTCGTCGTAGATCAGCCCGTGGGCTTCCAGCAGCTTGCCGCGCAAGGTATGGCTGACCAGCAGGCTGGCCTCGGCGCGGGTATCGCTCTGCGGGTCTTCGACGCTCAACAGCAGAATGCCGATATGGCTGACGTCCTGTTCGGCGAAGGGCCCGTCGAGCAGGTTGAGGCGCAGCACGCCATTGCGGTCGGTAAGCAGCTCGTGAGCCTGTTCACCGGCTTTGACGCTGACCACGCGTTCGGCCCAGGGCAGGCTGGAGTATTCGGTACGCGCATCCTGGCGTTTTTCGTCCAGGCTGGCCAGATTCTGCTGCGAGCGGCCGTTGGATTCGACGTTCATCAGCGGGTTCAGGCCGGCGAAGCCGTAGCTGATCCAGTCCTTGGTCGCACTGTCTGGCAGGCTGCCGAGTAGCACCACATTGAGCACGTTGGCGCCGATGCCGGCAACCACCGCGACCGCACCCAATGGCACTTCATAGAGCTCGCGCCATGCCTGGTACGGGGTGTAGCGATCGTAACGGCGGGTGACCGCGAAGGCCATGACCTCGAAGGTCTTTTGCTCCTGTACGCGCACACGCCTTTGGGGCAATTCGAGAACGCCGGGTTCGCCGACGTCTATCTGCAGGTTGTGGTCGAGCAGTCGTCGCTCGATCCGCTCTTCATGCTCGCTGCGTTGCGGTAGCTGGTTGGCACAACCGCTGAGAAGCAGGACGGCGCCAAGTAAGGCGCCGACCAGGTGTACGGTGTTTCGCTTGAACATGATGACTCTTGCTAAAGGGCTGAAAATCAGCGGCTGATACGCGCCTGGATAAACGGCAGGATGTCGGCTAGGGGAACCGCCTGCGCATCGGTTTCGCGACGGCTCTTGTATTCCAGGTTGCCATCGGCCAGGCCGCGGTCGCTGACGACGATGCGATGCGGGATGCCGATCAATTCCATGTCAGCGAATTTGATGCCCGGACTGGTCTTTTTGTCACGGTCGTCGAGTAATACTTCGAAGCCGGCCGCGGTCAAATCCGCATACAGCTTGTCGGTAGCCTCGCGTACTGCGTCGGTCTCGTAGCGCAACGGTACCAGGGCGATCTGGAAGGGTGCCAGGGCATCGCTCCAGAGGATCCCGCGCTCGTCGTTGTTCTGCTCGATGGCCGCAGCCACCACGCGGGAAACGCCGATGCCGTAGCAGCCCATGGTCAGGGTCACCGGCTTGCCGGCTTCGCCCAGTACCTGGCAATTCAGGGCTTCGCTGTATTTGGTGCCGAGTTGGAAGATGTGCCCGACCTCGATGCCGCGCTTGATCTCCAGGGTGCCCTGGCCGTCCGGGCTAGGGTCACCGGCGACGACGTTGCGCAGGTCTGCGACTTCGGGCAGCGGCAGATCGCGCTCCCAGTTGACGCCAAGGTAGTGCTTGTCGTCGATGTTGGCGCCGATGGCGAAATCGCTCATCAGGGCCACCGAACGATCGACGATGCACGGCAGCGGCAGGTTCAACGGGCCGAGGGAGCCGGCGCCGGCGCCGATGGCGGCGCGCAGTTCGGCTTCGCTGGCCATTGTCAGAGGGCTGGCGACCTGAGCCAGATTGGCGGCCTTGATCTCGTTCAGTTCGTGGTCGCCGCGGATGATCAGGGCGATCAACTTGCCCTCTTCGGCGCTATGCACGACCAGGGTCTTGATGGTTTTTTCGATGGGTAGGCCGCACTGGCTGACCAGATCGTCGATGGTTTTGCAGTTGGGCGTATCGACCAGGCGCAGTTCTTCGCTGGCGGCAGCACGGGCGCTTTCGCGAGGCACGGCTTCCGCTTTCTCGATGTTGGCGGCGTAATCGGAGCTGTCGCTGAAGGCGATATCGTCTTCGCCGGACTCGGCCAGAACGTGGAACTCATGGGAGCCGGTGCCGCCGATCGAGCCGGTGTCGGCCTGCACTGGGCGATAATTCAGGCCCAGGCGGCTGAACACGTTGCAGTAGGCCTGATGCATGCGGTCGTAGGTTTCCTGCAGCGAGGCCTGATCGATATGGAAGGAGTAGGCGTCCTTCATGATGAACTCGCGGCCGCGCATCAAACCGAAGCGCGGACGGATCTCGTCACGGAACTTGGTCTGGATCTGGTACAGGTTGATCGGCAGCTGCTTGTAGCTGTTCAGCTCGTTGCGCGCCAGATCGGTGATTACTTCCTCGTGGGTCGGACCGGCGCAGAAATCGCGACCGTGACGGTCCTTCATGCGTAGCAGCTCGGGGCCGTATTGCTCCCAGCGTCCGGACTCCTGCCAGAGTTCGGCCGGCTGAATACCAGGCATCAGCACTTCGAGGGCGCCCGCGGCATTCATTTCTTCGCGCACCACCTTCTCCACCTTGCGCAGCACGCGCAGGCCTATGGGTAGCCACGTATAGAGGCCGGAGGCGAGTTTGCGGATCATCCCGGCGCGCAGCATCAGCTGATGGCTGACCACGACGGCATCGGAAGGGGTTTCTTTGAGGGTGGAGAGCAGGAACTGACTGGTACGCATATTTGGCCGTTTTGTCGGTTGCGAAGGCTTTCGATAGGCCGGCATTGTACGGTGCCTGTACAGATGCGTACAGGTTGCCGGGCATGGCGGCGAGAACCAGTGGGAGGAGAGTGTGATGTCGGGACTGACGGCGGAACAAGTACAGGCGCTGATACGCGCCGGGTTGCCCATGGCGGAAGATATCGAGCTGTGTATCGATCGACTGGACGAAGGCGGCGTGCTGGCGCGGGTGCCGTTTCATAGCAAGTTGGTGCGGCCGGGTGGCACCCTGTCGGGGCCGACCATCATGGCGCTGGCCGATGCGGCCATGTATGCCGTAGTGTTGGGCCGCCTGGGGCGGGTGGAGATGGCGGTCACCTCGAATTTAAATATCAACTTTCTGGTCAAGCCCAAGCCGGTGGACCTGTTGGCTGAGGCACGGATACTACGCTTGAGCCGGCGTCAGGCGGTCTGCGAAGTGTCGTTGTATTCGGCGGGGAACGTGGATGAATTGGTCGCGCATGTAACGGGCACCTACGCCTTGCCGCTGTAATCGCAAAATACTCGCCCACAAAAAAGCCCGACCGAAGTCGGGCTTTTTTATGCAGCTATACCGCTAACTGAATGGCCCGAATTACAGGACGCTCAGCGGGTACTCGACGATCAGGCGGAAATCGTTAAGATCGCCGTCCAGGTCGTTATCGGCCCGGTAGAAGGCGTTACGAATACGGAAGGACAGATCCTTCGCTGCGCCTTCCTGGATCACGTACTTGGCTTCCATATCCAGCTCGCGCTCTTCAGCGCTGCCATCTGCCCCGGCGTCAATATTGTCGCCGATGGTGTAGCGGGTCATGAAGCTCAGGCCCGGTACGCCATAGGAGGCCATGTTGACGTCATAACGAACCTGCCAGGAGGTTTCGTCTTTGTTATTGAAGTCGGAGTACTGAACGGAGTTGTTCAGCCAGATGGTGCCATTACCATCGATATCGCCATAGCGGTAGCTGGTGTCACCGGTGGAGCGCTGGTGGCCCAGGGTGAATTTGTGGGCACCCATGGTGTAGGAACCTGCCAGGCTCCAGATGTTGTTGTCCATTTCGCCTTGGTCTTCATGACCGTCCCCGCGGGTGCGGTAGCCATTGAAGTCGAAGTTCAGCGATTGGTCGTCCGCCAGTGGCAGATTGTAGTTCAAGTTGACGTAAGTCTTATTGAAGTTGTCATCTGCGTCGGAGTAGTGCAGTGCGCCGCTGAAATTGTCATTGAACGCATAGCTTGCGCCGAAGATGTTGATATCGGGCACATTGAAGGTGTCACGATCGCTGCTGACTTGGCTGCTGATAGCGGTGAAGCGGCCGGCAGTCAGTTCCAGGCCTTCGATTTCGTTGCTGGTCAGCAAGGTGCCGGTAGCGACTTCAGGCAGGATGCGGCTGTCATCGGTGCTGAGTACAGGGCTGCCGACGAACATGTTGCCGTGCTTCAGGACGGTGTCGGAGATGCGGAACTTGATGGCGCCGCCCACTTCGGACTGAGTGTCTTCGCCGCGGCCATTGCTGTCACTGTCAAATTGGCCATGACCAGCACTGTGACGACCACGACCGCTATCCAGCTTGATGCTGCTAAGGCTGTGAGCGTCAAAGCCTACGCCTACGGTACCTTGAGTGAAGCCGGATTCCAGCAGCAGGCGGATGCCCAGGCCGGTTTCTTCACGATAGCTCTGAGCGTTACGCTGAGGGCCGCCAGTGCGGTAATCACGGTTGTGATAAAGAACACGGTTGAAGATGTTGAAGCTGGTGTCTTCAACGATACCCTTGGACTCGGATTGGCTCGAGGCGAATGCCATTTGGCTGGTGCCTGCTGCTACTGCGAGGGCGATTACGCTCCACTTCATCACTTGCATCGTGATTGCTCCTTGGTTTAGAAGAGTTGCGCTGTCCACTGTTTTATTGTATGGACAGCTCTTTCTTTTTGTGTCGGCGGTAACTTATAGCACGCAGCCTTTATTGGCGATAGTTGCAATCTATTCGTTGCGAATTCTTTTTCATCATGTCGCAAAGAGTGAAAAAGAATGTCGCAATTCTGTAGCTTTCACTTGCGGCCTGTTAACGCCAACGGCTTTTCGCTACGGGAATCCGCTTGTACTGACCTGCGCGCGGGGCATTCAGGTTGGTGCCTAGCATAAGGCAAGAACCGTGCTCAAAATGCACGCTGTCACGGATTTATCATTTTCTACCCTTGCCTCTAGTGTCCCGTGGATGTTGTATCCAGAGAGCATGCGCACTTCAAGCCCCTGGCTAAACATTTGAGCGTTGCTTCACGGGTATTTGAACAAGCGATTGATTGGGTTGTTGCCGGGCGTTTTCACTGCCATCAACGGCGCTGATTGTAACCGCTGTAATGGGGTTATTACGGTAGGAAACAAAAAGGTGCACGAACTGGTACGGCGGTGCATGGTTTTGGTGCGCGGGCTTCATCATAGTGTCGAGTTCTCGTAGGGGGGGACGATGCGGCGCTAGAATGGGCGATCGATTGCCTGGACGGAGATTTCATATGTTCACCCTGGATTCACGCTTGCAGCACGATACCTTGCTGGTGGGCGATTTTCCGCTGTGTCGCCTGCTGCTGATGAACGATGCCCACTATCCATGGTTCATTCTCGTGCCCAGGCGTGAGCCGGTCAGCGAGCTGTTTCAGTTGGATACCGAGGAGCAGCAGGCCTTGTGGCGGGAAACCACTTGGCTGGCAGAGAAACTCAAGGATGCCTTCGCCGCAGACAAGATGAATGTTGCGACCTTGGGCAATGTGGTCAGTCAGTTGCACATGCATGTGGTCGTGCGTCGTCGCGACGATATCGCCTGGCCTGCGCCTGTCTGGGGCAAGCATGCAGCACAGCCGTATGATGAGCAGCAGGTCGCCGCCATCAGGGAAAAGCTGCAGCTGATCCTGACTGAGAACTTTTGCTTTGCCGAGGTGTGAGTCTTGACGACGGAAGAACGAATTACCGAGTTGGAGAGTCGTCTGGCTTTTCAGGATGACACTATTCAGGCGCTCAATGATGTGCTGGTAGCCCAGCAGCGGGTTTTGGAGCGCTTGCAGTTGCAGCTTGCGGCTTTGGCCAAGCGGCAGCAGGAGTCGTCCAATCAGTTCGATATGCAACAGGACGAGGCGCCGCCGCCTCACTATTGATCGGTTTCATCCGGCGATTGGATTGCCCGGCCGAAATAAAAAGGCCCGCCTGCAGAACGTCTGCGGGCGGGCCTTTTGTTTTCTGCGGTTAACGGCGGGCGGGCATTGCCGCGATCACGTCTTCGGCTTGCAGGCCTTTATCGCGCTGCATGACCGAGAACTCGACGCGCTGGCCTTCGACCAGGACGCGGTGGCCTTCGCCGCGGATGGCGCGGAAGTGCACGAAGATGTCATCGCCAGAGTCGCGAGAAATAAAGCCGAAACCTTTGGATGTGTTGAACCACTTCACAGTACCGGTTTCGCGGTCGGTCATGTCGCGCGGTGCGCTGAGGGTGCGTGTTTGCAGGCGCAGGTTGGTGGCCAGATGCAGTACGACGGCCAGCAGTACGATCAACAGGCTGTATAGGCTCGCGGGTTGGTTGGCGATCACCGGCAGGGGGGCCAGCAACACAAGGGCCTGCAACAGGCTGGCGAGAACCAACAGTGCCGAAACCGAGTTTTGCAGTTGATGGCGTAGGCCGGCGTGCCAGATGGGTAGTTGTGGGGCGAGTATCAGGTTGATCAGGCCGAGCAGGGCAAGGGTCAATGCTTCAGGTCGTTGCAGAAATGGCTGGGTGTTTTCGTGGAGGCTGGGGACAAATGACAAGAGCAGAGCGGCTAGGCCTGTTACCAGGTGGACGATTTTCAGCATGTTCAATGAGCTCACTAAATTTATAAGGACGCCAGGAGGAGCTGGCCGCGCGGGCTGGGTGAAATGGAGGAAGTTGGGCCTTGCGCGAAAGCAGCCTATGCGTCAACCAGGGGGTGATTGACGGCACGGGGCGTATTTAACAGCAAACGGCAGGGCGACTCAAATCAAGCGGATAGCGCTGGCTCTGGCGCGGCAGGGTGGACCTGATTGCGGCCGTTGCGCTTGGCCTCGTAGAGGGCATCGTCGGCGCGGGTAAGCAGGCTTTCCAGATTGTCGCCGGCCTTGGCGAGCGAGTAGCCGAACGATGCGGTGATGCTGTCGAGTATCTGATCGGTGCTGCGCACCTTGATCCGCAGGGACTGAATCTTCAGGCGCAGTTTGTTGGCGAAGGCGTGAGCCTGGGCTTCGTCGTCGCATTCGCGAAGAATTACGCAGAACTCCTCGCCGCCATAGCGCGCGGCCATGGCGTTGGCCGGTAGCAGGTTGCGCATGAGTTGGCCGACATGCTGCAGCACCCGATCGCCGAGCGGGTGACCATATTGGTCGTTGAACTCCTTGAAGTGGTCGATATCCAGCATTATCAGCGCAATACCCTCGTGCCCCTTGTTCAGGGCCTGTTCAAGCAGCCGGGTAAAGGCGCTTCTGTTGAATACCTGCGTCAGGCTGTCCAGGGTTGCCGCCAGGTGGGCGCGTTCCAGCTGGCTGCGCAGGTTCTTGATCTCATCTTGCGCGGCGCGCAGGCGGTGCAGGAACTTTTCCTGCTGGCTCTGCATCTGCTGGGTGTTCTCCTGCAGCTCGATCAATACAGTGGGCAGGTCGTCGATGACCGGCTCCTGCAGGGCTGCAAGGCCATGCTGCAGGCTGATTTGATAGTTGCGGCTGCCAATGACGCTGGTCTCTATGTTGCCTTCGATATCATCGACCAATTCGATAACTTGCTGCTGGCCCGAGCGCGCATCTTCCAGTTCGCCGCGGATGATGTAGTCGCGAAACAATTTCACCGCGGTTTCCGGGGGGAAACTGTCGAAGTCACGCAAGGCTTTGTCCAGGCGCTGATTCAGCTCCGGTTCCTTGCCGCGGCTATAGGTGTACCAGAGTGCGTAATGCACGGGGTTGGGCGGAATATCATGGCGCACCATCAGTGGCACGGCCTGGCGCAGCAGCGCCGCCGCTTCGCGGGTCTCTTCGGGGTAAAGCTCCAGAATCGACGGAGGCTTGTTTGACTTGCTCATGCCTATCACTGAGGTGGGGGTGCGAATGTGCAAAGCATAGAACAGGCAAGTGTCAGGCGCATAGCAAAAGACCCGACAAGTCGGGCCTTTGTGAGTCATTGTTGATGTTATTCGGCGAGTAGGCTGCGCAGCATCCAGGCGGTTTTTTCATGCACCTGCATGCGCTGTGTCAGCAGGTCGGCGGTCGGTTCGTCACTCACCTTGTCCAGTAGCGGGAAAATACCGCGGGCGGTGCGGATCACGGCCTCCTGGCCTTGTACCAATTGTTTGATCATTTCCGCTGCGCTGGGTACGCCTTCTTCCTCCTTGATCGAGGACAGCCTGGCGTAGGCGGCGTAAGTGCCGGGGGCCGGGAAACCGAGTGCACGGATGCGCTCGGCGATCAAATCGACCGCCAGGGCCAGTTCGGTGTATTGCCCCTCGAACATCAGGTGCAAGGTGTTGAACATGGGGCCGGTGACGTTCCAGTGGAAGTTGTGGGTTTTCAGGTACAGGGTGTAAGTGTCCGCGAGCAGTCGGGACAGGCCTTCGGCGATGGCCGCTCGATCTTGTTCGGCGATTCCAATATTGATTTCCATAGATTTTTCTCCTCTCAAGTTGATTGGCAAACTATTGCACAGCCCTGTTGTTTTTGATCCTGGCTTATATCAATAGACATCATTGTTAGAGGTAATGGCTGGCTTGGCAGTTCAATTATCGGCGTAACAGCTTGCGCAGTACGCTCGCATAACCGGTCGGCAGCAGGCGTTGCAGGATATCCAGCAATCGCGCGTCGCCGCCGATCAGGATGCGCGGTCGCCTGGCCTTTATGCCTTCGACGATCAGGCTGGCTGCCCGCTCCGGGGTGGTGCGGGCGAGTCTGCCGAAGTCGGCCGCCGCGCGCGTGGCGTCGCGGTTGCCATCCATGCCCTGATAAAACCGGGCGGCCCGAGCGATATTGGTTCTTATGCCTCCCGGGTGGACGCAGCTCACGCCGACGTTACTCGAGTCGAGCTCCTGGCGGAGCGCTTCGGTAAAACCGCGTACGGCAAATTTACTGGCGTTATAGGCGGCCTGGGTGGGCAGCGCGATGATCCCGAACAGGCTGGAGATGTTGACGATATGCCCCTGGTTGGCCTTCAGCAGATGGGGCAGAAAAGCTTTGGTGCCATGCACCACGCCCCAGAAGTTGATGTTCATCAACCATTCGAAATCGTCGAAACTCAGTTCAGCGACGGTTTGCGAGACCGATACGCCGGCATTGTTGATGACCAACTCGACGCGCCCGTGCTGGCTCAATACCTCGTCGGCAAATGCGAACACGGCGGAGCGGTCGGCGACGTCGAGGATATGGCTGCTCACCTGGTGACCGCGTTCGCGCAGCTCGGTGGCGACGTTTTGCAGATTTTCCGGGTGGTTGTCGGCGAGGGCCAGATGACAGCCCTCGCTGGCGAGTCGATGTGCGAGCGAGCGTCCAATGCCGGAGCCTGCGCCGGTGATTACGGCTACCTTGCCTGTGAGTGATCGCATAAATGTGTGGCGCGCGCCTCGGTTCGGTTGATGGACGCCGGTCTGGCGTGTGGGGGTTCTACTGGTGAGCCAGTTCCGGATGCTGGTTGAGCGCGTGGTTGAACTGCTCGACCCAGTATGCGCTGAACTGGCTGCCGGCAAGCCCGTTGATTTCAAGTATGGCGCGCAGCAGTGGGCGTTTGCTCAGGGTCTGATGGGCGCGCTCATGGGTGCGTGCATCGAAGGTGTCGACGATGGCCAGAATCAGTGCGCCGGCGCTGATTTCCACTTCCTGCAGGCCTTTCGGATAGCCACTGCCGTCGGCATGCTCCTGGTGTTGCAGGGCTATTTCGGCAGCAGCCTGCCAATTGGGCATGCGCTTGAGCAGGTCGTAGGCCAAGCGCGGGTGGGATTGCATATGGCGACGTTCTTCGCGATTGAAGCTGGCGTCCTTGTGCAGCATTTCCAGTGGCAGAAACGCCATGCCGAGGTCGTGCAGGCAAACGGCTGCGGCGAGTTGATCCGGTGGCTCGGGTGTGCCACCGATGCGGTTGATCATCAGCGCCAGGTCCAGTTGTCGCATGCCGCGGCCCTGCCAGTAGCGGGAGCGGCGTTCGCTGGCTTGCATCAGCTCGACGAAGAACAGCAGGTCGGCATCCAGTGCAATGCCGTGGCGTTCCAGCAGCTGTTCCGCCTGAGGCGCGCCCAAGGTGGGCGGGTTGACCAGTTGGGTATTGGGGTCGAGCTTGAGCAACAGCGCACGGCGCGCATCCATCTGGCGATTGCTCGGTGTCGTCGCCAAGGCGCTGAGGGCTTTGCAGAGCGCATCGACCTGTGCGGCATCCAGTCGTGCGGGTGCGCCGCCGAGATCCTGGGCGATCAATTCCTTGAGGTTGTCGAGGCTGAGCAGAAGGATATCGCCCAGCAGGCTGTCGAAGCTCAATTGCGCCTCGCGCAGGCATGAGAGGACGTCTTCCAGTGCTTGCGGCAGCGGCATGCGCGCGTTGAGGCCGATGTAGCCCAGGTTGCCTTTGAGGCTGTGGATCTGGCGGAACAGCTTATGTAAGCGCTCGGGATCGTCCGGCGCTTGCTCCAGTTCGATCAGCAGCTGTTCGCTGCGCTGGAATTGCTCGGCGGTTTCCTGGCGGAAGTCGTCCAGCAGATCGCGGGGTATTTCGGCGAGGGTTGGCTTGGCCATGGCCGCTCTCCTGTAGTGAGAACCCTCAGTATAGAAAGCCTTGACGAAAGCGCGTGGGCGGGCGGCTGCAAGTAGCGACTTAACCATATATAATCCTGCGCTTTGCCGCGAAATGCGGGTTGCGGAAAGCGTTGCGCAACCCCTCTGGCGGGCATGATCCGGACACGCGCGCCGCCCTGCGGCCCAACGAATTCAAGACTCAAGAGAAGCGATTACCCCATGATGCGCAGCCACTATTGCGGCCAACTGAACGAGAGCCTGGAAGGTCAGGAAGTCACCCTTTGCGGTTGGGTCCATCGCCGTCGCGATCACGGCGGGGTGATCTTCCTCGATATCCGCGACCGTGAAGGCCTGGCCCAGGTGGTATTCGACCCCGATCGCGCCGAAACCTTTGCCGCGGCAGACAAAGTGCGCAGCGAGTACGTAGTCAAAATCACCGGCAAGGTGCGGCTGCGACCGGCGGGTGCCGGTAACGCCAATATAGCTTCCGGCGCTATCGAAGTGCTGGGCTACGAACTGGAAGTGCTGAACGAGGCGGAAACTCCGCCGTTCCCGCTCAATGAATACACCGACGTGGGCGAAGAAACCCGTCTGCGTTATCGCTTCATCGACCTGCGTCGCCCGGAGATGGCCGAGAAGCTCAAGCTGCGCTCGCGCATCACCTCGAGCATCCGCCGCTACCTCGACGACAACGGCTTCCTCGACGTGGAAACCCCGATCCTCACCCGCGCCACCCCGGAAGGCGCGCGCGACTATCTGGTGCCGAGCCGCACCCACGCCGGTAGCTTCTTCGCCCTGCCGCAGTCGCCGCAGCTGTTCAAGCAGCTGCTGATGGTGGCCGGCTTCGACCGCTACTACCAGATCGCCAAGTGCTTCCGTGACGAAGACCTGCGCGCCGACCGCCAGCCGGAATTCACCCAGATCGACATCGAGACCAGCTTCCTCGATGAAAAAGACATCATGGGCATCACCGAGACCATGGTGCGCAACCTGTTCAAGGAAGTGCTGGATGTCGAGTTCGGCGAGCTGCCGCACATGACCCTGGCCGAGGCCATGCGCCGCTTCGGTTCGGACAAGCCGGACCTGCGCAACCCGTTGGAACTGGTGGACGTCGAAGATCAGCTCAAGGACGTCGACTTCAAGGTCTTCGCCGGTCCGGCCAACGACCCCAAGTGCCGCGTCACCGCGCTGCGCGTACCGGGCGGGGCGAGCATGCCGCGCAAGCAGATCGACGACTACACCAAGTTCGTCGGCATCTACGGCGCCAAGGGCCTGGCCTATATCAAGGTCAACGAGCGCGCCAATGGCGTCGATGGCCTGCAGTCGCCGATCGTTAAGAACATCCCGCTGGACAACATCAATGTGATCCTCGATCGCGTTGGTGCGGTCGATGGCGACATCGTGTTCTTCGGTGCCGACAAGGCCAAGATCGTCAGCGAGGCCCTGGGCGCGCTGCGCATCAAGCTGGGTCATGATCTGAATCTGCTCACCTGCGAGTGGGCACCGCTGTGGGTCGTAGACTTCCCGATGTTCGAGGAAAACGACGACGGCAGCCTGACTGCCATGCACCACCCGTTCACCGCACCGAGCTGCAGCCCGACCGAGCTGGAAGCCAACCCGGCCGCCGCGCTGTCGCGTGCCTACGACATGGTGCTTAACGGTACTGAGCTGGGCGGCGGTTCGATCCGTATCCACGACAAGGCCATGCAGCAGACCGTGTTCCGCGTACTGGGCATCAGCGAAGAGGAGCAGCAGGAGAAGTTCGGCTTCCTCCTCGACGCCCTGAAGTTCGGTGCGCCGCCTCATGGTGGCCTGGCCTTCGGTCTGGACCGTCTGGTGATGCTGATGACCGGCGCCCAGTCGATCCGCGAAGTGATCGCCTTCCCGAAAACCCAGAGCGCGGCCTGTGTCATGACCCAGGCGCCGGGTTTGGTGGATAACAAGGCTCTACGCGAACTGCATATTCGCCTGCGTGAGCAGCCGAAGGCGGAGTAAAGCGTCAAAAGAAGCCTGGTTTTCCAGGCTTCTTCTTTATAGCTGGACGGAGAGGCTCGAACTCTTACGCCTCGTTATCGAACTTGCAACAACCGGAGTGAGTTATGGCTGGTCATTCCAAATGGGCCAATATCAAGCACCGCAAGGGGCGCCAAGACGCCAAGCGCGGCAAGATTTTCACCAAGCTTATTCGTGAGCTGACCGTTGCTGCCAAGCATGGCGGGCCGGTCCCGGCAGACAACCCGCGCCTGCGTCTGGCCGTGGACAAGGCGTTGACGGCCAACATGTCGCGTGACGTCATCGATCGTGCCATCGCCCGGGGTGCTGGTAACGACGAAGCCGACAACATGATCGAGCTGAGTTATGAAGGTTATGCGCCAAGCGGCGTGGCGATCTTCGTCGAGGCCATGACCGACAATCGCAACCGCACTGCCGCCGAGGTACGCCACGCCTTTACCAAGTGCGCCGGCAACC
Organism: uncultured Pseudomonas sp.; assembly: GCF_946885955.1. Next base: position 39,220 of record NZ_CAMPHI010000025.1, read on the forward strand.
TGGGCACCGATGGTTCGGTGGCCTATATGTTCGAGCGCAAGGGGCATATCAGTTACGCCCCCGGGGTCGATGAAGAAGCCTTGATGGACGCCGCCCTAGAGGCGGGTGCCGACGATATCGTCAGCAACGACGACGGTTCGGTGGATGTCTACACCGCCTTCGCCGGCTTCCATGCGGTGAACGAGGCGCTCGGCGCCGCCGGGTTCAAGGGCGACGAGGCCGAGATATCGATGATCCCGTCGATCGCCGCGCCCATCGCCGATCTGGAAACCGCGCAGAAAGTCATCAAGCTGATCGACATGCTGGAAGACCTCGACGACGTGCAGAACGTCTACCACAACGCCGAGATCCCCGACGAGATCATGGAGCAGCTGGGCTGATCGCGATTGTCGCTCGCCAAGCCGGAAGTCGCCCCAGGCCCTTCCGGCTTTTTTCATGGTGAGTGCGCAGGCGTATTCGGGGTGACGCCGGCATGGGCTGCCCCTATACTCGGCAACTGGATAAATAGACAGTGCGGCCGGTCAGTGAGTATCGGCGGTTCGAGTGGGCGGCATTAAATGACCTTGATTCTCGGCATCGACCCCGGTTCGCGCATTACCGGCTATGGCGTGGTGCGCGACACCGGGCGCAGTTGCGAATATGTCGCCTCGGGCTGCATCCGCACGGGTAGCGGCTCCATGGCCGAGCGCCTGCAGATCGTGTTTCGCGGGGTGCGTGAGGTCATCGAAACCTACGGGCCGGTGACCATGGGCATCGAACAGGTGTTTATGGCGCGCAATCCGGACTCGGCGCTCAAGCTTGGCCAGGCGCGGGGCGTGGCCATAGTCGCGGGGATCGAAGCGGGCCTGGATGTCGCCGAATACACCGCGACCCAGGTCAAGCAGGCGATTTCCGGCAGCGGTGGGGCGAACAAGGAGCAGGTGCAGCTGATGGTCATGCACCTGCTCAAGTTGGTGCAGAAACCGCAGATCGACGCCTCCGACGCCCTGGCGGTCGCGCTTTGCCATGCCCACCATCGGCAGAGCCTGATACCCCATGGTCTGGTCGGCGCCAAGCGGCGTGCCGGTCGTCTTCGTTTATAAGCATATTCAAGGAAGCAGCGGTGATCGGACGTTTGCGCGGTACCCTGGCGGAGAAACACCCGCCCCATGTAATTCTGGATGTGAATGGTCTGGGTTATGAGCTGGAAGTCCCCATGACGACCTTGTACCGTTTACCGGCGGTGGGCGAACCCCTGACATTGCATACCCATCTGGTGGTGCGCGAGGATGCGCACCTGTTGTATGGCTTTTTTGAGAAGCGCGAGCGCGAGCTGTTCCGCGAGTTGATCCGCCTCAATGGCGTCGGCCCTAAATTGGCCCTGGCCTTGATGTCGGGGCTTGAGGTCGACGAGCTGGTGCGTTGCGTGCAAGCGCAGGACACCTCGGTGCTGGTGAAGATACCCGGCGTCGGCAAGAAAACCGCCGAGCGCTTGCTGGTTGAACTGAAGGACCGCTTCAAGGCCTGGGAAACCGTGCCGGGTCTGACCCCGTTGGCGGTTGAACCTCGTGGCAAGGGCGCAGTCATAAGCGCGGAGAATGATGCGGTCAGTGCACTTATTTCTCTCGGTTATAAACCCCAGGAAGCCAGTCGCGCCGTCTCAGCCATCAAGGAAGAAGGCTTGAGTAGTGAAGATCTGATTCGTCGTGCCCTGAAGGGAATGCTGTAGTGCTAGAAGCCGATCGCCTGATTACCTCGACCACGCTCGACCGCGACGAGCAGGTCGACCGTGCTATCCGTCCGCTCAAGCTGGCCGATTACATCGGTCAGCCGAATGTGCGCGAACAGATGGAGCTGTTTATCCAGGCCGCCCGTGGGCGCAGCGAAGCCCTGGACCACACACTGATCTTCGGCCCGCCCGGTCTGGGCAAAACCACCCTGGCCAATATCATCGCCCAGGAAATGAACGTCTCGATCAAAAGCACCTCGGGTCCGGTACTCGAACGTCCGGGCGATCTGGCTGCTCTGCTGACCAATCTGGAGCCGGGCGATCTGTTGTTCATCGATGAAATCCATCGCCTGTCGCCCATCGTCGAGGAAGTGCTATACCCGGCCATGGAGGATTTCCAGCTCGACATCATGATCGGCGAAGGTCCGGCGGCGCGCTCGATCAAGCTCGACTTGCCGCCGTTCACCCTGGTCGGTGCCACCACTCGCGCCGGCATGCTGACCAATCCGCTGCGCGACCGCTTCGGTATCGTCCAGCGTCTGGAGTTCTATAACGTCGACGATCTGACGACCATCGTCATGCGTTCGGCGGGGATTCTCGGCTTGCCGATCGAGCAGCAGGGCGCCTTCGAGATCGCCCGGCGCGCCCGTGGCACCCCGCGTATCGCCAACCGCCTACTGCGCCGTGTGCGCGACTTCGCCGAAGTGCGCGGCCAGGGCCAGATCACCCAGGCCATCGCCGACAAGGCGTTGAACCTGCTGGATGTCGACGAGCGCGGTTTCGACCATCAGGATCGTCGGCTGTTGTTGACCATGATCGAGAAATTCGACGGCGGCCCGGTCGGGGTCGACAACCTGGCGGCGGCGATCAGCGAAGAGCGCCACACCATCGAAGACGTATTGGAGCCCTACCTGATTCAGCAGGGTTACATCATGCGCACCCCGCGTGGGCGCGTGGTCACTCGTCATGCCTACTTGCACTTTGGTCTGAATACGCCCAAGCGTATGGGCGAATTGCCAAGTGCCGATCTATTTGCGGACGACAATGAATAGAAAAAAATACTTACCTCAGGCGATTGGCAAGATCGGGAGCCGGCACTAGAGTATGCGCGCATCAAACGGAGTTCAGCCTTTCGCCCATCGTTGTCGGGTTTATTACGAAGACACCGATGCGGGCGGCATCGTCTACTACGTCAACTACCTCAAATTTATGGAACGGGCTCGCACCGAGCGGCTGCGTGATCTGGGTTTTGCCCAGTCGGCGCTGGCAGGTGAGGGCCTGTTATTCGTCGTGCATTCGGCAGAGGCGCGCTATCACGCGCCGGCCCGTCTGGACGACGAGTTGCTGGTAACGGCCGAAGTGATCGAGTTGAACCGTGTCAGCCTGCGTTTTCGTCAACAGGTCAGGCGCGTGGCGGATGATGTGCTGCTCTGTGAGGGGCAGTTTTTGGTGGCCTGTGTCGGCGCCAGTAGTTTGAAACCCCGGGCTATTCCCCCAGTTCTGCGTGCGGCCTTTGCCGAGCAGGGCGGCGCGGGTACATCTAGTAGAGCAGGAGAGTAAGCGTGGAAGCCAACGCCGTTGACCATATGTCGATGTGGAGTTTGATCAGCAACGCCAGCCTGGTGGTGCAATTGGTGATGTTGACGCTAGTGGCTGCGTCCGTCACCTCCTGGGTCATGATCTTTCAGCGCACCACCTTGCTGCGCGCGGCCAAGCGCGCCCTGGATAATTTCGAAGAGCGCTTCTGGTCCGGTATCGACCTGTCCAAGCTGTATCGTCAAGCGGGCAGCAACCCGGATCCGGATTCCGGGCTGGAGCAGATTTTCCGCGCCGGCTTTAAGGAGTTCTCGCGCTTGCGTCAGCAGCAGGGCGTCGACCCTGACGCGGTGATGGACGCTGTGGCGCGCGCCATGCGCGTGGCCATTTCGCGCGAAGAAGAGAAGCTCGAGCAGAGCCTGCCGTTTCTCGCCACCGTCGGTTCCACCAGTCCTTATATCGGTCTGTTCGGCACCGTTTGGGGGATCATGAACTCGTTCCGCGGCTTGGCCCAGGTGCAACAGGCAACTCTCGCCACAGTCGCGCCGGGTATCGCCGAGGCGTTGATCGCCACGGCCATCGGTTTGTTCGCCGCCATCCCGGCGGTCATTGCCTATAACCGTTTTTCCTCGCGCGGCGAGATGCTGATCGGCCGTTATTACACCTTCGCCGACGAGTTCCAGGCGATTCTGCATCGCAAAGTGCACACCAGCGACGACTAAGCCCTCGGCATTTTCAATACAGGTTTTCTAAGCCATGGCGAGAATTCGCAACAGACGCAAGCCGGTCGCCGAGATGAACGTGGTGCCCTACATCGATGTGATGTTGGTGCTGCTGGTGATCTTTATGGTGACTGCGCCGATGCTCAATCAAGGGGTCAAGGTCGATCTGCCGAAAGTCAGCAGCGAGGTCTTGCCGCAGGACAACAACGCCCAGGTGCTGACCATATCGATCAAGGCCGACAAGACCTATTACTGGAATATGGGTACCGAGGTCGATGTCGATACTGTGCAGGACCAGGCGATGACCTTGGAAGAAATGACCCGCGCGGTGACCGCGATCATCAACCAGAGCCGTACCCAGGGTAAGCAGGTGCAGGTATTCGTGCGCGGTGACAAGGCGGTCGATTACGGCACCGTAATGGCGGCCATGGGCGGCCTGCAGCAGGCCGACGTCGGTAACGTCGGGCTGATTACCGAGGCCCCCTGATGCAGCAGCGCGAGCGTTCCCCTTCGGAAAGCCTGTTCTGGCCGGTGCTTTGGGCCGTGGCGCTGCATGTGCTGATGTTCGCCATGCTGTTCGTCAGCTTCGCCTTCGCCCCGGATCTTCCGCCGGCGAGGCCGGTGGTGCAGGCGACCTTATATAAGTTGCAGTCGCAGAGTCAGGCCACCACCCAGACCAATCAGAAAATCGCCGGGGAAATCAAGAAAACCACCGCGCCTATCTATGAGACCGAACAGCTCGAGCAGAAAAAAGCCGAGCAGGAAAAGCAGGCGGTTGCAGCCAAGGCTGCGGAGCAGAAAAAGGCCGAAGAGGCCAAGAAGGCCGAAGCGGCGAAAAAAGCCGATGCCGAGAAAAAGGCCGCCGAACAGAAGAAGCTAGCGGATATCGCCAAGAAGAAAGCCGCGGATGAGGCGGCGAAGAAGAAAGCCGCCGAGGACGCGAAGAAGAAGGCGGCAGAAGAAGCGAAGAAAAAGGCAGCAGCCGAAGCAGCTAAAAAGAAAGCTGCTGAGGATGCCAAGAAGAAGGCCGCTGAGGCTGCGCAGCGCAAAGCATTGGAAGACAAGAAGGCCGCGGCTTTGGCCGAGTTGCTCTCCGAAGACGTGGGGCGTCAGCAAGCGATGGCTGAGACTCAGGGCGATGAGGTGGCGGGTAATTTGGATGATTTAATTACCAGGCTGATTACAGAAAGCTGGCAGAAGCCGATGTCAGCCCGTCCTGGAATGAGTGTTCAGCTGCAGATTCAGATGCTGCCGGACGGGACTATTACTAATGTTAGTGTCACTCGCTCCAGTGGTGATGGGGCGTTCGATAGCTCGTCTGTGGCGGCGGTGCGCAATGTCGGCCGTATTCCCCAGATGCAAGATCTAGATAGAGCTACCTTTGACCGGCTGTATAGGCAACGCGACATTATTTTCCAACCGAGGGAATGAATTCTGTGAATACCTTGATACGTATCGCCCTACTGGGGCTTACTCTTCTCGTTGGCGTTGCGCAGGCTGCTAACCCGTTGATGATTGTTGATGGTACCGACCGCGCCACCCCCATCGCCGTCGTCCCCTTTGGCTGGCAAAGCGGCAGCGTATTGCCGGACGACATGGCGGACATCATTGGCAAGGACCTGCGCAATTCCGGCGTGTTCGAGCCCATTGCCCGGCAGAACATGATCAGCCTGCCGACCCAGGCCAGTGAAGTGATCTATCGCGACTGGAAAGCGCTGGGCGCCCAGTACGTGCTCGTCGGCAATATGGTGCCCAACGGTGGACGTCTGCAGGTGCAGTTCGCCCTGTTCAACGTCGCCACCGAGCAACAGGTGTTGGCCGGCAGCGTCGGTGGTGGTGTCGATCAAATACGCGATATGGCCCACCATATCGCTGACCAGTCATTCGAGAAGCTGACCGGGGTCAAGGGCGCGTTTTCCACCCGCTTGCTCTATGTGACCGCCGAGCGCTTTTCGGTCAACAACACCCGCTACACCCTGCAGCGCTCCGATTACGACGGCGCCCGCGCGGTGACCTTGTTGCAATCGCGCGAGCCGATCCTGTCGCCATCCTTTGCGCCGGACGGTAAACGCATCGCCTATGTCTCTTTCGAGCAGAAGCGTCCGCGAATTTTCGTGCAGCACATCGACACCGGTCGTCGTGAGCAGATCACCAACTTCGAAGGCCTCAACGGCGCGCCAGCCTGGTCGCCGGACGGCAATCGCCTGGCCTTCGTGCTGTCGAAGGACGGCAATCCGGAAATCTATGTAATGGACATGGGCAGTCGCCAATTGCGGCGGGTGACCAACCAGGGTTCGATCGATACCGAACCTTTCTGGGGGAAGGATGGTCAGACGCTATATTTCACGTCCGACCGCTCGGGAAAACCACAGATTTACAAAACCAATATCAACAGCGGCGCAGTGGAGCGTGTGACCTTTGTAGGCAACTACAACGCCAACCCGAAACTGTCCGCTGATGAAAAAACCCTGGTGATGATTCATCGTCAGGATGGTTACACCGTGTTCAAGGTGGCGGCGATGGACCTGCAGCGCGGCAATTTGCGCATCTTGTCGGACACCAGTCTGGACGAGTCGCCCACTGTTGCGCCAAATGGCGTCATGCTAATCTACGCCACCCGCCAGCAGGGTCGGGGAGTCTTGATGTTAGCGTCCACCAATGGTCGCGTAAGGCTCCCTCTTCCTACCGCTCAAGGCGAAGTTCGAGAGCCTTCCTGGTCCCCCTTCCTGAACTGATGCGGTGCTTCACCTTTGCTTCACAATTTGCTTAACACACTGGGGTTCATTAGGAGCTACATGATGGAAATGTTGAAATTTGGTAAGTTCGCTGCGCTGGGTTTGGCTCTCGCCGTGGCAGTTGGTTGTTCCTCCAAGGGCGGCGATGCTGCTGGCGAAGGCGCTACCGATCCTAACGCCGGTTACGGCGCCAACACTGGCGACGTCGATGGCAGCCTGAGCGAAGAAGCGGCTCTGCGCGCTATCACCACCTTCTACTTCGAATACGACAGCTCGGACCTGAAACCGGAAGCCATGCGCGCTCTGGACGTTCATGCCAAGGACCTGAAAGGCAACGGCGCTCGCGTCGTTCTGGAAGGCCACGCTGACGAGCGCGGCACCCGTGAGTACAACATGGCTCTGGGCGAGCGTCGCGCCAAGGCCGTTCAGCGCTACCTGGTTCTGCAGGGCGTTTCCCCGGCTCAGCTGGAGCTGGTTTCCTACGGTGAAGAGCGTCCGGTTGCCACTGGCAACGACGAGCAATCCTGGGCGCAAAACCGCCGCGTCGAACTGCGTAAGTAATTCGATATGCAGACCTGCCGACGTGCTTTAGCCGTTTTACTCCTCAGTCTGCCGTTCGCGGCGATGGCCGAGGTTCCCGTGGTGGACAACAACGCCGAATATGGCGGTAGTTACCCACCCGAAGGTTACGGCACGTCCGGCGCCTACGTCGGGGGAGGGGCCACGGCCCCTGCCTCGGCGCAAGGCATGCTGTTCAGCCAGTTGCAGCAGATGCAGCAGGAAATCGCGCAACTGCGCGGCATGCTCGAAGAGCAGCAGAACGAAATCCAACACCTCAAGCAAGAGAGCCTGGAGCGTTATCAGGAGCTCGATAGACGCATGAGTGGTGCGGCAGCCGGTGCTGCGACCAACCAGAATTCTCCAGCCGATGGCGCCATTGACGCCAGCGGCGCGCCGGTCCCTCCTGTAGGGCAGGCACAACAAACCGCAGGTGGCGAGCAGTCGGCCGATCCAGCGAAGGAAAAGCTGTTCTACGATGCCGCTTTCGACCTGATCAAGGCCAAGGACTTCGATAAGGCCAATCAGGCTTTCAGCGCTTTCCTGCGTAAGTATCCGAACAGTCAATACGCCGGCAACGCGCAGTATTGGCTGGGCGAAGTGAACCTGGCGCAGGGCAATCTGCAAGGCGCCGGTCAGGCGTTCGCCAAGGTCAGCCAGGCTTACCCGAGCCATGCCAAGGTACCCGATTCCTTGTTCAAGCTCGCCGATGTCGAGCAGCGTCTGGGCAATACCGACAAAGCCAAGGGCATCCTGCGCCAAGTGGTCGCCCAGTATCCGGGCAGTTCGGCCGCGCAATTGGCCCAGCGGGACTTGCAGCGCTTGCAGTAAAGGCTGAGCTGAGGATCGACGAACCCGCGCTTTGCGCGGGTTTTTTATTAGCTATATCCCCGTCCTCAGGCATCGGCGCTTAAGTGGGGACTGGCTTCGTGGGGGGGCGCCGTGCGCACCAAGAATCTGCGCTGACGCTGGTGCGCATGGCGCGCCCTACGCATTGCGGCCTCTGCAAGCAGTGTCACTTTTCCCCGGGTAACCCATGCCGCATGTAATGGGTACATGGTCATTTTGTTACCTGCCATCCCTGGCGGCGGTTGTTCGACTCGTTGCTACGCGGCGCTAAGAATTCTCCCGGGGCGTTTTTATGGCCTGCCATCCCTGGCGGCCACCCTTCTGGCCGTCGCTGCGCGACGTTAAAAATTTCTCCCGGAAATTTTTTCGTATACAATTCGCGCCCCTTTTCCCGCAACGGAGGCGGATGGCCTGTTTAGCCGTCACGCCCGTGGCTGATATGCAAGAAACCCTGCGCATTACCGAGATTTTCTACTCGCTGCAGGGCGAGACGCGCACCGCCGGCTTGCCGACTGTGTTCGTTCGCCTGACCGGCTGTCCTTTGCGTTGCCAATACTGCGACACCGCTTACGCATTCAGCGGCGGCGAGATCCAGTCACTGGATGCCATCGTCGAGCAGGTGGCCGGCTATAAGCCGCGCTACGTCTGCGTGACTGGCGGCGAGCCGTTGGCTCAACCCAATTGCATTCCCTTGCTCGAGCGCCTGTGCGACGCCGGCTATGAGGTGTCGCTGGAAACCAGCGGCGCCCTGGATGTTTCGGCGGTCGATCCGCGGGTGAGCAAGGTGCTGGACCTGAAAACGCCGGGCTCGGCGGAAGTGGGGCGCAACCGCTACGAGAATATCGAGTTGTTGACGCCCAACGACCAGGTCAAGTTCGTCATCTGCTCGCGCGAAGACTATGACTGGGCGGTAAGCAAACTGATCCAGTACCGATTGGACAAGCGCGCCGGCGAAGTGCTGATGTCGCCCAGTCATCACGAGCTGGATGCGCGTTCCCTAGCCAACTGGATAGTCGCCGACAATCTGCCTGTGCGCCTGCAGATGCAGTTGCACAAGATTCTCTGGAACGACGAGCCAGGTCATTGAGCCATTGCGCGAAAGCGCTGCAGGGTTCGACCAAGTAAACATTTGCGATCTGAGCGGAGCCCCGGGGCACCCTGGCTGCCCCGCAGGTTCGAAAAAACGGGGTGTTATCGATGAGCGATAAAAAAGCGCTGATTCTTCTGTCCGGTGGCCTGGATTCGGCCACCGTGGTGGCGTTGGCCAAGGCGCAGGGTTACAGCTGCTACAGCATGAGCTTCGACTACGGCCAGCGGCATCGCGCCGAGTTACAGGCCGCTGAGCGCGTGGCGCAGCAATTGGGCGTGGTCGAGCACAAGGTGGTCGGGATTAACCTCAACGGCATTGGCGGTTCCGCGCTGACCGACAGCAGCATCGATGTGCCGGAAACGCCGACCGAGGGTATTCCGATTACCTACGTGCCGGCGCGCAATACGGTGTTTCTGGCGCTGGCTCTGGGTTGGGCCGAGGTGTTGGGCGCGCGGGATATTTTTATCGGCGTCAACGCGGTGGATTACTCCGGCTACCCGGATTGCCGCGCGGAATTCATCGAGGCTTTCGAGCGCATGGCCAATCTGGCGACCCGTGCCGGTGTCGAGGGGCAGGGCTTTCGCATCCAGGCGCCGTTGCAGTACATGAGCAAGGCCGAGATCATTCAGGCGGGCATACAGCGCGGCGTCGACTATGGGTTGACGGTGTCTTGCTATCAGGCCGATGCGGACGGCCGCGCATGCGGCAAGTGCGAGAGTTGCCGGCTGCGCGCAGCGGGATTCGCCAGCGCCGGTGTGGTCGATCCAACCCGCTATCGCTAAAAGTTTGTCGTTTTTTGTTGATTTAATGAATTAAATCAGTATCATGCGCAGCGCGTTGGGTCGTTAGCTCAGTTGGTAGAGCAGTTGGCTTTTAACCAATTGGTCGTAGGTTCGAATCCTACACGACCCACCATATTTCCTTCCTCTGGGAGGCGCTAAAAGCCTGATGGCTCTGGAAAGGAGCTCTCGGGCTTTTTTGTGTCCGCTGCTTTTCCAGCCTTGGCGCGCTGTGCCCGTGTTGTCTGCGGGTATACTCGAGTTTCGCCGCTGCCAGACCTTCACAGGGCCCGATGATATGACGCAGATTTCCGAACGCCTTCTAGTCCAGGCCCACCTGGATGCCAAACAGCCCAAGCCGCTGACGCCCGAGCAGGAAGCGTTCTATCGCGCCGAAATCGCCGCCGAGCTGAAGAAGCAGAACGCCGTGTTGGTCGCTCATTACTACTGCGACCCGGTATTGCAGGCGCTCGCCGAAGAGACCGGCGGCTGCGTTTCCGATTCCCTGGAAATGGCGCGTTTCGGCAATGCCCATCCGGCGCAGACCGTGTTGGTCGCCGGGGTCAAGTTCATGGGCGAGACGGCGAAGATCCTCAACCCGGAAAAGCGTGTGCTGATGCCTACTCTGGAGGCGACCTGCTCGCTCGACCTGGGCTGTCCGGTGGAGGAGTTCGCGGCGTTCTGCGATCAGCATCCGCAACGCACCGTGGTGGTCTATGCAAATACCTCGGCGGCGGTCAAGGCGCGCGCCGACTGGGTGGTGACCTCCAGCTGCGCGGTGGAGATCGTCGAACATCTGATGGATAACGGCGAGAGCATCATCTGGGCGCCCGACCAGCATTTGGGGCGTTACATCCAGAACAAGACCGGTGCCGATATGCTGCTGTGGGACGGTGCCTGCATCGTCCATGAGGAATTCAAGGCCAAGCAGCTTGAGGATATGAAGGCGCTGTATCCCGATGCCGCGGTACTGGTGCATCCGGAGTCGCCGACCGCGGTGATCGAGTTGGCCGATGCGGTCGGTTCGACCAGCCAGCTGATCGCCGCCGCGCAAACCCTGCCGAACAAGATGTTTATCGTCGCCACCGATCGCGGCATTTTCTACAAGATGCAGCAGCTGTGCCCGGACAAGGAGTTCATCGAGGCGCCCACCGCCGGTAACGGCGCGGCCTGCCGCAGCTGTGCGCATTGCCCGTGGATGGCGATGAACACGCTGGAACGGACGCTCAGCTGCCTGCGCGAGGGCAGCAACGAGATATTCGTCGACCCGGCGCTGATTCCCAAGGCGATCAAGCCGCTCAAGCGCATGCTCGACTTCACCCAGGCGGCACGCCTGAAGCTGTCCGGTAACGCCTAGACCACGCGGCCGGATGTAATCCGGAAGCGGCTTTGCTGGCGAGAATTCCCCGGATTTCATCCGGGCTACGAAGCACGCGTTGGCAGGGCGGACAAGCCTTCGGCCGTAGACCTTGCAGATGCACAGGGCTAACGATTAGGGCGCCAAGTTCGGATAAGGCTTGGCGCAAGCAATCCGCGGCCGCGTCCCCGGATTGCAGCCAAAGGCCTTGCTTGCTAGTGCATCATCTGCTGGATCATGCGTTGATCTTCGATCAGCTCGCGTTGCCGCGCGTCGATACGTGAGGCCAGCTGGAAGTTGTTGCTGAGTCGGCGTTTGGCGAAGTCGAGTTGTTCGATGGCCTGGTCGTAGTCGCCAACCAGGGCGAAGAACTCGGCGCGGGCCTGGTGCAAGCCAATGGTATTGCCATTGAGGCCGCGGACTTCTGCGACCTGGTACCAGATGTCCGGGTCTTTGTCGCGGCGCTTGAGTAGTTGATCGAGCGCGCGTTCGGCATCCTGAGTCCGCCCCTGCTTGAGCAGCAGGTCGACGTGCGCCTGATTGACTGGGTAGTTTTTCGGATACAGCTCGAGTAGCCGTTCGACCCGGCTCGCGGCCTCGGGCAGGCGGCTTGTCGCAAGGTCCGCATCGATTTGCGCCAGATTGTAGGCGATATCGTTTGGTGCTTTTTCCAGCAGCGGTTGCAGGGTCTCGCGCGCTTTCGCGGGTTGGCCACTTTTCACCTGGGCAATGGCCAGGCCGTAGCGGGCGGCATCGAGCCCGGGGTTTTCATCGAGCATGGCGCGGAAGCGTTTGGCGGCCAGGCCTGGGGTTTCCTCGTAGATCAGTTGCACGCGGGCGCGCATCAGCTGGTAGCGCAGGCTGTCGCTGGTGCCGCCATCCGCGTATTGCGCAGCGCGGTTGCGGGTGTCGGCAATACGCGATTCGGATACCGGGTGGGTCAGGAGAAATTCCGGCGGCATGCGATCGTAGCGGTACTGGCGCATCAGGCGCTCGAACATGCTCGGCATCGCGCGCGGGTCGTATCCGGCTTTTTCCAGGTTGACCAGGCCAATGCGGTCGGCCTCCTGTTCGTTCTGACGGGAAAAGCGCCGTTGTTCCTGTAGGGCGGCGGCCTGGGTCGAGGCGATTGCGGCAACGCCCAGGTCACCGGCCCCAGCGGCCGCGGCGACGATGCCGGCAAGCATGCCGGCCATCACTGGAATCTGCATGCGCTGTTGGGCTTCCAGGCCGCGGGCGAAGTGGCGCTGCGACAAGTGGGCCAGTTCGTGGGCGATTACCGAGGCGTACTCGGCCTCGGTCTGGGCATAGAGAAACAGGCCGCCATTGACCCCGATGATCCCGCCCGGTGCGGCGAAGGCGTTGATTTGCGGGCTGTCGAGCACTACGAATTCCAGGCGTCGATCCTGCACCTCGCTGGTTTCGCTGATGCGATAGACGCTGCTCTCGATGAAATCCTTGAGCTGCGGGTCGGACAGTTGATGGACCTGTCCGCGAACCAGACTCAGCCAGGCGCGACCCAGCTGGTGTTCCTGCTGTGGCGAAACCAGCGCCGAGCTGGCGTCGCCGAGCGAGGGGAGGTCGCTGGCGGCAGTGGGGAGGGCGATCAGGCAGGCGAGCGTCAACAGGGTGGGGCGCAGAAAATTCATGCACGGGGCTCGTGGTGTTCAAAGGCGTTACTGTAGCCGGGTACGCGCTCGCCTGGCCAGGGTCGTGCGGGCTTGGGTATCCTAAAGGGCCGTGACCGTTGCCGCGCAACCCGGGGTGGGGCGGGCGCTGTTATGGCGTGATACCGCGTTTCTCCCGCCGATTTGAAATAGCCGCGTGCCGTGCGCCTCGTGCCAGAGCTGGTGCCGACGCGGTCGCAATAAAACGACAACAGAGCCAGGGCCTGGATGAGGAGATATTGCATGAAAGATGCGCAAGACTGGGCCAATGCTTTCGATGTGGAGCTGGATGCCAGCGGCCTGAATTGTCCGCTACCGCTGCTCAAGGCCAAACTGGAGCTGAATCGGTTGCCCAGTGGGGCGGTGCTCAAGGTCACCGCAACCGATGCCGGATCACAGCGCGACTTCCGTGTATTCGCGCAATTGGCCGGTCACGGGCTATTGCACGAGGAAGCCGAGGCCGGCGTTTACCGCTATTGGCTGCGCAAGGCTTGAAGTATTTCAAGACGGTGTTTTCGGGCTAAGGGACATCCATGCTTAACGTGTTGCGGGGCTGGTTTTATCGCTATTTTTCCGATGAGCAGGCGGTGGTTCTGGCGCTTTTGCTGGTGCTCGGTTTTGCCGTGGTGCTGGGGCTCGGCGGCATGCTCGCGCCGGTGCTCACGGGGCTGGTGCTGGCGTTCCTGATGCAGGGGATGGTCAGCGCGCTCGAACGCTTGCGTCTGCCGCCGATCATTGCAGTGTGGCTGGTGTTCATCCTGTTTATCGGCCTGCTGGCCCTGTGCATGCTGGTGCTGCTGCCATTGATCTGGCGGCAGTTGATTACCCTGTTCAACGAAGCGCCGCGCATGCTCGTTGAATGGCAGGCGTTATTGTTGCTGCTGCCGGAGCGCTATCCCGAATTGATCAGCGATGCCCAGGTATTGCAGCTGATTGAATCGATCCGCGGTGAGCTGGGTACGTTCGGCCAATTGGCGGTGTCGTTTTCCCTGTCCAGCCTGCCGCTATTGGTCAGCGTCATGATCTACCTGGTGTTGGTGCCGATTCTGGTGTTCTTCTTTCTCAAGGATCGCGAGCTGATCGGGCGCTGGTTCCGTGGCTACCTGCCGAGCGAGCGGCCCTTGATAACGCGAGTGTCGCGTGAAATGAACAAGCAGATCGCCAACTACATTCGCGGCAAGGTGATCGAAATCATTATTTGCGGCGTGGTCACCTACATCGCCTTCGCCGCCCTGGGCATCAACTACGCGGCGCTGCTCGCGCTGTTGGTCGGGCTGTCGGTAGTGGTGCCCTATATCGGCGCCGTGGTGGTGACGGTACCTGTGGCGCTGATCGGCTTGTTCCAGTGGGGCATGAGCGATCAGTTTCTCTACCTGATGGTGGTTTACGGCGTGATCCAGGCGCTCGACGGCAACGTGCTGGTGCCGCTGCTGTTCTCCGAGGCGGTCAATTTGCATCCGGTGGCGATCATCTGCGCGGTTTTGCTGTTCGGCGGCCTGTGGGGCTTCTGGGGCGTGTTCTTCGCTATCCCGCTGGCGACCCTGTTCAAAGCGGTGATCGACGCGTGGCCGCGCACCGAACCGGCGGGATACAAAAGCCCGTAAGCAGCGGCGGTTGGCTTATGTAAGGCCCTGCATCGCTTTTTGTAGACCCTATGTTTATACGTAGGATCTATGCGGGCGTAGGGTGGATGGCGCTTTATCCATCCACTAAACCAGCGATGCTGGAAGAAAACATGGCTCTGATAGATCCCATGTTCCTGCGCAATCTGGGATGGCGGCGACCCGGTCCCGGATTACGCTGCGCTTATCCAGGCTACGAGGCGTGCTTTTGTAGGGGGGATATAGCGAAGCTCTGTCCTGGCTCCCCAGGGTGGCGGACAAGCCTTCGGCATGTCCGCCCTACGATTCATGGCGAGAGCTGAGCGAGCTGGCATTCAGCCTTTGTTCAAGGCCTGCGCCGCCGCCAGTACTGCATCGACATGCCCTGGCACTTTCACCCCTCGCCATTCCTGGCGCAGTACGCCGTTCTTATCGATCAGGAAGGTGCTGCGGTCGACGCCCAGGTATTCCTTGCCGTAGAGCTTCTTCAGCTTGATCACATCGAACAGCTGGCACAGCGCTTCGTCTTTATCGGAGATCAGCTCGAACGGGAACTCCTGCTTGCACTTGAAGTTCTCGTGGGACTTCAAGCCATCCCGGGAGACACCGAAAATCACGGTGTTGGCGGCCTGGAAAGCCGGGTACTGGTCACGAAAACCCTGGCCTTCCGTGGTGCAGCCCGGCGTGCTGTCCTTCGGGTAGAAATACAGCACGATCTGCTGACCCTTGAGCGCGCTCAGCTGCACCTGCTGGCCGCTGGTGGCTTGTGCCTGGAAATCGGCAACCGCGGTATCGACTGCTACGGCCATAAAAACATTCCTTTTTAAGGGTTCTGTGGGCGCCAGGGTTCGATCAGGGCGTCCAGGTTCAACGCATCGGCGAAATCGAGGAACTGGTCGCGCAACCAGCTGATCTGCGTGCCAGCCGGCAGCGTCACGGTCAGGGTGGCGTTGAGCATGGTGCCGCCGGTCTGTGGCGCCAGGTAGGTATCGCAGGTGAGGTTTTCCAGCTCGACATGATGGTCGATGAAGAACTGGCACAGCTCATTGAGAATGTCGGGGCGGTAGGCCGCGCTGACGTAAGCGACATAGGGCAGCGCCTGGGGGCGAGCTTCCGATGCTGCGCTACGGATCACATTGACCGAGAAGCTGTGCTTCTTCGCCAGGGCGGGCAGGCTCGCCTCCAGGCGCGCCAGGGCGTCCCAGTTGCCGGAGATCTGTAGCACCAGGGCGCTGAAGTCGCCATGGCGGCTCAGGCGGGTGCTGACCACAGCACAACGGTTCTCATGGCTGGTGCGGCACAGGACGTTGGTCAGCTCCATGGCATTGGGGCCGAGCGCACTGATAAGGAGGAATTGTTCGCGAACTGGGGGGGTGGACATGCAACCTTCCTAAAGCGATTAACGCTCTGCGCACACGAAGTGCGTCAAGCAAAGGCGGAAGGGTAGCGAAAAGCGTAGCCCAGGGGAATGCTCATGGGTCGTCTGGGCGAGGATTGTTCGGTGCTTCGCACAGAAATTCTGGTTGTTCGAGAGCCTTGTACTTCGCTTGTGCAAGGCTGGTGGCGCCAGTACCATTACCGCTCTCTTTTTCCGGCAGGAGCGGTTGCATGATTGCGGGCAGTATGGTGGCACTGGTCACGCCCATGGATGCACAAGGTGGTCTCGATTGGGACAGCCTGAGCAAACTGGTGGATTTCCATCTGCAAGAAGGCACCAACGCCATAGTCGCGGTCGGCACCACGGGTGAGTCCGCCACGCTGGATGTGGGCGAGCATATCGAAGTCATCCGACGTGTGGTCGACCAGGTCGCCGGGCGTATTCCGGTCATCGCCGGTACCGGTGGCAACTCCACCCGTGAATCGGTCGAGCTGACCCGGGCGGCGACCGAGGTTGGCGCAGACGCCTGCCTGCTGGTCACGCCCTACTACAACAAGCCGACCCAGGAAGGCCTGTACCAGCACTTCCGTCATATCGCCGAAGCCGTGGCGATCCCACAGATTCTCTATAACGTACCGGGCCGCACCGTGTGCGACATGCTGCCGGAAACCGTCGAGCGTCTGTCGAAGATCGACAACATCATCGGTATCAAGGAAGCCACTGGCGACCTGCAGCGCGGCAAAGAAGTGCTGGACCGGGTCGCCAAGGATTTCCTCGTGTACTCCGGCGACGACGCCACCGCTGTCGAACTGATGCTGATGGGCGGTCGCGGCAATATTTCGGTAACCGCCAACGTCGCCCCGCGCGCCATGAGCGACCTGTGCGCCGCCGCCATGCGTGGCGAGGCGGCCATCGCCCGTGCCATCAACGACCGCTTGATGCCGCTGCACAAGGCGCTGTTTATCGAATCCAACCCTATCCCGGTGAAGTGGGCCCTGCATGAAATGGGCATGATGCCTAACGGTATCCGCTTGCCGCTGACCTGGCTCAGCCCGCGTTGTCATGAACCGCTGCGTCAGGCCCTGCGCCAGTCCGGCGTATTGGTTTAATTGAGGAAATATCACGCATGAAGCGACTGGGCGGACTCTCAGCACTTGCTCTTATCATCTCCAGCGTCAGCGGTTGCGGTTGGATCTACGGCGAAAACGGCTATTTCCGCGATCGCGGTAGCGATTACCTCGAAGCGCGGCAAACCGCGCCCATGCAAATGCCTGCCGGTGTCGAGGCCAAGCGCATCGATCCACTGCTGCCGGTGCCGCAGCAGGTCGCCGACAGCAAGGCTCAGGGCGAGTACGAAGTGCCGCGGCCGCAGCCGATGTCGATCAGCGCCGACGCCAGCGAGTTCAGTCTGCAAAAGAGCGGCGATTCGCGTTGGCTGGTTGCCCAGCGCGTGCCCGCCGAAGTCTGGCCGTTGGCCCGTCAGTTCTTCGAAGACAATGGCTTTCAGATCGTCGACGAGCGCCCTCAGACCGGCGAATTCAGTAGCGCCTGGCAGCGTATCGATCAGCTGTCGTCCACCATGGCCAGCCGCCTGAGCAGCAGTGTCGACGGCGGCGCCGCGGCCACCGAGGCCCGCGTACGGGTGCGTATCGAGCCCGGCGTGCAGCGCAACACCAGTGAAGTCTTCGTGGTCAGTGCCTTGCGCCCGGCCGGTAGCAATGCCGATGTCGCCTTCACCAGTCGTAGCGGCAATGCTGGCGTCGACGCCGCGTTGCTCGACGAAATGCTCGTCAGCCTGGCCCGTAGCGCCGAGCAGGGTGGTTCGGTGTCACTGCTGGCCGCTCGCGATTTCGACGCGCCGAGCCGCGTCAGCCTTACCGAGGACGGCAACGGCAATCCGATACTCAACCTGGGCGCCGATTTCGATCGTGCCTGGTCCGCCGTTGGCCGCTCTCTGGAACTGGCCGACGTACGCATCGACGACCTTAACCGCAGCCTTGGCGTGTACTACGTCAACCTGGCTGAAGGCGCCCGCAAGAAAGACGAAGAGCCTGGCTTCTTCGGCAAGGTGTTTGGCGGCGAACCTGATAAGGAAACCATCGAGGAGCGCGCCGAGCGCTATCAGGTGCGCCTGACCCCGGTCGGCGATAGCGTGCAGGTCACGGTGGAGAAAGACTTGAACACCGTTGCGCCGGCCGACGTAACCCGCCGCGTGCTGACGCTGATCCAGGACAATCTGGGTTAAGCTTCGCCGCTAGTGTTGTTGCATTACCAATAGGCGAAACCCGGTGGGTTTCGCCTGTTTCGTTTCCTAAAGACGGAAATCCAGAAATGACCACACCCTCGACCCTGAGCCTGAAAAAGATCTACTCGGGCAAAGTCCGCGACCTCTACGAAATCGACGACAAGCGCATGCTGATGGTCGCCACCGACCGTCTTTCGGCCTTCGACGTGATCCTCGCCGAGCCGATCCCGGACAAGGGCAAGATCCTCACCGCGATCTCCAATTTCTGGTTCGACAAACTCGCCGGCCTGGTGCCCAACCACTTCACCGGCGACAAGGTCGAAGACGTGGTGCCGGCCGCCGAGCTGCCGCTGGTCGAGGGTCGCGCTGTGGTCGCCAAGCGCCTCAAGCCAATCGCCGTGGAAGCCATCGTACGTGGCTACATCGTCGGTTCCGGCTGGAAGGAATACCAGAAGAACGGCACCGTCTGCGGTATCCAACTGCCCGCCGGCCTACGGGAAGCCTCCAAGCTGCCGCAACCGATCTTCACCCCGTCGACCAAGGCCGCCGTCGGCGACCACGACGAAAACATCTCCTACGAGCAATGCGAGGCCATCATCGGCGCGGACATCGCCGCCAAAGTGCGCGACACCGCCATTGCCCTCTATAGCGCCGCTGTCGAGTACGCCGCGACCCGCGGCATCATCATCGCCGATACCAAATTCGAATTCGGCCTCGACGAGAACGGCACCCTGACCCTGATGGACGAAGTGCTGACCCCCGATTCCAGCCGCTTCTGGCCCGCCGAGAGCTATGCCGAAGGCCAGAGCCCGCCAAGCTTCGACAAGCAATTCGTGCGCGACTGGCTGGAGTCCACCGGCTGGAACAAACAACCTCCAGCCCCCGCAGTACCCGCCGACGTCGCGCAAAAGACCGCCGACAAATACCGCGAAGCCCTGACCAAACTGACCCAGTAAACGGCCCGGACAGCGACGGCAGCTTGCTGTCGCCGTTGCCATACACCAGCCGAATGACGCAAGCATCTGAAAGCAGGCAAGAAATTTACCCGGCGGGCTTCGCCAAATCGATTTCAGCTGCTATCATGCGCGCCGCCACGGGAAGATGCCGGAGTGGCCGAACGGGACGGATTCGAAATCCGTTGTATCAGCGATGGTACCTAGGGTTCAAATCCCTATCTTCCCGCCATATAGCAGTACCTAAGCCCCTGATTTTCCTAGCGAAGTCAGGGGTTTTTGCGTTTCTGGGTATTAGCACTGGCGAAAAAGTGTCGAAGGCTCTGCACTGGCCCTCTTCTGGCTAAAGCCTCTTCCTGCACCTAGCCGCCGGCTCCGGTAGGGAGAAGCTGTTGAAGCAGCTAGCCACGACCGTCATTGGAATCAGGCTAGGTGAGATTACGGGATCTCGGGCGCGAATCCACATCGATGCACCAGCTGACATTTCCATAGCCAGAGAAGAGCTACTATGAGATTAGACACAATAGAGCTTGTAAACTACCGTATGGATGTAACCCCATGGCAATAATTAAATCCTCTATTTTAACTTTAACAAATATCATTGGATATTTACTTGTTTCTGGATGCGCTTCAATGCCACCAGAAGCTAAAGTAGAGGAGGGGGTGCGTTTAATACTTGATCGATCAAATGATCCGGCGGTTAATTTTTTTACTACGCTGACGACTATGATTGTTTCTCCCCTAGAGCTATAACGTTACCTTACACGCAGATGATTGGAGCATATTCAGTTCCTAGAAAGAAGTACTTAACTATATATGCCGCCCATGAGAACTCCCCGATCCCAGGTCTGCCTCTATATCGATCCCAGTGCGTCGAGGTCGAGACAGTGTTAATCGAGGGAGTTAAGGAGCTCAAAATTGTTACTGGCGTGGGAGCTAACGATTGCGAAACTATATACTCTGCCAAAGGAGAAGATAACCAATGGAGGGAGCTAGATAGCGTGCAGCGCATCAATCCCCATCTTCCTTTTTGGGCGCTTGAAACTCAAGGGCCTTACTGTATTGCCAGTCCGCAATTTCAAGGGTCCTCACTTTATATTAAGCCCCGCACCAAAGCGGATAATGAAAAGGCTTATTGATTTCCATGACCAGCATAGTCAGAAAGTTTAAAACGTGTATTGCTTTATCTTTGGCGCTCTTACTAGCCGGTTGCACAGCGCCTCCCCTTCAAAAGCCGTCTAGCGGCAATAAAGTTGAAGTCACCTTTGAGCGAACCAACACCATGACTGGTGAGTTTGTAGTATGGGCGGATGACTATGATTGTTACGGCTATGCAGAGCCAGTTAACTTTGGCTCTGGCATAAACAAAGTTAAAGTTTTCTTAGAGCGAAAGCCTTATCTCAGTATACAGTCTATGCAATATTCACAAATTACAGTGCCGGGAATTTCTACCACATACAGCTCCTGCGGAGGAACCAGGACAATTGCAATTGACGAGACCAGTCAGTACAAAGTAGTGACAGGTCTAGGCCCATACTACTGTCAGACTATTTTCTTAAAAAAAGAAGCTAGCGGCCAATGGGTAACCATAGAATCAGATAAGCGCCTTCCTCCACCCAGCACTGGATGGGGTATAAATAATCCTGGTTGCGCTGCAGATGCTAAATACCAAGGTTCTTCTATATACATGCAACCGCGCGGGCCATCCGCCCAATAACAAGGGTTAGTGTAAAAACATTGCAAAAAATAGCTGGGATTGGCGGAGGTCTCTCGGCTAGAGGTCGCGAATATCAATGCTTTGCCAGATATAGCGGGCGAAAATATAGGATTAAAATCCTTAATATTCCCGCCATATATAGAAAAGCCCCGCAAATAAATAGAATTTGCGGGGCTTTTTCTTTTGGAGCTTCTTCAAAAAACTCTCCACCATTTCGCCAGTGTTCTCGGGGTAATCGGTTTGGTCTTCATGCCCGAGCGCTACGCACCTTGACGCGTAGCAATTTGAAGTAGTCGCCATCGGCAGGCGTAGTGGGGGCGGATTTCGCTCCAACCAGAAGCAGACCACGCAGATGCTGCCGGTCATGATCCTTACGAATCAGTTCGCGAACGT
The DNA here is from genome assembly GCF_946885955.1 of uncultured Pseudomonas sp. The sequence continues at coordinate 60,508 of NZ_CAMPHI010000025.1, forward strand.
ACTCGCTACTGGTGCTGTAGCGACGCTGGCCAACCTGCTCATCGACGAAGCTTTTCAGCGCATCGGGTAAAGAAATGTTCATGGTGCTCATGATGGAATCCGCCCTTTTGGCAAAAATTGGCAAAGACGCCACATCCTACCGCTAAAGAGGGTGTCGAAAACACTGTGCCAAATAGCGACGAATCGAGACGGCAAGGAAGGGCGAACCCTCCGTACTGCAACGGTTTGCGATGAATTGAAACGCTAGAAGACGGGTTCAAATCCCATAAATTATGCCCCGGATGGCACGCGGGCACTTTTGCGCATTTGATCATTATCAGGGCCGCGTGCAAGCTACGGCCTCTACTCCTTTCTTGCGTTATGCCCCATGAAATCCGTCGCAGTCGTGTTGTTCCCTGAACTCCTTCTACTTGATGTCTCTGGGCCGATGGAGGTTTTCTCCATTGCTAACCGCTTCCTGGCTAAAGACGACTGCTATGAAATATCGACAATAGCCTCGGATGAGTTGCTGGTCCGCGCATCGAATGGGTTGGCGCTTACTGCGGATATGCTGATTGACGATGCGCCTGGGGGCTACGACGTGCTGTTGGTGCCGGGTGGGCCGGGTGCCTATAACGAGGTTTATCCGCGGATCGAATGTTGGCTGCGTAAGGTCGCTACAGGGGTCAAGTGTTTGGGCTCGATCTGTACCGGGGCCTTTATTTTGGGGCAGGCTGGCCTGCTTGATGGTCGCCGCGTCACTACCCATTGGAATTACACGGAACGGTTGGCCAAGCGCTATCCCCACGCGGAGGTCGAAACCGACCGGATATTCGTTAGAGATGGAAACTTGATCACCTCGGGCGGGGTTACCACCGGGATCGATTTGGCGCTGTCGATTGTCGCCGAAGACCATGGGAAGAAAATGGCGTTGGCCGTGGCCAAGGTGTTGCTGGTGGTGATGCAGCGTCAAGGCGGGCAGATGCAGTTCAGCCCTTTGGTGGCGGCCGTCGCCAAGGACGATTCGCCTATTGCCAGAGTCCAGAATTACGTACTGGAAAATGTGACGGAGGAGTTCAGCATCGAGCGCATGGCCGCGCTGGCAGCTATGAGCTCACGTCACTTTGCACGGCTTTTTACCCGCGAAGTGAACATGACGCCGATGGAATTTGTGCAAAGCGCGCGCATCGACAGCGCCAGAGCGCTGTTGGAAACCACGGAGCTTCCGCTGAAAACAGTGGCTTACCGCAGTGGCTTCGGCAGTGTGCGGCATATGCGCTACTTGTTCAGCGAAAGGTTGGGGCTTACGCCGACGCTCTATCGCAGGCAATTCAGCTAGTGTCCGTATTGGGCTGTCGATTGGCCGTATCTGTCCGCTTTTGAGCACTTTCTCAGCAAGGATCTTTGCGAGGATGTCCGGGAATCCTCACAACGGAGGAGCGCTAGACGCTGAGCGGAGTTGGTTTGGTGGTTGGTACGCCAAGACGAGCCTGGTCGCTGTCCTAGCGCTTCGTATGCATGGAAAGACCCAGAAGCATCCACCCCGAAGGGACAGTACGGTTCGGGCCCTTTTGCTATCACGCGCACCAGCGGCTCGTAGCCGATGGGAATAAGCCACTGCGCCTGGGTAGCAAGGCGCTCGAGATCCTCCATCTGCTGATTGAGAACGCCGGGGCCGTGGTGAGCAAGGAAACCATCATTGCTCATGTATGGCCTTCCACTGTGGTCGAAGACATCAACTTGCGGGTACAGATTGCCGCCTTGCGACGCGTGCTCAGGGACGGGCAGGGCGGTCAGCGTTATATCGTCAATGTCCCGCAGCGTGGCTACAGCTTCGTTGCCGAGGTGCAAGCGGGCATCGCGCAAAGTGCCGGCCCTGCTTGGCGGGCCGAGAGCTCAGGTGCCAATCTGCCGGTGCGACTGTCCGCGGTTGAAGGTCGTGATGCGGTTGTCGAGCGCCTGATCAAGCTGCTGCCCGTTCGCCGCTTCATCACCCTGGTTGCCGCTGGCGGCATGGGTAAGACGACGGTGGCGGTGCGGGCTGCCGAGTTGCTGCAACAGCACTATGGCGATGGGGTGGTTTTTGTCGATCTCGCCGCACTTACGGATTCGGCGCGAGTGCCGGCCAAAGTCCTTAGCACCCTCGGCCTGGGCACCCAGGGCATTGAGCCTGGCGCTTGCCTAGCCGACCATCTGCGCAATCGCCATCTGTTGCTGCTACTGGATAATTGCGAACACCTGATCGATGCCTGCGCCAATCTGGCTGAGCACCTGCTCAAGGAGGCGCCTCGGTTGTCGATTCTGGCGACCAGTCGCGAGCCTCTGCTGGCCGTGGGGGAGTCTGTGCAGCGCTTGATACCGCTAAGCATTCCCGAGGCTACGGCGCACTTGAGCGCGAACGAGGCGTTGAAGTACTCGGCGCTGCAGCTATTCGTTTCTCGCGTGGCGGCTCATCAAGAACGCTTCACTCTGCAGGAGCAGGATGTGGCCACTGTCGCGGATATCTGCCGGCGATTGGACGGTTCCCCACTGGCTATCGAGTTGGCGGCTGCGCGGGTGGAGGCCTTCGGTTTGGAGGGACTGCGGGTTCACCTGGATGGTGATTTTCTATTGTCGATGCGCGGACAGCGAACGGCCCTGTCGCGTCAGCAGTCGTTGCGCGATTCCTTGAGCTGGAGTTATGCGTTGCTGTCAACGGCCGAGCGGACCGTGTTGCAGCGCCTGGCCGTGCTCAAGGCGCCCGTTACGCTGGATCAGGCAATTACGGTTGTCAGCTGCGAGTTGCTGGGTGAGGCCTGTATCTTCGAGGCGATTATCCAATTGGCGGCAAAGTCCTTGCTCTTCGTCGAGATGAGCGCTGAGGGCGCGCGCTATGGATTACTCAATTGCACCCGTGCCTATGCCCTGGAAAAGCTCAGGGAAAGTCAGGGTTATCTGGTGGCGCAAAACGCTGTACCCGCTATCGGGATCCGCGTCATCGAGCCGGCATGAATTGTCGCGCCCGCCTCAGGCCGGGAGCGCGAAGTTCAGTCGATCCAGCGTTTGCTTGGCCTGCAGCAAGTCGGGGGTGGCAAAACCCTCGGTAAAGCGCGCATAGATCGGAGCCAGCAGGGCGTGGGCGTCTTGCTCGCGACCTTGCAACTGCCACAGGTGCGCGAGGCTGGTGGCACTGCGCAGCTCCCAGGCGATGGCGCCCTGTTGCCGTGCAATAGCCAGTGACTGTAATAGCAAGCCTTCGGCTGTGTGCTGTTCTGCTGGCTGTAGCTCGATCAGGTTCACTGCTTTCGCGCGTAGCGTCTCCGCCGTCGCCCAGCCGGCATCCCCGGACATCGCCCGCTCGAGCATGGCATCGTCGGCAAAGCAGGAATGCAGCGTCACTGCGATATCCCTGACCAGCCCTGAATATGCGGTTCGGTTTTCCGTCAGGGTGGCTGCATCCAGCGTGGCGTAACGCCGAGCCCAGGTATGGAAAAAACGCAGGTTGTGCGTTTGGCTGCGCTCGAGGAACAACTCGAGGAGTTGACCAGCTGCTTCGCTGTGGCCGTTGTAGCGAGCGATGATCCAGGCGGACAGGGCGAGCGTGTAGCAGATCGACAGGCCGTGATCGATTTGCAGGGCAAGCTGCAAGGCCTGGTTGGCCAGCTGCCAGGCCTGCTCGGGGAACCCTTGTAGCCAGAGTGTGCGAGCCAGCAGGGTGTTGGTGGCGACCTGGTGGTCGTATTGCACGCCGAAACCATAGGTGAGGTGGCTGCGCGCCTGGTTTTCGGCAAAGTAGGTAAGTACCTGCTCGGCGTGGTGCCGAGCCTCGGGCTGGTGGCCGACAAAATGCTGCGCCAACCCTTGCAGACGCACCTTGCTGAACGCCAACTGGGTGGCGTCGAGGGGGCATAGATCACTGAAATGACCGGTTTGCTCCAGTGCCTGGCGGTAGCGGCCACAACTCAAGTTCACCGCCATAAGACCTGATAGCGCTCTCAGCTGACCGGTCACGTCGTTGCATTGTTCTGCCAGTTGCAGGGCTGTGGTAAAGGCCTCGATAGTCTCGGTCGTGCCGCCGTTCATGTGGTACCAGGCGTTACCCTGGATCAGCTTGAGTGCGAGCTTGAGGGATAGGTTGGGCTGCGTTTGACTGTCCAGCGCGGCCAAGGCGCTGCTGACAAAGGCGCCATGCTCTTTCAGCAGGGATAGCTCCTGCCACAGGGGGGCCGATAGTAGGGTAAGGCGAATGGCAATCTGCGTATGCGCGTTCACCGAGAACGCCCAAGTGAGTAACGCGCGGATGTCCTCCAGGGCATAGACATAGCTGTTCAGCCAGAGCTGTCGCGCAGTGCTTTCCCACTCGTTTTGCGCCTGCTCCATCAGCGTCGCGCAGCGCTCCGCTTGGCGCAGCTGGCAGGCTGGTAGCTCGCCGGCATCGCGCAATTTTTCCAGCGCGTAGGTACGGGTGATATCCAGAAGACGGTAGTGTGCCTGATCGTCGGCTATCGCCACCTGTACCAACGACTTGGCCACCAGTTGGCTGAGCACAAGGGGCACCTGCTCGGGCGGCATATCGGCGGCAGCGATCACCGCTATCGCTGACTCAAGCGTGAAGCGCCCGCGAAACACGCCGAGACGGCGCAGGCTGAGTTGCTCCTCGGGGCTCAGCAGGTCATGGCTCCAGTCCAGGGTGGCACGCAGGGTTTGCTGACGCGGCAGGGCAGTGCGGCGGCCCCGGTTCAGCAGGCGAAAACCATCGTCGAGCTGCGCCAGTACGCCACCCAGCCCCAGGCCGCTGATCTGCGCCGCCGCGAACTCGATCGCCAGCGGGATGCCATCCAGCCGGCGGCACAACTCGCTGGCGATTGGCAGCTCGGCGTCGCTTAGTTCGAAACTGTCCAGGCTGCTGGTGGCGCGCTCCAGCAGCAGCTGCAAAGCGGTGAAACGCAGGGCCTGCGTTCTGTTCTGCGCGTCGGCGGGCGCTGGGCATTCCAGCGGCCCCAGGCGTCGCACACATTCGTCCTCGATGCGTAAGGCCTCCCGGCTGGTCGCCAGGATGTGCAAGCAGGGTGCGGCTTTCAAAAGGTGCTCGGCCAGGGGCGCCACGGCATCGATCAGGTGTTCGCAGTTGTCCAGCAGCAACAACAGGCTGCGCTCTGCGAGGAAGCTAGAAAGATCGTCCAGCGCCTCATCGCTGTCTCGGGGAATGTTCAATACCGCGGCTAATTTGTCGGCCAGGGTCGCAGGCTCGCTGAGCGGCGCCAGGTCGAGCAGATAAACGCCGTGCGCATAGTGCGGCAGCAGCAACTCGGCAACATGCAGCGCGACTGTGGTCTTGCCGATCCCGCCAGGCCCCACGAGGGTGACGCTGCGCCGTTTACGTAGCAGCCGTACCAGGCTGCAGACCATCTCGCCACGGCCGATCATGCGGGTCAGATGAGGGGGCAGGTTGTTTGCGCGAGAGTGCTCTGCCGGGTTCTCGACGTCATGCTCAACGTCCTGCCAGGCCAGTGGGGCGACCAGGCTATAGCCTCGTTGCGGCACGGTAACGATGAAGCGCTGGCCGGCTTGGCCATCACCCAGGGCTTTTCGCAGTGCGGCCATATGCACACGCAGATTGATCTCTTCGACCACACTGTCGGGCCAGACCCGCGCGAGCAGTTGTTCCTTGCTGACGACCTCGCCCGCGTGCTCCAGCAGCGCCAGCAGGATATCCAGGGCGCGGCTGCCAAGGCGCACCGGCCGTTTGCTCTCGAGAATCAGGCGCCTGTGTGGATAGACCTGAAAGGGCCCCAGTGAGGCGACTTGTTCGTTGGCGGCGCTTGTTCGTCGGTTCATGCCCATTCCCGTATATGGCGCGGATTTTTGCGTGACCTGAACGCCCCGAGCAGGCGCCGAAGGCGCGACCGAGGCTTGTCCGCTGTTCCCAACGCCTTGCGCGGACGCCCTCCGCATACAACCAATTCAGGATAAATAATCCAAGCAGATCATACACATACAGAGGTAGGGCTGCAGTCGTGTTAAGCCGTTAAGGGGGTTGGCACAACGACAATTAACAACCCTTAACTCGCCCTCGATCGGGCCCCGCCTGAAGATGAAGCCACGCCAGAGCATAGACCGGATGGCCTGCAATTAGCCGCTACCAGCAGGAAGGCGTTGCCGTTAGCCAGAACTGTTTCGCATCCCGGCAGCACCTGCAATCACCCCAGACCATTTGGAAGGAGCCGCACATGAGCACCATCACCACCCGCGACGGTGTCGAGATCTACTACAAGGATTGGGGCAGCGGTCAGCCCATCGTGTTCAGCCATGGCTGGCCGTTGAACGCCGACAGCTGGGAGTCGCAGATGTTGTTCCTGGCTGCCAACGGCTACCGGGTGATCGCCCATGACCGCCGTGGCCACGGTCGCTCCAGCCAGCCATGGGATGGCAACGATATGGATCACTATGCCGACGACCTTGCCGAGCTGATCGAAACCCTCAACCTCAAGGACGCGGTGCTGCTCGGCTTCTCCACCGGCGGTGGCGAAGTGGCGCGTTATATCGGTCGGCATGGCACCCAGCGTGTGGCCAAGGCCGGGCTGATTTCGGCAGTACCGCCGCTGATGCTCCAGACCGAGGGCAATCCCCAGGGTGTACCGATGGAAGTGTTCGACGGCCTTCGCGCCGGCTCCATCGCCAACCGTTCGCAGCTCTATCGGGACATCGCCAGCGGGCCGTTCTTCGGTTTCAACCGTCCCGGCGCCAACACCTCCCAAGGCTTGGTCGATGCATTCTGGATGCAGGGCATGCTTGCCGGGCACAAGAACACCTACGACTGCATCGCCGCGTTCTCGGCCACCGATTTCTCCGCCGACCTGAAGAAGTTCGATGTGCCGACCCTGGTGGTGCATGGCGATGACGACCAGATCGTGCCGATCGGCACCGCCGGTCAGGCTTCGGCGCGGTTGCTCGCCGATGCCCGGCTGCTGGTGTATCCGGGGGCGCCGCATGGCCTGACCGATACCCACAAGGAACGCCTGAACGCCGATCTGCTGGCGTTTATCCGCGGCTAACAGGCACCACCACGGTGGATATCTCCGGGATGATTGGTCGTTTCCGGCGATGAACAACCGTCTTCAGCCACAGAGCTGGCGCACCGCACAGCACGCGGCTTTGGATTGACTGATGCAACGAGGTTGCCGGAGAGGCTATGGACAAGCTGGAAATCGTGACCCTGGTGGTGCGCCATCGGGTCAAGGCCGGGCAGGAAGCGGCCTATGAGCGATGGCTGCGCCGCACGACGCAGATCGCCAGCAGCTACCCTGGGCATCTGGGGGTGAATGTGATGCGCGATATCGGGCAGTTCATTTGCGTGCTGCGTTTCGCCGGCACGGCTGAGTTGCAAAGCTGGTTGGACTCCAGTGAGCGTCGGCATCTGATCGAAGAGGTCGAACCCTTGTTGGCCGAAGGCGACCAGATCCATATCGAGCCGGGGCGCGAATTCTGGTTCACCCCCAGCCCGCAGGCGAGCCCCGCGCGTTGGAAGCAGGCCTGTATCACCTTCATGGTGATTCTGCCGCTGAGCCTGCTGGTGCCGTTGCTGTGGCAACCGCTGTTCGCCCGTTTGCCCTGGTTGGGCGGCTATCTGGCGAGCAACGTGCTGATCACCCTGAGCATCGTACTGCTGGTCGTGTACCTGTTTATGCCACGGGTGACAGCGCTGTTCGCCCACTGGCTGAGCTCGCGTTGAAGGTCGGAGGTTCGCGTGAACGATGAGGCCAATCGCGGTCGCCGCACGTTTCTTGCCAGCAGTTCGGTGGTGGGCACCGCAGGTGTGCTCTGGTCCGCCTTCACCGCTGCTGGTCTATCACTCAATAACCCGAAGGGAATGCCATGAGCGCCGATCTGATTTTATTCAATGGCCGTTTGCATACCGTAGACCGCGAAAATCCCAAGGCTACAGCCGTGGCGATCAAGGACGGACGCTTCGTCGCGGTGGGCAGCGATGCCGAGGCCATGGCCCTGCGCGGCAGCGCCACCCAGGTGATCGACCTGCAACGGCGCACCATGGTGCCGGGCCTCAACGACTCGCACCTGCACCTGATTCGCGGCGGGCTCAATTACAACCTGGAGCTGCGCTGGGAAGGCGTGCCCTCGCTGGTCGATGCGCTGCGCATGCTCAAGCAGCAGGCCGAGCGGACGCCGGCGCCGCAGTGGGTGCGGGTGGTCGGCGGCTGGAACGAATTCCAGTTCGCGGAAAAGCGCATGCCGACCCTCGACGAACTCAACCAGGCGGCGCCGGACACCCCGGTGTTCGTCCTCCACCTGTATGACCGCGCGCTGCTTAATCGCGCCGCACTGCGCGTGGTCGGCTACGACCGCAACACGCCCAACCCGCCGGGCGGGGAAATCCAGCGCGACGCCAATGGCGAGCCCACCGGCATGCTGGTGGCCAAGCCCAACGCGATGATTCTCTATTCGACGTTGGCCAAGGGGCCAAAGCTGCCGCTGGAGTATCAGGTCAACTCGACCCGCCAGTTCATGCGCGAGCTCAATCGTCTCGGTGTGACCAGCGCCATCGATGCCGGCGGCGGCTTTCAGAACTACCCGGACGACTATGCGGTGATAGAGGAGTTGGCCAAAGCCGACCAGCTCACCGTGCGCATCGCCTACAACCTGTTCACCCAGCGGCCCAAGGAAGAGCTGGCCGACTTCAAGAGCTGGACCGGCTCGGTCAAGCTGCACCAGGGCGATGACTTCCTGCGGCACAACGGCGCCGGCGAGATGCTGGTGTTCTCCGCCGCCGACTTCGAGGACTTCGTCGAACCGCGCCCGGAACTCGCCGCGAGCATGGAGGACGAGCTCGAGCCGGTGGTGCGACATCTGGTTGAACACCGCTGGCCGTTCCGCCTGCATGCGACCTATGACGAATCCATCTCGCGCATGCTCGACGTGTTCGAGAAGGTCGACCGCGACATCCCGTTCAATGGCCTGCCATGGTTCTTCGACCATGCCGAAACCATCTCGCCGAAGAATATCGAGCGGGTGCGCGCGCTCGGTGGCGGCATCGCCATCCAGGACCGCATGGCGTTCCAGGGCGAATATTTCGTCGACCGCTACGGCAAGCAGGCCGCCGAGCAGACCCCGCCGATCCAGCGCATGCTCGCCGAGGGCGTGCCGGTCGGCGCCGGTACCGACGCCACCCGGGTTTCCAGCTACAACCCCTGGACCTCGCTGTACTGGCTGGTCAGCGGGCGCACCGTCGGCGGCCTGGCGCTCTACCCGCAAGGGCTGCCGCGCGAAACCGCACTGCAATTGTTTACCCACGGCAGCGCCTGGTTTTCGTCCGAGCAGGGCAAGAAGGGCCAGATCAAGGTCGGCCAGCTGGCGGACCTGATCGCGCTGTCGGCGGACTTCTTCAGCATCGACGAGGAGGCGATCAAGTGGATCGAGTCGTTGCTGACCATCGTCAACGGCAAGGTGGTCCATGGCGCCGGCGAGTTCAACAAGCTGTCGCCGCCCGCTGTGCCGGTAATGCCGGACTGGTCGCCGGTGGTCAATGTGCCCGGGCATTGGCGGCCCTCGGCACCGCTGGCGGCGCAGGTGCACCAATGTGTGGGCGCCTGTGCGGTGCACGCGCACAGCCACGAGAAGGCGCGTTTGTCCAAAGTGCCGGTCAGCGACTTCCAGGGTTTCTGGGGCGCGTTCGGTTGTTCCTGCTTTGCCTTCTGAGGCCGCCGGCATGAATCCATCGTCGGCCTGGAGCCCGCTGAGCTACCGAACCTTTCGCTGGCTGTGGCTGGCCAGCATCGCCTCGAACATCGGCACCTGGATGCACGAGGTCG
>NZ_CAMPHI010000026.1 GCF_946885955.1 uncultured Pseudomonas sp.
GTCGACTTCACCCCGGGCAGCAACGCCGATGGCTACTACGCACTCGACGGCAACACCGTGGTGCTCACCAGCGATGGCGCCGCCTTCGTGCAAGCTGGCGGTACCTTGCCGGCCGTGGATCTGACTGCCACCGATAGCGGCAGCCTCACCGCCAGCGACAGCGATACCCCGAGCGTCACTGCGCAGAACGATGCCCCCGTTATCACCGTCACCGCCGCCCCGGCCCTGCTGGAAAACAGCGCCACAGTGGGTGATGTCGTAGCCACCTTCACCGCTTCCGATGAAGAAGACGGCACCCCCGCGGTCGACTTCACCCCAGGCAGCAACGTCGACGGCTACTACGCCCTCGACGGCAACAACGTGGTACTCACCACTGATGGCGCCGCCTTCGTGCAAGCTGGCGGTACTCTGCCAGCCGTGGACCTGACCGCCACCGATAGCGGCAGCCTGACTGCCAGCGACAGTGATACCCCGGCTGTCACCGCGCAGAACGATGCGCCGACCATCATCGTCACCGCCGCTCCAGCCCTGCTGGAAAACAGCGCTGTGGTGGGCGATGTCGTCGCGACCTTCACCGCCTCCGATGAAGAGGACGGCACGCCTGCGGTCGACTTCACCCCGGGCAGCAACGCCGACGGCTACTACGCCCTCGACGGCAACAACGTGGTGCTCACCAGCGACGGCGCCGCCTTCGTGCAAGCCGGTGGCACCTTGCCGGCCGTCGACCTGACCGCCACCGACAGCGGCAGCCTGACGGCCAACGACAGCGATACCCCGAGCGTCACCGCGCAGAACGATGCCCCCGTCATCACCGTCACCGCTGCCCCGGCCCTGCTGGAAAACAGCGCCGCGGTGGGCGATGTCGTCGCGACCTTCACAGCTTCCGACGAAGAAGACGGCACGCCTGCGGTCGACTTCACCCCGGGCAGCAACGCCGATGGCTATTACGCCCTTGACGGCAACACCGTGGTACTCACCAGCGATGGCGCCGCCTTCGTGCAAGCCGGCGGTACCTTGCCAGCCGTGGACCTGACTGCCACCGATAGCGGCAGCCTGACTGCCAGCGACAGCGATACCCCGAGCGTCACTGCGCAGAACGACGCCCCGCTGGGCATCAATGACGGCCCGGTAACCGTAACCGAGGACACCGCTGCCATTGGCAACGTCCTGGACAACGACACCGATCAGGAAAACGATGCCCTCAGCGTCACCCAGTTCACCGTCGCTGGTGATGCCGCCATCTACAGCGCCGGCAGCACCGCCGTCATCGCCGGTGTCGGCAGCCTGGTGATCAATACCAACGGCAGCTTCACCTTCACCCCGACCGCCAACTACACCGGCCCGGTGCCGACCGCCACCTACACCCTCAGTGATGGCAACCTGACCGACACCGCCGAACTCAGCTTCGCCGACGTCAGCCCGGTCAACGATGCTCCCACCGGCACCGATGGGGTCATCAGCCTCAACGAGGACACCAGCCACAGCTTCAGCGCCGCCGACTTCGGCTTCGCCGACATTGATGCTGGCGATAGCCTGCAGGCAGTGCGCATTGACAGCCTGCCAAGTGCGGGCTCGCTGCAGCTGAATGGCAGCTCGGTGAGCAACGGTCAGGTCATCGACCTGGCCGACCTCAACAACCTCACGTTCACGCCTGCGCACGACGCCAGCGGCGATAGCTACACCAGCCTGAGCTTCTCGGTAAGCGACCAGGCCGGTCAGTTCGCTATTACGTCCAATACACTTACTTTCGACGTCGCGCCGGTTGCCGATGCGCCGGTCGTGACCATCGATATCGGCGCCGTTAGCGCCAGTACCACAACTATTACCAACGCGAACGCGGCGACTAGCGGACAAGGCTTTACCGTCCAAGCCTTCAACACCGATGGCTCTGCGGGAGTAATTTCCAGCAACAGCACTCCGAGCGGTTTTGGTGTTGTCGGCGCGGTTTCCGGTGACAATAGTGAGCTTGGCTACGCCAGCGGCCAGTCGGAAAGTCTTGTGGTGACCTTCGATGCGCCAGTAGCGAGCGCTACTGTCAGTTTCGCCTGGCTCAACACCGGCGAAAGAGCGACCTATACCCTGTTCGACAGCGCCGGTAACCCGATCGGTAGCAATACCATCGCCGGGATAACCGACTCCATCGACCCCGCCATCACCCTGACCAGCAGCACCGGTGACGCGATCAGCCGCATCGAGTTCACCGCGCCGCGCGGTGGGGACGACTACCTGATCAACTCGATCGAGTTTGCCACCAGCACCAGCTACCCGCTCACCATCACGGCAACACCGAGCGACATTGATTACTCCGAGTCCATTGCCAGCATCACAGTCGCGGTCCCAGCCGGTGCCACCCTGTCAGCCGGCTCGGCAAACGGCGACGGCACCTGGACGCTGCCCTTGAGCAGTTCGGGCAGCTATTCCGTGGTGGTGGACCCGGCCACCCAAGCGGTGAGCATCAGCGGTCTGACCATGACGCTTGCAGGCAATCCGGTTGGTAGCCTGAGTGTCACCGTGACCGCTACGGCTCAAGATGGCGCGGACACGGAATCGAATTCCGCCACCATCACCATTGGCGACATCACCGCCCCCGAAACCAGTGATGTATCGGTTGTTTCGAATGAGGATTCGGGGCCCATTACCATCACCCTGAACTCAAGCGATGCCGAAAGCAGTATTGCCAACTTCACCATCACCAGCCTGCCGACGAACGGCACACTGACCTACAACGACCAGGCGGTTCAGATTGGCCAGGCCATTCCGGCAATCGGCAATCAGGCCAACCTGAGCTTCACGCCGAGCGCCGACTGGAATGGCAGCACCGACTTCCAGTACCTCTCGAGCGATGTCGCCGGCAATGTGGATCAAACGCCGGCCAGCGTTTCCATCCTGATCAACCCGGTCAACGATGCGCCGGTCAATCAGCTGCCGGCCAGCTATACCACCAACGAAGACACTGCGCTCAAGCTGAGCGGCTTGTCGGTAAGCGATGTGGACGTCGCCTCTGGCCTCGTCTTGGTCACCCTGGCGGTAGCCAGCGGCACGTTGAGTGCGGCAACAGCCAATGGCGTGACAGTGAGCGGCACCGGTACCGACACGATCACGCTCAGTGGCTCGCTCGCCGATATCAACGCCTACCTGGCGGCGCCCGTAACCCAGCCGAGCTATCAGCCGGTGGCTGACGCCAGTGGCAACGTAACCCTGACCATGACCAGCAACGATGGCGGCAATACCGGTGCGGGCGGTACATTGTCGGATACCGATACCAGCGTGATCACCATCAATCCGGTGGCCGACGCGATACCTGGCAGTGATGTTTCGATTGTTATTGGCACGCCTGTTACCAATGAAATCAGCTTTACTAGCGATGGCGGTCTGACCGGCAAAAGCGAATACACCTTCGGCAATGGCGTCACCATTTCAACCGGCAGCAACGCCACCTTCAACTGGTCGGGCGGCAACAACCTGGGCGTCAATAGCGCAGGTGACAACGGGACACAATCCCAACGTATCGACGGCAGCGAAGCGATCAACTTCAAATTCCCGACCGGCATGCAGTACATGGCGTTGAAGCTGAAGAACTCTTCCGACGATATCGTCAAGATCAGTAGCAACCTGGAAACCGCCGACCTGGCGGGAAAGAGCACGCTGAGCGGCTCGATCGCTACCTCGTCGACCTCTATCATTTCCTCCTCCAATCTCAAGCTGGACCTGCAACTGGAGGTGAACAATGCCGGCGTCACCAGCACCGTGACCCGCGTTGCCACTGTCAGCTCCGGCGGCAGTTGGTCCGTGAGCCTCACCGGCATCACCGGCACCATCACCAAGGCCACTCTGAATGCCACGCTCGATGGTGGCCTGTTCAACCAGGGCGGCAATGAATCGGCCAACGTGACCTACTCGCTCAGTGCCGACATGAGTAACCTGTCCATCGGCCTGGGCGCTGCCAATGCCTTCGGCACCAACGCCAAGAACAATGGCTTCCAGATCGAGTACATCGCCACCGACCCCAACTCGACCGGCCTCACCAGCTTCAGTTACCCGGTCGATGTGTTTGCAGCAGTCCAGGACACGGTGGGAACGCCGGAGGCCGTTACCAGCTTGACGCTCAGCGACTTGCCGGCCGGCTCGTCGATCAACGTGGTGCTGGCCGACGGCAGCTATCAGGAAATCAACGCCAACGCACAAGGCCTGTTCGACCTGAGCGCCTATACGTCTCTGTTGACCACATCTACCGCGACTTCGGGTACCGACAAGATCTATCTGGTCACCAGTACCGCACTACCCATTGATTTTTCCCCGACGCTGTCGCTCGAAATCACGGACGGCACCAATATCGCGAAAACGATCATCGGCGGCTCGGCCAACTCCACCTTTATCGGCGGTAGCGGTAACGACTACATCAGCGGTGGTGCCGGAATCGACAGCATCAGCGGCGGTGCCGGTAACGACACCCTCGACGGCGGTACCGGCAATGACATTCTGATTGGCGGCACAGGTGACGACATTCTGTTGGGCGGCGCGGGTGCGGACAGCTTCGTCTGGCAGGCTGGCAACACCGGGCATGACGTGATCAAAGACCTGAACTTCGCAGAGGGCGACCGCATCGATCTGCATGATCTTCTGCAGGGCGAGACCGACGCGACCATCGACAACTTCCTGCAGTTGGTCACCGACGCGGGCGGCACCTCGACGCTGCTGATCAGTACAACCGGTCACCTGAACGATGCCGGTGGCGCCGCGGCCAATGCCGACACGTCCATCGAGCTCACCGGGGTAAACCTGTCGAGCAGCAGCATCAGCTCGCTGATCGCTGGCGCCGACCCGATGATCAAGGTCGACCACACTTGATCTGCCGAACCCCGCTACCATAAAGGTGGCGGGGTTCTTCATTCCGGCAGTGAATAATCAAGGAGCGGCCGATGTTGTACGTGAAGCGTGATACCTGGGGCAATCTGCAACGGGTCGAGGCTGCACCGTTCGAAGGGATGGACGGCGAGCTGGCTGCCGATAGTCAGGAGGCGCAGGCCTGGTACGCCAATCAAACGATGGAAAACAGCCTGCTGCAACTCCAGCAGAGCGATCTGGACATGATCCGGGTGCTGGAGGACTTGATCACCGTATTGATCCGCAAGGGCGTGGTGCGTATCACCGACCTACCTGAGGCGGCCCAGAGCAAACTGGTCGGCCGCAGCAAGGCGCGCGATGCCCTGGGTGGCCTACATCGGTTGATCAACGACGACGAGTCGGAACTGATCTGACTCCGCCCGGCGCAAGGCCGGGCGGCGCCTCACACCCAGGGGCCGGGTTCGCCGAATAGCCGGCCCTGCACACCTTCGATCCCCATCGTGCGCAGCACCTGCCACTCGCCTGCGGTTTCCACCCTCTCGGCGATCAGCGGCAGGTCGATGCTGTTGGCCGCGCGCTGCAAGGCCTCGATAAACAGACGTTTGTCGGTCTCCTGATCGATGGCACGGATATGACTGCCATCCACCTTGAGGTAGGCCAGGCCGAGTTTGGCCAAGTTGCCGATCATGCTGAAACGTCCGCCGAAATGCTGCAGCCCGAGCCCGAAACCCAAGCTGCGCAGACGCTGGATCAAGGCCTCGAGCGCATCCTGCTCGGGCAGTTGATCTTCCTCCAGCTCCAGGGTCAGACGCGGCCCCAGGTGAGCATATCGCTGCAGCAGCTCGTAGAGCCGGGCCAATGCTTGCGGTTCCGTCACGGTGGCACCGGACAGGCTGAGCGCAACCGCGGCGGAATGACTGTCCATCTGCGTCAACACTTGTTCGAGCATCGCCAAATCGAGGCGCGACGACCAGCCAAAGCGCTCCAGCCAGGGCAGGAAACGCCCCGCCGCAATCAGGCTACCGTGCTCGTCGAGCAGCCGCGCCAGCACCTTGTGATGCAACACGCGCCCCGGCTCGTCCGCCGCAACCACCGGCTGGAAGAACAGCTGCACAGGGCCCTGCTCGAGCGCCCGATCCAACAGCCGATACCAGCTCTGCCGCTCATCGACGGCCGGTATATGCTCGGCGGCGCTGCACGCCCAGTTCGGCTGGGCCTGGCTCGCGGCCTGGGCCAGGGCATCATCCAACGCCCGATATAGATCCTGCGGTGTATCGCCCGGGGCGAATGCGGTCAGGCCGATATGGGCCACCGGCGAGCAATCACTGGCTCCGGTTTGCTGCAGGCGATGCATGGCGCGATCGAGCTGCTCGGCCAGGGCTTCGGCTTCGCTGCGCTGCAGGCCGGCAGCAAGAATGGCGAATTCGCCGCCACGGTTACGCGCCAGCAGATAGCGCCCGTTACTCAGCAATTGCAGCTGTTCGGCGATCGCCTTGAGCAACTGGTCGGTATGCGGACCACCGAGCCGCTGGTTGAGCCCGGCCAGGTCGTTGGCGCGCAGCAACAGCAGATAACCGTTACAGGCCTGCTCCTCGCTACTCAAGCGGGCATGCAGCTGCAGGTCGAAATAGCGGCGGTTGGCCAGCCCGGTGAGGTTGTCCTGATAGGCTTCGGCACGCAGCGACTCGCTGCGCGCGGCCTCTTCGGCAAATAGCGCCTTGAGCTTGCCGACCATCTGGTTCATCGCATTGACCACCCGACGGAACTCGGGGGTTTTCGGCAAATCCGCCAGGCTGAGGAACTCGCGACGGGCGATGGCGTTGGATTGCTCGACCATGTAATCCAGCGGACGCAATTGGCGCTTGAGCAGCAGCCAGCCCAGCAACACGCACAAGACCCCGCTCAGGGCCAGCCAAAGCAGATTGCCCAGCGCACTCTCCCAGAGTTTGCCGACCGCGAACAGCGGGTGGCTGACGACCTGCACCTGCGCAGCCTGACGCCAGCCATCGCTGACGATCGCATCGCCACGCGCCGGCGCCAGGTCGACCAGATCGACGAACCAGGCGGGCGCATCGCCCTTGACCGGCACGCCAGTGCGCTCGACCAGCAATTCGTTGGTAGTCAGATCGACCACCCGGATGCTTTCGAAATAGCCGCTGTCGAAGATCGAACTGACCATCAGCTCGATCATCGCCACATCCTTGATATGCGGGCTGAGCGACAGCCCCAGCGCGGTCGCCGCATCCTGGGCATGCGCGCGCAACTGGTTGACCTGTTGCTCGCGCGAGCTCTCCACGCTGACCAGAAAACTGCCGCCAAAATTCACCAGCATCAGCACGCAGATGGCGATAAACAACTGCTTGAACAATGACATCAATGACTCCTTCGCAGCGTGTTCAAGGAAAGCCCTCGGCACGCATTTTTCTCAGCAAATCCTGCCAACGCGACAGCTGCTTGCTGTCGCCGACCGGCTTGCCGCCACCTTTGCCGGGCAACCACAGCCCCTCGGCATTGAAGGCGTAAACCGGCAACAGATCGCTGCGCTGGCTGGCCGGCTCAATGGCGTCGATCAGGTTATCCAGCACCAACGGCATGGCGTCGGGATAGGCATAGTAGGTCAACACCATATGCGCCTGGTTCAAGCGCAAGGCCTTGACGTAGGTGATTCGCAGTTTCTCGCTCGGCACCCCGAGCTGACGCAGGCTGAAGTACTTGGCGATCGCATAGTCCTCACAGTCGCCAGCGCCACGAAACAGCGCCTCGACTGGTGTCGCCCAATAATCACGTACGTGCCAGACTTGCACGTCGTCGCGAAAGCGCAGACGCAGATTGAAGAAGCGATTGACGGCCTTGAGCTGCGCCAACTCGTCCACGCCGAGCTGCTCGCGTAGCAGCCGCCGCCAGTCGTCGAGACGCTCACGCGCATCGCCCAGCGGGCCATACAGCTGCTCCGCACGGCGCTGGATACGCTCGAAATCCCAATCGGCCTGCAACCCGCCGATACCTAGCAGCAGGCACAACAGGCCAACGATCGGCCAGCCTCTGCCAAAGCATGCACGCAGCATTTCAATACGGCCCGTCAGCACACTGCGACTTCCCCCAACACGACGGCGGCAATGGTGCGGGCCGCAGGGAGAAAACACAATCGGCAAAGGAGCTACTGAACAGGCGGGAGTTGGCGGCGCGGCACTTGTATGCCGCACCGGATAAGGTCAGAAAAGCCTCGAAGAGCTATCGAGTCGAGCGGAGGAACTAGTTGCGCTGCTCCCAGCCGCGACGCCGGTCGTCGTAGCGTCCCTGCGAATGCTGCTGATGCCGACGATCGTCTACCCGGCCCCGCCGGTCATCCCAACGGGCCTGCGGCTGGGCAATGCGATAGTCGTGGCGGTCTGAGTGACGCGGAGATTGGTAACGAGGGGGAAGCGGCGCCCGCACATAGTAGTGCTGCCGATAATGGTTATCGTGGCGCTCGTAGCGCGGCACGACATACACAGGGTAGGGCTGGGTTCGGTAATAGACCGTCGTGTAGCCGCGATCATAACCACGATGCCCATAGCCACCGCCGCCGTATACCGCACAACCGGTTAACGACAGCCCCAACAACGCAACAACTATGGATTTGTAAGACATGGCGGCTTACCTCGGCCGTGCAACGTCGACCATTGTCGACGCCAGGATTGATCCCTATTCAATAGACAACGGCCGATGACCGAAAGCAGGCGCCCGCCGAGCGATTCCATGACAATTTGTGTCCTGGGCCGGCGGCGCCTGCAGGAGGGCCGGTGCCTTGAACGCCACGGCTGCGAACAAGGCCCCGTGAGAAGCTAGCAGCGCCCTTTTTTCGCCTGGCCCGGCGGGCAATGGGGTGGACCACCGCCGCCATCGCCGATATCGATGCCGATCCCGGGCAATCTCAAACTGCAAGCCGGCAGGGTGACAATCAGAAAACCCGCAAGGAACAACCCAATCAAACTTCTCATAGCTACTACCTTCATATTTGCCACGACGGACTGCGTCGACCGCCGTTACTACAGTGTCCCAAGCCTGGGGCGAGCCCCCTTTCGGGCAACTCGCCATCATGATGGCTTTGAACAATCATTGGACCTAGAAAAATCCCCGTTGTTCGCCAGGCCGCTCATCAAGCTGTGAGGGCCGGCACAGTCCTCGCCTGGTACAAGCCGACCGACTAAAGGAAAACCCGCGGAGGTTATAGCCTGCCCACACCACAAATCGGCAATGGGAACCAGGGTGCGGCTCGCATTCCAGCGGCTGGACCCGCCGAGCGACTGCAATTGATCGACGACCAGACGCCCCATAAAGCGGCACCACCCAATTACGCGCACCACTTTCGCCCATGAATTAAGCATTCCTGACCCGCATACCGCAGCAAACGCCAAGGCTAGAGCCAGCCAACCACCTGGCACGATGTTCGCAATAACTACAGTGTGCAGGAATAACCCGTCTCGGCGGGATCGCGGCACCACAATTTGCAATAGCCGACTAGGGTTCCGGCCCGTTCGCAGCCTCAGGCACGGACGGGCGACTGGTCCGAGAGTTGGCGACCTCCTTCGAGGTTACACGGCGGGATAAAAGCCCGGGAGAACGCGCCCCTGAAAGGGGGAACCGCCGCGAACTCCTGCCCGCCCACTCTCGATTTGGAGGTTCTTTATGCGTATGCCCCGTCTGTGCTCCCTTCTCGCGGCCGGCCTTGCTGCCGCCATCAGCCTCAACGGCCACGCGGCCGCCAAAACCGACTTCAGTGTGTGCTGGACCATTTACGCCGGCTGGATGCCCTGGGAATACGGCCAAGCCGAAGGCATCGTCGAGAAATGGGCGAAAAAGTACGACATCAATATCGATGTGGTGCAGATCAACGACTACGTCGAATCGATCAACCAGTACAGCGCCGGCCAGTTCGATGGCTGCACCATGACCAATATGGACGCGCTGACCATCCCGGCGGCTGGGGGCATCGACTCTACCGCGCTGATCATCGGCGACTTCTCCAACGGCAACGACGGTGTGGTGGTCAAGGGCGAGAACAAGACCCTGGCCGACCTCAAGGGCCAGCCGGTCAACCTGGTTGAGCTGTCCGTCTCCCATTACCTGCTCGCCCGAGGCCTGGAAAGCGTCGGCCTGAGCGAGAAGGACCTGAGCGTGGTCAACACCTCGGATGCCGATCTGGTGGCCGCCTTCGCCACCGATGATGTCAAGGCCGTCACCACCTGGAACCCGCTGCTGGCGGAAGTCGAAGCGACTCCGGGCGTGACCAAGGTGTTCGACTCCAGCCAGATCCCCGGCGAAATCATCGACCTGATGGTGGTCAACAGCGACACCCTCAAGGACAACCCGGCCTTCGGCAAGGCGCTGGCCGGCGCCTGGTACGAAATCATGGCGACCATGAGCGCCGACAACGCCGCCGGCAAGGCTGCCCGCGAGCACATGGCCAAGGCCTCAGGCACCGATCTGGCCGGCTACGAAGCGCAATTGGCGGCAACCAAGATGTTCTATGCGGCCAAGGACGCCGTGGCCTTCGCCACCAGCCCGGCGCTGCCGACCACCATGAGCAAGGTCGCGGCCTTCTCCCACAGCCACGGCCTGCTCGGCGAAGGCGCGGCGAACGCCGAAGCCATCGGCATGAGCTTCGCCAAGGGCGTAACCACCGGCGACCAGGGCAACCTCAAGCTGCGTTTCGATCCGAGCTATATGCAGATGGCGGCCGACGGAAAGCTGTAACCGAGCGCCTTCGCGTAAACGGCCTCGAGCAGGGTGGATGACGCTTCAGCCATTCACCACCACGCGGCCTCATGGTGGATGAAAAAAGCGTCATCCACCCTACGCACAACAAAGCGGCTACACGAGTAATTGCCATGCGCCTGATCAACCGACACCCGGACCGCAGCGGTCGTCTGCTGCTGATCCTGCTGCCCTTCGCCCTGCTGCTGTTCGCCTACTTCACCGGTTCGGCGCAGCGCCTGGCGGAGAACCCCAACGACAAGCTGCTGCCGAGCGCCAGCCAGATGGCGGCGGCAGTCGACCGTCTGGCCTTCACCGAGGACAAACGCAGCGGCAACTACCTGTTCTGGCAGGACACCGGCGCTAGCCTCAAACGCCTGGCCATGGGTCTCGGCATCGCGGCGCTGGCGGGGCTGTGCCTGGGCATCGCCGCCGGCACCCTGCCCTTGTTCAGCGCACCGCTTTCGCCGCTGCTCACGGTGCTGTCGATGGTGCCGCCGCTGGCGATATTGCCGGTACTGTTTATCGCCTTCGGCCTCGGCGAATTATCCAAGGTGATGTTGATCGTGGTAGGCGTGACCCCGGTGCTGGCCCGCGATCTGGAACAGCGCGCCCGCGAAATCCCGCCGGAACTGCTGATCAAGGCGCAAACCCTCGGCGCCACCACCTGGACCCTGATTCTGCGGGTGGTGCTGCCGCATCTGCTGCCGCGCCTGCTGATCGCCCTGCGCCTGGTGCTCGGCTCGGCCTGGCTGTTCCTGATCGCCGCCGAAGCCATCGCCAGCACCGACGGCCTCGGCTACCGGATCTTCCTGGTACGCCGCTATATGGCGATGGACGTGATCCTGCCCTATGTGGCCTGGATCACCCTGCTCGCCTGGCTGATGGACCTGAGCCTGCGTCAGCTCGCCCGGCTGTGCTTCCCCTGGTACGAGGGGGCCAAGGCATGAGCGATAAAACAAGCAGCGCCTTCATTCAGGTGAAAAACGTCTGGCAGGAATACGGCGACCAGGTCGTGCTCGAACGCCTCAACCTGAATATCGACGAAGGCGAATTCTGCACCCTGGTCGGCGCCTCCGGCTGCGGCAAATCGACCTTTCTGCGCCTGCTGCTGGGCCAGGAGCGTGCCAGCCGCGGGCAGATTCTGCTGGCCGGCGAGCCCCTGACCGCCGAGCCGGACGCCAGTCGCGGCGTGGTGTTCCAGCGCTACTCGGTGTTCCCGCACCTGAGCGTGCTGGACAACGTCGCCATCGGCCTGGAACTGCCGCGCTCGAAGTTGTTGGGCCGGCTATTCGGCCGCGCCAAGAGCGACGCCCGCGACCAGGCAGCGCATATGCTGAGCAAAGTCGGTCTCGCCCACGCCCTGGATAAATACCCGGCGCAGCTGTCCGGTGGCATGCAGCAGCGCCTGGCGATCGCCCAGGCGTTGATCATGAAACCGCGCGTGCTGCTGCTCGACGAGCCGTTCGGTGCTCTCGACCCGGGTATCCGCAAGGATATGCACGCCCTGCTGCTGGAACTGTGGAACGAAACCAAGCTGACCGTATTTATGGTCACTCACGACCTTGCCGAGGGCTTCAGCCTGGGCACGCGCATCCTGGTCTTCGACAAGGTGCGCCTCGACCCACAGGCGCCCAACGCCTACGGCGCGCGCATCACCTACGACATCCCCCTGAACGGCGAGCGCCGTGCGGCCGCGCTGCCGGCGCTCGCCGCCCGTCTGCAACCCCATCTGCAAGGAGCCTTGTAATGACGGCCTCATTGACCCTGCGCCCGACCCTGTACGAAGAACTCGTACCCGGCGGCGGTCACACCTCCTTCGTGCTCAAGCGCGGCCAATTGCTGCGCATCACCGATATCGAAGGCGGCGCCAACGTCAGCCTGCTGCTGCTCAACGCCGCGGAAAAGAGCGAGCGCCTCAACCTGCCGGACACACTCAAGTGCCAGCACACCGCCAAGCTCACTGCCGGCCACTGCCTGTATTCGGATATGGGTCGCGTGCTTGCTGCGATCACCACCGATACCTGCGGCTGGCACGACAGTTTCGGCGGCGTATTGAACGCCGAGGAAGTAGCCGAGAAGTACGGCCAGGGACGCTATCAGGAACTGCGCAACGGCTTCTTCCGCAACGGCGTGGACAACCTGCTGGTGGAAATGGGCAAGTGGAACCTCAATCTGCAGGACCTGCTGATGTGCCTGAACCTGTTCAGCAAGGTGACGGTGGATAGGGACGGCGGCTTCCAGTTCCAGCCCGGTAATTCCAAGGCCGGCGACTACATCGAGCTGTACGCGCCTATGGATACCCTGGTGGTGCTCAGCGCCCTGCAACACCCCATGGACCCCGCCCCCGAATACGCGCCCAAACCGGTGCAGCTGTCCTGGCACGCGGTGGCCAGCGACGGCATCAGCGTGCTCTGCCGCAGCTCGCGGCCGGAGAACGCGCGCGGTTTCCACAACACCGAACGTCTGTATATCTAAGGGCGGCCAAGATGACTCTTATCCACAGCGACAAGCACCCCGAGGCCGCCAGCTACCGCGCCACCATCGGCGCTGGCGAACCCTTTCTCTGCGAAGTGAAGGCAGGGCAAACCCTGCGCCTGCTCGATCTGGAAGGCAACCAGGCGGTCGATACCCTGTTCTACAACGCGCGCAATCCACGCGAGCGCTACGACCCGCAGCGCACGCTGCGCAAGCAGAACAGCGTCTACCTGACCACCGGCACGGTGCTCTACTCCAACCTCGGCAACCCGCTGCTGAGCATCGTCGCCGACACCTGCGGCCGTCACGACACCCTCGGCGGCGCCTGCGCCCAGGAAAGCAACACGGTGCGCTACGCCCTGGACAAGCGCTATATGCACAGCTGCCGCGACAACTTCCTGCGCGCCAGCCTGCACGACGGCCGCCTGAACAAGGCCGACATCGGCGCCAATATCAACTTCTTTATGAACGTGCCGGTGACACCGGAGGGCGGTCTGACCTTCGAAGACGGCATCTCCGCACCCGGCAAATATGTCGAGCTGCTCGCGCATATGGACGTGATCGTACTGATCTCCAACTGCCCGCAGCTGAACAACCCCTGCAACGGCTACAACCCGACCCCCGCCGAGGTGCTGGTGTGGGATTGAAAGCCGACATCTAAACAACCCGCTTGTCTCCCCTCTCCCCCCGGGAGAGGGGCCGGGGGTGAGGGAAGCAGGCCCAACACAACACTAAAGGCGCCTTTCCCAAAAGGGAGAGGGAACTGAATGCCCCACCCCGGACGACCGGGGTGCAGACCGAATACCGCGGGACGGCCCGCTTTCCCTTTCGAGGGTTTTGCTGATGTTCACCAAACTGCTGATCGCCAACCGCGGCGCTATTGCCTGCCGCATTCTGCGCACCCTGCATGCACTTGAAGTCAAAGGCGTGGCCGTGTACTCCGAGGCCGACGCCGCCAGCCTGCATATCCAGCAGGCGGACGAGGCCCATAGCCTCGGCGAAGGCCCGGCTGCCGGCACCTACCTGCAAGTCGAGAAGATTCTCGTCGTGGCCAAGCAAAGCGGCGCTACGGCGATCCACCCCGGTTACGGCTTTCTCTCGGAAAACGCCGCCTTCGCCGAAGCCTGCGAAGCGGCGGGTATCGCCTTTGTCGGCCCGACGCCCGAACAGCTGCGGGTGTTCGGCCTCAAGCACACCGCCCGCGCCCTGGCCAAACAGCATGGCGTACCGATGCTCGAAGGCACCGAGTTGCTGGAAAACCTCGACGCCGCGCTCAGTGCTGGCGAGCAGGTTGGCTACCCGGTGATGCTGAAAAGCACCGCCGGCGGTGGCGGTATCGGCATGCGCGTATGTAACGACGTCGGCGAACTGAGCGAAGCCTTCGAAGCGGTCAAGCGCCTGGGGCAGAACAACTTCAGCGACAGCGGCGTGTTTATCGAAAAATACATCCAACGCGCCCGTCATCTGGAAGTGCAGGTATTCGGCGATGGTCAAGGCGAAGTCCTCGCCCTTGGCGTGCGCGACTGCTCGGTGCAACGGCGCAACCAGAAGGTGCTGGAAGAAACCCCGGCGCCGAATCTACCGGCCGGCATGGCCGAAGAACTCTGCGCGGCGGCGATCCAGCTGGCCAAGGCGGTCAGTTACCGCAGCGCCGGCACCGTGGAATTCGTCTACGACAGCGAAGCCGCACGCTTCTACTTTTTAGAGGTGAACACCCGCTTGCAGGTTGAGCACGGCGTCACCGAACAGGTTTGGGGCGTCGATCTGGTGCGCTGGATGATCGAACTGGCGGCCGGCGATCTGGCCCCGTTAAGCGAACTGGCGAAGACGCTAAAACCCAGCGGCCATGCCATTCAGGCTCGGCTGTATGCCGAAGACCCGGGCCGGGATTTTCAGCCCAGCCCCGGCCTGCTGACAGCCGTGCAGTTCCCGCCCACCGACGGCAAAGCCCTGCGCATCGACACCTGGGTCGAGGCCGGCTGCGAAATCCCGCCGTACTTCGACCCGATGATCGCCAAACTTATCACCTGGGCACCGACTCGCGATTCAGCCAGCGCCGCGCTCGATCAGGCCCTGGCCGATAGCGTGCTCTACGGCGTGGAAAGCAACCGCGACTACCTGCGGCAGATACTCAAAGATGCACCCTTCGCCAGCGGCAATCCCTGGACCCGCTGCCTGGAGAACTTGAGCTACCAAGCCACCACCTTCGAAGTGCTTAGCGCCGGCACCCAGACCACCGTGCAGGACTTCCCCGGTCGCCTCGGTTACTGGGCCGTCGGCGTACCGCCATCCGGGCCGATGGACGATCGCGCGCTGCGCCTGGGCAACCGCCTGCTGGGTAACGAGCAAGGCGCCGCCGCCCTGGAAATCACCATGAGCGGGCCGACGCTGCGCTTCAACACCGACGCGGTAGTGGCGGTGACCGGCGCGCCTATTCCGCTGAGCGTCAACGGCGTCGAGCAACCACTGAATTCCGCGCTGCTGATCAAGGCCGGTAGCACCCTCAGCCTCGGCACTATCCAGGGCGCGGGTGCACGCAGCTATTTGTGTCTGCGCGGCGGCCTACAAGTACCGGACTACCTCGGCAGCAAAAGCACCTTTACCCTCGGCCAATTCGGTGGTCATGGCGGCCGCGCGTTGCGCGCCGGCGATGTGCTGCATCTTCCACCTCTCGCCGATATCAATGCCGGCGCGCAGCTACCGGTCGAACTCTGCGCCGAACTGCCCACCGTACGCGAAATCCGCGTGATCTACGGCCCCCACGGCGCGCCGGAATATTTCACCCCGGCGTATATCGAGACCTTCTTCGCCACCGCCTGGGAAGTGCATTTCAACTCCAGCCGCACCGGCGTGCGCCTGATCGGGCCGAAACCGGAATGGGTGCGCGACAGCGGCGGCGAGGCCGGCCTGCACCCCTCGAATATCCATGACAACCCCTACGCCATCGGTGCGGTGGATTTCACCGGCGACATGCCGGTAATCCTCGGCCCGGACGGACCGAGCCTGGGCGGATTTGTTTGCCCGGTGACCATTATCGAGGCGGATTTGTGGCAACTCGGGCAGCTTAAGGCGGGGGATAAGGTGCGCTTTGCTCCAGTCAGCATCGAAGCCGCCCGGCAATTGGCCAAAACCAAAAACCTCGAGTGCGCGAGCCTTCGTAGGAGCGGCCTTGGCCGCGATCAAATCAACAACCCAATCGCGGCCAAGGCCGCTCCTATACAAGAAAACGCCCTCACCTCCCCTATCGTTCTGGATATCGGCGAAGCGGATAAACGCCTGGTCGCGCGCCTGTCCGGCGATACCCACCTGCTGCTGGAAATCGGTGCAGCGGAACTGGATCTGGTGCTGCGCTTTCGCGGCCATGCGCTGATGCAGGCGCTTGAGGCCAAGCAGCTCAACGGGGTCATCGACCTGACGCCCGGCATCCGCTCATTGCAGGTGCACTACCAGCCGGAAACCCTGTCGCTGGCCAATCTGCTGGCCGTGATCGTCGGTGAATGGGATGCGGTGTGCGCCGCGCGAGACCTCAAGGTGCCCTCGCGCATCGTGCATTTACCGCTGTCCTGGGACGATCCGGCCTGCCAGTTGGCAATCGAGAAATACATGATCACGGTGCGCAAGGACGCGCCCTGGTGCCCGAGCAATTTGGAATTTATCCGCCGCATCAACGACCTGCCCAACCTCGATGAGGTGTACAGAACTGTCTTTGAAGCCAGCTATCTGGTGATGGGCCTGGGCGATGTGTATCTCGGCGCGCCGGTGGCCACTCCGCTGGACCCGCGGCATCGCCTGGTCACCACCAAATACAATCCGGCGCGTACCTGGACCGCGGAAAACTCGGTCGGCATCGGCGGCGCCTATATGTGCGTGTACGGCATGGAAGGCCCCGGCGGCTACCAGTTCGTCGGCCGCACCCTGCAGATGTGGAACCGCTACCGGGAGGTGGCGGCGTTCGATGGCAAGCCCTGGCTGCTGCGCTTCTTCGACCAGATCCGCTTCTATCCGGTATCCGCCGACGAGCTGCTGCGTATCCGCCGCGACTTCCCGCTCGGCCGCTACCCACTGCGCATCGAGCACAGCGAGCTGGCACTTAACGACTACCAGGCCTTTCTCAACGAGGAAGCCGAAGGTATAGCCGCCTTCCGCGCCCAACAACGCGGCGCCTTCGATGCTGAGCGCCAGCGCTGGATCGAATCCGGCCAGGCGCATTTCGACAGCGAGGAGGTCGCCCCGGATCTGGGCGAAGACGCGCCGCTCGGCGCCGGCCAGCACGGCATAGAAAGCCATATCGCCGGCAACCTCTGGCAGGTGCAGGTGGAAGTCGGCGCGACGGTAAAGGCCGGCGATGTGCTGGTGATTCTCGAGTCGATGAAGATGGAGATCCCCCTGCTCGCGCCGCGCGATGGCGTGGTCAGCGAGGTGCGTGTGCAACCCGGCTCGCCAGTGCGCGCCGGCCAGCGCGTGGTGGTTTTGCAAGAGCCGTAGGGTGGATCACGCTTCACCGATCCACCAACCGGGCCCACCGCCCTGATCGCGATACTCGAACATCGACGGTGGATGGATAAAGCGCCGGCTACGCGCCCCGATCCACCCGACGACCTCTCACCGTAGGGTGGGTCACGCTTCATCGACCCACCAAGCGGACTCGCAATAAACGAGGAAGCCTGACATGAACCACCAATTCAACCTGCGCCTGGGCGCACTGAAAGCCGCTTACCAGAGCGGCAGCCTGAGCCCACGTCAGTTGATCGCCGCCTTACATGAGAAGGCTGCGGCGCTCAATCCCGAGTTCAATCTGTTTATCCATCTGCTCAGCGCCGAGGAACTGGAACCCTATCTGACCGCACTGGATGGCAAATCCGCCGCCGAGCTGCCGCTTTACGGCGTACCCTTCGCGATCAAGGACAATATCGACCTGGCCGGTGTGCCAACCACCGCCGCCTGCCCGGCCTTCGCCTATACCCCCGAGCGCAGCGCGACCATCGTCGAGCAACTGATCGCCCTCGGCGCCGTCCCGCTGGGCAAGACCAACCTCGACCAGTTCGCCACCGGCCTCAACGGCACCCGCTCGCCCTATGGCGAATGCCGCAACAGCGTGCACCCGGACTACCCGTCCGGCGGTTCCAGCGCCGGTTCGTCCCTGGCGGTGGCGCTCGGCGTCGCCAGCTTCGCCCTCGGCACCGACACAGCAGGCAGCGGCCGGGTGCCAGCGGCATTGAACAATCTGGTCGGTCTGAAGGCCACCAAGGGCCTGATTTCCACAGCTGGCGTGGTGCCCGCCTGCCGCACCCTGGATTGCGTTACCTACTTCACCGCCAGCGCCGCCGAGGCCAGCCAGTTGCTGGCGCTGACCGCCAAGCTCGACCCGCGCGACGCCTATAGCCGCGCCAATCCGCTATGGAACGACGCCAGCGCGTTCGGCACACCGCGCCCGGGCTTTCGCTTCGGCGTGCCCCAGCAACTGGAATTTCTCGGTTGCAGCGAAAGCCCGGCACTGTTCGCTGCCACCATCGAACGGCTACAAGCCCTGGGCGGTGAGCCGGTCGAAATCGATTTCGCGCCCTTCCTCGAAGCCGCGCGCCTGCTTTACGCCGGGCCCTGGGTCGCCGAGCGTTACAGTGTCGCCGGTGAGTTGATCGAAGCTCAGCCCGATGTCGTGCTGCCGGTGATCCGCGCGGTGCTGGAAAAAGCGTCAGGCATCAGCGCGGTGGATGCTTTCCGCGCCCAGTACCACTTACAGGAACTCAAGGCGATCTGCGACCGCACCCTGACCGACCTCGACTGCGTGCTGACCCCGGCCTACCCGCGCCCGGTGACCCTGGCCGAGCTGCACGCCGAGCCGGTCGCACGCAACTCCGACCTCGGCTACTACACCAATTTTATGAATATGCTCGACTACGCCGCGGTCGCCGTGCCGGCCGGTTTTATGGCGAATGACCTGCCCTGGGGCGTGACCCTGTTCGGCCGCGCCTTTACCGACCAATATCTGCTCAGCCTGGCCGATGCCATGCAACGCCAGAGCAGCGTGCCGCTGGTCGGTGAACGCAGTCTGTCAGCCGCCGCACCGGACAACGCCGCGCGCCACGACCGCGCGCGCCTGGTGGTCTGCGGCGCGCACCTGGACGGCCTGCCGCTGAACTGGCAGCTCAAGCAGCGCGGTGGCAAGCTGATCGAAGCGACCCAGAGTTCAGCCGACTATCGACTGCATGCCCTGGCCGGAGGGCCACCCTTCAGGCCCGGCATGGTCCGCGTCGCCGAGGGCGGCGTGGCGATCGATGTGGAAGTCTGGGAGCTGCCGAGCGCCGAGCTGGGCTCCTTTCTCACCGGGATCCCGGCGCCGCTGGGGCTGGGCAAGGTGCAGTTGGCCGACGGCAGTTGGGAAAGCGGCTTTATCTGCGAACCTTACGGCCTGGCGGGCGCAACCGATATCAGCCACTTCGGCGGCTGGCGCGCATATTTGCGAAGCAAGGTGCAGTAGCCTGAACGAGCGGCGGGCACCGAAATGGCGGACAAGCCTTCGGCATGTCCGCCCTACGGGTTTCGCAGGCCTTGCAGATAAACATAGGATTCACATTGCATCCGGGCCACAAAGACGCGAACGCAACGAAGGGACCGCCGAGCGCATATCCCCTCCGGCCAGGCACCTTGGATTAGCCGGCACGGCATTTGCGACAAGGCTACAATAGCGCCCACCTTTTCTGCCGGTAGAGCCCTGCATGCTTCGCCTTTTCCCCACCGCCCGGCAACGACCGCTGATACTGCTGATCCTGGTGTTGCTCGGATGCGGTTTTATCACCACTTCGCTGGTCAGCTACTACAGCGCGCTCGATTCGATCCGTGCCAGCATCGTCAATACCGAGCTGCCGCTGACCTCGGATAACGTCTATTCGGAAATCCAGAAGGACCTGATACGGCCGATCCTGATTTCCTCGATGATGTCGCGCGATACCTACATGCGCGACTGGGCGATCGCCGGCGAAGGCGATGTCGGGCAGATCACCCGTTACCTGCAGGAGGTGCAGGAACACTACGGCACCGTGACCAGCTTCTTTATCTCCGAGCAGAGCCGCACCTATTACCAGGCCAAAGGCGTACTCAAGCAGATCGACAAAGCCGAACCGCGCGACGCCTGGTACTTTCGCGTACGCGACATGCAGGCGCCCTACGAGATCAACGTCGACGTCGACATGGCCAACCAGGACCGCCTCACTGTCTTCATCAACTACAAGGTGTTCGACTACCAGCACCGCTTTATCGGCGCGACCGGCGTCGGCCTCACCGTGGATGACGTGGTCGAGCTGATCGACACCTACCAGCAGCGTTATAACCGTAGCGTGTTCTTCGTCGATCCCTCGGGCCATGTCGTGCTGACCGGCACCAGCGGTGGCGCGATGGGCGCCAAGGCCGGCCAGACGCTTGGCGAGTTGCCCGGCCTGAGCAGCCTGATGCCGCAGTCAGAACCGCAAAGCGGCAACTTCCAGTACCAGGAAAACGGCCGCAACCACTTCCTCAACGTGCGCTTCATTCCCGAGCTGAACTGGTACCTGTTCGTCGACAAACACGAGAACGGTGCACTCGCGGGTATCCGCACATCGCTATACCTGAACCTACTGGTGTGCCTGCTGGTGACTGCCATCGTCGTCACCATCGTCGGTGTCGCGCTGCGCCGTTATCAGGCGCGGATCACCGCGCTGGCCACCACCGACCAACTGACCGAACTGCTCAACCGTCGCGGCTTCGATCTGCTGGCCAACCAGGCACTGCAAGAGACGCGGCGCAACCAGGGCGAACTCTGCGCACTGCTGCTCGACCTGGATAACTTCAAGGAACTCAACGACACCCATGGCCATCAGGCGGGCGATCAGGTACTGCGCGGCTTCGCCCATAACCTGCGCGACGACCTGCGCCAGTCGGACATCCTCTGCCGTTGGGGCGGCGAGGAATTCGTCCTGCTGCTCAAGGACACCTCGGTGGAACAGGCCCGCGTGCTGGCGCAGAAAATCCGCCGACAAACCGAACAGAGCGAGTTCCACTACAACGGCAGCGCCCTGCACATCACCACCAGCATTGGCCTGGCGCAGCTGCACGCCGAGGAGTCCCTCGAACAACTGCTGCTGCGTGCCGACCGCGCGCTCTACCGCGCCAAACAAGGGGGGCGCAATCGCCTCTGCGAAGAACAATCATGAGCGCCTCGGCCGTCCATTGCCCGCGTTGTGGGCAACTCAACCAATGCGCCCAGGCGAGCGCGGAGCAACCGGTGAAGCAATGCTGGTGTTTCGAGGTGCGCATCGATCCCCAGCGGCTCGCTAGCCTGCCCGTCGCCGAGCGCGACCGCGCCTGCCTGTGCCCGCGTTGCGCGCAAGGCTTGCCGCAGGCTGATACCGACAACTCGGCAAACTGATGCGCCTCGATCGCTTCCTCAGCAACCTGCCCGCCTTCAGCCGCCAGGAAGTACGTCACCTCCTCGCCAGCGGGCGGGTGTGGGTGGACGGCCAGGCGGTTCGCGACGGTCGTTGCGAAGTCCGGGTGTTCAGCCGCATCGAACTCGACGGCCAACTGCTGCAGGCCGGCAAGGCCGCACGCTATTTCATGCTGCATAAACCGCCCGGCGTGGTCAGCGCCACCGAACATCCCGAACACCGCACCGTACTCGATCTATTCGACGAGCCGGACAAACACGAGCTGCATCTAGCCGGACGCCTGGACCTCAACACCAGCGGTCTGCTGCTGGTGACCAACGACGGCCAATGGTCGCGCCGCGCCACCAGCCCCGCCGGCAAGCAAGCCAAGGTCTACCGCGTCGAGACCCGCGACCTGATCGAGCCTGCCTGCGTCGAGGTCTTCGCCCGCGGCCTGTACTTCGCTTATGAAGACCTGACCACCCTGCCCGCCGTGCTGGAGATACTCGCGCCGCGGCAGGCCCGGCTGACGCTGTTCGAGGGTCGCTATCATCAGGTCAAACGCATGTTCGGGCACTTCCGCAACCCGGTCGTCGGCCTGCATCGTGTGAGCATGGGTGCAGTTCAGCTCGATCCAAACCTGGCGCCTGGCCAGTACCGTGCGTTGACGGCGCAAGAAATCGCCAGTATTTAACCGGCACCGACGCCAATTCGGCGCCGAGTCACACCCAAGCGTCGCCACCCGATAAACGGTAGCTTCCTATGCGAATAAACGCTTGTCAGGGTCCAGGGTCGCTGCTTAAATCCAACCACAAGGTCTTAACGTGACTAGACAGTCACAAGAGCCATCCAAGCGTTCTTTCGGTTGTTGCGCACTGCGCGAATGTGGGTTCCTGCCTGGTAACACGAAGTTGCCCCGCACCCTTCCAGGGCTGCGGCGGACGAGCTGTTTCAGCCCTAACTGATTGAAAATAAATAACTTATAAAAATATCCCGCCTGACGTCTGTTTGTCATGTTTGGGCGCTTTCCTGACTGTCCTATTTGCCCGGTTAACGACCTTGGTTCGCTAGCCATGCCCAATTTTGCGCCAGGAGGAAACGATATGAAGCCAGCTATCGCTGTCATCGATATCAACAGAACCTACAAGGTTCACACGGAGTTCTACGCTAACCCGGCTGCGCACAAGACCATCATTCTGGTCAACGGCTCGCTCGCCACCACCGCCTCATTCGCACAAACGCTGCGCTACCTGCACCCGCACTTCAACGTGGTGCTGTACGACCAGCCCTATGCCGGCCAGTCCAAGCCGCACAACAGCCATAACCGGCCGATCAGCAAGGAAGACGAAGCGCAGATCCTGCTCAAGCTGATCGAGCACTTCCAGGCCAAGCATCTACTGTCGTTCTCGTGGGGTGGCGTCGCCGCCATGCTGGCCCTGGCACAGCGCCCAGCCCTGATCGAAAAAGCCGTCATCAGCTCCTTCTCGCCCCTGCTCAACCGGCCGATGCTCGACTACCTCGACAGCGCCCTGACCCACTTGCACGCCCTCGATGGCGACAGTGCCGGGCACCTGATCAACAGCACCATCGGCCAATACCTGCCGTCCCTGTTCAAGCGCTACAACCACCGCCACATCAGCACGCTGGATGCCCACGAGTATCGCCAGATGCACTCGCACATCAGCCAGGTGATGCACCTCGACACGCACTGCCAGATGGAATGCCTGTCATCCATCGATGTTCCGCTACTGTTCGTCAATGGCGAGCACGATGCCTACACCACCCCCGAAGACACCCGTCTGTTCGCGGATCACATCGAGCATTGCCAGTTCGCCACCATCAAAAATGCTGGGCACTTCCTCGATATGGAACATAAAAACGCCTGGCTGCAAAGCCGAGCCGCCGTACTGGGCTTTTTACAGGCCCCGTCTCGCGCGGTTGCCAACTACCGTATGCAGACCGATCTGCACCACGCTATCGCCGTATGATCGCGCCCCTGGCCAGGCAACTCGCCATCGAGTTGCCAAAGCCGGGCTTCATTTTGCCTGCGAACTCCGGTATAAAGGCACCCGCTGCGGGCGTCGTATAATGGCATTACTCCAGCTTCCCAAGCTGATAACGAGGGTTCGATTCCCTTCGCCCGCTCCAAATCGATACCGACAAGGCCCTGTTCTCACAGGGCCTTGTCGTTTCCGCGTTTCGCATATGTCGGCGAAGCCCCCCCCCCGCTAGCGGACAAGCAAAGCCAAACGCTGTCTTCAGCCAACGTGCCTCCGAGGTCTGCTGAGCGGTGCAATGGCGATTGCGCAGAACCTGTCTGCCCAAGCACTTTGTGCACTGGCGCCTGCTGCACAAGCGCTATATAAGCACGCACCTATTGCTCTCTTATTTTAATAAGCGGACTGCCAGTAGCTATTAAAGCGCTGGCAATCTGATCGCTGAATGACGCAAAACAATACCGTTTATCCGATGCCACATATAACAGCAGAAATCCTTACGAACCAACTGTGCGGCCTAGTTTCCTAAAACACGTAAGGCTACAACAGCCTTAGCATTTAAAAGAGGAGTCTTAAAAATGCCTAGTAACAGCAATCCTGGAAACTTTGCCAACGATCGGACTAAAGCATCCGAAGCCGGCCGCAAAGGCGGCCAGAACAGCGGAGGCAACTTCGCCAACGACCGCGAAAAAGCCTCGGAAGCGGGCCGTAAAGGCGGCTCGCATAGCCATGGCGGCGGCAGCCACTCCTAGCCAAGGCACCGAGTAAAACCCCAAGCGGCGGCCCAAGAACGGGCTGCCGCTTGGGGTCGCGCGGTCATTGCGGGTTTCTCGACAAATGCCTGTCTGCCGGTGACCAGATCCCCTGACGGCAGTGCAACTACCCGCCCTCCCAGTAGACTGCCAAGCACGCTCTTCAACTTTTATTGCAGCGTTTGCAGCGCTCTTTTACAGCGTTTCGTTAGTTGCACTCTAGCTTTCGCCGTTTCGCTATTAAAAACATTTATAACGAAACCGTAAACACCCCGCCATAGCTGTCTATCGAGCAACAAAAAACCTATTAAAGCGCGATAAAAGACTGAACACCGACCACTTGTCTATTCACTGAAACGGACAGCCGGAACTGCCACTCAGCATGCTTGAGGCTATTTACCGGTCTCGTGAATTAAGAATAACCGGAGGTCTGATGGAAACCCTAACCAGCCTGCTCGATGCCAAGGGTTGCCCCTTGGAGCAGCAGAAATTCACCTGGCGCGAGATGGCCAACAAGCCGATCAGCAAACTCGACGACGACGCCTTCACCCGCGTGCGTATCATCCTGATGAATGGCATCGAGTCCGATGCGCTGCGCCTCAAGCATATAGGCGCACGCTTTCATGGCGATTTGCGCCTGCCGCTGGCGCAAGTGCGACGTGTCGAGCAACACCAGGCGACCATGGTCAACTGGTTGCTTTCGGCCGATCACTCGCCGCTGGAAACCACTGTCGCCTATGAACAGGTGGCCATCGAAGTCACCGCCGCCGTCGCGCAGAGAGAGCCCGACCCGTATCAGGCGCAAACCTATCGCTTCGGCCTGCTGGAGGATTTCGACCATCTCTATCGTTATTCAGCCATGCTCGATCGCCTGGAAGGCAAGGATGCCAACAACATTCTGCAAGGCTATACCGACATCATCCCCAGCCGCCCGACCACCGAGCACCATCGCGCGCCGCAGGACGACCTGCGCAATGCCTATCAACGCGATTCGGCCGCGCTGATCACCAAAATCCACGCCGCGATGATCACCGCCGCCGAATACCAGACCCACGATTACTACATGAATATCGGCCCGACCTTCGCCGACCCGGTGGCGCGCCAGCTGTATGCGGAAATCGCCTCGGTTGAGGAACAGCACGTCACCCAATACGGCTCGCTGCAGGACCCGGACGAAAGCTTTCTGGAGAAGTGGCTGATTCACGAAGCCATGGAGGTTTACAACTACCACAGCTGCGTCGAGCAGGAGAGCAATCCGCGGATCAAGGCGATCTGGGAGCGCTTTCTGGATTACGAGCTGGGCCACCTGCAACTGGTCAGCGAGTTGTTCAAAACCCATGAGCGTCGCGACCCCCAGGAAATTCTCGGGAATTCGCTGCCCAAGCCCGTCGAATTCAAGAGCCAGCGCGAGTTCGTGCGCAAGGTGCTGAAAGAGGAAATCGACCTGCGCGCCAATGGCACCGACTACGTCGACCGCCAGCACGAAGGGGCTGCCAGCCGCGAATACCGCGACCAGTTGAACGCCGAGGGCGTCGCTGCGGAGACAGCATCGGCCGGATACCGTTGGGCGCCGGGCACCGAACTCAGTCAGAAGGCCAGTTAATTTTGCGGAGAAGCGAAATGCACAATGCAACCGAGATGGGACTCAACTACACCGGGGCGAAAATGTCGCCGCTGGACAGCGAGCAGCAACTCAAGGCCGCCCGGGAAGTACCGCCGGACATTGCCGGCGACGAACAGAAAATCGCCCTAGTGCGCAGCAGCCACATCGACGATGCGGACAGCATAGGTTCGGTACCGCTCCCCGGCTCCGCCAAGGGCATGCTCAAGACCGCCTTGAACAAGCTGGTCGGGGTCAGCCCGGAAGTGCTGATCGACAAGCTTGGCGAGCGCCTGGCGTTCGAGCGCACCGGCACCCGGCTCTACGAAGCCTTGATCGCCAAAGCCCAGGCCATGGAGTGCGACAGGGAGATACTGAATACCCTTGAGCGTTTCCATCACGAGGAAATGGAGCATTTCAAACTGCTGGTAGAGGCGCTGGAAAAACTCGGCGCCGATCCTTCCGCGATGACGCCCAGCGCCGATGTGATGGGGGTGACGTCGATGGGGTTGTTGCAGGTCATCAGCGACCCGCGAACCAATTGGGCGCAATCGCTCAATGCCCTGCTGACCGCCGAACTGAGCGACAACGCTGGCTGGCAGATGCTGATCGAACTGGCCCGCATCAGCGGGCAGAGCGGCATCGCCGACAGCTTCCAGCACCCATTTGCCCAGGAGCAGATTCACCTGGCGACGGTCAAGCAATGGCTGAACGACGAGATCACCCGGCAAGTTTAGCCCTGCTGCACGTGAATAGAAGCGCGTGCGCGGCGGAAGCTGAGCACGTGCTTCAACTCTTCAGGCGGTAACCGGTCTTGAAGATCCAGCCGACGATCGCCACGCAGAGCAACAGGAAGCCGGCGATCATCGCCAGGCTGAGTGCCACGTTGACGTCGGATACGCCATAGAAGCTCCAGCGGAACGCGCTGATCAAATACACCACCGGGTTGAACAGCGTCACCGTCTGCCACACCGGCGGCAGCATGCTGATCGAATAGAAGCTGCCGCCGAGAAAGGTCAGCGGCGTAACGATCAGCGCCGGCACTATCTGCAGTTTTTCCCAGCCGTTGGCCCACACACCGATGATGAAGCCGAACAGGCTGAAGGTCAGCGCGGTGAGCACCAGCAGGGCCAGCATCCACACCGGATGGAGAATCTCGAAAGGCACGAACAGGCGCGCGGTGATCAGGATGATCACCCCGAGGATCACCGATTTGGTCGCCGCCGCGCCGACATAACCGATAAGGATTTCCAGGTAGGACACCGGCGCCGACAGTACCTCGTAGATGGTTCCCGAATACTTGGGCATGTAGATGCCGAACGAGGCGTTGGAAATGCTCTCGGTGAGCAGCGCCAGCATGATCAGCCCCGGCACGATAAAGGCGCCGTAGCTGACACCCTGCACCTGGGTCATGCTCGAACCGATGGCCGAGCCGAACACCACGAAATACAGCGAGGTGCTGATCACCGGGGTGGCGATGCTCTGTAACAGCGTGCGCCAGGTGCGCGCCAGTTCGAACAGGTAGATGGCGCGGATCGCGTAGAAATTCATGCGCGTGACTCCGTTTCAGGTCGTTGAGAAGCGTCGCGAGCGATGGCTAGGCAAGGCGAAGTCAGGCGAGGCCGCGGAGTGTACGAGTTGTACATGAGCAGGCCGAGCCTGACTTCAACGCGGCATAGTCGAGCGCAGTAGCTTCTCATCGACCTGATACCAGGGTGACGAAAATATCTTCCAACGAACTCTGACTGGACTGCAGATCCTTGAAGTCGATGCCGTGCTGGGCCAGGTCCTTGAGCAGCTCGGCGATGCCGGTCTGCTCGCTCTGGGTGTCGAAGGTGAAGACCAGGGCGTGCCCCTCGTCGGTCAGCTCCAACGGGTAGCGCGCCAATTCGGCCGGCAGGCTGGCCAGAGGCTGCTGCAATTGCAGGCACAGCTGCTTCTTGCCGAGCTTGTGCATCAGCACCTGTTTGTCCTCGACCAGGACGATCCGGCCCTTGCTGATCACCCCGATGCGGTCGGCCATTTCCTCGGCCTCCTCGATGTAGTGGGTGGTGAGGATAATGGTCACCCCGCGCTCGCGCAGGCCGCGCACCATGTTCCACATATCGCGGCGCAGCTCGACGTCGACCCCGGCGGTGGGTTCGTCGAGAAACAGGATCTGCGGTTCGTGGGACAGCGCCTTGGCGATCATCACTCGGCGCTTCATGCCGCCGGACAGCTCGAACAGCCGCGCGTCCTTCTTCTCCCACAGCGACAGATCGCGCAGCAGACGTTCGAGGTAGGCCGGATCGGGCTTCTTGCCGAACAGGCCGCGGCTGAATTTGACCGTCGACCAGACGCTTTCGAAGGCGTCGTTGAACAGCTCCTGGGGCACCAGGCCGATCTGCGAACGCGCCGCGCGGTAGTCGTCGATGATGTCGTGGCCGCCCACCAAGACCTTGCCGGAACCGGGATTGACGATGCCGCAGACAATACTGATCAGCGTGGTCTTGCCGGCACCATTGGGACCGAGCAAGGCGAAGATCTCGCCCTTGCGGATATCCAGGTCGATGCTTTGCAGCGCCGGGTGGCCGGAGGCGTAGGTCTTGCTCAGTTGTTGGATCGAAATCACCGGTTGCACGGGATGGTCCTGGCTGACTATGGGAGTGGCAGAGTGTATGAAAACGCGGGCGGCGTGCAACGTGCGGCGTGCAACGGCCGGCTTGCCCCTCGCACCGCCACTGCCGAGTTATGGCGCTGGAGGCTTGGCTGATACAGAGGAGCATCGCGCAGGGGATGGATAGTCGGAACAATAGACGGTTGTGACAGGTAGGAATCGGCCAATAGCAGCCGGCTACGGGTGACCAGAGAACGGCCTTATCGCGAACAGGCTTGAGTTTATCTCGCACAGAGGAAAGTGCGCTGACTTCGCTCGCGAAACAAATTGGCTTGTGTTTCGATGTCCGAAACCGAGCCACAGCCATGAGCGTTTCAAATGGACGACAAAGCGAAAATTGCGGTAAGTATCCTTGGTGTAGGGCTCCTCTTCGGGGCCGTAGGCTGCATGACTTCTACTGTACAGCTGATTAAATTTACGTGGGGTATGACCGTTAGCGAGGGCGCTGCAAATGTAATCGGATACATCGTGGCTACTGGCGTCATGTCAGTACTCACGATTCCAGCCGTCGCATTTTTCTGCATTTGCGGCGCAGCACTGACCACCGCCCCCTGGTCTGTGAAGTGAGCGTCCGCTACTGGTCGATTCGAGCCCTTGGGGCGACGGGCAGATATCGGCCAATAGCGGCCTAAGTAAAGGATGCTGTCGTTCAGTTGGGAGCCCCAAAGCCCCGTTCGAATGGGGCTTTGCTCAGGCCTTTATAGGGGCTTCCCTGAGCTGATACCTAGGGTGGCCACTTCCTACCTGTTTAGTGTGGACGTTAATCTCTAGATTTTTATTGAGGCGCCTGTTTATTGCAGCGGGGTCTTCAACCTCTCTGGCGATGGTGCCATGTATGATTTGATTGTCGATTGTTTTGAATTCGAAAGTCCGCTTTTCCGGAAAGACACCTAAAAACTGGCCTACCAGTGTAAAGTCGGCTTCTTTGATGTTGTCAGGGCTTAGTCTTGATTTACTTATTTGAACTTGCCCGGCATCTGCAAACCTAAAAGTTCTACTTTTTGTTGAGATAGAGCAGGCAGCATCATTAACTATAAGTTTATCGAGGAACTCTGATACTGCAACCAAGGCCCGGGGTTGTAACCTGGACACAGGTTCAGAGAGTTCATCGTCGCTTTTGGTGGATGCCTCAAAGAGCTCTGCAATTAAATCTATTGCAAGTGCTACAGGAGATATCCCCTCGATCTCAAACTGCGGAGAGTCTGATGGAGCTTCTTGTAGCTCGAATCCGAATGAACCCAATGCGGTGCCGGTAATCAGAAGTTGGTTATTCGCCCTGTTGGGTACTGGCCCCATGCTGTTCAGAGTTCCAGTTAGGGAGGCTGCAACCGTTGCAACCGCATCATTGAAGGCCGCAGTGGCGGACATCCCAAAGTCAGCAAGCACCCCATGAGTACCCCACACGGGCTTTCCCCGATATGTGAGGACTGCTTTTGCAGGTTGCACAGCTGTCTCTGAGGAGCGGCCAAGTTTCGTTTCAACTCGCTTTGCTCTTGATGCAAGAGACATCGCAGAGACTTTGCTAACTCCGCTTCGGCTGCTCAGATCTTTGAGGAAACTGAGCTCTGCCATTCCATGGGCAATCTCATTCCTGCTCATGTTCTAGCTCCTGTCTGCGAGCTTCTAGCGCTTGAAGGGCAGCCGGATCAGCCGCCGGGTCTAGATCTATCGTAAGAAAGCCTTTCCACTGCTTAGATCGGCGATGAGACCACATGCTGTACCAGTAGGCGGAGGCCTCGACAAGTACCTCAGGCGCATCAGTTAATGACTGAGAATAGAAGTCCACCCTGAAGGTAGCCTTTATCCAGTCATGGTCAGTGAGCAACCGCTGATCACCTGATTGTAGAGCATCGAAAAAATCGTCCGATATAGCTGTAAACGTCACTACGTCAACATCCCCCGGAGATCGGTGCTCAATTAGCTCTATGTTTTCACTGAAGCTTCCGTTTACCCATTGAAAGCCACTCACCAAGCCGATCCGATGCAGCTCTGCCCTATGAGACAAGTATCCGGCGAGAATTGCGCATCTGTCCAAGGAAATGGCGAAAATTTGGACGAATTGCGTCAATGACACCTTATAGGGTGATCTGATTGGCGAGGTGGGATTGCTATCGTTGATCGGCGGTATGAGCCCTTCCGCGTTCCAAATGCTCATGATGCTTCCTTAGCTTAGAGGCTGGGTGCTCCAGGCCATTACAAACCGGGTATGGATGGCAACCTCATGGTAGCTGAAGGCGCGGGCCTTATGTTTGTGGTTTTCAGCTCACACGGTCGACGATGGATCGGTTTTTCGGGCTTGGATTGTCGCTGCTACGGCCTGCCCACCATCCGCTGATAATAGCTATTAATAGGTTCTTGGGGGGCAAATACACTGACCGCTCCTGGCCGGTTGCCGCGGCTCACGAATAACCGCAGCCAGCCGCCCTCTGCTGACCGCCGGTCGGCAATTTCCTTTCTCTACCGCCGGCCCTGTCGATCTGTGGCCTGGCGGATCGACTGAGTTGCAGATCGGCCTAGCCGCGCTGTCCGCCGATCCCGCGCAGCTGACTGCGCTCCCCTTCCTTCAAGCAGGAGATCGAACATGAGCTATGTCGATGGCTTCGTTGCCGCCGTACCCACTGCCAACCGCGAGTTGTACCGCCAGCATGCGCAGGCCGCTGCGGCGGTCTTCAAGGAGCACGGCGCGCTGGGCGTCGTCGAGTGCTGGGGCGATGACGTACCCGAGGGCAAGCTGACGTCGTTCCCGATGGCGGTGAAACGCCAGGACGACGAGACGGTGGTGTTTTCCTGGATCACTTGGCCGTCCCGCCAGGTGCGCGACGCGGGGATGCAGAAGGTCATGGCCGACCAGCGCCTGCAGCCGGACCGCAACCCCATGCCCTTCGATGGCCAGCGGCTGATCTATGGCGGCTTTCAGGTGCTGGTGGAGGTCTGAGGCCCGGGCGAGCCAGCGCCGCCCTGCTCCGGCGTACTTTCCTGCCCTGGGGCACCAGTCCGTAGGATGGGTTAGTCGCGCAGCGGCGTTACTCATCGCATGATTGATGGGTATCGCTGCGCTCAACCCATCCTACGGGCTCAAATCATCCTACGGGGTGCTGGTCCAACGGCGCTTGAGGCCGGTGCGCCGCGCTAGCATTATGGGCGCATGAAGCCGACTCCCGACCACGCCCCTGCCGACACCGCCTTGGCGACCTTTCATCCCGCGGTCGCTGCCTGGTTTCGCCAGCGCTTCGGCGTGCCGACGCCAGCGCAGATCGAGGCCTGGCCGGCGATTGCCGCCGGCCGCTCGACCCTGGTCGCCGCGCCCACCGGCTCGGGCAAAACCCTCACCGCCTTCCTCGCCGCTATCGACGCCCTGGTGCGCGAAGGCCTGGCCAACGACGGGATGCTCGAAGACCGCTGCAGCGTGCTCTACGTCTCGCCGCTCAAGGCGCTGTCCAACGATATCCGTATCAACCTTGAAGAGCCGCTGGCCGGCATCCGCGCCGAGCTGCAACGCCAGGGCCTGGCCGATGTGCATATCCGCACCGCGGTGCGCACCGGCGACACCAGCCAGGCCGAGCGTCTGGCGATGCGCAAACAGGCGCCGCATATCCTGGTGACCACCCCGGAATCGCTCTATGTGCTGCTCGGTTCCGAATCCGGGCGGGCGATGCTGGCCGACTGCCGCAGCCTGATCGTCGACGAGATCCATGCCATCGCCGGGAGCAAACGCGGCAGCCACCTGATGCTCAGCATCGAACGCCTGGAAGCGCTGTGCCAACGGCGCCTGGTGCGCATCGGCCTGTCCGCCACGCAAAAGCCGCTGGATGCGGTGGCGCGCTTTCTGCTCGGTAGTCAGGGCGCGCTGCCGAACCCCAAGGCGGCCCAAACGCCAGCGGGCGCCTGCCATATCGTCGATATCGGCTACACCCGCGCCCGCGACCTGGCCATCGAAGTACCGCCGGTGCCGCTGGACGCGGTGATGAGCAACGAAACCTGGGACAAGGTCTACGAACGCCTGGCCGAACTGGCCCAGCAACACCGCACCACCCTGGTATTCGTCAACACCCGGCGCCTGGCCGAGCGCGCCAGCCGGCATCTGTCCGAGCGCCTGGGCGAGGCCGCGGTCGCCGCGCACCATGGCAGCCTGGCCAAGGAGCTGCGCCTGGATGCCGAACAACGTCTCAAGCGCGGCGAACTGCGGGTACTGGTGGCCACCGCCTCGCTGGAACTGGGCATCGATATCGGCGAGGTCGAACTGGTTTGCCAACTCGGTTCGCCGCGCAGCATCGCCGCCTTTTTGCAACGCGTTGGCCGCTCCGGCCACAGCGTCGGCGGCACGCCCAAGGGCCGGTTGTTTCCACAATCGCGCGATGAACTGATCGAATGCGCCGCGTTGCTCGACTGCGTGCGCCGCGGCGAGCTGGATGCCCTGCAAATCCCCCAGGCGCCACTGGACGTACTGGCCCAGCAGATAGTCGCCGAGGTGGCCTGCCGCGAATGGGGCGAGGACGATCTCTTTCAATTGCTGACCCGCGCCACGCCCTATATCGACCTGCCGCGCGCCAGCTTCGACGCTCTGCTGAAGATGCTCAGCGAAGGCTACAGCGGCCGACGCGGCGTACGCGCCGCCTACCTGCACCGCGACGCGGTGAACCGTCGCCTGCGCGGCCGACGGGCCGCGCGCCTGACCGCGATCACCAGCGGCGGCACCATCCCCGATGCCGGCGACTACAGCGTACTGCTGGAACCCCAGGGCTTTCAGGTCGGCACGCTGAATGAAGACTTCGCCGTGGAGAGCCTGGCCGGCGACGTGTTCCAGCTGGGCAATCAGTCCTACCGCATCCTGCGCGTGGAGCCGGGCAAGGTGCGGGTCGAGGACGCCCAGGGCCAACCACCGAACATCCCGTTCTGGCTCGGCGAAGCGCCGGGGCGCAGCGATGAATTGTCGGCCGGGGTGGCGCGATTGCGTGAACAGGTTGAACAGTTGCTCGGCGGCGACACAGCAATCGCGGCCGAGGCCGCTCCTACGGAACCCGGCGAACCCCGTAGGAGCGGCCTTGGCCGCGAAAACCTCCCAGCCACAGCACAAAGCCCAATCGACAACGCCACCACCTGGCTGATGCAAAGCATCGGCCTCGACGACTCCGCGGCGCAGCAGATAGTCGAATACCTGGCCCGCGCGCGTCAGGCCCTCGGCGGCTTGCCGACCCAGCAGCGGCTGGTGATGGAGCGTTTCTTCGACGAATCCGGCGGCATGCAGCTGATCATCCACTCGCCGTTCGGCAGCCGTCTCAACCGCGCATGGGGCCTGGCGCTGCGCAAGCGCTTCTGCCGCAGCTTCAACTTCGAGTTGCAAGCCGCCGCCACCGAGGACGCCTTGATCCTCTCGCTGGCCACCAGCCACAGCTTCCCGCTCGACGAAGTCTGGCGCTACCTGCATTCCAACAGCGCCGAGCAATTGCTGATTCAGGCCGTGCTGGATGCGCCGCTGTTCGCCGTGCGCTGGCGCTGGAACGCTGGCGTCGCCCTGGCCCTGCCGCGTTTCGCCGGCGGGCGCAAGGTGGCGCCGCAACTGCAACGCATGCGCAGCGAAGACCTGCTGGCCACGGTGTTCCCCGACCAGGTGGCGTGCCTGGAAAATATCGTCGGCGAACGCGAGATTCCCGATCACCCGCTGGTGGCGCAGACCCTCGACGATTGCCTGCACCAGGCAATGGATAGCGAGGGTTGGCTGGCCCTGCTGCGGCGCATGGAAGCCGGCGAGATCGAACTGATCGCCCGCGATCTGCCGGCGCCCTCGGCGCTGGCCGCGGAAATCCTCAACGCCCGGCCCTACGCCTACCTCGACGACGCACCGATCGAAGAACGCCGTACCCAGGCCGTGCAGAGCCGACGCTGGAGCGATCCGGCATCCAGCGACGACCTCGGCGCCCTGGACGCCGAA
Source organism: uncultured Pseudomonas sp. (assembly GCF_946885955.1). Next base: position 34,393 of record NZ_CAMPHI010000026.1, read on the forward strand.
GCCATAGATGCGGTGCGCGAGGAAGCCTGGCCCGAGGTGCGCGATGCCGACGAGATGCACGACGCCCTGCTCAGCCTCGGCGCCGTCACCCAGGCCGAGGCTGAAGCCAATAGCGGCTGGTCGACCTGGCTGACCCAACTGGCCAAGGGCAAACGCGCCACCTGCCTGCACCTGAATGGCGAGCCGGCGCTATGGCTGGCGGCCGAGCGCCTGAGGCAATGGCAGGCGCTGCATGCCCACGCCGCGTTCAAGCCGACGATCCAGGCGCCGGCTGGCTTCGATGCCGATTGGCAAGCGGAGGCGGCCCTGGTCGAGCTGCTGCGCGCCCGTCTCAGCGGCTTCGGCCCTCTGACCCTGACGCGGATCGCCGCCGACCTGCGCCTGGATCAGTCGTCGATCAATTTCGCCCTGCTCGCCCTGGAGCGCGAAGGTTATGTGCTGCGCGGGCGCTTCACACCGGGCGCAAGCGAAGAGCAATGGTGCGAACGCCACCTGCTGGCGCGCATCCACCGCTACACGGTGGGTCGCCTACGCCGTGAGATCGAGCCGGTGGACCGTGCCGATTTCATGCGCTTTCTGTTCGACTGGCAGCGCGTGGCACCGAACAACCGGGTACGCGGCGCCGAAGCCCTGGCTGGGGTATTGGGCCAGCTGGAAGGCTTCCAGGCGGCGGCCGGCGCCTGGGAAGGCGAGATACTGCCGAGCCGGGTCAGCGACTACGGAATCAACTGGCTCGACGACCTGTGCCGCTCCGGGCGCCTGGTCTGGTGTCGTCTGGCCGGGCGCAACCGCAGCTCCGGCGGCCCGCTGCGCAGCACGCCGATTGTCCTGCTGCCGCGCAAGAGCCTCGGTTTATGGCGCACCTGCCTGGGCGAAACGCCCGTGGCCGAACCCTCGCCGCGCGCCGAACGCCTGCGCCAGGTGCTGGCCAGCCAAGGTGCGTTGTTCTTCGACGAATTGCAGGACGAGGCGCACTTGCTGCGCAGCGAACTGGAGGACTGCCTCGGCGAACTGGTGGCCCTCGGCCTGGCCAATGCCGACAGCTTCGCCGGCCTGCGCTCGCTGTTGCTGCCGGCGGCCAAACGAAGCCAACAGAAACGCCACGCCCACCGCGCCTTGGCTAATATGCAGGACGCCGGGCGCTGGGCCCTGCTGCGCGCTCGTAGCGAGGAAGCCGAAAGCAAACCGAATGCCGACGCCCTGGAACATATCGCCCGCACCCTGCTGCGCCGCTATGGCGTGGTCTGCTGGCGACTGCTGGAGCGCGAAGCCGATTGGCTACCGTCCTGGCGCGAACTGCTGCGGGTCTACCAGCGTTTGGAGGCGCGCGGCGAAATCCGCGGCGGGCGCTTCGTCGCCGGTGTAGTCGGCGAACAGTTCGCCCTGCCGGAAGCCGTCGCCCTGCTGCGCGAAGTGCGCAAACGCCCCGGCGACGGCACCCTCGTCAGCCTCTCCGCCTGCGACCCATTGAACCTGCTGGGCACCCTGCTGCCCGGCAACAAGGTACCGGCCGTGGCCGGCAACCGCCTGCTATATCGCGACGGCGTGCCGGTGGCGAGCCTGATAGCCGGCAAGATCCAGCTGCTGCAACAGGCAGACACCTTTACCGCCGGCGAATGGCAAGCCGCGCTGATCCGCCAACCGGGCCTGGCCACGCCAACGAGCCAGCGCGCCCATCGCGTAGGGTCGCAGCCCTAACTCCGATGATCCCGTGGGTTGGGTTAGCGGCGCACCACAGAACGCACAAAAACACCGCTACCGAGCGCCGCGTAACCCAACAAGGCGTTTGCGCGGTGTCGTGCCGACCTACGATCTGTTGGGTTACGCGGCGACCTACGACGATGTCGCTGCTTGAACCGCAAGAATCGCCGCTAACACCAACCTACGGACTGCGCGGCCCGCTCCAACCAGGCTCTAGGTCAAAACGCGTTTGTGTAGGGTGGACATGGCGAAGCCTTGTCCACCGCTGATTGCCAATGGCGGCAAAGACATATATCTACGGAAGTTTCGGTTGGGTTAGCGGCGACTATCACGGCTCAAACCGCAACGCCGCCATCGGCCGCCGCGTTACCCGATACAGCGCCAGCCGCCGTGCCCTCGCTCTCGCAGCTAACAGCAACCATCCCCCCCCTCGAAAACCGAGGGAAATAAAAGCCAAATGCGGCAGATCCTGAGTTGGCGTCGATAGACAGGCCACCGCCAACTCGGTAGCGTCAACTGCCCCGTCCACAATCCCGAACCCAAGTGGCCGCCATGCTTTCATCCCAGTACGTCAGCCGAGTCAGCCTGCTGCGCGACAAGGTCGAGTCGTTCGCCCGCTACCCGTTCTGCCTGCCGGCGATTGCCTCGCTGGAGCGCATCGACCTGCACCCGAAAATCAGCTTCTTCGTCGGCGAGAACGGTTCGGGCAAGTCGACGTTGCTGGAGGCCATCGCCGTGTCCCTGGGCTTCAATGCCGAAGGCGGCAGCAAGAATTTCAACTTCGCCACCCGCCGTTCGCACTCCGAGCTGCATGAGTACCTGCGCATCGCCAAGGGCATCAAACGGCCACGTGATGGTTATTTTTTACGGGCGGAAAGCTACTTCAACGTAGCCACCGAAATCGAGAACCTAGATGCCGAACCCTCCTTCGGCCCACCTGTCATCGACTCCTACGGCGGCCGCTCGCTGCACGAGCAATCCCACGGCGAATCCTTTCTCGCGCTACTGATGGAGCGCTTTGGCGGCCAGGGCCTGTATATCCTCGACGAACCGGAAGCCGCACTCTCGCCGCAACGTCAGTTGGCGGTGCTGTCACGGATTCACGACCTGGTTCTCGACGGCTCACAGTTCATCATCGCCACCCACTCGCCGATCCTCATGGCCTACCCCGAGGCCAGCATCTTCCAGTGCAGCGGCGATGGCATCGCCGAGGTCGCCTATGAGGAGACCGAGCATTACCGGGTCACCCATGATTTCCTCGCCAATCCCGCGCGTATGCTGCGCGTGTTGCTGGAACGTTAGGCGCTTACGCGTCCGCTGCCTATGGTAAACAGGCATGCCGGCGCACGGCCGACCACCGATATCTGTCACCGAAACGAGGAATTGCGCATGTCCGCCAGACTGCTCCCGATTGGCCTACTCCTGCTGGTCGCCCTGACCGGTTGCGCCTCCCCCGATACGCCGAGCGAGTCAGCCGCTGAGCCGCCGAGCGAATGCAGTGCCGACGTCGTGCAAAACATGCTCGGGCAGTTCGCCTCGGCGGAAACCGTGGAAAAAATTCGCATCCAGGCCGGCGCGGAGAAAGTGCGCGTACTCGCCCCCGGCGACAGGGCAACCATGGATTTCAACCTGCAACGGCTGAATATCGAAATCGACGACGCCGAGATGATCCAGCGTCTCAGCTGCGGCTGAAGCCGGCGCGCGCCTCACGCGGCGTTAACTAAGCCGCGCCGAACGGGCATACTGCCGCCCTGCTCATCATCCCGACCTGTAGCCCGCCCGCATGCGTATTCACGTCACCTTTATCGACCGCGTTGGTATCACCCAGGAAGTGCTGGCCCTGCTCGGTGGGCGCAATCTCAACCTGGATGCGGTGGAAATGGTGCCACCGAACGTGTATATCGACGCGCCGACCCTGAGCCCCGCGGTGCTCGATGAATTGCGCGAGGCGCTGTTCAACGTCCATGGCGTGCAGGCGGTGAGCATCGTCGACATCCTTCCCGGCCAGCGCCGGCGCCTGCAGCTCGATGCCTTGCTGGCGGCGATGGCCGACCCGGTGCTGGCGGTGGATGGCGAAGGCCGCGTGCTGCTGGCCAACCCGGCGTTGATCTCCCTGTGCGAACGTGACCCGGAAGGCCTGTCGCTGGCCGAGCTGTTCAGTGATCCTGACTTGCTCGCCGCCCTGCTCGAGCAACAGTTCCGTCTGCCACTGCGCGAAGTCGTTCTCAACGGCCAGGCGCTGCTGCTCGATGCCACGCCGATCAGCGAGACCGTCGACGCCGGTCAGCGCCAGCTCGCCGGTGGCCTGCTGACCCTGTATGCGCCGAGCCGCATCGGCGAACGCCTGGCGGCGCTGCACCACGATCACGCCGAAGGCTTCGATTCGCTGCTCGGCGATTCCACACCTATCCGCACCTTGAAAACCCGCGCACTCAGGGTTGCCGCACTGGACGCGCCCTTGCTGATCCACGGCGAAACCGGCACCGGCAAGGAACTGGTGGCCCGCGGCTGCCATGCGATCAGCGCACGCTGCAATGCGCCCTTCCTCGCGCTGAACTGCGCGGCTTTGCCGGAGAACCTCGCCGAAAGCGAACTGTTCGGCTACGCCCCCGGCGCCTTTACCGGCGCCCAGCGCGGCGGCAAGCCAGGGCTGCTGGAGCTGGCCAACCAGGGCACGGTGTTTCTCGATGAGATCGGCGAGATGTCGCCGTATCTGCAGGCCAAGCTGCTGCGTTTTCTCAGCGACGGTAGCTTCCGCCGGGTCGGCGGCGAGCGCGAGATCAAGGTCGATGTGCGCATCCTCAGCGCCACCCACCGCGATTTGGAAAAGATGGTCGGCGAAGGCAGTTTTCGCGAAGACCTGTTCTATCGCCTCAATGTGCTCAAGCTGGAAGTGCCACCGCTACGCGAGCGCGGCCAGGACATTCTGCTGCTGGCGCGGCATTTCATGCAGCAGGCCTGCGCGCAGATCCAGCGCCTGCCCTGCCGGCTGACGCCGGAAACCTACCCGGCGCTGCTCGGCAACCGCTGGCCGGGCAATGTGCGGCAGCTGCAGAACGTGATTTTCCGCGCGGCAGCGATCTGTGAAAGCAACCAGGTGCAGATCGACGACCTGGATATCGCCAGCACCGCCGTCGCGCCCCAGACCGAGGGCGACGTCGACAGCCTGGAAGCGGCGGTGGCCGGTTTCGAAAAGGCCCTGCTGGAAAAGCTCTATGCCAGCCACCCTTCCAGCCGCCAACTGGCCGCGCGCCTGCACACCTCGCACAGCGCCATCGCCGTGCGTTTGCGCAAATACGGGATTGGGAAAACCTGAAATCCCGTAGCCCGATGCAATCCGGGAGCAGTTTTATGGCCGCTACCGCTGCCCCGGATTGCATCCGGGCTACGGTTCTTAGAGCGCGAATTTCTGCAGGTGGGCCATCATCTCTTTCAGCGCTTCGAGGTTATCCGCCGGGTGGGCGGCGCCTTCGAAGTCGCAGATCTGCTGCCAGCTGGCTGCCACGTCTTCCGGGCTGAAGCCCACGCGCGGGTCGAAACCGGCGCCCAGGCTGCGTTCCCAGCGGGTCTTGCCGATCCAGCCGCCGCCGACTTCGAACAGGCCGGAGGTTTCCTCGCAGGCATTGCTCGCCAGGTACACCACCAGTGGGCTGACCAGCTCGGGCTTGAGCTGCTCGAACACCTGTGGAGGGATCAGCCCTTCGGTCATGCGCGTGCCGCCGGTCGGGGCGATGGCATTGATCAGGATGTTGTTCTTGCGCCCTTCGATCGCCAGGGTGCGGGTCAGGCCATAGAGGCCGAGCTTGGCCATGCCGTAGTTGGACTGGCCGAAGTTGCCGTAGATGCCCGAGGTTGAAGCGGTGAAGATCACCCGTCCGTAGTTCTGCTCGCGCATGTGCGGCCAGGCGGCGCGGGTCACCTTGTAAGCGCCCTCGACGTGGACCTTGTAGACCAGATCCCAATCGGCGTCTTCCATCTTGTGGAAGGTCTTGTCGCGCAGGATGCCGGCGTTGTTCACCACCACATCGATACGCCCGAAGTTGTCCAGGGCGCATTGCACGATCTTGTCGCCGTCGACCACCGAATCATGGTTGGCCACCGCGGTGCCGCCAGCGGCGCGGATTTCTTCGACCACCTTGTCGGCCGCCGAAGCGTTGGCGCCTTCGCCATGGGTGCTGCCGCCCAGATCGTTGACCACCACCTTGGCGCCATGCTTGGCGAACAGCAGCGCGTGGGCGCGGCCCAGGCCACCGCCGGCACCGGTAACGATCACGACTTGGTCTTGAAAACGGATGGCTTCACTCATGACAGACTCCAGGGCAGGTCCAAATAATGCGCCGAGTGTCGGGTAGTCATCCGCTCATCACAATAGAACGGCCGCTGCTGAATATTGAGCGATAAGGCAGCGGGATGATCGACGGATGCTCAGGCCGCGCGGATCAGGCTCAGGTGGTTGTACAGGTGCAGCACATGGGCCTGGGCGTAGTCGTCGTGGCTGAGCGCGCCGTAGGCGAAGTGCGGTTGCAGCTCGCCACGATGCGCGGCGAAATCGGCAAACGCGCGTTGCAGGCGCGACAACGCCTCGGCCAAAGTCGCCGGCTGCTGCAAGCCCGCGGCCCCCGGAATCGCTTCGTCCAGCGAGTGACGCATGGCCCCGCGGGCGGCGAATACGCCGAATGCCAGCGGCCCGACACTGCTGCGAAACCAGCCGGGCTTCAGCTCGGGGTAACCGTTGATGGAGTATTCGATGCTTTGCGCGCAGTGGTTGAACACCTCGACCGGGCTCCAGCCCTTGAGACTGCGCAACTCTTTGCCGACCAACCCGGCCAGCACCCGCTGCGCGCCCTGCAGGCTCAGCTCGCCCGGCGGTGCGCCGGTGGAGAGCGCCCAGAAACCGGTCCCGGCTGCCGCCACGCCACCCAGGGCGCCGAGTTTAAGAAACTGTCGCCGCTGCATCGCGCGCCTCCAAGGTTTGGCGAAACGCCAGATAGTGCTGCAGAACCAAGGCCGGTGCCTCGGTTTGCGGATAGTGGCCGATGCCTTCGAGCGATACGGTGTCGGGCGCGGGAATCAGTTCGCGGTAACGCGCCAGCATATGCGCGCCGGAGATCGGATCGAGCGCGCCGTCGATCAGCCGCAACGGCACCCCGTCGCGCTGCATCGCCACCAGCCAGCGCTCGCGTTGCACGCGGCGCTCGGGCATATAGCGGATCAAGCGGTGCATCACCGCCGGCCCGTCGTTGTGCGCGATCAGGCTCCAGAAGTCATCCAGCTCCGGTTCGCTAGGCTGGGTCTGCGGGCCGAACACCTTGGCGAAGTTGGCCGCCAGGGTGCGCCGGCTGAACAGCTTGCCGAACAACGGCCCCAGCGGACTGAGCAGGAGTTTCTGCACCAGCACCGGGTGATGGGTTTCCGGAAACAGGCCGCCGTTGAGAAACACACAACTGGCGAGCTGGAAGCGCTGCTCATGATGGCGAGCGAGCAGTTCCTGGGCGACGCTATCGCCGTAGTCGTGGGCCAGCACGTGCACGGGCCCGGCGACGCCGAGATGGGCGAGCAAGGCCTGCTGCACATCGGCCTGTTCCAGCAGGCTGTAGGCATGACCGCGCGGCTTGGCCGAGTCGCCGAAACCGAGCATGTCGCAGGCGATCAGCCGATAACGCTCGGCCAGCGGCGCCCACAGGTAATGCCAATCCCAACTGGCGGTGGGAAAGCCATGGATCAGCAGCAGCGGTTCGGCATCGACCGGCCCCGCCGTCCAGTAGCGCAGGGCATGACCGCGAAACTCGAAACTCTGCCCGCGCGCGCGCCAATCGGCCAGGGCGATACCCGGCAAGCCGCTCACTCGGCGTAACCCGGCATTTGCTGGTCGAGCTTGCGCAGCAGCGCCGGCCAGGGCAGCGCACCGCCCATGCCCTCGGGGCTTTTCATTACCCCGGCGACCATCGCCTTGGCGCCATCGAGAACCTGCTGCGGGATCTGGATCAGCTCGGCGCCACCGCTCTGCGCCATCACCTGCACCTCGCAAGCACGCTGCAAGATAAACATCATCAGGAAGGCATCGGCGATGCTGCCGGCCGCGGTCAGCAGACCGTGATTGGGCAGGATCATAAAGTTCTTGTCGCCGAGATCGGCCTGCAAGCGGCTCTTCTCGTCGTGGTTCAGCGCCACGCCCTCGTAGCCGTGGTAGGCCAGGCTGGACAGGACAAACAGCGATTGCTGCGACAACGGCAGTAACCCCTGCTTCTGCGCCGATACCGCGATGCCGGCGGCGGTGTGGATGTGCAGCACGCATGCCACATCGTGGCGCACCTCGTGCACCGCGCTGTGGATGGTGTAGCCGGCCGGGTTGATGTCGAACGGGCTGTCCATCAGCTTGTTGCCGGCCAGATCGATATTCACCAGGTTCGAGGCGGTGATCTCGTGAAACATCAGGCCGTAAGGGTTGATCAGAAAGTCTTCGGTGCCGGGGATCTTCGCCGAGATGTGGGTGAAGATCAGATCGTCCCAGCCATAGAGCGCGATCAGCCGATAGCACGCCGCGAGATCGACACGCGCCTGCCATTCGGCGGCGCTCACCTGATCCTTGATAAGCGGCGTGGACAGCTTCTGGGCAACGGTCATGGCGGACACCTCGGCACGAGTGATAAGCAGTGCCAAGAAGTCTAGCGAGGGTCAGGGCAAAGGTAAGTTGCCCTGGCAGCCAGCTTAGTGTCCGAGCGGGACAGTCGCTCAGTACAGCTCGGGATGGCGGCTACGCAGCAACGGCCAGTCGTTTTGCGCCTGGGCGTCCTCGCTGAGCAGGCGAAAGCCGGTAAACTCGAAACCCGGCGCCACCGTGCAACCGACCAGGGTGAAGTCGCCGAGGCTGCGCGCGGCCTGCCAGGCATGGGCCGGCACCGCGCGTTGCGGCAGTTGCTGCGCGGCCACCGGGCCGAGGCGTTCGCTGCGAATGGCATCGGGCGTTTCGGCGATCAGCAGCTCCAGCGGCGCGCCTTCGTAAAAATGCCACAGCTCGTCGGCATCGACCCTGTGCCAGCGCCCGACCGCACCCGCCGGCAGCAGAAACAGGATGGCCGTTGAGCTTGGGCGGCCGCTGGGCAGGCATTGTGCAGACTCGAAAACCCTGCGGTAGAAACCGCCCTCAGGGTGCGCCTGCAGCTGCAGCGTCTCGACCAGCTCCTGGGCGCGCGGGTGCATCAGCCTTTCAGCGTCGCGATGAATTCGGCCAGCCAGGGCTCGGCATCGCTTTCCGGGGTAACGCTTTCGCTGCTGTCCAGGCGCAGCATGTCCTGCACCTCGCGGATACCCAGCTCGGCATACAGCTCGCGCACCAGCTCGCCGCCACCACAGAAGGTGTCGCCATAACTGGAGTCGCCGAGGGCGATCACAGCGCCGGGCAGGCCGCTCCAGGCGGGCAGATGGTCGCGAATGGCGAAATACAGCGGCTGCAGATTATCCGGCAGCTCACCCATGCCGGTGGTCGAGGTCACCGCCAGAAACGCCTCAGGGGCGAATGCCTGAAGGTCGGCCAGACTGGCGCGCGGATCGTGCCAGGCATCGAACCCGGCATCTTTCAGCAAGCGCTCGGCATGCCGTGCGACTTCCTCGGCCGTGCCGTAGACCGAGCCGGAAAGGATGGCGATTTTCATAGATAACTCCGAAACATGCAGACCACAGTCTGAAACGGCGGGCATTATGCCGCAAGTGGACAGACCGCCTGGATGTTTTAGAATGCGGCGGTGATGGATCAGGCTTCGATACCATGCGTCACGAGCCGGCAACCTTATTTCCTTGCACCCAGGAACCGCTTCATGATCAACGCCAAACTGCTGCAACTGGTGGTCGACGCTTCGAGCGACGGCATTGTGGTTGCCGAGCAAGAGGGTGACGACAACATCCTTATCTATGTGAATTCGGCTTTTGAACGGCTTTCCGGGTACACCAGCGCGGAAATCCTTTATCAGGACTGTCGTTTCCTGCAAGCCGACGAGCGCGATCAGCCGGGCCTGAGCGCTATCCGCCAGGCATTGAAAAACCAGCAGCCGTGCCGACAGGTCATTCGCAATTACCGCAAGGACGGCAGCATGTTCTGGAACGAACTGTCGATTACCCCGGTATTCAACGCGGGCGATCAACTGACGTATTACATCGGCATTCAGAAGGACGTGACCGATCAGGTGCAGGCCGAAGAACGGGTCAAGCAACTGGAAGTGGAACTGGCCGAAACCCGAGCCGAGCTGGAGAAGCTGCGGGTCGAGCGCAAGTAACCCCCTCTGCCAAGCAATTGCGCCGAACGGTCGGGCAATCGCGCAGGATAGCCGGGCGGCGTCTAACAAAGGGCGAATTCCGTTGTCACAAGGGCTCCAGAGTCTTTGCGCAGAATTCGACCATGCAAGATCAGCCGCTCCTCACCTCCTCCGAATTGGAATTTCTCCGTCAGCTGCAACAACAGCCGGGCGGACCGGAGAGCGCCCCAACCGCCAATCTGCAGGTCGAGGCCGGCCCGCAATTCGAAGCCTTGCTCGCTGGCTGCGCGGCCAAGGAAAAACTGACCATCGAAGCGCACTTCGCCAACCAGCGACTGACATTCACCCCTGAACTGGTCGCAGACGCTTCCCACGAGCATCACTTGCGCCTGGGTACACCGCAGATTTTCGACGAAGGCGAAACCCTGCGGGCCTGGCGCTCACGTCTGCCCACCCCGCTCGCCCTGCAACAACCGAACACGGAACCCAGCGACATCTGGCTGCATCAGCTGTCGATGAGCGGTTTGCTGGTCGAGCAGCGTGCGAACGCTGCGACAGCGCCGCAACGCCTGCGTTTGACTCTGCCGCTTGCCGGCCAGCCACCGATCACGATCAACGGTAGTTTTGTCCGCAAGACCGAGCAAGGCCTGCTGGCGTATCGCCTGGCACCGCTCGACGAGCACAGCGAGGCGCGCCTGCAACAGTTCATTTATCAGCAACACCGCGCCCATTACCCCCAGGCGCACATGTAACCGCCGCACAGATCGACGGCGCATTCAAAGCGGTGGTGGAGTTTCAACGCCCCGCGAAGGAGCGCCGAGGCATCAGGTGTCCAGGTGCCCAGCCAAAAACTGCTGCAAACGGCGCTGCATCAGGCGCCCTTCATTACCCAGACAGGCAATCGGCGAACCGCTCAGGCGCTCCTCCGCCAGGTCGGCACCATCACCGGCCAGCAGCAAGGGGCAATCCAGCGCAAGCGCCAGGCGTTCGAGAACCCGCGGCAGGTCGCCGCTCGGTGGCTGATTGCTGAACAACACCAGGGCGAGCGGCTGCATGCGCTCGCAAACCAGGGTCAACTCCTCGAGCGGCTGCCCCAACCCTAGAATGCTGATCGAATTGTCCGACCCGCTGAGCAACAGCGCGGCGACCAACAGTTCCAATTCGCGGCAGTGCCCCGGCAGCGCCGCGAGCAGGACCCGTTCCTCGGTGTGACTACGTAGCAACTGCAGGCGCTGCAGGATACGCGCGCGCAGGAAGGTATCGAAGAACAGCCATTCGCTGGTCTGGCCGAACTCATCCTGGCGCAGCAGCAGCTCCTGCCAGAGCGGCATCAGGATGTCCTGAAACACCACCGGCAGCGGGTAGCTGGAAAATACCTGGCCGTATAGACGCTCGAGTTTGACCTCATCGAAGGCGCCGATGGCGTTACGCACCTGCGCTTGCCACTCCGCCCACTCGTTGACCGACACTTCATGGTAGACAGGCACGCTGGCAGCCTTGATCGAGTCGCTCTTGGCGAGAATCTTGCCGACTTTGCTCACCGCCACACCGCGCTCGATCCACGCGAGAATGCTGCGCACCGAATCGATGTCGGCCTGCGAATAAAGCCGATGACCACTGTCGGTGCGGGTCGGCTGGATCAAGCCATAGCGCCTTTCCCAGGCCCGCAACGTGACCGGATTGACGCCGGTCAGGCGAGAAACTTCGCGAATCGGGAACAACTCTTCCTGCTTGAGAGCACTCGAAACGAGCGACGAGGCACCAACGAGATCGGACATGGGCGAAGAGTTCATAGGGGTCAGTGAAATCGGCATTGTAACTCAGCTAATGGGACCACACCTTATACCAAGCCTGTACATTCGAGCAGGGTGATGCAGTTGAATGTGCTCACTCGCACAACGGCAACTCTTGGTTTCCCGCATGGGCATGCCCTAAACCTATACCAATAATACAAACCTGTACAGATTTCGGATAATTCTTTACCCCTCCGCACTGCCTTGAAAAACCCTGCAGCTCAGTAAAACAGCGGAATCAGCCGAGTTACCCGGCATACCCACACTTCACTCATGGTTGTACAAGATTGGCAATTGGTATAAGTTCAATCCACTTTCGATCCGCGCCGAATCGCTCGCGACAATCGGCATCAGAAGGATCGGGCCACAACTACCAACCGAGCCGACCATGAGCGCGAGTTCAGCACCGATTCTGATCACCGGCGCCAGCCAGCGCGTGGGCCTGTATTGCGCCGAACGCCTGCTCGACGACGGCTACCGACTGATCGTGACCTACCGCAGCGAGCGCGCAGGTCTGCAGCGTCTGCGCGAGCGCGGCGCCCTGACCTTACAGGCCGACTTCGCCGACGAAGCGCAGATCCTCGCCTTCGTCGCAGAACTGAAGAACCACACCGACAGCCTGCGGGCGATCGTGCACAACGCCTCCGACTGGCTGAGCGAAAGCCCGGGCAACGAGGCGGCGCAATTTCAGCAGCTGTTCACCGTGCACATGCTCGCGCCTTACCTGATCAACCTGCACTGCGCCGAACTGCTGCAACGCTCGACCCCTGCCGACATCGTGCACATCAGCGACGACGTGGTGCGCAAGGGCAGCGCTAAGCACCCGGCTTACTGCGCCAGCAAGGCCGGCCTGGACAGCCTGACGCTGTCCTTCGCCAGCCGCTTCGCACCGCAGATCAAGGTCAACGGCATCGCCCCGGCGCTGGTCATGTTCAACGAGCGGGACGATGAGCAATACCGGCGCAAGACCCTGGCGAAATCAGCCCTGGGTATCGAGCCCGGGCCGCAGGTGGTCTACCAGAGCCTGCGCTATTTACTGGACAACCCCTATGTCACCGGCACCACCCTCACCGTCAATGGCGGCCGTCACCTTAAATAAAGCATGGCTCGCATAAAGCGGCCGCGAGGATCGAAGCATGAACCAGCTACTGCCCAATCATTATCGGGAGATCCTTCTTTGCGTCGGTGAAGACCCCGAGCGCGAAGGGCTGCTCGATACGCCGAAACGTGCGGCCAAAGCCATGCAGTATCTCTGCCACGGCTACCAGACGAACCTGGAAGAAGTGGTCAACGGCGCACTGTTCGCCTCCGACAACGACGAGATGGTGATCGTCAAGGACATCGAGCTTTACTCGCTGTGCGAGCATCACCTGCTGCCGTTTATCGGCAAGGCGCATGTCGCCTACATCCCCACCGGTAAGGTGCTGGGCCTGTCGAAAGTGGCGCGTATCGTCGACATGTACGCGCGGCGCCTGCAGATCCAGGAGAACCTCACGCGGCAGATCGCCGAGGCGATCCAGAGCGTGACTCAGGCCGCTGGCGTCGCCGTGGTGATCGAAGCAAAGCACATGTGCATGATGATGCGCGGGGTCGAGAAGCAGAACTCGGTGATGAATACCTCGGTTATGCTTGGCGCCTTCCGCGAGTCCTGCAACACTCGCCTGGAATTTTTGCAATTGATCGGACGGAGCAAGTAAGCAATGCCGCGACTGGAACCAGGAATGGCACGGATCCGGGTCAAGGATCTGCGCCTGCGCACTTTTATCGGAATCAAGGAAGAAGAGATCAACAACAAGCAGGACGTGTTGATCAATCTGACCATCCTCTACCCCGCCGTGGACGCGGTGCGCGACAACGACATCGACCATGCGCTGAACTACCGCACCATCACCAAGGCGATCATCCAGCACGTCGAGGGCAACCGATTCGCCCTGCTCGAACGTCTGACCCAGGAAATTCTCGACCTGGTGATGGCTTATCAGGCGGTGCGCTACGCCGAAGTGGAAGTCGACAAGCCCCATGCCCTGCGCTTCGCCGAATCGGTGTCGATCACCCTGGCCGGGCACCGCGACTGAGCTCGGCCTCAGCCCTGGATCCAGGCCCACAGCAGCAACAGCAGCAGTGCCAGCAGAGCGATCCAGATGACGCGCCGATGCAGGCTCAGGCGCAACTGCCAGCTGTGGTCCTGCGCCTGGGCATCGAAGCGGCCATGGCTGCCCATGTCACGACTGACCGCACTGAACAGGTTGTCCGGGCGATCTGGCGGCACTGGCTCCTCGCTCTCCTGCCCCTTGAATCCCTGGCGACACAGCACCCAATCGGCAAACCCCGGCAGCAGCTTGTTGCCATAGATCGCCTTGACCGCGGGGAAACCGACATACAGCTCGCGTCGCCGGTGGTAAGCGGCCCAGACGATGCCGCGCGCGGCCACTTCCGGCTGAAAAATCGGTGGCAGCGGCTGCGGCTGGTGCGGCAAACGGCTGCGTGCCCAGTCGAACTGCGGTGTATTGAATGCCGACAGATGCACCATGCTCAGCTTGATCCGGCTGTTCTCGTGCATCAGCTCGACCCGCAGCGAGTCGGTAAAACCGCGGCAGGCGAACTTCGCCCCGCAATACGCCGACTGCAAAGGAATCGCCCGATACGCCAGGGCCGACCCCACCTGCACGATGCTGCCGCGATTGCGCGGGCGCATGTATTTGAGCGCCGCGCAGGTGCCGTGCACGGTGCCCAGATAGGTTACCTCGGTGACCCGCCGATACTCCGCGGAGGTCATTTCCGCGACCGGCGAAAACACCGTGACCATGGCGTTGTTGACCCAGATATCGATCGCCCCCAGCTCCGCTTCTATGCGCGCGGCGGCAGCGTCCACCTGGGCCGCGTCGGCCATGTCGACGACCTGCACCCAGGCTTGCCCGCCAGCGGCTTCGACCTCCGCTTTGGCGCCCTGCAATCCGGCCTCGCCACGCGCCAACATGGCCACCGTGGCGCCACGCTGGGCAAAGGCCACAGCGGTGGCGCGGCCGACCCCTGCCGAGGCGCCACAGACCACGACCAGATCCCGCTTGGATCGATTCATGAAAGCCTCCTTCCCGCCATGGAAGCTGATGGGTGTACCTCGATCGGGCCTGAACTGGACATTGCACGCGTCTCCTGGTTGGGCCTGCGACGACGCCGACGGCATCGTGCCACTCGCTCAAGTGACTCCGGTTTTTTTTGCTAAGTTCACCCTTTTGCCAGGCCCCGGCCGTCACGCTTACTCTGTGCCGAGCGCCAACAGAGGGTTATCATCGGGCCGCGGCGCGCCGTGCCGTAGCCGCCTATTTCGTCCACCATCGCCGAGCATTCCCATGACTGAGCAAGAACGCCTCGAACTGGAAGCAGCCGCCTTCCGCAGCCTGCTGCAACACCTGCGCAGCCGCCCAGACGTACAGAATATCGACATGATGAACCTGGCCGGTTTTTGCCGTAACTGCCTGTCCAAATGGTTCAAGGCCGCCGCCGACGATATCGGAGTGGCGGTTACCCCGGAGCAGGCCCGCGAAGAGATCTACGGCATGCCCTACAGCGAGTGGAAAAGCAAATACCAGAAGGAAGCCAGCGCCGAGCAACAGGCCGCCTTCAGCAAGCAGAACGAGCAGAAAAACAAAGGTGACTCCGCATGATCGCGCTCGAAGAATTCCGCGCGCGCCTGCGTAGCGACCAGTTCGCCTTTGCCGAAACCCTGGCATTTGTCGCCGAGCACTACGACTACCAGCCGTGCGCGTTCAGTAACGGCGCCGTAGCCAATGCCGCCGGGCAGAACGAAGGCTCGTGCAAGACCCTGAGCCTGGCGCTGCTCGAAGGCCTGAGTCTGGAGGAAACCCTGCGCTGCTTCGGCGAACACTACCGCAGCGTTCTGGCCAGCCCGCATGCCGATGACCACGGCAATATCCGCGCACTAATGGCCAACGGTCTGCCCGGGGTACGCTTCGAGCAACAGGCGCTGACCCGCAAGGCCTGAACGGCGAAGCGCGCAAAAAGTTGCGCAACTGTCGGCAAAAGCTGACAGACGTCACAAAAAAATTCGCTTATCCTGCGCGTCATTACGGCAATACCAGGGAGGGTATTACCTGCGCAGCACTCGCTGCCGCGCCAGCCTCCCTGCCCTTAGTCGTCCCTTACCTGGCTTGGAGTCGCGCATATGCAGCAGACCGTGGTATGGAAACCATGGCACAACCCCGGCGTTGAAAACCTGCGTTTGAAAATGGATGAGCACGGCATACACGCCAGCAGTCATCTGATGCAGAACCTGCAGGGCAACAGCATCGCCGCCAGCTACATCGTCAGTTGCGACCCGCTGTGGCGCTTCCGCCGGCTCTGGCTGAAAGTGGATAACCACGGCCAGCGCAGCCTCGACATGCACCGCGATGTCCGCGGCAACTGGTTTCACAATGGCAGGCTGCGCCCGGACCTGCAGCACTGCCAGCACGTCATGCTGTCCGCCTCGCCGTTCACCCACACCCCCGCCCTGCAGCGCTGCGCGCTGGAAGCCGGGCAAAGCGAGCAATTGCAGGTCGCCTATGTGGATTTGCTCACGCTAAAGGTCGAGGCCCGCGGACAACGCTATATTCACCTGCGCAAACTGGGCCGCGAGACCCTCTACCGCAGCGAATCGGAAGGCGCCGAAGGCAATGAGCTGACGGTCGACGAACATGCCCTGCTGATGAGCGCCAGCGACCAGTACGTGCGCATGAACAACCACACACTGAAGATCAATACCTGGGTATGAAACCTGGCGCTCTCGTCCTGTCCGGGACGAGGGCTCCGGGCGGCTTTGCGCCGCCCGTTACCGACATTCGGGCCAATCGGCCTGATGGCGTTACTGGCCGTCCAGATAACGCTCGACATCCAGGGCCGCCATGCAGCCGGCGCCGGCCGAGGTGATCGCTTGCCGATAGACGTGATCGGCCACGTCGCCGGCGGCGAATACGCCGGGCACGCTGGTCGCGGTGGCATTGCCGTCGCGACCGCCATTGACCACCAGATAACCGTCCTTCAACGCCAACTGGCCTTCGAACAGCGAGGTGTTCGGCGTATGGCCGATGGCGACGAACAGGCCCTCGACCTTAAGCTCGTCGTGGCTGCCGTCGTTGTTCTTCAAACGCACGCCGGTCACGCCCATAGCGTCGCCCAGGACCTCCTCGACTTCGGCATTTAGCTTGAGGCGGATCTTGCCTTCGGCGATGCGCGCCTGCAGCTTGTCCTGGAGGATTTTCTCGGCACGAAAGCTCTCGCGACGGTGCACCAGGGTCACGCTGCTGGCGATATTGGCCAGGTACAGCGCTTCCTCCACGGCGGTATTGCCGCCGCCGACCACCGCCACCTCGCGGTTACGGTAGAAAAATCCGTCGCAGGTGGCGCAGGCGGATACGCCTTTGCCCATCAACGCCTCCTCACTCGGCAAGCCGAGATAGCGGGCGCTGGCGCCAGTGGCGATGATCAGCGCGTCGCAACTGTAGGTCGCACCGTCGCCGACCAGGGTGAACGGCTTGCCGGCCAGATCCACCGCATTGATATGGTCGTAGACGATTTCGGTTTCGAAACGCTCGGCATGTTCCTGCATCCGCTGCATCAGCGCCGGGCCGGTCAGGCCGTGCACATCGCCCGGCCAGTTATCGACTTCAGTGGTGGTGGTCAACTGGCCACCGGCCTGCATGCCGGTGATCAACAGCGGCTTCAGGTTGGCGCGCGCGGCATACACCGCGGCACTGTAGCCAGCGGGACCGGAGCCCAGAATGATCACACGAGCATGGCGAGTAGCAGACATCGACGACTCCTTCCGGCCAGGGCCGGCGGCAATAGGGGGGATAACCCGGAAAGTTGTTGGCCTGAAGCCGCCCTAACGGCGGCGTGTCGGCAACGATTGGTCGCAGCCTATGCGCGCGGCGGCGATTAAGGAAATGCCCTTTACCGATACCTCGAATAGAGATTGCCTATCGTCCTCGCAACCCGTGCGGCGCGGCTGGCACGCCGCTCGCCCGGCCCCCTGCGCCATCTGCATCGAATATTGCCGGATTGCGCCAAGCCCGCCGCGCGCTGGCTATACTGCCGGTGTCGTCCCCCGAAGCGGCACACCGGAATGACCCTACGCAAACGCCTGTTCTGGCTTTTCACGCCACTTCTGTTGCTGACCCTGCTGAGCATTTATGCGCTGTCCGAGCATATTCTGCTGAGCCGCTTCGACCGCCAGGATCAGCAGACCCTGTTTGCCGACGCCAGCCAAGTGCACCTCTATCTGGATACCGAAAGCCAGCGCCACCTCAGCATGCTGCGCAGCTACGCCTGGTGGGACGAGAGCTACGACTTCATCCAGCAGCCGACGAAGAACTTCATCGAGCGCCAGCTACAGACCGACGTGCTGATCAATCTGGCATTCGACTTCATGGTCTATTTCGACCAGAACGGCAACATCGTCGGCGAGTTCTGGAGCCTGCCGGACCTTCTCGACCTGCAGCCCGTGGGCGACCAGAAGCCGAGCAGCCAGGCCGACCTGCGCCGGGCGATTCTGCTGCGCAGCGAACGCCTGGGCGCGCTGGACAATCGCTACAACCCCCAGCACGCGTTGGCCCAATTGGTCATGGTAAAAGGCATCCCCGTCCTGCTACTGAGCAGCCCGATCAGCAATAGCCAAGGCACGGCGCGACCGGTCGGCGTGATCGTCGCCGGGCACGTCCTCGACAGCCCTCGTCTGGAACAACTGCAAAAACGCATCAAGAGCAACTTGCGCCTGCTACCGCCGAGTTCGCGGGCCACCGACTGGGAATACCTGCCCAGCAGCAATGCGAACCCCAACGGCGGCGCCCAACTGAGCCCTCGCTACCTGCCTGCCGGCGACATGCAACAAGTCGACCTGATGTACCGCAACGCTCTCGGCGAACCCGAATTGCGCATGGAAATCAGCCAGCCGCGCCTGCTCTATCAGGAAGGCTACAACGCCATCCGCTTCTTTCTCGGCGCGGCGCTGCTGGTGGCATTCAGCGCCATATTGCTGCTCTACCTGGCCCTCGACCGCTGGGTTCTGCGGCGCGTGCAACGCATGCACCAGGAAATTTCCGCGATTGGCCACGACGAACTGCCCGCCCGCCTCAGCGATCACGGCCGTGACGAATTGAGCGAGCTGGCGCGCGAGCTCAACCTGATGCTCGATCGCCTGCAACAGAGCGAAGGGCGCGACCGGGCGATTCTCGACTCGATTCAGGACGGTTATTTCGAGACCGACCCGCACGGCAAGATCATTCAGGTCAATGCCGCACTCTGCAGCCTGCTCGCCTACCCGAGCGAACAGTTGATCGGCTCACTGTTCGAGAACCTGCTCGGCGCCGAGCATGTCGAACGGGCCCGTAGCCTGTTCGCCGAGGCCGTGCATACCGACGGCGACGTCAGCGTCTTCGCCGCACCGTTCAAGCGTGGCGACGGGCGTCCGTCTTACTGCGAAATCCGCTTCTCACCGATTGTCGACCTGCAAGGGAAACTGAGCGGCTATCACAGCATCCTGCGCGATATCACCGATCAGATGGCCTATCAGGACCGACTACTGGAAATGGCCTACCGCGATACCCTGACCGAACTGGGCAACCGCAAGGCATTCGCCGAAGAGTTGCACAGTGCGCTGGAGCAGGCCGAGCGGCAACAGACCCACCTGGCCTTGCTGTATATCGATCTGGACCGGTTCAAGGAGGTCAACGACCGCTTCGGTCACGACATCGGCGACGCGCTGTTGGTGGCGATCGCCGAACGCGTGCGCAATACCCTGCGTCACCCGGACCAGGTGTATCGCCTGGGTGGCGACGAATTCACCCTGCTAATGCCACGCAGCAGTGTGGCCGCCGCAGAGAAGCTGGCCGAGCGCGTGCTCACCGCCCTCGGCATGCCGTTCAACCTGCATGACCTCAGCATCGACTTCGTTACGCCGAGCATTGGTATCGCCCTCTACCCCGAGCATGCACAAACCGCCGAAGCCCTGATCAAGGCGGCCGATAGCGCCATGTACCAGGCTAAACAGCAGCGCAACTGCGTCTGCCTGTACAACGCTCCCATCACCCGGATGCTCAACGCACGCCCCTGAGCGCGGGCTTTCCCCGCCCCGACAAAGCCGGTAAGGTCGGCGCGACTTTCACTTCGTGGAGAATCCCCATGCCTGCGCCCGTGCTATCCGGCCCGCAATATCTCAAGGAAGGCCTGCGCCTGGTATTGAGCCCCGGCTTGCGCCTGTTCGTGCTGCTGCCGCTGACGATCAACCTGATCCTGTTTGTCGCCCTGATCGGTTTCGCCGTGCAGCAATTCGGCGGCTGGGTCGACAGTTTCATGCCGAGCCTGCCGAGTTGGCTGAGCTTTCTCGAATACATCCTCTGGCCGCTGTTCGTGGTGCTGGTGGTGCTTATGGTGTTCTTCACCTTCACCATGCTGGCAAACGTCATAGCCGCGCCCTTCAACGGTTTTCTCGCGGAGAAGGTCGAAGTGGTGGTGCGCGGCGAGGATCCCTTTCCGTCGTTCAAATGGGCCGAACTGCTGGCGATGGTGCCGCGCACCATTGGTCGTGAATTGCGCAAGCTGGGCTATTTCCTGCCACGGGCGATCGGCTTGCTGATCCTCAGTTTCATTCCGGTGGTCAACCTGGCCGCCGCGCCGCTGTGGCTGTTGTTCGGCGTCTGGATGATGGCCATCCAATATATCGACTACCCCGCCGACAACAACAAGATGAGCTGGCAGGACATGCTCGCCTGGCTGCGCGAAAAACGCTGGCAGAGTCTGGGTTTCGGCGGCATCACCTACGCGGCGCTGCTGGTCCCCGGGCTGAACATCCTGATGATGCCGGCGGCAGTCGCGGGCGCCACGGTGTTCTGGGTACGCGAGCGCGGCTGAGCGGCATAAGCGGCGGTTATCGCCATCACAAATCCGCCACCTGTTTGTCACCTTCGCTACATGGCAGCAACCGACACTGCTGCCATGACCACTCCTCTGCGTATCGCGCTGATCAGCGAAACCTTCCCGCCGGAGATCAACGGCGTGGCCAATACGCTGGGCCATCTGAGCCATGGCCTGCGTGCTCGCGGCCACCGGGTGCAACTGGTGCGACCGCGACAGCCCAGCGATGCGCAGGCCGCGCCGGACGCCGATCTGCTGCTGGTCCGCGGCTGGCCGCTGCCCGGCTACCCTGGCCTGCAGTGGGGACAGTCATCGCTTCATCAGCTGTTGCGCAGCTGGCGCAAGCAGCGTCCGGATGTACTCTATATCGCCACCGAAGGGCCTCTGGGCTTATCCGCATTGCGCGCTGCCGGTCGTTTGCGCATTCCGGTGGTCAGCGGTTTTCACACCAACTTCCAGCAGTACACCAGGCACTATGGCCTCAGCCTGCTGAGCCGCGTCCTGACCGGCTATCTGCGCTGGTTCCACAACCGCGCGCGGATGACCCTGGTGCCCAGCGCCAGTCAGCTGAGCGCGCTGCAATGCCAGGGTTTTAAGCGTCTGCAGATGCTTGCCCGCGGCGTCGACAGCAGGCTGTTCCACCCGGCCAAGCGCTGCAACGCCCTGCGCCAGAGCTGGGGGCTGGACGCGCAGAGCATCGCCGTGCTGCATGTCGGTCGCCTGGCTGCGGAGAAAAACCTCGGGCTGCTGTGCACGAGCTTTCGCGCCCTGCAGCAGACCTACCCGCAGCAGCGTTTCAAACTGATCCTGGTCGGTGACGGCCCGCAACGCACGAATCTGCAACAGCAGATTCCGGAGGCAATCTTTTGCGGCTTGCAGCGCGGCGAAGCGCTGGCGGCGCACTATGCCTCGGGCGATCTGTTCATCTTTCCCAGCCTTTCGGAAACCTTCGGCAACGTCGTTCTAGAAGCCCTGGCCTCGGGCCTGGCGGTGGTCGCCTTCGACCAGGCCGCCGCCGCGCAACATATCCGCCACGGGCACAACGGCGCACTGGCCGACGCGCAGGACGAGCCAGGCTTTATCGCGGCGACCCTGGGGTTGCTGGCCGAGCCCGACGCGCACCGGCAAATGCGCCTGAACGCCCGCCGGCACGCCTCGCAACAAAGCTGGGAGGCCATCGTCGAACGCTTCGAGCAGCACTTGCGCGACGCCCTGCCGCCGCCGCTCGAACTGCCTGCCGGGCGTTCCGAGCAGGCATAGCCCCGGCCCCTAGCGCCGAGTCGCACACATTCGCCTCCCCAGCCACACCATAAGCCTGTGCAATCGAGCACCGGACGGAGATAAGCTATTTACATACGCAAACGATAAACATTATCATTCGTACAAGGATTACCATTACGGAATAAACGATGCTGCGCCACTCCCCGATTTTCGCCCGCCTGGCTCAAGGTCAGGAGGTTTACGGCCTGCTCAACTCCGTGCCCTCGCCACTGCTTTGCGAAATGCTCGGCCACGCCGGCTATCACTTCGTGATTCTCGATATGGAGCACCTGCTGCGCGGCGGCGACGAGTTGATGCACTGCCTGCGCGCCTGCGAATCGGCCGGCGTATCGCCCTGGGTACGGGTGCCGGAAGTCGACGAGAAACTGATTGGCCGACTGCTCGACGCCGGCGCCGAGGCCATAGTGCTGCCGCGGGTCGAAAGCGCCGCAGAGGTCGCCCGCGCGATTGCCGCCGCACAGTTCCCGCCGCTCGGCCGGCGCGGCATCACGGGCGGGCGCGGCACAGGCTTCGGCACCTTGCCGCTGGGTCAGTACATCGAGCTGGCTAACCGCCAGGCCTTTATCGTACCGATGATAGAAAGCGCCGCCGGGCTCGCAGCGCTACCGGAAATCCTCGCCCTGCCAGGGGTCGGCATGCTGCTCGAAGGCGCGCTGGACCTGGCCCTCGACCTGCAACTCGGCCCCGATCCACTACACCCCGAAGTCTGGCGAGCCCTGCAAGCCATGGCTGCCGCCTGCGCCGCCGCGGGCGTCGCGTTCTGCGCCAACCCGCGCACCGCTGAACAACAGCAGCACTGGTGCGCCCAGGGCATTCGCAGCTTTCTCGGCGGAGAAGACCGCGGCCTGCTGCACAGCGCCCTGAAGGCGCGCCTGCATGACCTGAAACCCACCCCTGAACCTTGATGAAGCCCTTATGACTCCTACCGCTCGATTGATTTCCGTGCCGCTCAGCCTGTTGAGCCTGACCATCGCCCACTGCGCATTCGCCGAAGCGCGCAAGGAACAAGCCACCCTGACGCCGATGGTGATCAAGGGTGACGTGCTGGGCAGCGCCAGCGACAAGGAAGTACTCAGCTACGCCGGCAGCCGTAGCGTGGTCGACAGCGAAGAGCTGAGCAAAGCCAGCGTACGCGGCCTCGACGACGCCCTGCAGCGCGTCCCCGGCATCAAGGTATTCGACGAAACCGGCACCGGCGCCCTGCCGCAGATTTCCGTACGCGGTCTTTACGAGAGCCGCAGCGGCCGCGCCCAGGTGCTCTCCGATGGCATCCCGCTGTCGCTTGCGCCTTATGGCCAGACCAGCCTCTCGCTGTTCCCGCAAACCATGGCCACCGTCGATCGCATCGATATCGTGCGTGGCGGCGCGGCGGTGCAATACGGCCCGAACAACGTCGGCGGGGTGATCAACTTCATCAGCAAACCGATCCCGCAAACCTGGCAAACCACGTTGCAGGAGAAGGCCACCTTCGCCCCCGGCGGACGCAGCCTGTGGGACAGCTACATCGGCACCGGCGGCTACCTGACCGAAAACTTCGGCCTGCAACTGGACCTCAACACCGTGAGCGGCGAATACGGCCGCGAACACTCCGACAGCGACGTGCAGAACTACCGCCTGCGCGGCCAGTGGGATATCGACGACACCCGCAGCCTGAGCTTCGGCGTGCAGCGCTATATCGCCGATCTGGACCTGGCCGGCGCCCTCAGCGTCGCCGACTACAAAGACGACCCGCGTCAGTCGACGCGCAACCTCGATCGCTTCGAAGGCGATACCGACCGTGTCTGGGGCACTTACAGCCAGTATCTCGGCGCCATCGGTCCGTTCGATGCGGTGGAGTTCAGCTGGACCAACTTCGCCCACAACAGCTACCGCAACTTCCTCGTCGGCCTGCCCTTCACCCCGGATGCAGAGCCGACCACCTTCCAGGATGCACCGCGCGACTTCCGCGTGTGGGGCAGCGAACCGCGCCTGAGCCTGAGCATCGATGGCGACAAGGTCAGCCAGACCTGGCTGCTCGGCGCGCGCCTGGTCAAGGAAGATGTCGACTTCAAGGTCAACCGCGAAAACCTCAGCACCGGGGCGCACAGCGTGATCCGCGACTGGACCTTCGACGACGAGGCCAAGGCGGTGTACCTGAGCAATGAACTGAAACTGCTCGACGGTCGCCTGACCCTGACCCCCGGCGTGCGCTACGAACATGCGCGCATGGAGTATGCCGATGGCGTCAGCGGGGTCGAACGCGAAACCGTTGCCGAGGAATGGCTGCCCGGGCTGAGCGCCGGCTATCAGCTCAACGATGACTGGTTCGTCTACGCCAACGCCCAGCGCTCGCTGCGGGTGCCGCAGATCACCTCGATCGTCAAGGACGGCGATGTCGCCGCCGAACTGGCCTGGAACTATGAAACCGGCGTGCGCTACACACCCTGGAACGGCCTGCGCGTCGACCTCGGACTGTACCGCATCGATTTCGACGACCAGATCGAATACAACCGCAGCAACGATCGCTTCGAGAACCTCGGCAGCACCCGCCACCAGGGCATCGAAACCGAAGTGTTCTGGACCCCGGCCGCCCTGCCGACCCTCGACCTGCACGCCGGTTACGCCTACCTCGACAGCGAACAGCGCAGCGGCGAGTTCAAAGGCAACGAAGTCCCCTTCGCCTCCGCGCATCAGTTGACCGTCGACGGCCGCTACCGCTTCGCCGAACACTGGACCTATACCCTCGACGGCCTGTATGTCAGCAGCGCCTACACCGACGCGGCCAACAGCCACGCCGAGGATGCCGCCGCCACGGTTGGCGAGTTGCCCGCCTACTGGCTGTGGAACACCGCCATCGAACGCGAGTTCAAGCTCGACGACGGCAGCCTGCTGACCACCTCCGCCGGGGTCAGCAACCTGTTCGACCGCGAGTATTACTTCCGCGGCATCGACACCAGTCCCTGGGGTCGCCAGCCGGCACCCGGTCGCACCCTGACCCTGGGCGTCAACTACAGCTTCTGATCCACCCTTTCGCACCCGGCCCTTCGTCCGAAGGGCCATCACCACAACGCTTGCCCCCGCTCACGGGTCGTCGCCGACGGCTTGGACGGGAGGCGGCTGCCTCAAGGAGACTCGCCATGCATAGCAGGACTGCTCAACAACGGCCCATCGTCATCCTCAGCCACATCGTCCACCTCGCCGTCACCGAGGGCTTTTTGCCCGCCGCGAGCAAGCGCGGCCAGCCAGTGGTACTGATCACCGATCAGGCCCAGGAACATCGCCGGCAGCTCGCCGCCAAGCACGTTGCGGCCGAGGGCCTGGAGATTTTCGAGTGCGATGTATTCAACCCGCTGGCGGTGGTGGAATTGCTCAATGCCCATGACCTGCAGCCGGCCGCGGTGTTTTCCAACAGCGATCACCTGCAGACCAGCACAGCCCTGGTCGCCGAGCTGTTCGGTTGCCCGGGCAAGGATTGGCGCTTGTGCTACGCGGCGAAGAACAAGGCGGCGATGCGTGAGCGGCTGCAGCGCCTGGGCCTGCCCAGCCCCTGGTTCCAGGTGCTGACGCCAGGCGCCGAACTGCCAAGCGACGCGCCCTATCCGCTGGTGGCCAAGCCACGCGAGGGCGTTGCCAGCCTGGACGTACGCCTGTGTCACAACGCCACCGAGCTGGCCGACTATTGCGCGCAGTTCTGGCAACAACAGGGCAACCGCAGCCTGCTGCTCGAAGCCTATCTCGAGGGCCCGCTGTTCACCCTGGAAACCCTCGGCGACGGGCACCGCCTGCAAGCCATCGGCGGCTTCGATGTCAGCCTCTCGCCAGCGCCGCATTTCGTCGAACTGGCGGCGCGCTGGGACGGCCCGATCAGCCGAGCGCATCGCAGCGCGGCGCTGGCCCAGGTCGCGGCGTTCGGGATCAACTTCGGCGTTTGCCACAGCGAATTCATCCTCACCGCCAACGGCCCGGTGCTGGTCGAGATCAACTACCGCAGCATCGGCGACGGTCGTGAGTTTCTCCTCGAGCGCCTGCTACCGCAGGGCTGGTTCGAGCGCATCCTCGCACTGCACCTGGGCGAGCCGCTGGCGCCGCTGCAAGCCAGCGCCGGCGCGGCTCTGGTGCACTACCTGGTCGCGGGGAAGTCGGGCCGCGTACACCAGGCGGCCGCCAGCATCGCCAGCCAGCAAGACGGCCACTGGCTCGACTACCGCGCCCTGCGGGCGGTCGGCGACGAGGTCCGCCTGAGCCATTCGAACAAGGACTACCTAGGCGTGCTGCGCCTGATCGCCCCGGACGCCGCCAGCCTGGAGGCGCGCTTCGCCGCCACCCTCGCCGACCTGCACTGGGAGCTGCTATGAACGACGCCCTGCATGACGCCGACCAGGCGGTTATCAGCCAACGCATCATCGACTGCTGCCTGCGCGAAGATATCCGCGGCCTGGTCAGCCGCAATCAGACCCAGCCATTGCCGGCCGAGCTCGCCGCGTATTGGCCGCAAGTACCGGCGGCGCAGTGGCTGCGTATCGACCAGCTGTTCGACGGCGAACTCTGGCTGCCGGTGCGCCGGGGCGGCGCGTTGCAGGCGCTCAGCGCGCTCGGCGACGCCTGGCTGGTGCTGGCCGAGGGTCAGGTCCGACTGGAGCGCGGCTACCCACGCTGGCTGGAACGTCTCGGCAGTGGCCTGGACGACGAAAGCCTGCAGCTGTTCGCCGAGTATCGAGAGGAAGCCGACTGTGCGGTGGCGCAGCGCAAGCTCTGTCGTGCGGCCTATCGACAGCAAGCGGCAAGCCTCGGCACCCTGCTCGAACTGCCGGAATGGGGCCAGCGACTGCTCGGCATTGACCGCCTGGCCAGCTACCTCGATCACCCCTTCTACCCCACCGCGCGAGCGAAGAGTGGCTTCGATGCGGCGGCGCTGAAGGCCTATGCGCCGGAATTCGCCGCGCACTTTGCGCTCAACTGGCTGGCGGTGCCGCGTCAGCTGTTGCAGGTCAGCAGCGCCCCGCCGGCGTGCTGGCCGAGCTTCACCCAGCTGGGGTTGCCAGACACCCTGGAAAGCAGCCACGCACTGCTGCCGATCCACCCGCTGACCTGGGCCGAACTCGATGCGCACGGCGTGCCCGAGGGCGCGATCAAGGCGCCGCTGACCGCGCTGAACGTTGCCCCAACCTTGTCGGTACGCACCGTGGCGCTGCTGGAACAGCCCGACCTGCATATCAAGCTGCCGCTGCTGGTGCGTACCCTGGGCGCGCGCAACCTGCGCCTGATCAAGCCCAGCACCCTGTACGACGGCTACTGGTTCCAGACCTGCCTGCAACTACTGGCCGCACGCGACCCCGAGCTGGGCCGGCGCTACCTGCACGTGGACGAGCAGCATGGCGGCCACGCCGCCGAACTGCGCCATCTGGCCTATATCGTGCGGCGCTACCCCACCGACCTGAGCACCGCGACCCTGGTGCCGGTGGCCGCCCTGGCCAGCCCATTGGCCGACGGCCGGCTGTTTGTCCAGCAACTGGTCGAGCGCTTCTACGGCGGCGACCTCCATAGCTGGCTGGAGGACTACCTGGAATTGCTGCTGCAGGTCCACCTGCGCCTGTGGCTGGGCTACGGCATCGCGCTAGAGGCCAATCAGCAGAATGCGGTATTGATTTTCGAGGCGGGCCAACCGCTGCGCCTGCTGATGAAAGACAACGATTCGGCGCGCCTGTGGCCCGAACGTTTCGCCGCCGCCTGCCCCGACCTGGCGCAATGGCCGGCGGCGCTGCGTGACCAGCGCATCCGCGTCGACGGCTATCAAGCCCTGGCGGAGATGTTCTGCACCATCACCCTGCAACTCAACCTGATCGCGCCGTTCGAGGCCATCGCCACGGCCGGCCTGGCGTCGCGGGCGCAGCTCTATGCCAGCCTGCGCGAACAGCTCGACAGCTGCCTCGAACAGCTCGAGCGCGAAGGCCTGCCCTGCGCCGAAGCGCGGCGTTTTCTACTCGATAGCCCATACCTGCCGGTGAAATACCTGCTCAGCGCCGGCAGCCTGTTCAGCAAGGAGCACCTGAGCAAAGAAGGCACCGGCAACGCCGCGGACATCAACAAGTTCTATGGCTACAGCGCGGCGAACTTCCTACTGGAGGCGCCATGCAGCGTCGACTGATCGCCAGCGTCCTGCTCGGCCACTACCTCTCGGCGTTCACCGCGCTGGGTATTCCGCTGTTCATGCCGCGCATTCTCGCCGACCTGGCGCCGGATGCGCCGGGCTGGAGCATCGGCGTGCTGTTCGTCCTGCCGACCCTATGCACCGCGCTGGCCGCGCCGCTGTGGGGGTATTTCGCCGACCAACACGGCTGTCGGCTGTCGCTGCTGCGCGCCCATGCCGGGCTGTTCGCCGGTTTTCTGCTGGCGGGCTTCAGTCCCAACCTGGAGCTGTTCGTCCTGGCGTTGGTCATCCAGGGCGGCTTCGGCGGGGCGATGGCGGCCTCCAATGCCTACCTGGCGACGCAATTGGCTGCGGGCGAGTTGTCGCGCGCGCTGAACTGGACGCAGTACTCGGCGCGCCTGGCCTTGATCAGCGGGCCGATCCTGCTCGGCCTGCTCACGGCCCAGGGCATGGGCCTGGAACTGTATCGCTACCTGGCCTGGCTGCCGTTGTTGGCATTGCTGCTGATTGTGCCGTTGCCGGCCGATACGCCGCAGCCCAGAGCAGGCGCTGCCAAGGCGACCGGCGCCCTGAGCGAGCTGCCGGAGGACTTGCTGCGCCTGCTCGGGGTGCAGTTCCTGTTCAGCTTCGCCATGGTCGTGACCCTGCCCTACTTCATCCCCTATGGCGAAAGCCTCGGGTTCGCCAACGACGCGCTGATCGGCCTGCTCTACAGCCTGCCGCACCTGGTCTATCTGCTCGCCCTGCCCTGGGCGCAGCGGCAGACCGCGAATACCTTGTGCATCGGCCTGCTGTTGCTGGCCCTGAGCAATGCCCTGCAGTTTTTCAGCAGCCAGGCGCAATTGCTGTTTGCCCTGCGCCTGCTCAGCGGCGCCGGCATGCTGCTCGGTTTCGTCGGTTTGCATCGCTGCCTCAGCCAACGTCGGCGTCAGGGCGCAGCCGGGCGCCTGTTCGGCTGGTTCGATTCGAGCGGTAAATGGGCCGGCACCGCCGCTGGCCTTGCGGCCGGTCTGGCCAGCCAGCACGCCGGTAACGCCTCACCCTTCCTCGTCGCCTGTGTAGCCGCGTGCGCGGCACTGTTGTTGGCGCGTCCGTTAACCTCACTATCACGGGAGCTTCCAGCATGAACACTCTATCCCTACGCGAACACGCCCTCGACGGCGACGCCCAACGCCATGCCGTCGAAAGCCTGCTCAACTGTTACCTGCGCGAATACGCGCTGCCACGCGGCGAGGCGGATCTCGATTGCCGCGCCGCCGATCTGCCGATGAGCCTGCGTCAGCTGCCCGGGCGCTGTATCAGCATCCGCCTGCCGCAAGGCGAACGCCTGGTGCTGCGCAGCGAACGCACCAGCGTGCTCGGCCGCTGCCGCTTCGTCAGCGCGCCCTATCTGAAGCGCCATGGCCAAGGCTGGCACCCGCTGAATGCCGGAGAACTGGCGCGCCTGTTGCTCGCGCCGCTGAACGGCCCGGAGCGCCACGGCGAACTGCTGCAGCAGATCGACAACAGCCTGCAAATCACCCGGACCTTTTTGCGCCATGCCGGCGCGGCCAACCAGGAGCCCAGCGACAGCCTGCTGGCTTCGGAGCAGCACCAGGTCTGGGGGCATGCCCTGCACCCGACGCCGAAAAGCCGCGAAGGTGTGTCCCACGCCGACCTGCTGGCCTGCTCGCCGGAAGTCGGTGCGCAGTTCGCCTTGCATTGGTTTCGCGTCGATCCGTCGCTGATCCGCCATCAAGGCCAAGACCCACGCGCTACCCTGCGTCAGCTGTGCGGGCGCGACGATCTGTACCCCTGCCACCCCTGGGAAGTCGAGCGCGTACTGGCGGACCCGCTGGTGCGCCGCGCTCAGCAACTCGGCCTGATCGAGCACTTGGGTCAACAGGGCCTGGCGCTGTACCCGACCTCCTCGGTGCGCACCCTCTACCATCCCGAGCTGGCCTACTTCCTCAAGTTCTCGGTGCATGTGCGGTTGACCAACTGCGTGCGCAAGAATGCCTGGTACGAACTCGACAGCGCCGTCGCCCTGACCCAACTGCTGCAGCCGCTAATGGAGGAGTTGGCCGAGGTGCAGCCGGGCTTCGAATTGATGCCGGAGCCGTCCGCCAGCACCCTCGACCTGAGCTCGCTCGGCAACCTGGAACAGGCCCGCGAAGTCACCGAATGCTTCGGCATCCTCTACCGGCAAAACCTCGATGCGCTTAGCCGCGAACGCTACCGACCACAGGTGGCGATGGCGCTGTTCACCTGGACCCTGGACGGCCACAGCGTCTGCCAGGCCCTGGTACAGCGCTATGCGGCCCGGCTCGGCGTGGACTATGGCGAAGCCGCCCTGCGCTGGCTCGATGGTTACGCCGAACAATTGCTCGGCGGCGTGCTGCACTGCCTGTTCCGCCGCGGCGTGGTGCTCGAACCGCACTTGCAGAACACCCTGCTCGGCTTCGACGACAACGGCCTCCCCTGCCGGGTATGGATTCGCGACCTCGAAGGTACCAAGCTGGTGCCCGAGCAATGGACGCCCGAGCAACTCGCCAACCTCGACGAACGCACGCGCAGTTCGCTGTATTACGACGCCGACAAGGCCTGGAAGCGGGTGGCCTACTGCGCGCTGGTGAACAACCTGGGCGAGGCGATTTTCCACCTGGCCGGCACCGATGCCGACCTGGAGAAGCGCCTGTGGCGGCAGATCGCCGACTTGCTGGAGCGCCAATCCCGGCAGCTCGGCGAGCCGCAGGCCTTGCGCGAGCTGTGCGCCGGCGCGCCGCTGCCGAGCAAGGAAAACTTCATGACCCGCCTGCAACTGCGCGCCGACCGCGAGGCCGGTTACACCGCCCTGCCCAACCCGCTGACCGCCGCGCGCCAGGGGCAACGAGCATGAACCTGCCACCACGAATCGAACAAGCCATCGCGCACTTGCGCACGCAACAATACGAGCAACAGCAGGAGCCGCTGTGCGCGTACCTCTACGACCTCGAGGCGCTCGCCGCGCACGTGCGGGCGATGCGCGCCCGGCTGCCGGCCAATTGCGAGCTGTTCTATGCCGCCAAGGCCAACCCCGAGGCGCCGATCCTGCAAACCCTGGCGCCATTGGTCGATGGCTTCGAGGCGGCCTCCGGCGGCGAGCTGCGCTGGCTGTATGAGCAGTGCCCGCAGCAGCCTTTGATCTTCGGTGGGCCGGGCAAACTCGACAGCGAACTGGCGGCCGCCCTGGATTGCGGCGTCGACGCCTTCCATGTCGAAAGCCTCAATGAACTGCGTCGCCTGGCGCGCATCGCCGCCGCCCGCGGTCGGCGGGCGCCGGTGCTGCTGCGGCTCAACCTGAAGCTCGCCGAAGCGCCGGACAGCCGCCTGGTGATGGGCGGCAAAGCCACGCCCTTCGGCCTCGACGAAGCGGCGCTGGGCGAAGCCCTGGCGCTGCTGCGCGACGAACCCTGGCTGGAGCTGCAAGGTCTGCATTTCCACCTGTTGTCCCATCAACTGGACGTCAGCGCCCACCTGCAGTTGATCCGCAGCTATATGCGCAGCTTTCGCGCGCTTTGCGCCGAACATCGGTTGCCGTTGGCGCTGCTCAATGTCGGCGGTGGTATGGGCATCAACTATCAGGATGCCCAGCGTTCGTTCGATTGGCCGTTGTTCTGCCAGGGCCTGCAGCAACTGATCGACGAAGAGGACATGGGCGCAGTGCGCATCCGCTTCGAGATCGGCCGCTTTATCAGCGCGGCCTGCGGCTATTACCTGATGCAGGTGCTGGATATCAAACGCAACCACGGTCAGTACTTCGCCATTGCCCGCGGCGGCACCCATCACTTCCGCACTCCGGCCGCCCAGGGCCACGACCACCCGTTCGTGGTGGTGCGCGGCGCGCAACCGGCGCAAATCAACGACCAGCCGGTGACCCTGGTCGGCCAGCTCTGCACGCCCAAGGACGTGCTGGCCAGCCAGCAACCGGTGGCGGCATTGGCGGTCGGCGATCTGCTGGTGTTCCCGCTGGCCGGGGCTTATGCCTGGAATATCTCGCACCGGGATTTTCTGATGCATGAGCCACCGACGATGCTGTTCCTGCCGGCGGCCTGATCGGCGGCTATGCGCCCATGAAACCGTAGCCCGGATGAAATCCGGGGAAGTCCAGCGCCTACCAACCGCTCCCGGATTGCATCCGGGAGCATCTGATCGTTCCCACGTGGACGGTTCGACGCCTCAATGTGGGATCAAAGTGACCCAATGGTAGCCCGGGTTGAGCGAAGCGATACCCGGGTATCGGCGCCCTGGGTATCGCTGCGCTCAACCCAGGCTACCTGCTGCACGGGCGGCCAACCTATGGAATTTCCACAAGACGAAAAAAAGCCCCGATGTGCCGGGGCTGAGGGAAGCTTGCGCCGCTTTACGGCGCAAGGCTAAAAACGTCGATCAGACCAGGGTGGTCAGCGCATCGCGGCTGAACGGCAGAATGTCCTGCTCGCGGCCTTCGCGCACCTTGAGCGCCCAATCCGGGTCGACCAGCAGCGCGCGGCCCACGGCCACCAGGTCGAACTCCTGCTTGTTCAGGCGCTCGAGCAGGTTTTCCAGGCTGGCCGGCTCGGCGACCTTGTCGGTATTGACCATGAACTGCAGGAACTCGCCGTCCAGGCCGACGCTGCCGACGGTGATGGTCGGCTTGCCGGTGAGCTTGCGCGTCCAGCCGGCCAGGTTGAGGTCGGAACCTTCGAATTCCGGCTCCCAGAAACGTCGGGTCGAGCAGTGGAAGATATCCACGCCGGCATCGCTCAGGGGCTTGAGGAAGGCTTCCAGAGCTTCCGGGGTTTGCACCAGGCGGGCGCTGTAGTCCTGCTGCTTCCACTGCGAATAACGGAAGATAATCGGGAAGTCCGGGCCGACCGCGGCGCGTACCGCCTGGATCAGCTCGATGGCGAAGCGCGAGCGCTGGGCCAGGTCGCCGCCGTATTCGTCGCTGCGCTGGTTGCTGCTTTCCCAGAAGAACTGATCAATCAGGTAGCCGTGGGCGCCATGGATCTCCACGCCGTCCATACCGATGGCTTGGGCATCACGGGCGGCCTGGGCGAAGGCGGCGATAACTTCCTGGATGTCGTCCTGGGTCATACCGTGGACCACGACATTGCCTTCCTTGAGCTTCTCGCTCGGGCCATAACCCGGCACGCCGGCATCCGGCTCGGTGCCGAGTTTGCGCACGTTGCCCACGTGCCACAGCTGCGGAACGATCTTGCCGCCTTCGGCGTGCACCGCCTCGACCACTTTGCGCCAGCCGGCCAGGGCGTCTTCGCCGTAGAAACGCGGCACGTTCGGGTAGCCGTTGGCGGCCTTGTGGCCGACGGTGGTGCCTTCGGTGACGATCAGACCGACGCCGGCCGCGGCGCGGCGGCGGTAGTACTCGATGACCTTGCTGTTGGGTACGCCGCCCGGCGAGAAGGAACGGGTCATGGGCGCCATCACCACACGGGTCGGCAGCTCCAGCGCGCCCAGGCTGAAGGGTTGAAACAAGGCTTTTACCGGATCGTTCATCGTCGTTCCTCTATCGGCCAGGTGACCGGTCGTCTACTCAAAACCTGTTCAAAGGCTGCTGCGCGTCGGCCATGCTGCGTTGAAATCAGCCTCGGAATGCTCATTTACAGTCGTAAACTCCGCTTCCTCGCCTGATTTCGCCTTGCCTGGCTCTAGCTCGCAAGCCTTTGAAACAGGTTCAACTTTTTAAAAATTCAGGCCCGCAGCAGTAGCTGCAAACGCTGCATGAAGTCTTCCAGGGCACCGGTGCTGCTCGACACTTTCAGGCGCGTCAAAGCGCCCTGCCAGGCACAGGTGATAAAGCTTGCGAGGGTGCCGCAGTTCTCGTCGGCCGCCAGTTCGCCGGCGTGCTGCGCCTGCTCCAGGCAGGCGCGGAGGATGTCCGTCGAGCGCTGCAAGATCGCGTCGACTTCCCCGCCCAGGCTCGGCGACAAATCCGCCATTTCGAAACTCAGGCTGCCGATAAAGCAGTGGTACTCGAGCTTTTCCTGGCGGGCGAAGTGCTCCACCAGCTCGCCGTAGTAACCGAGAATGCGCGCCCGTGGGCTCAGCAGCGGGTTGCTCAGCGCCTGGAAGTAACGCTGCAAGCGCGGCCCATAGACCTCCTGCAACGCCTGCACGGCGAAGTCTTCCTTGCTGGAGAAATAGTGGTAGAAGGAGCCCTTGGGCACACCGGCGGCCTGCACGATTTCCTGCACGCCGGCGCCGTGATAACCGCGACGGGTCATCACCTCGGCGCCTTTGGCGAGGATCAGGTCACGCTTGTCGAGTCGTTGGTTGGCGTTCATGCCGGCAAGGATATGACCGGTCGTCTCGCCCCGCACAGCACTATTGATTTGCGTGATGAGCGCCTAAAACGACGGAAGGCCGGGCACCCGTAGCCCGGATGCAAGCCGGGGAAAATCGCTGCCTGGTAAATCGCTCCCGGATTTCATCCGGGCTACGAGAAGCGCTGTTGTGGACATAGCGAAGCTTTGTGCACCGCTGGCGCGCAGATGGCGGACAAGCCTTGGGCATGCCCGCCCGACGATGCGCAAGTCTTGCAGGTATGCGTAGGATCTCGTCACTCGAAAGCTTTCAGCCGAGGGCTTTTTCGATCGCCTGGATCAGTGCGGAGTCATCCGGTGCGGTGCGCGGCGAGAAACGCGCGAGAACTCGGCCGTCGTGACCGACCAGGAATTTCTCGAAATTCCAGGTGATGTCGCCGGGGAATTCCGCGCCTTCGCCGGCCAGCAGGCGATACAGCGGATGGCGATTCTGGCCGTTCACCTCGATCTTGCTGCCCAGGGGAAAGGTTACGCCGTAGTTCAGGCTGCAAAACTCGCGAATGGTCTCTTCGCTATCCGGTTCCTGCCCGGCGAACTGGTTGCAGGGCAAGCCGAGCACGGTAAAGCCGCGCGCGCGATATTGCTGGTAGAGCTTCTCGAGCCCGGCGTATTGCGGAGTCAGGCCGCACTTCGAGGCGACATTGACCACCAACACCACCTGGCCCTTGAAAGGCGCCAGCGGCAGATCCTGGCCATCCAGCGCGCGTAGATTGAGGTCGTGGAACGCACTCATGACTTAACTCCTCGAGAACGCAAGGGACAAAAAAGGCGCCTCTAAAAAGGCGCCTTTCTTTTTACTCAGCGTAGCAGCCGATTGCTTATCGGAGGCGACCATAAGTCGTTTTCGGCAATCGGCCAGAACCGAATAAGACCTGCCGCACGCTATGCGGGCAAATGCGCAGTAGGTCGTGATCCGCTTCTTAGTGGTGGTGACCACCTTCGCCGTGGATGTGACCGTGGGCGATTTCTTCATCGGTGGCATCGCGCACGCTGATCACCTTGACCTTGAAGTTCAGGCGCTGACCGGCCAACGGGTGGTTGCCGTCGACGATCACGTCATCGCCGTCCAGCTCGCGGATGGTAACGATCTGCATGCCGCCGTCCGGACCGGAGGCGTGGAACTGCATGCCGACTTCCAGTTCGTCGACGCCTTCGAACATCGAGCGGTTCAGGGTAGCGACCAGTTCGGCACTGTATTCGCCGTAGGCGTCTTCCGGTTCGACAGCCACATTCAGCTCGTCGCCGGCTTGTTTGTCGAGCAGAGCCCTTTCCAGGCCGCCGATGATGTTGCCGGCGCCATGGAGGTAAACCAGCGGCGCACCGCCAGCGGAACTATCGATCACCTCACCGGCATCGTTGGTCAGGGTATAGTCGATGGAGACGGCCTTGT
>NZ_CAMPHI010000027.1 GCF_946885955.1 uncultured Pseudomonas sp.
GGCCTGCTGATGAAGATGAAGAGCTGCAACGAGGAAGAGGCCTACACCCTGATGCGCCGCCAGGCCATGAGCCGCCAGCAGAAGCTGGTGCAGGTCGCCGAACAGATCATCGCCATGCACGACATGCTGGGCGAATAGCTGCCGGCGTTACCCAGATGCCCGCCATTCGGCGGGCATTCTGCTTTCTATCCGGACAATTTCGTGCCGTGTCGCACATTCATGACAAAAGCCATGAACATGAGCCGTTTGTGTCGGTCATGTTTATGGGGCACGGTTGCTGCCTGGCCCCTTTCCTACCGTCAGACGTCAGAAAGGAAGCTAGCGAATGTTTCATACACCCCCATCGATCCGTCCCATGGCTGGAGCCGGCGCCTGGCTAGTCGGCCTAAGCCTGCTTGGCCTGCTAAGCACCTCCGCTCAAGCGGACCTGTACCCCGATGTAGCGCCAGGCGGTAATTTCACCCTGGAAAACTGGTCGCTTACCGTCCCTGCCGACGCTGACGGTGGCACTGAAGGCGACGCGCTGACCCTGCAACCGAATCTGCTTAGCGGCAGTAGCGGTTACCAGTCCCCCTGGTTCTATACCGCGCCTGACGGGGCCATGACGTTCTGGACCCCGCTCAACGGCGCAACCGTCGGCGGCTCCTCCAGCCCACGTTCCGAACTGCGGGAAATGCAGCAGTCAGGCAACAACGGCGTCAACTGGGATATTTTCTCAACCTCGATCCTGGATGCCCAGGTTCGCGTCCTGCAAGTGCCCAGCGACGGCAAGGCGATCATTGGTCAGATCCATGGTCACCGCGCCGCGCCCTTGGTGATGGTCTATTACCAATACAACCAGCAAAAGGGCACCGGCGAGATTGTGGGTAAATTTCAGTACTACCCGGCACTCGGCCCACCCTATTACAAGGCTGTACTGGCCAGCGACATCGACTTGAAAGAGCGCTTTTCCTACCAGATCAAGGTTACCCACAACGGCGACCATGGCACCGTCTGGGCCTCGGTCAACAACGGCCAGCCGGCGCATATGGATATTCCCCATGAGTGGGATGTCGAGCTTCTCTACTTCAAGGCGGGCGCCTACCTGCACATGCACGGCGACAGCGCCGAAGAAGGCGCCATGGTCAAATTCTATCGGCTCGCGACCAGCCATCCACGCGACGGCTTACTTATCACCGGCAATGCCGCACTGGCGCCAGCGAAAGTCGGCAACCCCTATGACGTTGCCCTGCAGCACAAGGGCGGCGTCGGCGGGGCAAGTTGGTCGCTGGCCAGCGGCTTCCCACCGAAAGGGCTGGAGCTCGACCGTGACGGACACATCAGCGGCGTTGCCGACGCCAGCGCCGCATCGACGACGCCGCACGACTTCATGGCGCGCGTTACGGACGCCAACGGCAGTACCTACTCCAAGAAGTTTTCCATACTCGTCTCGCCTTGATGGCTTAACCATTCAACCTGGGCCGCGAACCAGGCAACTCAGCGCGCAGCTGTACTGCTTAGCAGGCCCACTGTTCCTCTTCGCACCCGCTTCTCCACAGCACTGTACGGCTGACTGGGCAAGCGGGTGTATCTGCTGCGCTCGCACCGGGCTGACTAGACTAAATCCTCCCAGTCCGCAGCAAGAAGAGCACAGAATGAGTACAGCCTCTGAAGAGCGTGGGCTTCTGGCCGAAGCCGACCGCCGCGCCCTGAACTATCTCGACAGCACCGCCACACGACCTGTATTTCCCGGCGACGAGGCCATCGCCCGCCTGGACGAATTCAACGAGCCCCTGCCGGCGCAAGGCGTGGCTGCCCATGAAGTGCTGCAGCGTCTGGATGAAATCGGCTCCCCAGCGACAGTAGCGTCCAATGGACCGCGTTATTTCGGCTTCGTCATCGGCGCTACCCTGCCGGCCGCCGCGGCAGCGGAACGCCTGGTACTGGCCTGGGACCAGTGCGCTTCGTCCTTCGATAACTCGCCGGTCGCCGACACCCTGGAGCGCATTGCCGGGCGCTGGGTCGTCGAGCTGCTCGGCTTGCCGTCATTGAGCGCGGTGGGGTTCGGCACCAGCGCCACCGCCTCGACCCTGGCCTGCCTCTCGGCCGCACGGCGTACTCTACTTGCGCGCAAGGGCTGGGATTTCGACGGCGACGGTTTGATCGGCGCGCCGGAAGTACGCGTGGTGGTTTCCGCCAGCTGCCACATTACGGTGCAGAAAGCCCTGCGCATCCTCGGTTTTGGCATCAAACGCCTGAAAGTCGCACCGACTGATAACCATGGTCGGATCGATCCTGCACAACTCCCGGAACTCGATGACCTGAGCATCCTTTGCCTGCAGGCCGGCGAGGTGAATACCGGCGAATTCGATCCTTTCGCCGAACTGATCCCACGGGCCAAGGCTGCCGGCGCCTGGGTGCATGTCGACGGCGCCTTCGGCTTGTGGGCGCGCGCCTCGTCTTCGGCTGCGCTCGCCGAGGGCGTCGAGCTGGCCGACAGCTGGACCACCGACGGGCACAAATGGCTGAACACCCCCTATGACGGCGCCATGGCCATCTGCCGCGACGCCGACGCCCTGGCCAGCGCGATGAACAGCGATGCGGTGTATGCCAGCGCCTCCAAGGATGCGCAAAAGAACCTGACCCTGGAGTTCTCCCGCCGCGCTCGTGGCGTGCCGATCTGGGCCGCACTGTCCGCCCTGGGCCGCACCGGCCTGCGTGAAATGATCGACCGGCATATCCGCCAGGCCGGTCACCTGGCGACACAACTGCGCGCAGCCGGTTATCAGGTGCTCAACCGGGTCGTGCTGAATCAGGTACTGGTGCGCGCCGATAGCGACCAGCAGACACTGGCGATCCGCGTCGCCGCCCAGCGCTCGGGCCAGGTCTGGTTCGGCCCGACCGTCTGGCAGGGGCGCCCGGCCTTTCGCCTCAGCGTCTCGTCCTGGCGCACCAGCGACGCCGATATCGAAACGCTGATCGAGCTGTTGTGCGAACTCAAACGTAGTACCCCGGCATGAACCACAGCGCCTGCGCAGCACAGCGATAATCCGCTCGACAAGCGCCGGGCGCTGCGTTTATCTTCGCCACCTGGCCACCGCAGTGGCCAACGTCGCTCGGACGGTTCCGGGCGCTTACGTTTCCGAGGAAAGCATGGCTGATTCAGCTTCGCGCCGCTTTGCGCGCATCGATCGTCTCCCCCCTTACGTGTTCAACATCACCGCCGAATTGAAGATGGCCGCACGCCGCCGCGGCGAGGACATCATCGACTTCAGCATGGGCAACCCGGACGGCGCCACGCCGCCGCATATCGTCGAAAAACTGGTACAGGTCGCCCAGCGCGAAGACACCCACGGTTATTCCACTTCCCGCGGTATTCCGCGCCTGCGCCGGGCCATCTCGCGTTGGTACCAGGACCGCTACCAGGTGGAGATCGACCCCGAAAGCGAGGCCATCGTTACCATCGGTTCCAAGGAAGGCCTGGCACACTTGATGCTCGCCACCCTCGACCATGGTGACACCGTGCTGGTGCCCAACCCCAGCTACCCGATCCATATCTACGGCGCGGTGATCGCCGGCGCACAGGTGCGCTCGGTGCCATTGGTGCCGGGCGTGGACTTCTTCGCCGAGCTGGAACGGGCGATTCGCGAAAGCATTCCCAAGCCGAAGATGATGATCCTCGGCTTTCCGTCCAACCCCACCGCCCAGTGCGTGGAACTGGACTTCTTCGAGCGCGTGGTGGCCCTGGCCAAACAATACGACGTGCTGGTGATCCACGACCTGGCCTACGCCGATATCGTCTATGACGGCTGGAAAGCGCCGTCGATCATGCAGGTGCCGGGAGCCAAGGACATCGCCGTGGAGTTCTTCACCCTGTCCAAGAGCTACAACATGGCCGGCTGGCGCATCGGCTTCATGGTCGGCAACAAGGAACTGGTCAACGCCCTCGCGCGGATCAAGAGCTATCACGACTACGGCACCTTCACCCCGCTGCAAGTCGCCGCTATCGCCGCCCTGGAAGGCGATCAGCAATGCGTGCGTGATATTGCCGAGCAATACCGTCAGCGTCGCAACCTGCTGGTTAAAGGGCTGCATGAAATCGGCTGGATGGTGGTCAATCCGAAAGCCTCGATGTACGTCTGGGCCAAGATTCCCGAACAATACGCCGGGCTCGGCTCACTGGAGTTCGCCAAGAAGCTGCTGCTGGATGCCAAGGTCTGCGTGTCGCCGGGCATCGGCTTCGGCGACTACGGCGACGACCACGTGCGTTTTGCCCTGATCGAAAACCAGGATCGCATTCGCCAGGCTCTGCGCGGCATCAAGGCAATGTTTCGCGCCGATGGCCTGCTGCCATCCGTCGGTAAAGGCGGTAAAACCAGCGACGGCCAATAGGCGCCTGCGCCCCCGGCCTGGCCACTGGACAGGCCGGGGGAAAGTAGACAACACCCTAGTCCTTGCTTGCCTCGCCTACATTTTTCAACGGTCTGCCAGGTTTTCAACAGTCTGATAGCGCCCGGTTCTACCCATATCGGATAGCCGAAAACTCGCCTGCCCGCCCTGCGAAAACGACCCAGGCCGCAGGACAGCAAACAAGCGGACAGGCGGCTGTGATTTGCCAACCAGCGCAAGAACCTGCGCTCATGTTTCCTGGTCAAATCGACGTGAGCCGCTCTACCTCCGACCCATCAGCGTGTTCAGCACTTTGCCATCGGCTAAAGCACAGCCTGGGTCTATCCAGCCATCTTTAATCAGGACGATATCAAGATGCCTCTCCCATGCACTTTCCGTAAAACACTTTTCCTCGCGGCGCTGTTAAGCCTCACGATAGAGCGAAGCCATGCCGAACTGGCGCCTGACCTGGCACCCGGCGGAAACTTCGCCCTGGAGAACTGGCGATTGGACTTTCCGGTCGAGATTGGCAGTGATGGCATCGCTAGTATTCAGCCTGCGCAACTGAGCGGCCCGAACGGCTTTGTCTATGCGCCCTATTTCTATACCACTTCGGATGGCGCCATGACCATGTGGACGCCGGTCAACGGTGCCACGGCTGGGGGCTCCTCACACCCGCGCAACGAACTAAGGGAAATGATCGACCCCGGCAATCACGAGGTGAACTGGACGAGCTCCGGCAATTCCATACTCGACGCGCAACTACGGATCCTGCAGGTGCCCAGTGACGGAATCCTCATCGTCGGTCAGGTACATGGATTCGATGCTGCCCCACTGGTTCTGGTTTATTACCGCTATGACGCAGCCAAGCAAACCGGCAAGCTGATGACCAAGTTGCAGGGTACTCCCGTGCTGGGCCCGCCCTACACCCAGCATACGATTGCCACGGACATCAAACTCGGCCAGACATTTACCTATCAAATCAAGGTAGAGCGCCAGCCTGGCGGCCCGGCGACCGTCTCGGTATCGGCCAACTCGGGTATACCCGCGCAAATGGTCATGGACTCTTCCTGGGACGGGGTCGGCATGTACTTCAAGGCGGGCTCCTACCTGCATATCAGTGGCACTAGCAGCAGCGAGGGTGGCTTGGTGAAGTTCTATCGGTTGGCCACCAGCCACCCGGCCAATGGCTTGTTGATCAGGACCGCCAGCAAGTTGCCGAACGCCCGGGCGAACACCCCATACAGCATCCAGTTAGCTTTTAGCGGTGGCGTGGGAGGCGGTACCTGGTCACTGGTCAGCGGCTTTCCACCCTCCGGCCTGGCACTCGACCCGCAAGGGCTGATAAGCGGCACACCGACTTCTGGCGCGATATCTACCAAGGACAACGATTTCATGGTGCGCGTACGCGACGCCAACGGCAGCACCTACTCGAAGAAACTCTCCATTTTGGTAAACCCCTGAACAGGATCGGAAATCGTTCCCTTGCCTGATGGAGATACGCAAACCCCGCTCGTCAACGAGCGGGTTCAGCCCGAGTAATCCAATACCGTCCAGACCTGACTCAAACCGACGCCAATCATGCAGTCGGCATTATCTAGCTGATGATTGTTATGCAGTGACATCAGCGAGGTTGCGCCATCAGCAGCATCGCTGCGCTCGGTCACCCACTGAACCCGGCCACAGTTGGGGGTTTCGATGACGTAACTGGCAGCGACCGTAGAATCCTGGCTCGGCAGCTTGATCATATCGACCACCCTGCCCTGTTCTTCGACCCGCTTACCATCAGCCACCAGTACGGCCCAGGCCTGACTGTTTTCAATGACCAGATAAGCCCCGTTGACCCGGGGCTGTTCACTTTGAGGTTGAGGCTGAACACAACCACTCAATAAAACCAGTAGCACAATTGTCATCATGATTTGTTGCATTGCTGTTTGCTCCTCTGCAGCGCTTTCTCGCCTGATGGTGAATCGTTTTCGGCGAAGGCAATCGGTGAGTGTTGGCTGAGTCGTAGGCTTACTATTATCGAATACTGTTTATTTGTACAGTATTTTTAGATTACCCTTATCGACAGGCTCCAACCCGAGCGAAAGGCCGCGCCAGATGCACAAAAAGCCTGGCGCACCCGGCAAGTTCCAGTCGCTACCGGACGTAACCAGGAGAAAGACCATGCTGGACGTACTGCAGTTAAAACAAAGCGTAAACCGCATGCCGCTGGAGAAAGTTCGCGCCACGGTTGCCGAGCTGCATCTGGAAGGCATCGTGACCGAAGGGCGCAGCCCTTTCACTCGTGTGCATTTCAATACCTGCTTCGCCGAAATCGAAGCATTGCTGCAACGCGCCGGCTATCACAAACAGCTGGATGTGGTGGGGTATCAAGGTATGGCTTATGCGATGTTCGACCCATCGCGCTGGCAGGCGGTGGACGTGCTGAAATGGCTGAAGGAGTTCGTTGAGGAAGCGCAGTCGCGCACGCTGCCTCAGCTTGGATGAGTGCCCCAGGCGCCGGGCGATAGATCACTTCCCCGGCGCGATTCGGACCAGGCTCGCAAAACGACCCAAAACGGTCCAGGCGACCGCGCACACGCACAGCCATGTTGCGAAGCCGTAGCCCTGCACATCCTGCTCGCGCTGATGGCACTTCTTCCTGAACGTTTAGAATAGCAATCTAACCTATTGATATAATTACTTAAAACCCGCAAACAAGAGCGTTCAGAAAAACCGTTTTCAAGCGTTGGAGACTGACCTGCAAAGCCTTGCGCAGGACTTGGCAAGGCCTTTGCTTATACCCATATCAAGACACCAACACACGTCTTAGGATCGCCAACGGCGGTGATCGGGACGAATAGACAAAGACGTCAAAGACACCTTGCCCCCCCGGGCCGAGTTGTCTGCGACGTCTTTTTTCGTTTCTGATATGAGGATTCTTCCATGCGTCACTCCATCGCTCGTCGCTCCTTGCTGAAAAAAGCCCTGGCCGGCCTGGGCTGCGCCGCCACGCTGCTGCTTACACCGTTGAGCATGCAGCTCGCCTACGCCGCCAACCCGGAGAAAGACGAACTCAAGCTCGGCTTCATCAAGCTGACCGATATGGCCCCACTGGCGATCGCCTACGAGAAGGGCTTTTTCGAAGACGAAGGTCTGTACGTCACGCTCGAAGCCCAGGCGAACTGGAAAGTCCTCCTGGACCGGGTGATTACCGGCGAACTGGATGGTGCGCACATGCTCGCCGGACAACCCCTGGGGGCGACCATCGGCTTTGGCACCAAGGCCGATGTGGTCACTGCCTTCTCCATGGACCTCAATGGCAACGGCATCACCATGTCCAATTCCGTCTGGGAGGAAATGAAGAAGCACCTGCCGATGGAAAATGGCAATCCGGTACACCCGATTAAGGCCGATGCCCTGAAGCCGGTGATCGAGCAGTACAAGGCCCAGGGCAAACCCTTCAATCTGGGCATGGTGTTTCCGGTGTCCACCCACAACTACGAGTTGCGCTACTGGTTGGCAGCGGGTGGCATCAGCCCGGGCTACTACGCCCCGGCTAAAGGCGATATCACCGGCACGCTGAACGCCGATGCCCTGCTTTCGGTCACCCCGCCACCACAAATGCCCGCCACGCTCGAGGCTGGCACCATCAATGGCTATTGCGTCGGCGAGCCGTGGAATCAGGCCGCGGTGTTCAAAGGTATCGGTGTACCGGTGATCACCGACTACGAAATCTGGAAGAACAACCCGGAGAAAGTCCTGGGCGTCTCCAAGAGCTGGGCCGATGCCAACCCTGAAACCCACAAGCGCCTGGTCAAGGCACTGATCCGCGCGGGCATGTGGCTGGACGAGAACAACAACGCCAACCGCCAGGAAGCGGTGGAAATCCTCTCGCGTCCGGAATACGTGGGCGCCGATGCCGAGGTGATCGCCAACTCCATGACCGGTACCTTCGAGTACGAGAAAGGCGACACCCGCGCCGTGCCAGACTTCAACGTGTTCTTCCGGCACAACGCCACCTACCCCTACTACTCGGATGCCATCTGGTACCTGACGCAGATGCGCCGCTGGGGCCAGATCAGCGAGAACAAGCCGGATAGCTGGTACTTCGACATCGCCAAGCAGGTGTATCTGCCCGAGGTCTACCGCGCCGCAGCGAACGAGCTGATTGCCGAAGGCAAGGCCAAAGCCGAGGACTTTCCGGCGGCCAGTGAGGAAGGTTTCCGCG
Source organism: uncultured Pseudomonas sp. (assembly GCF_946885955.1). Next base: position 8,585 of record NZ_CAMPHI010000027.1, read on the forward strand.
CGCCGACCAATGAGTTCATCGATGGCCTGACCTACGACGGCCGCCAGCCGAACGCCTACATCAATCAGTTCAAGATTGGCCTGAAGGCCGACTCCACGCTGTAACCCATCCATTGCCCTGGGGGCCGATCTACCGCGCCCCCTTTGCCTAGAGGACAAGACGATGAGTAACCCCGCCGTCGCCCAGCCCATTAAAGACACCCTGAAATCCGCGCGCAGCGCCGCTCTGAAACGCTGGCTACCCAGCGTGCTGATGCCCGCGATCGGCGTATTGGTATTTTTGCTGTTTTGGCAAATGATCGCCGGCAGCATCGACACCAGCCTTGGCAAATTTCCTGGGCCGACCCAGGTTGCCGGCCAGTTCGGCGCTCTGGTCAACGAACACCTGCGCGAGCAGAAGAAAGCCGATGCATTCTTTGCCCGACAAGAAGCACGTAACGCCGAGAAGCTGGCGAAAGATCCGCAGGCGAGCGTCAGCATCCGCCCTTACACCGGTAAACCGACCTTCTTCAAACAGATATTCACCAGCCTTTACACAGTGATGACCGGATTTCTCATCGCCTCGCTGGTGGCCATTCCCCTGGGTATCGTTTGCGGCCTGAGCAAGCCGATCTACAACGCGATCAATCCACTGATCCAGATTTTCAAACCGGTTTCGCCGCTGGCCTGGCTGCCCCTGGTGACCATGGTGGTCAGCGCCGTCTACACCAGCAGCGACCCGTTGTTCGCCAAGTCCTTCGTCACCTCGGCGGTCACCGTTGCGCTGTGCTGCCTATGGCCTACGGTGATCAATACCACGGTCGGGGTGGCCAACCTCGACAAGGATCTGCAGAACGTCAGCCGCGTGTTGAGCCTGTCGCCACTCAGCCATGTGCGGCAGATCGTGCTGCCGGCCGCGATCCCGATGATTTTCACCGGCCTGCGGCTGTCGTTGGCGACTGGCTGGATGGTGCTGATCGCAGCGGAAATGCTCGCGCAGAACCCAGGCCTGGGAAAATTCATCTGGGACGAATTCCAGAACGGCAGCTCCAACTCGCTCGGTCGGATCATGGTTGCGGTGGTCGTGATCGGCCTGATCGGCTTCGCCCTCGACCGTCTCATGCTTATGCTCCAGCGCCATGTCAGCTGGGACAAGAACGCCGATCTACGTTGACGGGCATGCCACCAAAGGCACACCCCGAATGACGAAAGCCTTCGCGGCATGCCGCCCCCTCATCTGGCGCTGCGCGCCACCTTCTCCCGGTGGGAGAAGGATAAGAGGAGGTCATCGCTACGCGACTTTCACAATAGGAATCAGGAGCTCGCCATGAACAACCACCACCTCGAACTGACCGGCGTCGGCATCAGCTTTCCCACCGACCACGGCCTCTACTGCGCGCTGCAGAACGTCAACCTGAAAATCGACAAGGGCGAATTCGTCTCCCTGATCGGCCACTCCGGCTGCGGTAAATCGACCGTACTGAATATCGTCGCCGGGCTCTATCAAGCGACTACCGGCGGAGTGATTCTCGACGGTCGCGAAGTCAACTCTCCCGGCCCCGAGCGTGCGGTGGTGTTCCAGAATCACAGCCTGCTGCCCTGGCTGAGCTGTTACCAGAACGTCGAACTGGCCGTGCGCCAGGTATTTCGCGAGAGCAAGTCGCGTAGCGAAATGCGCGAATGGATCGAACACAACCTGGAGCTGGTACACATGACGCACGCCAAGGACAAACGTCCCAGCGAAATCTCCGGCGGCATGAAACAGCGCATCGGCATCGCCCGCGCCCTGGCCATGCAACCCAAGGTGTTGCTGATGGACGAACCCTTCGGTGCGCTCGATGCCCTGACCCGCGCCCACCTGCAGGATTCACTGATGGAGATTCACGCCGACCTCGGCAACACGGTGATCATGATCACCCACGACGTCGACGAAGCGGTGCTGCTTTCCGACCGCATCGTGATGATGAGCAACGGCCCGGCGGCCAGTGTCGGGGAGATACTGCAGATCGAGCTGGAGCGTCCACGCGATCGCATCGCCCTCGCCCACAGTGCGCGCTACCACGAATATCGTGCCGCGGTGCTGGAATTCCTCTACCAGAAGCAACAGCGCCCAGCCGCCTGAGCATCGACGCAACAATCCTGAGACCCGCTGCATGCGGGTTTCAGCGTTTATGGCGCCCGCCGATCAGTCCGATTGAACTTCAGTTATCTGCAATAACCGAACAGGAGCTTTGAAATATCCGAACTGCATAAGGAACTACCGTGCTAGATCTGACTACCTGGAATCTTTCGATCCCCACCGATAGCAGCCCCACCACCATCGAAACCGCGCGGTTGAACAACAATTACCAGAGCCAGTACTTTCGCCGCCATGCCGATGGCAGCGTCAGTTTCTGGGTACCCGTCAACGGTTCACATACCGCGGATGCCCGTTACCCGCGCAGCGAGTTGCGCGAGACGCAAACCGACGGCAACCTGAGTTTCTGGTATCACGCCAGCGCGGACAGCTATCTGAGCGCCGTGCTTTCGGTCGATCAGGTGCCGAGCAAGCACAAGATCATCATCGGGCAGGTCCACAGCAACGACCAGGCAGGCAGCGACAACGATCCCCTGCTCAAGCTGCAATACCACTACCTGCGCGGCGTCGGCCGCCTCGAACTGTTATTGCGCAAGCGCCCCGGCGACCCCGAAGTGGAAAATATCCTGCTGGCGGAAAACATCCGGCTCGGCGAACGCTTCGGCTACGACTTGCGCATTACCCCGAGCGGGAAACTCGGGGTCAGCGTCATCAGCAGCGATGGCGACAAGGGCGGGCTGTACCGTCAACTCAGCGGCTACTGGAGCAACCAGCTGCTGTATTTCAAGGCCGGCGCTTACATTCAGGACAACTACGGCCCCAGCGATGAAGGCGGCCGGGTGCGCTTCTTCTGGCTCAATAGCCTGCACCGCTGATACTGCGGATCATCGCCGTGCGGGTGCGGCGCTGTCGTACAATTGCGCCTCACCCAACCCGCATGAGTGCTGTCGATGGCCCGTTTGAAGCTCGAATTCCCTGAAGATCAGTTTTGCTACAGCACCCATCTGACGGTGCGAGTCACCGATATCAATGCGGCCAACCATTTGGGCAATGATTCGATGATCTCGATGATTTCCGAGGCGCGGGCGCGCTTTCTGTTCGCGTTCGGCATCGAGGAAACCCACGAGGACGGCACCGGCATTATCGTCACCGATCTGGCGACCACCTACCGCGCCGAAGCCCATGCCCGCGATCAGCTGCTGTTCGAGGTCGGGGTGATGGACTTCAACAGATACGGCGGCGATATCAGCTTCCGCATCACCCGTCCGCAGGATGGCAAGCTGATCGCGATGGCAAAATCCGGCTTCGTGTTCTTCGATTATCGGCACGCACAGGTCGTCGAGATGCCACCGTCATTCAGCGGCAAATTTCCCAAGGTCAACTGGCTGGGATAAACCCAGCGCACCACGCCAGGCTTTAGATGGCGCGTCTGAAGCGATTGAAACGCTGCAACAGCATCACCGCCATGCTCGGCGCCGAAGGGTCGACCCCGGCGACGACCAGGCCGGGATGATGCCTGACCGCTTGCTCCAGTCGCGACTCCTGCTCCGGCTCGACATCCACGAAAAATACGTGCTTACCCTCTTCGAGCCTTTGCTTGAAACGCCGGAACTGGCTGTTCTGCACCTGGATACCGAATAAACCGCCTTCCCACATGCAAAACCCCATGATCACGATGGCCAGGAAGCCCATCGGCGCCCAGCCCGCCGGGGAATCGGTCCAGCCCAGCAAATAGGCGCCACCGAGCACCAACAACGCCAGCACCACGCCGATCAGGGTCCCAACTATTCCGGAATGGACGACGTCCTGCTTCATCAACGAAGCGACATCGTTCAGGCGATGCTGCTCGACATCCGCGTCCCTTTCACTGAGCACATGAATCTGCTCGGTGCTGATCCCGTCGGCTTCCAGTTCATGTTCCAGTACCTCAAGGTCATCGAGGTCTTCACTGATGTAATAGTGTCGTTTCACGGCACACCTCCCTCTCCGGAGCCGGCGTCGTCGGCCCAAAAATGAGTGAAGAAAGCAGCGCATTTTGCGCCACTGCCTTAATGGGCTTACCGCACAAAACGAAAACCGTCAACCAAAAATCTTAATGATTATCGCCGCCGAACATCCCGGGTTTCCGGTGGTCCTCCCAAGAGCGGAACCTTGCTGCAGACACCGCCGGTCAGCCCGTGGCAACGCCAACCGTATCGCCGACGCCTGGCCGTGACAGTACACAATTCGTCTGCTAGGCCTTAGGGCACAACAATAAGGGAGGGAGTCGCCATGTTAGCTTTGCATAACCACAGCCGGCACGCGGGCCTGGTAGCCAGCCTAGTGGCGCTTCCCCTGCTGGCTATGCCCCAGCAGCTTCATGCCCTCATCCGTCCGACACTGGAATCGCCAACCATCACGCTCGAAGCGGACAGCGCTACTACAAGAAGCCTAGCCAGCATCCTGCGGGAGATGGAGGATGCAGCAGCCCTGGATAGACGCTTTACCAGGCACTCGCCCGCCCAATAGCCCCACTTCGGTGCGTGCGCGAAAATAGCGCCTCTTTTTGCAACATAAATCCGGCGCATCTGGCGCCCGCCTTCCCGTTAAAGCGTCTGTTCCCGCCCTGGTCAGGTCTTGGCTCGCCTCTTGCTTAGTCATCAGCACAGACGGCCAACGGTGGCTGCTCGGCAAACGACAAAGACGTCGCATGAACCACACCTCAGGGTGGACGGGTCATGCGGCGTTTTTCGTTTCACGCTCCAGCGTTTGGAGCCGGCACGCGCACTGCGATCCAGAGCACGTGTTTACAACTCTCAACCCAGCTGTGGCTTCGGCCCCAGGGTGCGGCGCCACAAGCGCGGTACCTCCCCGGCGGGTTGTGGTCGCCGTGTCCACGACCATGGCGCACCACACTCGACCGGGACCCTTTTTCTGCTGACGAGGTTTCGATGAATACGAGCTTTTGGAAATCCGGCCACGCCCCGACCTTGTTCGCCGCGTTTCTCTATTTCGACTTGAGCTTCATGGTCTGGTACCTGCTGGGTCCATTGGCCGTGCAGATCGCCACCGATCTCGACCTGACCGCCCAGCAACGTGGCCTGATGGTCGCGACGCCGATCCTGGCCGGCGCGGTGTTGCGCTTGCTGATGGGCTTTCTGGCGGATCGCCTGTCGCCAAAGACCGCCGGCCTGATCGGCCAGGTGGTAGTCATCTCGGCGCTGTTCAGCGCCTGGCAAATCGGCGTCGACAGCTACGAGCACGCGCTGTTGCTCGGCCTGTTCCTCGGCTTCGCTGGCGCCGCCTTCGCCGTCGCGCTGCCGCTGGCCTCGCAATGGTATCCGCCGCAACACCAGGGCAAAGCCATGGGCATCGCGGGCGCGGGTAACTCGGGCACCGTACTGGCCGCCCTGTTCGCACCCGGCCTGGCGGCGCTGTTCGGCTGGCAGAACGTATTCGGCTGGGCACTGGTGCCACTGCTGATCTGTGTGGTGGCGTTCGCGGTACTGGCGAAGAACTCCCCGGAGCGGCCGAAGCCGAAAGCGCTGTCCGACTACCTGCGAGCGCTGGGCGACCGCGACAGCTGGTGGTTCATGTTCTTCTACAGCGTCACGTTTGGCGGCTTTATCGGCCTGGCCAGCGCCCTGCCCGGCTACTTCAACGACCAATACGGCCTCAGCCCGGTTACCGCCGGCTACTACACCGCCGCCTGCGTATTCGCCGGCAGCCTGTTGCGTCCACTCGGCGGCGCATTGGCGGACCGTATCGGTGGTATCCGTTCGCTGCTGATGATGTATACCCTGGCGTCGCTGAGCATTGCCGCAGTTGGCTTCAACCTGCCCAGTTCGGCGGCCGCGCTGACCCTGTTCGTCACCGCGATGCTTGGCCTGGGCGCGGGTAACGGTGCGGTGTTCCAACTGGTCCCGCAACGCTTTCGCAAGGAAATCGGCGTGATGACCGGGCTGATCGGCATGGCCGGCGGCGTTGGTGGCTTTCTCCTGGCCGCGGGCTTGGGCGCGATCAAGCAACAGACCGGCGACTACCAGCTGGGCCTGTGGCTATTCGCCAGCCTTGGCGTCCTGGCCTGGTTCGGCCTGCATGGTGTCAAGCGTCGCTGGCGCACCACCTGGGGATCGGCTGCGGTTACCGCCGCTCGCGTCTAGCGGTTTTTCGAAACACAAAGGGGGCGATTGCTGACCACAGCGATCGCCGCCCTACCATCTCGGTCACGATGATCACAACGGAAGATTGAGGCAAAGGCGAGACCGTCAGGCATCGCTGCACAGCACTGGTCAGGAAAGGCGGGGCGAAGTCGGTAACGGCCAGCCCCGCAGCGATGCCCCGGCCTCGCCTTTGCCTCAGCCTTTCGGCACATTGGTTGTCCCTCTTTCAGCGAGAACGCTCGATGGCCCTGCATTTGACCTTCGGCGAAGCCAGCGCCACCGGCCCCAGAGCCGAAAACCAGGACGCCATTCGCGTGGTGACCCCGGCCCCGGCGCTGGCGGCGAGCAAGGGCTATCTGTTTGCCCTGGCCGATGGCGTCAGCCAATGCGCCGACGGCGGCCTGGCCGCGCGAGCGACCCTGCAGGCGCTGGCGCTGGACTACTACGCGACCCCGGAAACCTGGGCCGTGACCCAGTCCCTGGATCGCCTGCTGGTCGCCCACAACCGCTGGCTGCAAGCCAACGGTGGCGGTCAACCGCTGCTCACCACCTTGACCGCGCTGGTTCTGCGCGGCCGACGTTTCACCCTGGCGCACGTCGGCGATTGCCGCGCCTATCGCTGGCACGACGGCCATCTTGAGCGGATCAGCGAAGACCATGTCTGGGAACAGGCCGGCATGCAGCACGTGCTCAAGCGTGCGATGGGCCTCGATCAACACCTGGTGGTCGACTACCTGGATGGCGAACTGCAGCTCGGCGAGTGCTTCGTGCTGGTCAGCGACGGGGTCTGGGCAACACTTGGCGACAACGGTATCCAGCAAATACTGCATGACGAACAGGATCTGCAGGCGGCCAGTCGTGCCCTGGTCAATGCCGCACACCTGGCGGGCAGTCAGGACAACGCCAGTGCCTTGCTGCTGCGGGTCGACGGCCTGCCCGAAGGCGACCTGGCCGACACCCTGGCGCAGCTCGAACACTGGCCCTTGCCGCCGAGGCTGCGCGACGCCCAGCAATTCGAAGGCTGGCAGGTCGAGGGCATACTCAGCGAATCGCGCCAGTCGCTGGTCTATCGGGTGCGGGACGCCCAGGGCCGGCGCTGGCTGCTGAAAACCCTGCCCGCTAGCCGCGACGGCGAGGCCCAGGCCGCCCCCGCGCTGCTTCTCGAAGAGTGGTTCCTGCGGCGCGTCGCCGGGCGCTTCTTCGCCGAGGTCCACCCGCTGCCGCAACGCCAGCACCTGTACTACATCCAGCGCGAGTATGCCGGGCAGACGCTCGCCGAACGTCAGCAACTGGCCGGGCCGATGGCTCTGCCCGAATGGCTGGATCTCGCGCCGCGGCTGATCAAAGCGTTGGGCATGCTGCATCGGCGCAATATCGTGCACCGCGACATCAAACCGGAAAACCTGTTCTGCTGCGAAGACGGTGAATTGCGCGTGCTGGATTTCGGCCTGGCCTACTGCCCCGGCCTCTCCCGCGACGAGGCACATGATCTGCCCGGCACCCCCAGTTATATCGCCCCGGAAGCTTTTGCCGGCACAGCGCCCAACGCACAGCAGGATTTGTACGCCGCAGGCGTGACGCTCTATCGACTGCTCACCGGGCATTATCCCTACGGCGAGGTCGAAGCATTCCAGCGTCCACGCTTCGGCAGCCCGGTGCCAGCCAGCCGCTACCGGCCGGATCTGCCCGCATGGATCGACGAGAACCTCAGCCGGGCCGTCGCCGCGGACCCGGCACAGCGCTTCGAAACGGCCGAAGAGTGGCTGCTAAATCTGGAACAAGGCGAGCGCCAGGCCCTGAGCCAGCGCCCGCGCCCCTTGCTGGAACGCGAACCCCTGAAGTTCTGGCGCGGCCTGGCGTGTGCGTCGTTGCTATTGCACCTGCTGCTGCTCGTGACCTGGCTTTACCGACACTGATTCGGCGGCGGCTATGCGAGCGCCAGTCGAACCCGCCCGACTACGGCAGCCGGCGAACATGTCGAGATCCGCGCCATATGCCTGGGTCCGTACACCCAGCAACCCGAGCATGCTGTGAAACAGGTTGTCCTGGCTCAGCGGCGCGTCGCGTTGCGCCGCCAGGCAGCGGGTATCGATACCGGCGCTACGCTGGTAGCCGGGAGAGAACCAGGCGATGCTGGCGACATGCTTCTGCTCGGCGGGCGCAAAACTGTAAGGCATGCCGTGCAGGTAGACGTTGTACTCGCCCAGGGACTCGCCATGGTCGGACAGGTACAGCATGGCCGTGTCGACCTTGCCCTGGTTGGCCCGCAGGGTATCGATCAGGCTGGCGAGGACGTGGTCGGTGTAGCGGATCGTATTGTCGTAGCCATTGATGATGCTTTCCCGCGAACAATCGCTCAGCTCGTTGCTGGCGCATACCGGGGTGAAGTGCTCAAAGGCCGCCGGATAACGTTTGAAGTAGGCCGGCCCATGGCTGCCCATCTGGTGCAGCACCAGCACGGTGTCGCGCTGCAGGTGGTCGATCAGCCCCTGCAGGTCCTGCAGAAGGATTTCATCATGGCATTCGCCATCGCCGCAGAGCACCGGGTCTTTCGACTTGGTCAGGCTCTGGAAGGCGACCCGGTTGCAGGTCTCCTTGCAGCCGGCTTGGTTGTCCCGCCAGATCACGTCGTAACCGGCACGCTTGAGCACATCGAGGAGGTTCTCCTGGCTCTTGGCCTGGCTGTCGCTGTATTTCGCGCGGGTCAGATTGGAAAACATGCAGGGCACCGACACCGCCGTTTCGGTACCACAGGACTGCATGGCGGTGAAACTCACCACCCCCTCCTCCCGCTGCAGCTCGGGTGTGGTGTCGCGTTTGTAGCCGTCCAGGCCGAAGTTCTCCGCGCGGGCGCTTTCTCCCACCACCAGCACTGTCAGCGTCTTGCGCGCACCAGCACCCGCCCGGACCACTCGAACCGCATCGGTGGCGATCGGACGCAGTGGCCCTCGCGGGGCGGCAAAGGCGTTTTCCCCATAGTCGATCAGCGCACCGACCATATTGCTCGGGGTGAGCTGCAGGTGAATCTCGTGATGGTTGCGAAACAGCGACGACAGGCTCTGGTAGTCGAGCATGGCGACCGCCACCATCACCGCTGCAGTCGCCGTGCCACTGACCAGTTTGCTCAGCACCTCGCGGGGCCACGGCCGATAGCGAACCGGCGTTCGCCACAATAACCAGACCGGCAGTACGCCCAGCACCAGAAGATAGGCCGCCAGCTTCAAGCTCAGCAGATCGCCCACTTCCGCGACGTCGGTTTCCAGGGTGTTGCGCAGCATCTCGGTGTCGATCATCACACCGTACTGGTTCATGAAGTAGGCGACGCCAGCGGCAGATAGCAGCAACAGCGTCAGTAGCGGCTTGAAGATCCAGCGAAACGCCAGCAGCGTCAGCACCAGATTGAAGGCAGCCACGAACAGAATACCGATGGCCAACAGGGTGAACACCGCGTCAGCCATGCCATGGGGCGCCAGTACCTGATACAGATGCTGCCAGAGCGGCAGGTTGTAGAACATCAGCAGCGCGGCGCTGACGATCAGGGTGAGCCATTCGGGACGTATCGGGCGGAGATTCAACATGACGGTCAGCCATAGAAGGGAATGGCGATAGTCTGCTGAGGCAACAGTCAAGGTTATGTGAAGAAAACCTTGGCAAAATGTTGGCCGGCTAGACGCACAGTAAACGTGCAGCGTGCTGCAGCGTGGTGCACCCAACGCAACTCATTCTCCGCCCGATCACGCGCACACCCTTATCAACCGGGGCTCTCGCATAGTTGGCACGTACCCTGCTAGTAACCAGCCAAGAAACAGCTACATCAAGCGCGGCCTTCAACGATGAAGGCGACGCTCGCCCGGCAGGCCCAAGGCTGATAACGGGAATGGACAAAGGCGTCCTCGCTAGCACTAGCGGGACGCCTTTTTTTGTTGCCTTGATTTTTATGGACACGCCTGCGGCGCAGGCTCGGTTCGGAGACACCTGATGAAAAAACTCAAGTTAGTGATGATCGGCAACGGCATGGCCGGCGTGCGTACGCTGGAGGAACTGCTCAAGCTCGCCCCCGACCTCTACGACATCACCGTATTTGGTGCCGAGCCGCACCCGAACTACAACCGCATCCTGCTTTCCCCGGTACTGGCCGGCGAACAGACCTTCGAAGAGATCGTGCTCAACGACCTCAACTGGTACGCCGACAACGGCATCAAGCTGCTGCTCGGGCGCAAAGTGGTGAAAATCGACCGCAAGGCCCGCGTGGTAGTCGCCGATGACGGCAGCGAGGCCGAGTACGATCGCCTGCTTATCGCCACCGGTTCCAACCCCTTTATCCTGCCGATTCCCGGCAAGGACCTGGACGGTGTAATCGGTTACCGCGATATCGCCGACACCCAGACGATGATGGAGACCGCCAAGACCCATAAGCATGCAGTGGTCATCGGCGGCGGCCTGCTTGGCCTGGAAGCGGCCAACGGCCTCAAGCTGCGCGGCATGGATGTCACCGTGGTGCACCTGGGCGATTGGCTGCTGGAGCGCCAACTCGACAGTACCGCCGGCCAGTTGCTGCAGAAATCCCTTGAGGACCGCGGCCTGAAATTCCTCCTGCCCAAGCTCACCGCCGAGCTGCTCGACAACGGCGAAGGCCGCGTCTGCGCGGTTAAATTCAAGGATGGCGAGGTGATTCCCGCCGACCTGGTGGTGATGGCCGCCGGTATCCGCCCCAACAGCGATCTGGCGGAGCAATCCGGCATCGCCTGCAACCGTGGCATTCTGGTCAACGACACCATGCAAACCTTTGACCCGCGGGTTTACGCGATCGGCGAATGCGCCAGCCACCGCGGCATCGCCTATGGCCTGGTGGCGCCGCTGTTCGAGCAGGCCAAGGTCTGCGCCAACCACCTGGCCCAGCTCGGCTTCTCCCGCTACCAAGGCTCGGTGACCTCGACCAAATTGAAAGTCACCGGCATCGATCTGTTTTCCGCCGGCGAATTCATGGGCGCCGAAGGCACCGAGACCATCACCCTCTCCGACCCGATCGGCGGCGTGTACAAGAAGCTGGTGATCAAGGACGACGTGCTGGTCGGCGCCTGCCTGTACGGCGACACCGCGGACGGTGGCTGGTACTTCCGGCAGATCCGCGAGAACCATAACGTCAGCGAGATCCGCGACCACCTGATGTTCGGCGAGAACGCCATCGGCGACGCCGGTCACCAGGGCCAGAGCAGCACCGCCAATATGCCCGACGACATGGAAGTGTGCGGCTGCAACGGCGTATGCAAGGGCACCATCGTCAAGGCCATTCAGGAAAACGGCCTATTCAGCGTCGACGACGTGAAAAAGCACACCAAGGCCGCCAGCTCCTGCGGCTCCTGTGCCGGCCTGGTCGAACAGATTCTGATCAACACCGTGGGCGGCGCGGCGGACGTCAAGCCGAAGAGCGAAAAAGCCATTTGCGCTTGTAGCGATCTCAACCATGGGCAAGTGCGCAAGGCGATCCGTGAGCATCACCTGACCAGCATCGCCGACGCCATGGCCTTTATGGAATGGAGCACGCCGAACGGCTGCGCCACCTGCCGCCCGGCGTTGAACTACTACCTGATCTCCACCTGGCCGGGCGAAGCCAAGGACGACCCGCAGTCGCGCTTCATCAACGAGCGCGCCCACGCCAATATCCAGAAAGACGGGACGTACTCCGTTGTTCCCCGTATGTGGGGCGGGGTGACCAATGCCGCCGAGCTGCGCCGCATCGCCGATGTCGCCGACAAGTACCAGGTGCCCATGGTCAAGGTCACCGGCGGTCAGCGCATCGATCTGCTGGGCATCAAAAAGGACGATCTGCCGGGCGTGTGGAAAGACCTCGATATGCCGTCCGGGCACGCCTACGGCAAATCCATCCGCACCGTGAAGACCTGCGTCGGCAGCGAATTCTGCCGTTTCGGCACGCAGAACTCGACGCAGATGGGTATCGACCTGGAACACGCACTGTTCAATATGTGGTCGCCGCACAAGGTCAAGCTGGCGGTCTCCGGTTGCCCGCGCAACTGCGCCGAGTCGGGGATCAAGGACGTCGGCATCATCGGCGTCGACTCCGGCTGGGAGCTGTATATAGGTGGCAACGGCGGGATCAAGACCGAGGCCGGCGAGTTCTTCGTCAAGCTCAAGACTGCCGAAGAAGTGATGGAATACAGCCTGGCCTTCCTTCAGCTCTACCGCGAGGAAGCCTTCTACCTCGAGCGTACCGTGCACTACATGCAGCGCGTCGGCATGGAGCACATCAAGAAAGCCGTGTTGGAAGATGCCGAGCGGCGTAAGGCGCTGCATGCTCGCCTGCTGTTCTCGCTGTCGTTCGAGCAGGATCCATGGAAGGAGCAATTGGCCAAACCGCAACTGAAGAAAGAATTCGACCGCATCGCCCTGCGCGAACTGGAGGTGCAAGCATGAGCTGGCTGGATATCTGCGCTCTTGAAGAAATCAACCCGCTGGGTTCGCGCATAGTCGCCGGGCCCAAGGGCGACATCGCGATCTTCCGTACCTCGACCGATGAAGTATTCGCCCTCGACGACCGCTGCCCGCACAAGGGCGGGCCACTGTCTCAGGGGATTATTTACGGCAAGCGCGTGGCCTGCCCGCTGCATAACTGGCAGATCGAGCTCGAGTCGGGCGAAGCGGTGGCACCGGACGTCGGCTGCGCGCACCGGCATCAAGCCAAGGTCGAGAACGGACGCGTGCTGCTGACCCTGAATACCGCCACCGAATGTGCCTGATAGGTCACTTGCAGGCCACGCGCTGCGCGGCCTGCAGGATTACCGCAGAGAGATGACGCCATGACCCATTCCCATCAGATCACCGCCTCCACCTGCTGCTATTGCGGCGTGGGCTGTGGCGTGCTGATCGAACACGATGACGAGAAGATCCTCGGCGTTCAGGGCGATCCCGAGCACCCGGCCAATTTCGGCAAGCTATGCAGCAAGGGCTCGACCCTACACCTGACCGGCGACCTCGATGCCCGCGCGCTTTACCCCGAGCTGCGTCTGGGTAAGGGCCTGGCGCGTGCGCGCACGGACTGGGACAGCGCCCTGGATCATGCCGCCAATGTCTTCGCCGAAACCATTCGCGAGCACGGCCCGGACAGCGTCGCGTTCTACATCTCCGGTCAACTGCTGACCGAGGACTACTACGCCTTCAACAAGCTGGCCCGCGCCCTGGTCGGCACCAACAACATCGACAGCAACTCACGCCTGTGCATGTCCTCGGCTGTGGTCGGCTACAAGCGCAGCCTTGGCGCCGACGCACCGCCATGCAGTTACGAGGACATCGAGCAGAGCGATTGCCTGCTGATTGCCGGCAGCAACATGGCCTACGCCCACCCGGTGCTGTTCCGTCGTCTGGAAGAGGCCAAGGCCAAACGCCCGGACATGCAAGTCATAGTCATCGACCCACGGCGTACCGACACCTGCGACCTGGCAGACCTGCACCTGCCGATCGTTCCGGGAACCGACGTCGCGCTGTTTCACGGCATCCTGCATATCCTCATGTGGGAAGGCTGGATCGACCGCGCCTATATCGACGCCCACACCGAAGGCTTCGATGCGCTGAAAACCCTGGTGCGCGACTACAGCCCGCAGATGGTCAGCGAACTCTGCGGCATCAGCCAGGAAAGCCTGCAGCAATGCGCGCGGATGATCGGCAGCGCGCCGAGCTTTCTTTCGCTCTGGTGCATGGGCCTCAACCAGTCGAGCAGCGGCAGCGCGAAAAACAGCGCACTGATCAACCTGCACCTGGCCACCGGGCAGATCGGCAAACCCGGTGCTGGCCCCTTCTCCCTGACCGGCCAACCGAATGCCATGGGCGGCCGCGAAACCGGCAGCCTGTCCAACCTGCTGCCTGGCCATCGCGATGCGGCGAATGCACAGCACCGCACCGAGGTTGCCGATTACTGGGGCGTCGAGGCGCTACCGGAAAGCACCGGACTGACCGCCATCGAACTGTTCGAAGCGGTGCGGGCTGGCAAGGTCAAGGCCTTGTGGATCGCCTGCACCAACCCGGCGCAATCGCTGCCCGACCAGAACAAGGTGCATGAAGCGCTGGCCGCCTGCCCATTTGTGGTGGTGCAGGAAGCCTTTTTCACCACCGAGACCTGCCATTACGCCGACCTACTGCTGCCCGCCGCTAGCTGGGGCGAGAAGGAAGGCACCGTGACCAACTCCGAGCGCCGCGTCAGCCATGTACGCCGCGCCGTGTCCGCGCCCGCGGAGGCGCGGCCGGATTGGGCGATCACCACGGATTTCGCCCGCCGTTTAGAAAAACTGCTACGCCCCGGCCTGCCCAGCCTGTTCGGCTTCTCCAACCCCATGGAGTTGTTCGACGAGTACAAACACCTGACCGCCAAGCGCGACCTCGATCTATCGGGGCTCAGCTACGCGATTCTGGATAACCAAGGTCCCCAGCAATGGCCGTTCCCGGCCGGCGCTACCCAGGGCACCGCGCGCCTGTATGGCGACGGCCGCTTCCCCACCGCCAATACGCGTGCGCAGTTCCATGCCGACCCGTACCGCGCGCCCAAGGAAAAGCGCGAGACGCGCTACTCGCTGACGCTCAATACCGGCCGCCTGCGCGATCAGTGGCACGGCATGAGCCGCACCGGCACCGCCGCACGCCTGTTCGGCCATGTCGAGGATGCCGTGCTTAGCCTGCACCCCGACGAATTGCGCCGGCGTCGCCTGCAAAGCGGCGATCTGATCAAGGTACGTAGTCGTCGCGGCAGCCTTATCGTGCCGGTGCAGGCCGACGACTCGGTACGTTCCGGCCAAGCCTACCTGCCGATGCATTGGGGCGATCGCTTTCTCAAAGGCCTGGGCACCAATGTGCTGACCCAGCCGGCGTTCGACCCGCTGTCGAAACAGCCTGAGCTCAAGCATGCCGGCATCGAGGTGGAAAAGGTCGAGCTGCCCTGGACGTTTTTCGCCCTGGTCGAAGGCGAGGTGCAAACACGCTTCCAGGCCCTACGCCCGCTATTCGAAGGTTTCGCCTACGCCAACCTGACATTGACCGGCCGCGAGCGCCCCGCCCTGCTGATCCGCGCCGCCAGCACCGTGGCGCCGCAGCCTGAATTGCTGGCGCAGATCGATCGTTTGCTCGACCTGCATCAAGGCCCGGTGCTGGCCTACGACGACCCACGCAAAGCCGTCGGCAAGCGCGTACGCATCGAAGAAGGTCGCATTGTCAGCCTGCGCCTGGCCGGAGAAACCATCGCCCGCGACTGGCTGAAAAGCCTGTGGAGCGAAGGCCAGGCCGATGCCGACCTGCGCCGCTGGTTGCTCGCGCCACTGTCCACCCCACCTGGCGCCGCCAGCGGCAAGAAAGCCGGCAAGACCCTGTGCAACTGCCTGAACGTCAGCGAAGACGCGGTCTGCGCCGGCATCGCCCGTGGCCTCGACCTCGCTGGGCTGAAACAGGAGCTCAAGTGCGGCACCAGTTGCGGCTCCTGCGTACCCGAGATCAAACGCCTGCTGGCCACCCAGCCGGCAGTAGTGAACGCATAACCGAGGAATTCGATATGAGCGCAAAAGTCTGGCTGGTCGGTGCAGGCCCGGGTGACCCGGAGCTGTTGACCCTCAAAGCGGTACGCGCGCTGAACCAGGCCGAAGTCGTGATGATCGACGACCTGGTCAACCCCGCCGTATTGGAACACTGCGCCAACGCGCGGGTGCTGCAGGTGGGCAAGCGCGGCGGTTGTCGCTCCACGCCCCAGGCGTTTATCCATCGTCTGATGCTGCGTTACGCGCGTCAGGGCAAATGCGTGGTGCGCCTGAAAGGTGGCGACCCATGCATCTTCGGTCGTGGCAGCGAAGAAGCCGATTGGCTGATCGCCCATGGCATTGAGGTGGAGATGGTCAATGGCATCACCGCGGGGCTGGCCGGTGCGACCAACTGCGGCATCCCCCTGACTTTGCGCGGCGTGGCCCGCGGCGTGACCCTGATCACCGCGCACACCCAGGACGACAGCACGCTGAACTGGCAGGCCCTGGCCCAGGGCGGCACCACCCTGGTGGTCTATATGGGCGTCGCCAAACTGCCGGAAATCCGCGAAAGCCTGTTGGCCGGTGGTATGCGCGCCGACATGCCGGTGGCGCTGATCGAAAACGCCTCCCTGCCCCAACAACGCGAATGCCGCAGCTCGCTTGCCGCCATGCAACAGGATGCCCTCGACTTCCAGTTGAAAAGCCCGGCCATCCTGGTCATCGGCGAAGTCGCCGCGCAGCAGCAAGTACTGGCTGCTGCCATGAGTGCCTAACCGCTTCGCGCTCCTGCGGAGTAGTTCTTAGCCCGGCAATAGCCGGGCTTTTTTTATTCTCGTATTTATGTCGACTACGACAAGGACCAATGACCTAAACATTTGAAAACTTCGCACGCGATAAACTTTTCTGCAGGCAAAGAAAAACCCGACCAGGGCCGGGTTTTCCATAAAGCCAGAGCTGTTACTGCTTGATCTGAGCTTCTACTTCGGCTTCTACGCGACGGTTGATCGCACGACCGCTATCGGTAGCGTTATCGGCAACCGGACGCGATTCGCCGTAGCCGGCGGCATTAACGCGCTCGCCTTCCACGCCGTACTGGTTGATCAGTACATCGCGAACGGCGTTGGCGCGACGCTCGGACAGCTTCTGGTTGTATGCGTCGGTGCCTACGGAGTCGGTGTGACCTTCGACGGTGGTGCTGGTCTGCGGGTACTGCTTCATGAAATCAGCCAGGTTCTGAATATCGCTGTAGCTTTCTTCCTTGACGCGAGCCTTGTCGAAATCGAATTTGACGTCCAGTTCGACGCGAACGGTTTCCATCGGCTCTTCGGTAACGACCGGTTCAGCGATCGGCTCGGGAGCGGCTTCGATAACCTGTGCCACCGGACGGCTGCTACCGCCGAAGTTCAGACCGACGCCTACACCGGCTTGCCATTCGGTGTTTTCAGTATCCAGGCTGTGCAGCACATCGACACCGGCCTTGGCGAAGAACATTTCGTTGAAGTAGTACTTGGCACCAGCACCGACCATGGCGAAAGTGGTCTTGTCATCGCCGCGGGTGAAGGTGTTATCCAGTTCCTGGTGGCCGAAACCGGCGGAGACATAAGGACGCAGGCTTTGTGCGGCCGGAGTACCGAAGTGGTACAAGGCTTCCACAGTGCTCAAGCTGCCATCGATCTGCTCGCGGCCGTGGGTGGAACCCGGCAAGGTGTCCTGAGAGCGGATGCTGCGGTAAGTACCATGGGACAAATTCAGCGATACATCATCGTTCAAGTAATAGCCGATGCTGCCGCCGAACAAGTTGCCATCGGTTACTTCACGATTGCTTTCGGTAAAAGAGCGCTTACCAAAGGCTTCCACTTCGACCGCGCCTTGACCCTGAGCCAACACGTTGAGAGACGAGGTAGCCAGCAGTGAGCCAATGACAACGCCAAAAGTGTTCTTCGATTTCATTTGTGATCCCTATCTTGGTGGTCAGTAAGTTATCTCGCGCACGCGCAAGAAAACTCAGCCGGCAATCCTCATAAGGATTAACCGGAAAGTTTGACGCAAATGGTTTAGTTAAGTTCAGGCGTGTCGGAGAATCTTTCACGGAGCCGATCGAGGGCTCGCTTATAGCGCATTTTGGTGGCGCTCAGGCCCATGTGCATGATATCTGCAATTTCTTGAAACTCCAGCTCGGCGACAAAGCGCAGCACTAATATTTCTCTGTCGATGGGGTTGACATGTACCAACCAACGGTCAAGTCCACCACGATCCTCGATCTTCGGCGCCTTTTCTTCGACGGCTTCTTCCAGCGGGTCCAAACTTAAAGCGTCCATCAAACGACGCTTGCGCCGTTCTTTACGGTACTGGGTAATGCATTCGTTATAGGTAATGCTGTATAGCCAGGTTTTAAACTTCGACTTGCCCTCGAAGTTTTTCAAACCATAAAGAACTTTAAGCATGACCTCCTGGCACACGTCGTCGGCATCACGATCATTGCCCAAATAGCGAGCGCACACATTGAACAGCGTGCGCTGATAACGACGCATCAGCTCTTCGTAGGCTCGGGTGATATGGAACAATTCGTCGTGGGCACGCGCGACCAGCTCTTCGTCCGAAAGCTCGCGAGGGTCATAGCGCACAGGTAGCGTTTGGGCTTTATTCAAAACGAGTTGGGCCGACAGTCAGGACAAAAGCCGCCGCGCCAGAAATCGGCTGGCCGGCGGCATACATTAGCAGGGATTGCATGAACAGTGCGGTGCCTTAGTGGCTGTTTACCCGCTGCTCGAGCAAGGTCCGATTGGCGATGGACACCAGTTCGCCCGCATCGGTTAACAGAATAGTCTTGGCCGTGCCAATTTCTTCGATCTGCCCTTCTATCTCACCCACTTGAATCTGCTGCCCCACCTGATACAGCTCCCGCACGTAGATGCCGGCGAGAATCTGCCCGACGATCTCCCGGCTGCCCAGGCCCAGCGCCAACGCGACGGCCAGGCCCACGGACGTCAGCACGATGGCGATTACGGTGTTGAGCAGGTCGGTCTTGACCTCCAACTGACCAATGGCCACCGAAATACTGATGATGATCACGAAGCCCTGAGCGATGCGGGCCAGGCCATGGGCGTAGTCCAACCCCACCCCTTCTGCTGCGCCGCGCACCAGGCCGCTGACCAGCTGCGCCAACAGTACGCCGGCCACCAGCACCAGCGCCGCGCCAAACACCTTGGGCAGGTACGAGGCGAGCACATCGAGCGTCGCCGAGACCCGTTCCAGGCCGAGCGATTCCGCCGCCGAGACGAGGAAGATCAGCAGCACGAACCAATAGATGATTTTGCCGATCAAGGTCGACACAGGCACCTGGATGCCGGCGCGGCTGAGCAGCTTGGTCAGACCGGTACCCGCCATCAGACGGTCCAGACCGATCTTGCCGAGCAGCTTCGAGAGCAAGGTGTCGAGCAGCTTGGCCACGACGAAACCGAGCAACACCAGAATCAGCGCCACAAACAGGTTCGGAATGAACACAGCGACTTTGGTCCAGAGCGCGGTCATCGCGGCTACCAGGCTTTGAGTCCAGGGATCGAGTTCCATTTCAGTCAGCCTTATCAGTAGAACGAGCGGAAGTAGGACGGCGGGACACTGGTGCGATATGCGCGGAGCCGTTATTCAGGGCGATCATCAAGGCACCGAGCCAATGCCCGACCACCGCGAACAGATCGCCGGCACCGACCTGGCGGTTGGCTGTCTTCAATACGCGATGCAGGCACGCGTCATCATCGTGCGACGACGACGGCGACTTGAGCAGATCGCGTAGGGATTCTTCAAAAGGATCGTGCATGGCGCGCCTCACGGGGTGTGTCGGCTAGACGAATCGAGAGCGGGGCAAGTCACATCAGGCCCAGCGCAGACGGCGCAGCAACCACCACTGCCCCAGAGCCAGAGAAATCATCATCAGGCAGACGATGGGAAAACCGTAGGGGCTGTCTGCACCGGGAATACCGCCAACGTTGATACCCAGCAGCCCGGTGACAAAGGTAATGGGCAGAAACACCCCGGCGATGATGCCGAAGCGATACATCGTACGGTTCATGCGCTGGTCCATCCGCCGGTTTTCCGCTTCGAGCACCAGGCTGACCCGCTCGCGGCTCAGTTCCAGCTCTTCCAGGTAACGGGTCAGGCGATTGTTCAGCTCGTTCCAGTAGCCGGTATCGTCGGCAACGAACCAGGGCGGCTGGTTGCGCGTCAGCTGCGCGTAGATATCGCGCTGCGGGGCGAGAAAGCGCCGTAGGCTGGCGGCGCGGCGGCGCATCTGCAGCAGCGTGGCGTGATCGGGCACCGAGCGGTCGGCGGCATCGATCAGCTCTTCCTGCTCGTCGACCTGCTCGGACAGCTCCGTCACCAGATTTTCGATCTTGTCGGTCAGGTAGTGCGCCAGGCTCAGTATCAATTCGGACGCGGACTTCGGCCCTTTGCCGGCAGCCAATTCGGCGATCAGCTCTTCGGTGGCGCGCAAAGGACGCAAACGCAACGAAATCACCCGGCGGGCGCTGGCGAAGATCCGCACCGAGACCATGTCTTCGGGCTCAGCCCCCGGATTGAGGTTGACGCCACGCAGAAACAGCAGCATTTCATGCTCGGGCAACGGCAGCAGTCGCGGCCGGGTGTTCTCTTCAAGTAGCAGGTCGCAGGCGAATTCGCTCAGACCGCTGTCATGGCGCAGCCAGGCCTGGGTCTGCGGATGGCCACGATCCCAATGCAGCCAGAGGCTTTCCTGCTCGGCCAGTTCGAGGCCCGCCAACTGCTCCTGGGCGAGCGCCCGGGCGCCACCCTGTCCATCGAGGACAAAGGCATGCACCAGCCCCCACTTGCTGTTGTCCTGCTCGTACATCTGCGGATTCGGCACCTATTCGGGCATCTTCAGTGCGCTCGGCGACACGATGATGCCGTTGTTGTCGGCATACAGGTATTCGCCCGGGCGGAAGGTGATACCGCCGAAGGTGACGGCGACATTCAGGTCACCGATGCCGCGCTTGTCGGTTTTCATCGGGTGACTGGCGAGGGCCTGAATGCCCAGATTGGTCTGCGCGAGCACGTCGACATCACGTACGCAGCCGTAAATCACAATGCCTTCCCAACCATTTTTCGCCGCTTTTTCCGCCAGCATGTCGCCGAGCAAGGCACGGCGCAGGGAGGCGCCGCCGTCGACCACCATTACCTTGCCCTGCCCCGGCTGTTCGACCTGCTCCTTGACCAGGGAGTTGTCCTCGAAGCATTTGACGGTGACGATCTCGCCGCCGAAGGAATCGCGACCGCCGAAGTTGCTGAACATCGGCTCGACCACCTGCACCAGTTCCGGATAGGCATCGCACAAATCGGGGGTGATGTAATGCATGGAAAAACTCCTTGTTGGCAGTGAACGTCGGGCTCGCCGCGCGATAACGACGCGGTCAACCTGGTAAAGCTTGTCGCCCGCATCTTAGCCGGATGCAGGCTCTGGCGAAATGCTGGCAGATGCATCGGTTTGTACAGCGACCAGGGGACTCTTGCGCAGCCATTGTTCGATCAGTGGCCAGACTTCGCGCTGCGCTTCTTTGCTGACAAGCATTTCCACGTGGCCGAAGTCGCCGCTAAAGCCGTTTTTCTTGCCCAGGCACAAGAACTCCGCCACGCCCGAACCGAACTGCTCGAAGAGTTTGCGGCAGGCCCATGCCGGGTCTTGCGTGTCGCCGACCGCCGCGACCGCCATTACCGGCACCTTGACCTCGGCGAGCCCCGCCCACCAGTCCCGCTCGGCATCGCCAAAACGCCCGAACAGGCCATGCCAGCGCAGGCTCTCCAGTGCCAGACCGATAGGCTCGTCCTCCGGGCCACGCTTGAGCCTCGGCCCGGAGATCACGCTGAAGCGCTTGAGTAGCACACGGCTGCCCCACTCCAGGGGCGGAAACTTCAACGGCCAGTAGACACGGCTGATCTGACTGCCGCAGAGGATGACCGAGGCGATACGCGACTGCTCCAGATAGCCGCCGCCCATTGCCCCGGCCAGAGTGATGCCACCTAGCGAATGGCCCAGCCAATGAACTTTCTGCGAGTTCTGCTCGAAGACGAAGTCAGCGATTGTCGGCAGGTCGTAACGCACGTAGTCACTGACCTTGTTGTGCTTGTAGTCGTGGTTGCGCGGCGACAAGCCATGCCCGCGCATTTCGGCGATCCACACATCGTAGCCAGCCCGCGCGAGAAAGGCGCCCAGGCCAACACCTTTGGGCGAATACCAGAAACGCCGATTGGAAAAACTGCCGGGTATCAGGATCACCGGCACACCGCGCCGGGTTTCGTGATCGGCGAGACCCAGGCGGGTCAGCGCCAGCTCAACGCTGGCATCGGGACTGTTACCGGGCTTGAGGCGATAGACGTCCTCGCTCAGATCACCACGGATTTCCGCACTGATCAAGGCGACGGGAAAAAGCCTGCTGCTGCTTTGCATTTTCGCTCTGGCATAAAAAAGGGTGGAGTCGTAACCCCACCCTGAATGGAAGATTTACGGAAAAATCAGCCGTTCTGGCCTTCGGCGAGGAAGAACCAGGTATCGAGCACCGAGTCCGGGTTCAGCGAAACGCTTTCGATGCCCTGCTCCATCAGCCATTTCGCCAGATCCGGGTGATCCGACGGGCCCTGGCCGCAGATACCGATGTACTTACCGGCCTTGTTGCAAGCCTGGATGGCATTGGACAGCAGCTTCTTGACCGCCGGATTACGCTCGTCGAACAGGTGGGCGACGATGCCGGAGTCGCGGTCCAGCCCCAGGGTCAGCTGGGTCAGATCGTTGGAACCGATGGAGAAACCGTCGAAGAACTCGAGGAACTCTTCCGCGAGGATGGCGTTGGACGGCAGCTCGCACATCATGATCACCTTAAGGCCGTCCTGACCGCGCGCCAGACCGTTCTGCGCCAGAAGATCGACGACTTGGCTGGCTTCGCCCAGGGTACGCACGAAGGGCACCATGATCTGGACGTTGGTCAGGCCCATCTCGTTGCGCACCTTCTTCAGCGCACGGCACTCGAGCTCGAAGCAATCGCGGAAGGACTCGCTGATATAGCGCGACGCACCACGGAAGCCGAGCATCGGGTTTTCTTCTTCCGGCTCGTAGAGCTTGCCGCCGATCAGGTTGGCGTATTCGTTGGACTTGAAGTCCGACAGACGCACGATGACCTTCTTCGGCCAGAACGCCGCGGCCAGGGTGCTGATGCCTTCAACCAGCTTCTCGACATAGAAGCCGACCGGATCATCGTAACCGGCGATGCGCTTCTCGACGCTGTCCTTGATTTCCGCTGGCAACCCGGCGAAGTTCAACAGCGCCTTGGGGTGTACGCCGATCATGCGGTTGATGATGAATTCCAGGCGAGCAAGGCCCACGCCTTCGTTCGGCAACTGGGCGAAGTCGAAAGCGCGGTCCGGGTTACCGACGTTCATCATGATCTTGAACGGCAGCTCGGGCATAGCATCGACCGAATTGGTACGGACGTCGAAGCCCAGTTCGCCTTCGAAAATAAAGCCGGTATCGCCTTCGGCGCAGGATACGGTGACGCCCTGCCCGTCTTTCAATACATGGGTCGCGTTACCGCAACCGACCACAGCCGGAATACCCAGCTCGCGGGCGATGATCGCCGCATGGCAGGTGCGCCCGCCGCGGTTGGTGACGATGGCGCTGGCGCGCTTCATGACCGGTTCCCAGTCAGGATCGGTCATATCGGAAACCAGCACGTCGCCGGCCTGGACTTTATCCATTTCCGAAACGTCGTTGATGATGCGCACCTTGCCGGCACCGATCTTCTGGCCGATGGCGCGACCTTCCACCAGCACGGTGCCGGTTTCCTTGAGCAGGTAACGCTCCATCACGTTGACGCTGGAACGGCTCTTCACCGTTTCCGGGCGGGCCTGAACGATGT
The DNA here is from genome assembly GCF_946885955.1 of uncultured Pseudomonas sp. The sequence continues at coordinate 32,216 of NZ_CAMPHI010000027.1, forward strand.
ACAGCTGGCCGTCGTCGCCGTCTTTGGCCCACTCGATATCCATCGGCCGGCCGTAGTGTTTTTCGATGATCATGGCCTGCTTGGCCAGCTCGCTAACTTCGGCATCGCTCAAGCAGAAACGTGCGCGCTCGGCATGTTCGACATCGACCACCTTGACCGATTTGCCGGCCTTGGCTTCTTCGCCGTAAATCATCTTGATCGCCTTGCTGCCCAGGTTACGGCGCAGAATCGCCGGACGCCCGGCTTCAAGGGTCTGCTTGTGCACATAAAATTCGTCAGGGTTGACCGCACCCTGCACCACGGTTTCACCAAGGCCGTAGGCGCCGGTGATGAACACCACATCGCGAAAGCCCGACTCGGTATCGAGGGTGAACATCACCCCGGCGGTGCCGGTTTCCGAACGCACCATGCGCTGCACGCCAGCGGACAGGGCGACCAGTTTATGGTCGAAGCCCTGATGCACGCGGTAGGCGATGGCACGGTCGTTGAACAGCGAAGCGAATACTTCTTTGGCCGCGCGGATCACGTTGTCGACGCCGCGGATGTTCAGGAAGGTTTCCTGCTGGCCGGCAAAGGAGGCGTCCGGGAGGTCTTCGGCAGTGGCCGAGGAACGCACGGCGACAGCCATATGCTCGTTACCGCCCGCCATTTCGGCGAAAGCGCTGCGGATCTGCTTGTCCAACTCGGCAGGGAGTTCTGCGTCCATGACCCACTGGCGGATCTGTGCGCCGGTTTTCGCAAGGGCATTCACGTCGTCGACATCCAGCGCGTCGAGTGCGGCGTGAATCTGATCGTTCAGGCCGCTCAGATCGAGAAAATCGCGATAGGCTTGAGCCGTGGTGGCGAAACCGCCAGGAACCGATACGCCGGCACCAGCAAGGTTACTGATCATCTCGCCCAGGGAGGCGTTCTTGCCCCCTACGTGCTCAACATCGTGATTGCCGAGCTTATCGAGGGAAACTACGTACTCTACCAAGGGATCTCTCCACTAAAGTGTTGGAAAAGCTCAAAACCTGTTCAAGGTCTGCTGCGCGTCGGCCTTGCCGTTTTAAAACAGACTTGAATGCGACCCCAGTCGCTTTCTCACCTGCATAACCCGCTGGCGCTGGGTCTCGGCGGTTACCGCCGTTGCTCTTCGCCATGCATGGTTCTAGCCTGCAAGGCTTTAACATGCTCTATAGGGACCGGAAAGCTCGGCGGACATTCCGCGCGATTGTGGCCGCCCCCAGGAAAATAAGTAACAATGCCAACTAATCGGCCCTGTCTGCAGCGGGGCCTATGATAGCCAAGAAACGTTCTCAGCTTAAGGCCCTACGCGCAAATGAAACGAACCGCATTTTTCATCTCCGACGGTACCGGCATTACCGCCGAAACCCTGGGTCAGAGTTTGTTGGCGCAGTTCGAAACCATCGACTTTACCAAACTCACGCGCCCCTACATCGACAGCGTGGAAAAAGCGCGCGCAATGGTACAACAAATCAATAGCGCTGCTGCGAGAGATGGCGCCAACCCGATCATCTTCGACACCATTGTCAACCAGGAGATCCGTGAGGTCCTGGCTGAATCCGAAGGTTACATGATCGACATATTCTCGACCTTCCTTGCCCCGCTGGAACAGGAGCTGACCTCACATTCGTCCTATTCGGTCGGCAAGTCCCACTCCATTGGGCACAACTCCAACTATATGGAGCGTATCGAGGCGGTTAACTTCGCCCTGGATAACGACGACGGCGCACGCACCCACTACTACGACAAGGCCGATCTGATTCTGGTAGGCGTCTCGCGCTGCGGCAAAACCCCGACCTGCCTGTATATGGCCATGCAATACGGGATTCGTGCCGCCAACTACCCGCTGACCGAAGACGATATGGAGCGGCTGCAGCTGCCCGAGGTGCTGAAAAAGCACAAGGACAAGCTGTTCGGCCTGACCATCGACGCCGATCGCCTGACCGCCATCCGTCATGAGCGCAAACCCAATAGCCGCTACGCCAGCTTCGCCCAGTGCGAATTCGAGATACGCGAAGTGGAAAACCTGTTCCGCCGCGAGAACATCACCTTCATCAATTCCACGTATTTTTCCGTGGAGGAGATCTCGGCGAAGATTCTGGTGGAAAAAGGCGTCGAACGCCGCCTCAAGTAATACGCTCAAGCAATTGAAAAACAAAAGAAAAGGCTCGAAAAAATCGAGCCTTTCTTATTTCTGAGCGTTAGAACGAGTCTTCCGGCACCCGCACCCAGCCTTCCATCAATATCCGCGCGCTACGCGACATGATGGCCTTCTTCACCAGCCACTCGCCCCCTTGCAAAGACGCCTCGGCGCCGACGCGCAAGGTACCGGACGGATGGCCGAATCGCACCGCTTCGCGCGCAGCGCCACCGGCGGCCTGATTGACCAGGGTGCCGGGGATAGCCGCCGCGGTGCCGATGGCCACGGCACAGGTACCCATCATCGCGTGGTGCAGCTTGCCCATGGACAGCGCCCGCACCAGCAGATCGACCTCATTGGCCTGCACCATCTTGCCGCTGGAGGCCCGGTAGTCCTTGGGCTTGGCGACGAAGGCGATCTTCGGCGTGTGCTGGCGGGTCGCCGCCTCCGCCGCCGTCTTGATCAAGCCCATGCGCAAGGCGCCGGCTACCCGGATCGCCTCGAAACGGGCCAGCGCCTCGGGATTGCCGTTGATCTCCTCGCGTAGCTCGGTGCCCTGATAGCCGATGTCCTCGGCATTGACGAACACGGTTGGAATACCGGCGCTGATCATGGTCGCCTTGAGCCGGCCGCTCGCCACCACATCAGTCGGCACTTCCAGGTCGTCGACCAGATTGCCGGTGGGGAACATCGAACCGCCCTCTTCGCCGTCGTCGGACGGATCGAGGAATTCCAGCACTATCTCGGCGGCCGGGAAGGTCACGCCATCCAGCTCGAAGTCGCCGGTTTCCTGGACCTGACCATTGCTCACCGGCACATGGGCGATGATGGTTTTCTGGATATTCGCCTGCCAGATGCGTACCACGCAGGTGCCGTTGTCCGGGATGCGCGAGGGCTCGACCAGCCCTGCGTGCAGGGCAAAAGCGCCCGCCGCTGTCGAGAGGTTGCCGCAGTTGCCGCTCCAGTCGACAAAGGCCTTGTCGATCGAAACCTGACCATAGAGGTAGTCGACATCGTGATCCGGCTGACTGCTGCGGGACAGGATCACGCATTTGCTGGTGCTGGACGTCGCCCCACCCATACCGTCGATATGCGCGGCATAGGGGTCGGGGCTGCCGATCACCCGCATAAACAGCTTGTCGCGGGCCTCGCCCGGCACCTGGCAGCTTGGCGGCAGATCGTCGAGACGGAAGAACACGCCCTTGCTGGTGCCGCCACGCATATAGGTGGCGGGGATTTTGACCTGGGGTTGATAAGCCATGAGTAAGTCCTGGCTGAAGTGTGAAAGGACCGTAGGGTGGATCAGGCTTCACCGATCCACCCTACGGTGGACGCCCGGTGGATGGAAAAACGCCATCCACCCTACGGAATCAGGCGACCGCGCCTTCGAGGAAGTCCTTGGCGAAGCGCTGCAGCACGCCGCCGGCGTTGTACACATTGACCTCGGCGGCGGTGTCCAGGCGACAGGTCACCGGCACCTCGAGCTGCTCCCCGCCGCGACGCTGGATGACCAGGGTCAGGTCGCAGCCTGGCGACAGCTCGCCCCGGATATCGTAGGTTTCGGTGCCATCGAGCTTGAGCGTCAAGCGCGTGGTGCCTGGCTTGAACTCGACCGGCAGCACGCCCATGCCGACCAGGTTGGTGCGGTGGATACGCTCGAAGCCTTCGGCCACTATCACTTCCACCCCGGCCAGGCGTACGCCCTTGGCCGCCCAGTCGCGGGACGAACCCTGGCCGTAGTCGGCGCCGGCGACGATGATCAGCGGCTGCTTGCGCTGCATATAGGTTTCGATGGCTTCCCACATGCGCATCACCTGGCCTTCCGGCTCGACGCGCGCCAGCGAACCCTTCTTGACCTGGCCGTCGACCACCGCCATCTCGTTGACCAGCTGCGGGTTGGCGAAGGTCGCACGCTGCGCGGTGAGATGGTCGCCACGGTGGGTGGCGTAGGAATTGAAGTCCTCCTCCGGCAGGCCCATCTTGTGCAGGTACTCGCCGGCGGCACTGTCCAGCAGGATGGCGTTGGACGGCGACAGGTGGTCGGTGGTGATGTTGTCCGGCAGGATCGCCAACGGGCGCATGCCCTTGAGCGTGCGTTCGCCAGCCAAAGCGCCCTCCCAGTATGGCGGGCGACGGATGTAGGTGCTCATCGGGCGCCAGTCATACAGCGGGCTTTCGGCTTCCTGCACACTGCCCAGGTCGAACATCGGGATATAGATCTGCTTGAACTGCTCCGGCTTCACCGCCGAGGCAACGATCGCATCGATTTCCTCGTCGCTCGGCCACAGGTCTTTCAGGGTGACGGGGTTGCCGGCCTTATCGGTACCCAACACGTCCTGCTCGATATCGAAACGCACGGTGCCGGCGATGGCGTAGGCCACCACCAGCGGCGGCGAGGCCAGGAAGGCCTGCTTGGCGTACGGATGAATACGGCCGTCGAAGTTGCGATTGCCCGAAAGCACGGCGGTGGCATAAAGGTCGCGATCGATGATTTCCTGCTGGATCACCGGATCCAGTGCGCCGGACATGCCGTTGCACGTGGTACAGGCGTAGCCGACGATGCCGAAGCCGAGCTGTTCCAGTTCGCTGAGCAGGCCGGCCTCCTCCAGGTAAAGCTTGGCGACTTTCGAACCCGGGGCGAAGGACGTCTTGACCCAGGGCTTGCGCACCAGCCCCAGCGCATTGGCTTTCTTCGCCAGCAGACCGGCGGCGACCACGTTGCGCGGGTTGGAGGTGTTGGTGCAGCTGGTGATGGCGGCGATGATCACTGCGCCATCGGGCATCATGCCGCTGGCCTCTTCGGCCCTGCCGGACTGCAGCTTGGCCTCGTCGGCGATGCCACGCTCCTGCAGCGCCGAGGTCGGCAGCCGCTTGTGCGGGTTGCTCGGGCCGGCCATGTTGCGCACCACGGTGGACAGGTCGAACTCCAGCACACGCTCGTACTCGGCGGTCGTCAGCGCGCTGGCCCACAGGCCGGTGGTCTTGGCGTACTGCTCGACCAGGGCGACCTGCTCCGGCTCGCGACCAGTCAGCTTGAGGTAGTCGATGGTCTGCTGGTCGATATAGAACATCGCCGCGGTGGCGCCGTATTCCGGGCACATATTGGAGATGGTCGCGCGGTCGCCGATGGTCAGGCTGTCCGCACCCGCGCCGAAGAACTCGACCCAGGCACCGACCACCCGCTCCTTGCGCAAAAATTCGGTCAGCGCCAGGACAATGTCGGTGGCGGTGATACCGGGCTGGCGCTTGCCGGTCAGGCGCACGCCGACGATATCGGGCAGGCGCATCATCGACGGAAGCCCGAGCATCACGGTTTCCGCCTCCAGCCCACCGACGCCGATGGCGATCACACCGAGCGCGTCGACGTGCGGGGTATGCGAGTCGGTGCCGACGCAGGTGTCGGGGAACGCCACGCCGCCACGGGCCTGGATCACCGGGCTCATCTTCTCCAGATTGATCTGGTGCATGATGCCGTTGCCGGCCGGGATCACGTCGACGTTCTTGAACGCGGTCTTGGTCCATTCGATGAAATGGAAGCGGTCTTCGTTGCGCCTATCCTCGATGGCCCGGTTCTTCGCGAACGCATCCGGATCGAAACCCGCCGCCTCCACCGCCAGCGAGTGATCGACAATCAACTGGGTCGGCACCACCGGGTTGACCTTGGATGGATCGCCACCCTGCTCGGCGATCGCGTCGCGCAGGCCGGCCAGGTCGACCAGTGCGGTCTGGCCGAGAATGTCGTGGCAGACCACGCGGGCCGGGTACCAGGGAAAGTCCAGATCGCGCCGACGCTCGATCAGTTGCATCAGCGCGTCGTTCAGGGCCGACGGCTCGCAGCGCCGCACCAGTTGCTCGGCCAGCACCCGGGAGGTATACGGCAGCTTGGCCCAGGCGCCGGGCTGGAGCGCATCGATCGCCTCCTGGGCATCGAAGAAGTCCAGCTGGGTTCCGGGCAGGGCTTTACGGTATTGGCTGTTCAGCAGGCTGTTCATGGACGCTCCTGGAGCGGCACGAAGGTCAGATCTTCCGGGCCCACGTAATTGGCGCTGGGGCGAATGATCTTGCCGTCGACGCGTTGCTCGATGACGTGACTGGACCAGCCCGAAGTGCGGGCGATGACGAACAGCGGAGTGAACATGGCGGTCGGCACGCCCATCATGTGGTAGCTGACGGCGCTGAACCAGTCGAGGTTGGGGAACATCTTCTTGATGTCCCACATGGTGCTTTCCAGACGCTCGGCGATGTCGAACATCTTGTTGTTGCGCTGCTCGGCGGAAAGCTCGCGGGCGACTTCCTTGATCACCTTGTTACGCGGATCGCTGACGGTATACACCGGGTGGCCGAAGCCGATCACTACTTCCTTCTTCTCGACCCGCGCACGGATATCGGCCTCGGCCTCATCCGGATTGTCGTAGCGCTTCTGGATCTCGAACGCCACTTCGTTGGCGCCGCCGTGCTTGGGCCCGCGCAGCGCGCCGATACCGGCGGCGATCGCCGAGTACATGTCGGAGCCCGTGCCGGCGACCACCCGCGAGGCGAAGGTCGAGGCGTTGAATTCATGCTCGGCGTAGAGGATCAGCGAGGTGTGCATGGCGCGCACCCAGCTGTCGCGCGGCGTATGGCCATGCAGCAGATGGAGGAAGTGACCGCCGATGGAGTCGTCGTCGGTCTCCACCTCGATACGCTTGCCGTTGTGGCTGAAGTGGTACCAATACAACAGCATCGAGCCCAGGGAGGCCATCAGCTTGTCGGCGATGTCGCGGGCGCCGGGGTGATTGTGATCGTCCTTTTCCGGCGACAGGCAACCGAGCACGGACACACCGGTGCGCATCACGTCCATCGGATGGGCCGATGGCGGCAGCTGCTCCAGCGCCGCCTTCAACGCCGCGGGCAGGCCGCGCAACGCCTTCAGCTTGGTCTTGTAGCCAGCCAGCTCGGCCGCGTTGGGCAGTTTGCCGTGGACCAGCAAATAAGCGATTTCCTCGAACTCGCAGGTGGTAGCGACATCGAGAATGTCATAGCCGCGGTAATGCAGATCGTTGCCACTGCGGCCGACGGTGCACAGCGCGGTGTTGCCGGCGGCGGTGCCGCTCAGGGCCACCGACTTCTTCGGTTTGAAACCCGGGCTGGTGGTTTCTGGGCTAGCGCTCATCGGTCTGTCTCCTCATCTAATCCGGTTATTTCTGCTCTTGCGCCGGCCGCCTGCGTTGGGCGGCCGGGGCCGGTCACTTCTTGGCGGCGAACAGCGCATCGAGGTGTTGCTCGAAGGCGTGGTAGTTGATGCGCTCGTACAGCTCCATACGGGTCTGCATGGTGTCGATCACGTTTTTCTGGGTGCCGTCGCGGCGCAGCGCGGTGTAGACGTTCTCGGCGGCCTTGTTCATCGCGCGGAACGCCGACAGGGGGTAAAGCACCAGCGACACATCGACACTCGCCAGCTCCTCGGTGGTGTACAGGGGCGTGGCACCGAACTCGGTGATGTTGGCCAGAATCGGCGCCTTGACCCGCTCGGCGAAGGTTTTGTACATCGCCAGCTCGGTGATCGCCTCAGGGAAGATCATGTCGGCGCCGGCCTCGATGCAGGCGGCGGCGCGATCCAGCGCGGCATTCAGGCCCTCCACGGCGAGCGCGTCGGTACGCGCCATGATCACGAAACTGTCGTCGGTGCGCGCATCCACCGCCGCCTTGATGCGATCGACCATCTCCTGTTGCGAGACGATTTCCTTGTTCGGCCGATGACCGCAACGCTTGGCGCCGACCTGGTCCTCGATGTGGATGGCTGCGGCGCCGAACTTGATCATTGATTTGACCGTACGGGCGACGTTGAACGCCGAACTACCGAAGCCGGTGTCGACATCCACCAGCAGCGGCAAGTCGCAGACATCGGTAATCCGGCGCACATCGGTGAGCACGTCGTCCAGGCCGGTGATGCCGAGATCGGGCAGGCCCAGCGAGCCCGCCGCCACGCCACCACCGGAGAGGTAGATGGCCTTGAAACCGGCGCGCTGGGCCAGCAGCGCATGGTTGGCGTTGATCGCGCCGACCACCTGCAGGGGATGCTCCTCGGCGACCGCATCGCGGAAACGTTGGCCGGGGCTGCTCGGTTTGGAAAGCTGACTCATGCCTCACCTCTGGTTTTGTTCGTCTTGGTTTGCGCGTCCTGCCCCACGTTCGTGACGTAGTGACGCTCGATATTGCGTTTCGAGGCCGCGATATGGCGGCGCATCAACAACTCGGCCAACTCGCCATCGCGGTCGGCGATGGCGTCGAGAATGCGATGGTGTTCGGCGAAGGCCTGGTGTGGCCGCTTGGGCGTCGCGGAAAACTGCAGGCGATACATGCGCACCAACTGGTATAGCTCGCCGCAGAGCATCTGCACCAAGGTGCGGTTACCGCTGCCCTGGATGATCCGGTAGTGAAAATCGAAGTCGCCTTCCTGCTGGTAATAGCCGACCCCAGCCTGAAATGCCGCGTCGCGTTCATGCAGATCGAGCACCCGACGCAACTCATCGATCTCTGCCTGGGTCATACGCTCGGCAGCCAGGCGGCAGGCCATGCCCTCGAGGGACTCGCGAATCTCATAGAGTTCGATCAGCTCGGTCCGGTCGAGCGATACCACCCGCGCGCCGACATGGGGTATGCGCACCAACAGGCGCTGACCTTCCAGACGGTGGATCGCCTCGCGCAAGGGCCCGCGGCTGATGCCATAGGTGCGCGCCAGCTCCGGTTCGGAAATCTTGCTGCCCGGGGCGATTTCGCCTTTGACGATAGCCGCCTGGATTCGCCGGAAAACATGCTCCGAAAGGGTTTCGGAGTCCGCCGATTCCACCTCTACAGGTTCGGAAATAGTCATAGAGATTGTCGACACCTTGATTTATTCAACACAAAAACTACTCACAAAGCAGCTATTCGTCAAACATAAAGGCGCACATTGTTGACAATTTACAGGTAGACCATGGTCGTAAAAATCATTCAATTCACCCGTAGAAACCTGCCTAAGCGCCTGTTCTGCTGGAAAATCCCCATGGTAGAATGCCGACCGCTCGAGCCCGGGCGAGCTTTTCTGCCGTGCCTGGCTAAACTTCCAAGCAAGCGCTTCCGACAAGCCGGCCGCCGCGCCGGACCTTCTGATTCAATTATTGCGATACCTTCCACCAGGACTTATGACACTAAAGCCCTTTGTCTTGTCGCTATGCCTAACTATCCTGCCCGGGGCTGGCCTTGCCGCGCAGAAGACCGTTTATGGCCTCAACGAGTACACCCGCATTCACGAACCGGATCTGCAATTGGCCGCGAAACTCGACACCGGCGCCAAGACCGCCTCTCTGAGTGCCCGCGACATCAAGCGATTCGAGCGAGACGGCGAGCCCTGGGTGCGTTTTTACCTGGCCATCGACGATGCCCACAGCAACCCGATCGAACGCCCCTTGGCACGTATCAGCAAAATCAAACGGCGCGCGGGCGATTACGACCCCGACGCTGAAAAGACCTACACCGCACGGCCGGTAATCGAAATGGATGTGTGCATGGGCGAGGCCCTGCGCACGATCGAAGTGAACCTGACCGACCGCAGTGCGTTTCTCTACCCACTGCTGATTGGCTCCGAAGCCTTGAAACGCTTCGATGCGATGGTCGACCCGAGTCTCAAATACGCAGCGGGGAAACCTGCCTGTGCCCTTGACGCAACCCCTGGCGAGTAATTCCCATGCGCTCTCTTAACCTGCATCTGAAAGTCCTGATCACGCTACTGGTGACCCTGGGCATTCTGATTACGGCCTATCAGATCTTCATCCTCGGCATTCCGCTGACCGAAGACGAAACCGACGACCTGTGGAACATCGATGCCAGAGTCGAATTCCAGGCCAACCCGCGCGAGCCGGTGAAACTGCAGATGTTCGTGCCGCCACTGGCCCAGGACTACGTCAGCCTCAATGAGAGCTTCATCTCCAACAACTACGGGGTGAGCATCAACCGTAGCAATGGCAACCGCCGGGTCACCTGGTCGGCCCGTCGCGCCAGCGGCAAGCAGACCCTGTATTACCGCCTGGTGCTGACCAAGCGCTACAGCGGCGAACAGACGAAAGCCAAAGGGCCGATCTTCCGCGACAGCATCGCTGTCGAAGGCGCGGAAAAAATCGCCGCAGAAGCCCTGCTCGCCCCGATCCGTCAGCACTCGGCGGATATCGAAACCTTTATCAGCGAGACCATCAAGCGGGTTAACAGTAACGACGACAACGTCAAGCTGCTGCTGGCCGGCGACGCCTCGACCGCCAACAAGGCCAAGGCCATTGAGCTGCTGCTGTCGATCGCCCACGTACCAATGGAGCGCCTGCACACCATCCGCCTGGCGGCCGATATCCAGCAGAGCCCGGAGCTCTGGCTGCGCAGTTTCAACGGTGAGCAATGGCTGTATTTCAACCCTGAGACCGGTGAGCAGGGCCTGCCGGCCGACCGCCTGGTCTGGTGGATCGGCGACGACAGCCTGATCGATCTGGAGGGCGGCAAGCAGGCCAAGGTCAGCTTCAGCCTGAGCAACAGCGAGATGAACGCCATTCGCCTGGCCAAGCTGACCGACGAGAATACCGACGCCGGCTTCCTCGAATATTCGCTGTACGGCCTGCCGCTGCAAACCCAGCAGACCTTCATGATCATGGTGATGATCCCGATCGGCGTGCTGGTGATTCTGATCCTGCGCAACCTCGGCGGCCTGCAAACCCTCGGTACCTTTACCCCGGTGCTGATCGCCCTGGCCTTCCGTGAAACCCAACTCGGCTTCGGCATCGTCCTGTTCACCGTGATCACCGCGCTGGGCCTGTCATTACGTTCCTACCTCGAACACCTGAAGTTGCAAATGCTACCCAGGCTATCGGTGGTGCTGACCTTCGTCGTGGTCCTGATTGCGGTGATCAGCCTGTTCAGTCACAAGCTGGGGCTGGAGCGCGGGTTGTCGGTCGCCCTGTTCCCGATGGTGATCCTGACCATGACCATCGAACGCCTGTCGATCACCTGGGAAGAGCGCGGCGGTGGCCATGCCTTCAAGGTGGCGATCGGCACCCTGGCTGCGGCGACCCTGGCGCACCTGCTGATGAGCGTGCCGCAACTGGTCTACTTCGTATTCACCTTCCCGGCCATCCTGATGATTCTGGTGGGTTTCATGCTGGCGATGGGGCGCTACCGCGGCTACCGCCTGACCGAACTCTTCCGCTTCAAAGCCTTCCTTAAGGATTGAGCCATGCTAGGTCTCTGGAACACGTGGAAGGCCCTCGAAGCCAAAGGCATCATGGGCATCAACCGGCGTAACGCGGACTATGTGCTGAAGTACAACAAACGGCACCTCTACCCGATCGTCGACGACAAGATCATCACCAAGGAACGCGCCATCCAGGCCGGCATCGACGTGCCGGAGCTATACGGGATAATCGAGACCGAAAAAGGCATCGATAAGCTGCGCGAAATCATTGGCGATCGTCCGGACTTTGTGGTCAAGCCGGCACAGGGCGCTGGCGGCGACGGCATTCTGGTGATCGCCGATCGGTTCGAGGACAAATACAAAACCGTCTCCGGCAAGATCATCAGCCACGAGGAAATCGAGCACCAGATTTCCAGCATCCTCACCGGGCTGTATTCCCTGGGCGGGCACCGCGACCGTGCGCTGATCGAATATCGCGTGACCCCGGATCAGATCTTCAAGAGCATCAGCTACGAGGGCGTGCCGGATATCCGCATCATCGTGTTGATGGGCTATCCGGTCATGGCCATGCTGCGCCTGCCCACGCGCCAGTCCGGCGGCAAGGCCAACCTGCACCAGGGCGCCATCGGCGTCGGCGTGGACCTGGCGACCGGCGTGACCCTGCGCGGCACCTGGCTGAACAACAAGATCAGCAAACACCCCGACACCACCAACGCGGTCGACGGCGTACAACTGCCCAACTGGGACGGCTTCATGAAGCTCGCCTCCGGTTGCTACGAGTTGTGCGGTCTCGGCTATATCGGTGTGGACATGGTGCTGGACCAGGAGAAAGGCCCGCTGATTCTCGAGCTCAATGCGCGCCCCGGACTGAATATCCAGATCGCCAACGACTGTGGCCTGACCCATCGCGCCCACGCGGTGGAAGCACACCTGGAAGAGCTGAAAAAGAAAGGTGTGCAGGAAACCCCGGAAGAACGCATGCGCTTCTCCCAAGGCCTGTTCGGCCACGTGCCAGCGGCCGAAATCTGACCGCCGCCCCGCTCCATGACGCCGCTCCCCACCGGTGAGCGGCGTTTTCAAACCCGGCACTCGTTCCCCGTCGCCCTCGCCAGCCGATTTCGCCGGCCAGCCCTGTCATCGTTCCAACCACCGCCTCATCTCAGGCGTCGCTCAGCAACCCCAACTCCTTGCCCCTGAGCACCGCTTGAGTCCGGCTGCGCACGCCCAGCTTGGCGAACAGTTTGTGCAAGTGCCATTTGATCGTGGCCTCGGACAAATGCACCGCCTGGGCGATATCGCGGTTAGCCATGCCGGCCGCGACAAAACGCAGAATTTCCCGTTCACGGTGGCTGACGTCCTGGTGCTGATCGACACCTTCGACAAGCACCGCGAGCCGGCCGCATTGCTCACGCAACTGCGTCAGCAACTCCTGCCATGGGCCCGCCTGCTCTGGCTCGGCACTGAGCCAGCCTTCGAGCAGCGGCAATAGCCACAACGCATCGTCGACAAACATGCGCCGATAGCCGCTCCGCCAGGCCTCCTCCAACGTGGGCGCCAACAACGCAAAGGCTTTGTCGCGATTGCCCTTGCGCCAATGTGCGACCGCCAGCAGTACACTCAGGCGCAAACGTCGATCGCGGTGATGCGCCGCGGTCTGCTGCGCCAGGCAGGCTTCCAGTACCGCCCGAGCCTTGCCGGCGAGCCGTTCGTGCAGCGCCAGCCTGGCCTGCGCGAGGGCCAGCGCGGTGTCCGCGTCGCCATAGCCATGCGCCCCACGAGACTCCAGGTGCTGCTGCAGTTGCAGGCAAAACCGCTCAGCCTCGTTGGGGCGCTGCAACCACAGCAGAAACTGAATCTTGCAGCACATGCCCAGCGCATATACCCGCTCATAGCCCGGCCCGCCGAGGGTTGCCAGCCACTCGTCAAGCTCGCTCAGAGCTTGCTCGCCGGCGCCGGCGAAGAATTGCGCCCGCACCAGCACCAGTTTGCCGCGACTGATCAATTCGATGGGCGTTGCCACATCGCGCCAGGTGGTCGCCAGGGGCAGCTCAGCGAGAATCGCCGCATGCCGGTCCTGCTCGTACAGCAGGTCGGCATAGGCCAGGGCCAGCGGGCCGCCGACGCGACTATTTCGGCCGAACAGCTGCACGGCGCTCTTGCGTGCCCGCTCGGCGAGGGCGGCGCCGCGTTCCAGTTCGCCCGACTCTTTGCAGATCAGCGTCTCGATCACGCTGGCAACCAGCTGCAGATAACCACTGTCGACCTGGCGCAGGCATTCGCGCACCACCGCGATGGAATCCTTCGCCTCGCCGTATTCGCCGCGCGAGGCATGGGCGGTCGCCTGAATGCAGGACAGGCTCGCACGCAATACCGCCTGGTTATCGGGCACCAGGCTCAACCATCGACGGGCCACCTTGTGACACTCATCGAGCCGGTCCTGATACAGCAGGACAAGCGCCTTGAGCACTTGCGCCGCAATCAGCAGCTCCGCCCCCGCTTGCGGCGAAATGCCGTTACGGCCCTGCGCCAGGCGACTGCCGAGCGCTTCGATCAGCGCCTCGGATTCGGCATATTTTTGCTCCAGAGCCAGCTGCCAGGCATAGAAGACCTGAAAGACCGGATGTTCGTGGATCACCTCGGCAGGAATGCCCTTGAGCATGCTCAACACGTCGTACACCCGGTTTTGCGCAATCAGGCGCCCTCCCTGGCGCTCCAGCAGCTGTGCGGCAGAGCCATAATCGCGAGCCCGCAGCGCATAGCGGATGGCCTTGCCGGGCAATTCATGGGCTTCGCACCAGCGCGCTGCCGCATGCAACAGGTGCGTCGCGTCACCCTGGCGGCTCAGGCTGCTCTGCAGAAACTCGGCAAACAAAGGGTGGTAACGGAACCACTGCTCGCGGCCATCCAGCGCCACGATAAACAGCTGCTCACGCTGTAATCGCTGCAGCACTTGCCGACTGTCGCTGCGACTGGTCAAGGCATCGCACAATGCCGCGTTGAACTCGTCGAGCACCGACGTCTGCTCGAGAAAGCGTTGCAGCCATTCCGGCTGGACCTGCAACACATCCTCGTACAGGTAATCGGCGATGGTCCGCTCGCCGCCCGATAGCCCGGCGAGGAACGCCGAACGATCGGCGCTTCGCGCCAACGCCAAGGCAGCAAGGTGAAGCGCGGTAATCCAGCCTTCGCTGCGCGCATGCAGCAGATCGATCTGCGCATCGCTCAAGGACAGCTGCTTGATCTCCTGCAGATAGCGCCCCGTTTCAGTCCGGCTCAAGCGCAGTTGGTCCACGCTGATCCAGGCCAACCAAGGCGCCGGTGCCTGCGCCTGGCGCTCGACAAAGGCCGGCGTATAGCGCGTGCTGGCGATTACGTGGACGTTGCCCGGAATCCGTTCGGCGAAATAGCCGACCAGGTCCTCCATGGCCGCATGGCGAACATGGTGAAAGTCGTCGAGCATCAGATACAGCGCGCCCTCGACCTGGCGCAGATCGACCAGAAAGGCGTCCGCCAACGCATCGAGCGGTGCATCCAGCTGTTCGCTCAGCAGCCTCGCCGCATGCCTGCCGAAGCCGGGCAACGGCACCTCGATCGCCGCGATCAGATAGCGCAGCAGGCGATGGGGCTGACCATCCGATTCATCGCAGGTAAGCCAGGCGACGCGATTTCCAGCCGCCTGCAAACGCGCGCGCAGCTGGCTCAGCGCAGTACTTTTACCAAAACCCGCGGGGGCGCTGAGCAGCGTCAGGCGTCGCTCGCAAGCATTGAACAAGCGTTCCTGCAGGGCGTTGCGCTCGAGCAATGGGCGAACACCCGAGTCCGCCGGGAACAGTTTGGTGGGCAGCAGCGGAAATGCGCGGGATAGATCGTTCATGTCAGCAGACTCAACTCACGGGCCCGCCGGATCGCCTGGGTCCGATTACGCACATCGAGTTTTTCGTAGATGTTATGCAGATGCCACTTGACCGTCCCCAGGGCCAAGGACAGTTGCACACCGATCTGTTCGTTGGACAGGCCCTGGGCCGCCAGGCACACCACCTCGCACTCGCGCTCGGTCAAGGCTTCCGGCATGCCGGCGGACGAGTCGTACGCCCGCTGCCCCGGCCAAAGCGCCAGCAACCGACGCACGAACGCCTGCAGCGCCGGCTGGCTTTCAGCGGCTTCGAGTTGCTGGAGCATCAGGCGAACGCCCTCGCCCTCCTCGATGAACAGGCTGCGCACGCCTTCGCGCTCGGCGCCGACCAGGCACTGCACCAGCAGGCCCTGCGCGCGATCCTGATAGCCCAGGTGCTTGTAACTGAGTGCTGCGAGCAGATCCAGGCGCAGGCGCTGCAGCCCGTGCCAGTTGTCCAGCAGGGTACCGCGCAACTGAGCGATTTCATGCAAGGCCTCGCTGTAATGCGCCCGCGCCTGTTGCAGGCGGATTCGCGTCAGGCCTTCGACCCAGCGCACCGGATTGCAACGCATATGCGGGTAATGCTCGGCCAGCCGCTGCCAGTCGATGCTTTTGAAACGCTGTTCGGCGCGTTTCACGCTGTCGCTGGCCGGCTCTTGCAGGATCTGCGCGATTTCATCGCCAACGGCCATCGCATGAAACCGCCAGGATTGATTGCGCGAGGCCAGGTTCTGCATCGCCACCAGAGTACTGGCCGCTTCCGCCGGGGAGTTGCGCATACGCTTCACCCGCGCCAGGCAGAGCATGCCCTGGGCGTACAGGTCGATGGGATTGATAACATCGACGGTTTCCAGCACCCGGCACAAGCGCTCCTCGATACCGTCCAGGCGCCCCTGGCTGTAGGCGATCAAGGCTTCGGTAATGGTCGGCAGGGCGAGGGCCCTGGAACGCTCGGCGAACCAGGGCGTTATCCGCGCATGTAATTGGCCGAAGAGCGTCTCGGCCTGCTTCACCTGCCCCTGCTCCAGGCACATGAGAATCTCGACGTTGGCCAGCTGCGTGTCCAGGTAGCGCCCTTCGAGAAAATGATTGCGCTGCTGGGCCAGCGCCAACAGCCGGCGCGACTGCTCAGGCAGGCCCATCACCACCGAGGCCAGGGCACCGATGATCAGCAAAGCGACCTCAAGAAACGCGGTGTGCTGCCCCAACTGTTCCTCGACTCGCCGCGCCAGGGCGACACAGGTAAGCAGGTCATCCTTCTGCAGAGCGACCATCGCCTTGATCGCCAGCGTCGCCATCAATCTGTCGCTCAGCGGGCCTTCACTGGCGCCCTCGCCCCAGCGCGCGAGTTGCTCGTCAAGAATGCGATTGGCCTGGGCCAGACCCAGTTCTGCGGCACGCCCCCAGACATCGACCAGCACCAGGATCGGAAAGCCCTCGACGATATCGTCGGGCACATGCTGGCGCCATTTGTAGATAAGGTTCAATTGCCCCCGGTTGATCAACTCCAGGCCACAGCTATCCACCAGCGCGGCGAGCATCTGTGGGTCTTCGGCCAGACGCGCATGCTCGATCGCCAGGTTCTGCATATGGTGGTTGGCGAACCACAGGCTGGCGGTGAAGTGCAATTGCTTGAAGCGCTCGGGATCGCGCGCCTTGAGCTGATCGCGCAGAAACTCGGCAAACAGATTGTGGAAGCGGTACCACTGGCGCTCATGGTCGAGCGGCAGCAGGAACAGCTGCATAGCCTCCAGTTGCTCGAGCAAGCGCTGGCCATGCTGGCGCCCGCTCAATGCCTCGACCAGGGCGCCGTTCAGCTGTTGAGCCACGCCCAACGCCAACAGCAGCTCCTGCTGATCGAGCGGCAACTGGCGAAATACCCTGCACAGCAGGTAATCCCCTACCGCACCCTGCCCTCCGCCGATGGCGGCGAGTTGCGCGAGCGCATCCGGCTGCTGCCGCAGGCACAGGCTCGCCAGGTGTACGCCCACCATCCAGCCCTCGGTCTGCCGATACAGCGCGGCAAATGCCTGGTCATCCAGTTCCTGGCCATGACGAGCCAGGTAGGCGCGGGTTTCGTCCTGATCCAGGCGCAAGTCCTGTTCGCTGATTTCGACCAGCAACCCCTTGGCCCGCAGCGTCGCCAGGTTGAGCGCAGGCTGCGAACGGCTGCCGACCGCCAGGGTAAGAGCACCTGGGGCGAAGCGGATCAACCTGCTCAAGGCCGCCAGCAGCTCGCCGTCGGTAATCAGGTGCAGATCGTCGAGCACCAGCAGCAAGGGCGACCCCAGGGCCGCCAGGTCCATCAACAGGCGCTCCATGACCGCGGCCACCGGCACACGCATGGTGTTCTGCAGATAACTTCGCGCTTCCGCACCCCGCCCCGGCAGCCAGGCGCCGAGCGCATCGATCAACTGCAGGAGAAAACGTGACGGATCGTCGTCTTCGGGACTGAGCGACAGCCAGGTCACCGCACAACCGTTGGCCAGCCGCCGTTGCGCCAGGACGGCCAGCGCACTGGTTTTACCGAACCCAGCCGGCGCGGAAAACAGCCACAGCCGGGCATGCGGGTGCGACGCGAGCGCGGCATCGACCAGGGGCCGGGTCAGATAATCGAGGGGCGCCCGTGGCGCTGTGAGTTTCGAGCGTTGCAGACTGCCGGCGGCGGGATCTTGCGCTATGGGCACGGCATGAATCCTTATGGGTCTATTCCTCTGGCCAGTCGCGATACGACGCGACCAAGCCAAGTGCATCTGTCGAACAGGACCGGTGAAACACCAGTCCGTGGTATAGCGCACTGCTGAATCGGCCGGGCCAATTAGCACTAAAGTCCAACATACTACTCAGCCCCATGTGTCCGAGTAAACCAAGCAGAATCGGCGAACTCTGCTGAGATGTGATGGCGAACTGCGACGAAGTCGACGAACCAGCCATTTGCTTAACCTGCAGCGCCGCTCAGCCGGACACCCACGAAACCCTTCAGCCCGTTCGATTACCGGTGCAGCTCGACCCGGGCTGGCTGACCTGGCCAGCTCGACACGGATTTCGACAGACATGCCAATGCCCGACAGCCCCTAGGATGAATGCCGGCCGCGTTCTACAATCGGCACCCTCGTGTTTCGAAGCCCCGCGAATGCCAACCTGCTCCGTTTACCCGCTGCCCTATCACGCCGACCCCGGCGTTTATTTCAGCGCTATCGCCAACGCCCCGGGCGCGGTGCTGCTGGATGCCGGGCGTCCGATCGCATTGCGCGGCCGCTACGACCTGCTCAGCGCGTGGCCCCTGGCCGAATTGACGCCTGCCGGGAATGAGACGGGTAACGAGTTTCTCGCGCGCCTGCGCGCCAGCCTCAGCGGCCTGGGGCTGGCCGACGCGCCTGAGGGCCTCGAACTGCCCTTCACCGGCGGCCTGATCGGCTATCTGGGCTACGATTTCGGCCGCCGTCTTGAGCAGTTGCCGCACACCGCCAGCGATGACCTGGATCTGGCCGATGCGCGTCTGGGGCTGTACGCCTGGGCCTTGATCAGCGATCACCTCCTGGGCACCAGCCAGTTGCTGTTCCATCCCGCACTCGGGGACAGCGAACGACGCCGGCTGCTCGCCCTGTTCGACCAGCCGCAAGCGGGCAGCACGCAACCCTTCGAACTGCTCGAGAGGTTCCGTGCCGATCTCGATGCCGACCAATACCGCCAGTCATTCGAGTGCATTCAGGCCTATATCCGGGCCGGCGACTGCTATCAGGTGAACTTTGCCCAGCGCTTTCGCGCGCCCTACCGGGGCGATCCATGGACCGCCTACCGAGCGCTGCGCGCAGCCTGTCCGACGCCCTTTTCCGGATACCTGGCGCTGCCCGGCAACGACGCGATCATCAGCCTGTCGCCCGAGCGTTTCCTGCAGGTCAGTGGCGGCCGGGTGGAAACCCGTCCGATCAAGGGCACCCGCCCTCGTGACAACGACCCCGAGCGCGACGCCGCCCAGGCCGACGACCTGCTCGCCAGCCTGAAGGATCGTGCGGAAAACCTGATGATCGTCGACCTGCTGCGCAACGACCTGGGGCGCAGCTGCGCAATCGGCTCGGTGCGGGTTCCCGAGCTGTTCGCCCTGGAGACTTACCCGAACGTCCATCATCTGGTCAGCGCGGTGACCGGCCAGCTGGCCCCCGGCAAGGACGCGCTGGACCTGATCGCCGGCAGCTTCCCCGGCGGTTCGATCACCGGCGCGCCGAAAATCCGCGCGATGCAAATCATCGATGAGCTGGAACCCACACGCCGCGCACTTTATTGCGGCTCGCTGCTGTACCTGGACGTACGCGGCGAAATGGACAGCTCGATCGCCATCCGCAGCCTATTGGCCAAGGATGGTCAGCTCAGTTGCTGGGGCGGCGGCGGGATAGTCGCGGACTCGGACTGGCAGGCGGAGTACCAGGAGTCGATCACCAAGGTGAAGGTGTTACTAGAGACGCTGGAACAATTCTGCGAATGATGCAAAAAGGCCCACGTGGAAAGTGGGCCTTCTCAATTGCGACCAGCTTTACCGACTCAGCTCGCGATTGGACGCCTTGAGGAACTCGCGCTTGAGGTCTTCATAGGTGTGCACCGCCGGGAACTGCGGGAACTCGCGGATCACGTTCTCCGGCGCGTGGAACAAGATGCCGGCATGGGCCTCGCTGAGCATGGTGGTGTCGTTGTACGAATCGCCTGCGGCGATCACCCGGTAGTACAGGCTCTTGAACGCCAGCACCGACTGGCGCTTGGGGTCTTTCTGGCGCAGTTGGTAGCTGACCACACGGTCGTTCTCGTCGGTGATCAGCTTATGGCAGAGCAGCGTCGGGAAGCCCAGCTGGCGCATCAGCGGCTGGGAGAACTCGTAGAAGGTGTCGGAGAGAATCACCACCTGAAAACGCTCGCGCAACCAGTCGACGAACTCCACCGCGCCGTCCAGGGGCTTAAGGGTAGCGATCACTTCCTGGATGTCGGCCAGTTTCAGACCGTGCTCGTCGAGAATGCGCAGGCGCTGCTGCATCAATACGTCGTAATCAGGGATATCCCGGGTGGTTGCTTTCAGCGATTCGATGCCGGTTTTTTCCGCGAAGGCGATCCAGATTTCCGGGACCAAAACGCCTTCCAGGTCGAGACACGCGATTTCCACAGGACACTCCTAGAGTTCGACTGACAAAGAAGGCGGCACTCTAGCCGCTAGCCCCCGACGGCGCAACGCACCGCTTATATCCAAACCTATGGGTCATGCAGGCACATCGTTATTTAGCCGCATAAGATGTATTTGCTACTATCCGGCCCACAGAGCGCAAAGCGCCATATCAAGCAGGATATATAGCCCGATGAGCCTCCCCTTCGATGTAACCGAGCTGGCCGGCCAGTACGCCGGCAAATCCCCCCAGGACATACTCAAACTCGCCTTCGAACACTTCGGCGACGACCTCTGGATTTCCTTCAGCGGCGCAGAAGACGTGGTGCTGGTCGACATGGCCTGGAAACTCAACAAGAACGTCAAGGTATTCAGCCTGGATACCGGGCGCCTGCACCCCGAGACCTATCGTTTTATCGAGCA
This sequence comes from uncultured Pseudomonas sp., assembly GCF_946885955.1. The sequence continues at coordinate 53,016 of NZ_CAMPHI010000027.1, forward strand.
GGTACGCGAGCACTATGGCATCGCCATCGAGGTGCTCTCCCCCGATGCTGCGGCGCTGGAGGCAATGGTCAAGGAAAAGGGCCTGTTCAGCTTCTACAAGGACGGCCACGGCGAATGCTGCGGCATTCGCAAGACCGCGCCACTGCGGCGCAAACTGAGCGGCGTCAGTGCCTGGGCCACCGGCCAGCGCCGTGACCAGAGCCCCGGCACCCGCAGCCAGGTCGCGGTGGTGGAAGTCGACGGCGCGTTCTCCACGCCGGAACGCCCGCTGTACAAATTCAACCCGTTGGCGCAGATGAGCAGCGAAGAGGTGTGGGCCTACATCCGCATGCTCGAGCTGCCTTACAACCCCCTGCACGAGCGCGGTTTTATCAGCATTGGCTGCGAGCCCTGCACCCGTCCGGTACTGCCGAATCAGCACGAACGTGAAGGCCGCTGGTGGTGGGAAGAAGCCACGCAGAAGGAATGCGGCCTGCACGCCGGCAATCTGATCGCCAAGCACTGAAACCTGTGCATCACCTCACGCGCCGCGCGCTTGCGTGGCCGTAAGGCAATCTCACCATCAACGGCCTGCTAGGCGAACGCGCTGTCAGTGCTGACAGCGCCCGCACCTTGCGCCGCCTTAAACGCCTGACGCAAAGAGTCCTCGATCAACTGCCAGGCCTGCTCCGCCGAATCGTCCGGCCCAAGGTGGGTGAACATATGGTCGCAGCCGGCGAACATCCGCTCGTTCACCGGCACGCCTGCCTGGCGCAGCTTGCTGGCGTAGGCCTCGCCTTCCGCGCGCAGAATGTCGTACTCGGCGGTGATCAGGGTGGCCGGCGGCATCCCGCGCAATTCCTCAACAGTCGCCAGCAGCGGCGAGACCAGCGGGTTCAGGGCCTGGGCCGGGTCGCTCAGGTAGCAGCGATTGAAGAAGCGCACCAGGCCGGCGCCGAGCAAGGGTTTGTCGAGGCTCGATACTTTCAGCGCGGGATCCTGGGCCAGATCCAGCACCGCATAGTCGATCAACTGATGCACCACCCGCAGCCGCTGATGTCCACGTGCCAGGCTGGCCACTCCGGTAGCCAGGTTGCCACCGGCGCTGTGCCCGCCGACGGCGATTCGTTGCGGGTCGATGCCGAGGGCGGTGGCTTGTTCGGCCAACCATTCGAGTACCGCGAAGGATTGTCGCAAGCCGGCGGGGAACGGCTGTTCCGGCGCCAACACGTAATCGAGATTGACCACCAGACAACCGAGGTTATGTGCCAGGCGACGGCAATAGCTGTCGTCATGCTCGGGCACACCGGCGACGAAACCGCCGCCATGCAGATTGAGATACACCGGTAAAGGCTCCGCACTGGTCACATGCGGCCAGTAGAACAGCGCCCTCGCCGGCCCATATGCGGTGGGGATAAATTCCTCGGCGACCGCGCGCAGTGGAAACTGCGCCGCGTCGTAGACGAACTTGCCTTTCATGCGTTTGGCGATGGCGCGCAGCAGCTTGGCCTTGAGGGTTTTCAATAGTTTCATGATCTGATTCCAAAAGGATTAGCAGGCCGTTGAAAAACGTAGCGAGCGACGGCTAGGCAAGGCGAAATCAGCCGAGGAAGCGGACTGGGCTCGCACGCGAGTGTACGAGTTGTACATGAGCATTACTCGCTTCGCTCGCCCTTCGGGTCGCGCTGAAGCGCGTTAGCCGCAAGCGGCTTGCCGAGGCTGCTTTCAACGGCGCATAGCCGAGCGCAGTAGTTTTTCAGCGGTCTGTCAGTGGGCGGTCAGCAGCTGATCCAGCAGACCATGAATCATCGCGCCGTAAGGCGCGCGCATCGCCAGATTGGATTCGCCGATCGGGCTCTGCACCACCACCGCCTTGGCATGGCTGAAGGTACGGAAACCATAGACGCCGTGATAAGCCCCCATGCCGGAGGGGCCGACGCCGCCGAATGGCAGTTCCTCGAACAGCACATGGGTCATGCAATCGTTGACCACCACCGCGCCCGAGGTGGTGCGCTCCAGCACCTGCCGACGCTCGTCGGCGTCCTCGCCGAAGTAGTAGGCCGCCAGCGCACGCGGCTTGCCGTTGACGTAGTCGATCGCCTCGGCGAAGTCGCGGTACGTCCTGATCGGCAGCAATGGGCCGAAGATTTCCTCACGCAGCAGTTGCATCTCATCGCTGCTATCGAGCACCAGAGTCGGGGCGATCTTGCGGACTTCGCGGTCGCTCAGGTCCTCCTGCACCGGGTTGATCTCGACCAGACGCGCGCCCTTGGCGTGGGCATCGGCGAGGTAGCTGCGCAGCCGGTCGAAGTTGCGCGGATTGATGATCGAGGTGTAGTCGGGATTACCGCGCAGCGTCGGGTACATCTCGCTGACGAAGCGTACCGCCTCGGCAACGAAATCGCCGAGCGACTCTTCCGGCAGCAGCAGATAGTCCGGGGCCAGGCAGATCTGCCCGGCATTGAAAGTCTTCACCGTCATCACGCGCTGCACCACGGTGGCGAGATCGGCGCTACGCGAGACCAGCACCGGCGACTTGCCGCCGAGTTCCAGGGTCACAGGCACCAGGTTATCCGCGGCGGCGCGCATGATATGCCTGGCTATCGCGGTGCCGCCGGTGAAGATCAAATGATCGAACGGCTGGGCACTGAACAGCGCACCGGTCTCGGCGCTGCCCAGCACCGTGCTCAGTTCGTTGGCTTCGAAGTAACGGGCGATCAGCTCGGCGAGCAGTGCCGAGGTGCGCGGTGTCAGCTCCGAAGGCTTGAGCATGGCGCGGTTGCCGGCGGCGAGAATGCTCGCCAGCGGGCCGAAGGCCAGGACTATGGGGAAGTTCCACGGGCTGATCACCCCGACCACGCCCAGCGGCTGGTAATCGACCCGCGCTTCGCAACCGGGGAACGGCGCCGAATGGGACTCGGACTGCATCCACTCGGCCAGGTGCTCGCGGCAGTGCTTGAGGCTGGCCACCGAACCGGCGATATCGGACAACAGGGTCTGCTCGCGGCTGCGGTTGCCGAAGTCGGCGGACACCGCGGCGACTATCTCCTCGCGGTTGTCCAGCAACAGGGCGATCGCCCGGTCGAGGCGGTCGCGGCGCAACTCCAGGCTCGCCGGCCCCTCTTGTAGGTGGGCCGATTTCATGGCCGCAAGGGCCGTAGCCAGTTGGTCGGCGCTGACCGCCGCAGCCTGATGACCGAGAATGTTCATGGCGTAATTCCTGCTGGTTGAATTGTTATTAGCCAGCACTAAGTGCTGGGCGAGCCGGCACCTCTACCGCCTCGATGGACCGAGTATGACAAAAAATAAAATAAAGGAAACCACTAAGTTTCCTTATTTTTATGTTTTCCGATTACGGCGCCCGATCGGCATTAGCAAAGACTTATGCGGCCTACTATCGGTTTTGCCGGGCCCACCCACGACCTGACCAGAAGCACCCTCTAGGAAACGATCAACTGGCCAAAGCCTGGCCATTGGTGCGAAACTGCTTAGCCTTATTAACCAGTTCCATTTCGGCAACCCATAGCGAGTACCCGGTTCAAGCCAATGGCCAAGAAAAGCCCACCCGTTCCAGAAGTGAACAGCCCAGCCACGGAGCCGAGCGGCACCCTGCTCAGCCAGCTAGTCGGCTACGCCTTGCGCCGCGCCCAATTGAAGGTCGCGCAGAACCTGGTCGAACAGCTCAACCCTTTCGACCTGCGCCCCGCCCAGTTCTCTGCCCTGTTGATCATCGAAGCCAGCCCTGGGTTGATGCAGACCGACCTGGCGGGCATCCTCGCGATCGAGCCGCCGCAGGTGGTGACCCTGCTGAACAAACTGGAAAAACTCGGCCTCGCCGTGCGCGTGCGCTGCAAGCCGGACAAGCGCTCCTACGGTATTTTCCTCAGCAAGGCCGGTGAAACCCTGCTCAAACAGCTCAAGGAAATCGCCCTCGCCAGCGACCGGGAAGCCACAGCGGCGCTCAGCGACGAGGAGCGCGAGCAGTTGCTGCAGTTGCTGCATAAAGTTCATCGACAGGACGCCCAAGCCGCGGGCTGATCGCCCTACCTCGCTGATTTGGCTACAAATCGTGGGAGGGGCTGGGCGGCACCCCGGGGCGCCGGTTGCGGCCGTAAAATCGATCCCCGGATTGCATCCGGGCTACGAAAACTAACCCCTCTCGAACCCCGGATTTTCGATCAGCACCGCTATACCCTGACCGCCGCCGATGCAAGCGGCGGCGATGCCGTAGCGTTGGTTGGCGGTGCGCAATTGGCGGGCCAGGGTCAGGCGCAGGCCAGTGGCAGCCAGCGGGTGGCCGAGGGCGATGGAGCCACCGTGCAGGTTGAGGCGCTGCGGATCGAGCTGCAATTCGCGCTGCACCGCCAGCACCTGGGCGGCCTGGGCTTCGTTGATCTCGAAGCGGGCGATATCGTCCAGGCTCAAACCGCTGCGCGCCAGCAGCAGGCGAATCGCCGGCGCCGGGCCGATACCCATCAGTTCGGGCGCCACGCCGACCACCGCCGTCGCCAGCAAACGCGCCAATGGCCGGCGGCCGCCGAGCATATCTGCCGAACCGAGCAAAGCCGCCGCCGCACCGTCGACCACCGCGCAACTGTTGCCGGCGGTCTGCACGCCACCGGCATGGATCGCGCGCAGGCGGGATAAAGCCGCCAGGCTGGTCGGCCGTGGATGGCTGTCGCGCTCGACCGCCTCGACCCCGCGCGGCAAGGCGATGCCGCGCGACCGATAGCAGTCCAGTTCGAAGGATTCGCTGCGCACACTGACGATTTCGCCAGCGAACACGCCCTCGCCCTGCCCCGCCAACGCCGCCTCGAAACTGCGCAGGGCATAGGCGTCGGCCTCTTCGCGACTGATGCCATAGCGCCGCGCCAGATTCTCCGCGGTACCGATCATGTCGATATCAGCCGCCGGATCGAACAGCGCCTCCCAAAGGAAGTCCTTGAACTCCACCCCGGCACCAAGACGAAAACCGCCGCGATGGGTATAGGCCGCAATCGGGTTGCGCGACATCGATTCGGCAGCGACGCACAAGGCCAATTCCGCGCTCCCCGCGGCGATCTGCTCGCCAGCCTGGCGCAGCAATTCGAAACCTGTGCCGCAGATGCGCTGCACGCCCAGGGCCGGCACCGCCTGCGGCACACCGCTATACAGACCGATATGGCGTGGCAACAGGTAGGCGTCGAAACTCGCCTGAGCCACACAGCCGGCCAATACCGAGTCCACCACCGCCGGATCAATCTCGGCGCGGCGCAGCACCTCGCGGCCGACCTTGATTCCCAGGTCGGTCGGCGAGACCAACCCCAGGGCGCCGCCGTAGTCGCACCAGGGCGTACGCACGGCCTCGAGAATCAGCACATCGTCGAATGCCGAATACAGGCCCTCGCTCATACTCAGCGCTCCGCCGTGACGCGTGCCGGATCCTCGCCGCGATAGAGCGCATCGATGCGCTCGGCACGGCAGCTGAGAATCACCCGCTGGTTGAGCGAGCCCTTGTCCGTGACCTCACCCTTGTCCAGCGACGGCGGCTCGCTCATCAGGCAGGCCCAGGCCAGGCGCGAGGCGCTGCCGGTGGCCTTCTCGTTGAGGTGTTCGAGCAGCTCGCCGAGCCAGGCGCGTACCCGCGGCGCGTTCAACACCTGCTCAGCCGTGGCGTCGCTCGGCAAACCGGCCAGTTCACGGCAGGCCGGCAACTGCGGGAACAGCAGCAGGCCGATGCACTCGCGGTTCGGCGCGGTCACCACCACATCCTGGATATAGGGCGCGCCCGCCATGATCACCCGCGTGCGCAAGGGGCCGACGCTGACGAACACCCCGGTGTTGAGCTTGAAGTCCTCGGCGATGCGACCGTCGAACATCAGGCCCCACTCCGGGTGCTCGGGATCGGCCAATTTCAAGGCGTCGCCGGAGCAGTAGAAGCCCTCCTCGTCGAACACCGCGGCGCTCTGCTCGGGCGAGCGCCAGTAGCCCGGCATCACGTGCGGGCCGCTGAAGCGCCCTTCCAACTTGCCGTCCACCGGCACCAATTTGACCTCGCAGCCCGGCGCCGGCAGGCCGACATAGCCGGCCATCGACAGTGGCCCGGTGGTAAAGGTGCAGGACGGCGCGGTTTCGGTCATGCCGATCCCCGCCATCATGCGGATACGCTCGCCACAGTACGCCTCGGCCACGGCATCGAGGCGATCCCAGACCGCCTGGGACAAACCCGCGCCGGCGAAGAAGAACAACTTGATCTGCGCAAAGAACACTTCACGCAGCCCGGCGTCCACCTCCAGGGCGGCGACCAGCTCTTCCCAGCCCTTGGGCACGGTGAGGTAGGCGGTCGGCGAAATCTCGCGCAGGTTGCGCAGGGTCTCGGCGAAATGCTGCGGAGTCGGCTTGCCGTCGTCGATATACAGGGTGCCGCCGTTGTACAGCACAATGCCGACGTTGTGGCTGCCGCCAAAAGTATGGTTCCACGGCAACCAGTCGACCAGCACCGGCGGCGCCTCGCCGAACACCGGGAAGCTCTGCAACAGCATCTGCTGGTTGGCGCAAAGCATGCGCTGGGTGGTAATCACCGCCTTGGGCAGCTTGGTCGAACCGCTGGTGAAGAGAAACTTGGCGATGCTATCCGGGCCAGTCGCGGCAAAGGCCGCATCCGCCTCATCGCAGAGCTCGGTGCCGAGCAGGCTGGCGAACGAATGACACTCGCGCCCCGCCACTGCGCCCGCAGTCAGCAGCAACGGCGTGGCGGCCGGCACCACCGCTTCGATGGCGCGGGAGAAGGCCAGACCGTCAGCGGCGAACACCAGCCCCGGCTGCAACAGCGCGCAGATGTGCTGCAGCTTGGTGTAGTCCTGGGCCACCAGCGAATAGGCCGGCGACACCGGGCAATAGGGCACGCCGATATACATCGCCGCGCAGGCCAGTTGCAGGTGCTCCAAGTCGTTGCCGGAGAGGATCAACAGCGGCCGCTCAACCGACAGATCGAAGCTCAGCAGGCGCTGGGCGATGCTGCGCACCCGCCCGAGCATCTCGGCATAGCTGATGCGCTGCCATTCGCCGGCGGCACAGCGGCGGGCGATAAAGGTCTGCTCGGGACGCTCCTCGGCCCAGCGCAGCAGGCGCTCGAGCAGGCGCTGCGGATAGGCCTGCAGCGGCTCGGCCGCCTGCATGTACAGCGCCTGCCCGACCTGGCGCAGTTGCACCGCCGATTGGCCGATCGATACCGGCCGGTAGGCGGGTTCGACTCGACCACTGGATTGGCTATTCACCTGTAAAACTCCTCAGCAAAGCATTGCCGGACGCCCGACCGCCACACCCGAGGTGCGCGACCGACCCGAGCCGATTGTTCTTATGGTGCCGCTGCCTGTTGAGGATCTGCGCAGCAGATCCTGATCAGGTTTTCAGATCGGGTAGTGGCGCGGCCCGTTCTGAATAGTGACCCAGCGCAACTGGGTGAAGAAGTCGATCGACGCCTTGCTGCCGAAGCTGCCGTAGCCGCTGGCCTTGACCCCGCCGAACGGCATCTGCGCCTCGTCGTGTACGGTCGGCCCATTGATATGGCAGATGCCCGACTCGACCCGCTGCGCCAGCACCAGAGCGCGCGACACATCGCGACTGAAGATCGCCGCCGACAGGCCGAACTCGGAATCGTTGGCCAGGCGCAGAAGCTCCTCGTCGCCCGCACCGCGCAGCACCACCGCCACCGGGCCGAAGGATTCCTCGTGGTATAGGCGCATATCCCGAGTGACGCCGTCGAGCAGGGTCGCCTGCATGATGCTGCCATCCAGCTGGCCGCCGCATACCAGGCGCGCGCCCTTGGCCAGGGCATCGTCGACCAGCGCCTTGATCCGCTGCCCGGCCGAGGCATCGATCAGCGAACCGAGCACGGAGCCAGCGTCGTTCGGGTCGCCGGCACGCAGGCTCGCGGCCTTCTGCGCCAGTTTCTCGACGAAGGCATCGGCGACCTTGGCATCGACCACCAGGCGTTCGGTGGACATGCAGATCTGCCCCTGGTTGAAGTAGGCGCCGAAGGCCGCCGCTTCGACCGCCGCGTCCAGGTCGGCATCGTCCAGCACCAGTAGCGGCGCCTTGCCGCCCAGCTCCAGCAGCGCCGGCTTCAGGTGCCGCGCCGAGAGTTCGCCGATAATCCGCCCGACATGGGTGGAGCCAGTGAAATTGACCCGACGCACCGCCGGGTTGGCGATCAGCCGGGCGACTATGGCCGGCGCATCTTCCGGCGCGTTAGTGATCACGTTGACCACGCCATCGCCGAGGCCGGCATCATGCAGCACCTGACCGATCAGCCGATGCAGCGCCGGGCTCAGCTCCGACGCCTTGAGCACCAGGGTATTGCCGCAGGCCAGTGGCATGGCGACGGCGCGGGTGCCGAGGATCACCGGCGCGTTCCAGGGCGCGATGCCGAGCACCACGCCGCAAGGCTGGCGCAGGGCCATGGCGAAGCTGCCGGGCACGTCGGAGGGGACCACCTCGCCATAGATCTGCGTGGTCATCGCCGCCGCCTCTCGCAGCATGCTCGCGGCCAGGTGCACGTTGAAGCCGTACCAGTTGGCCATCGCCCCGGTCTCACCAGCCAGTGCGAGGAATTCGGGTGCCCGCGCCGCCATTTGCTCGGCAGCCTTGAGCAGACGCGCGCGTCGCTCGTTGGGCGCCAACGCGGCCCAGGCGGGAAACGCCGCCTGAGCAGCTGCCACCGCTGCATCTGCATCTTCCAAAGTGGCGGCGGCGACCCGCGACACGACCTCTCCGGTCAGCGGATTGCAGCGCTCGAACACACGACCATCGGCAGCCGGTCGCGACTCACCGCCAATCAGCAAAGGCACCTTGAACATGGGGAATTCCTCTTGTTGTGCTTGTTCAAATCAATCGCCGTAGCGAGAGCGTCTCCAGGCGTTCGCGGCAAGGCGCGCTATGCGAAAGATGGGGGAGTTTAGTCAGCTAAATGACCCCGTCTTTTGCGTAGCGCAACGTCAGCAGCGGGCGCCTGGAGGCGGTCGCAGTAGGCGCATTAGCGCTTGTAGGCCTGCAAACCGGGCTTGATGCTCTTCTCGTCGAGGAACTGCTTCATGCCCTGCTCGCGGCCACCTTCCTTGTCGAGCAAACGCGACTGGTCGAGCTTGGCGTACAGGTAATCCTCGTTCTGCTCCCAGGTCAGCTCGCGGCAACGCTTGAAGCCATGCTTGGCCGCACGCAGCACCACCGGGTTTTTCTCCAACAGGTTGCGCGCCAGCTCAATGGTGGTTTCGCGCAGCTGTGCCAACGGCACGCTCTCGTTGACCAGGCCCATCTCCGCGGCTTTCTGCCCGCCGAAAGTCTTGCCGGTCATGATGTAGTACAGCGACTGGCGGTGGCCGACGGTATCGGCCATGGCCTTGCTGACCAGGTTGCCCGGCGGGATGCCCCAGTTGATTTCCGACAGACCGAAGGTCGCCTCGTCGGCGCAGATCGCCAGGTCGCAGGCCACCAGCGGGCTGAAACCGCCACCGAAACACCAGCCATTGACCATGGCGATGGTCGGCTTGGTGTACATGCGCAGCAGCTTCCACTGCCATTGCGAAGCTTCGCGGCGGATCTTCTCTTGCAGAATTTCCGGGCCGGCGTCGATTTCCCGGAAGTATTCCTTCAGGTCCATGCCCGCGGTCCAGGCCTCGCCGGCGCCGGTCAGCACCAACACGCCGGCCGCCGGATCCTGCTCCAGGGTTTCCAGCACATCGACCATTTCGCGGTTCAGCGTCGGGCTCATGGCGTTGCGCTTTTCCGGGCGATTGAGAATCACCCAGGCGATGCCCTCTTCGAGCTCGACCTTGACGGTTTGCCAGCGGTTTTCGTAATTGCTCATCTCTCACCTCTTGTCATGGCTGTTAGCGCCTGGAAGCAAAATTACTCCGCAAATATAGTTATGTCAATTAACTATATTTGCGAATTTATGCCTTTCCGAACTGCATGATACCGGCACAAACCCTGCTCAAACCTAGGAAAACCAAGGTAGCGAGATCACCTCGCATGAATGGAAATGAAATTACATTAATAAACATAACCTTATACCCAGACAGCAAGCCTCGCCCAGACTCGCCCCTGCGCCGGGTTAAAAGCATTTAGCAAGATGTTCGATCAGGCTGAAGTCCAATTCGCTATTGGACGCCTCTACCAGCGGTAGGCCGCAGACGCCGTCCGTCGCAGGCCTGCGCCCGCCATAGAGCAAGCAGTTCAGACCCTGACAGCGTGCGCCCTGGCAGGTCGTTGAAAACGACCTGCCAGGGCCCTTTTGATAAAAGACAGGCGCCGTCACGCTGTTCATGACGAACGCCAAGGGCCCGGAACCCTGGTTCTGGGCCCGGCCAGTCAGCGGTCGGACTTGATCGTCGTCCAGGTGCGGGTGCGTACCCGTTCGATCGACATGGGCAAAGGCGTCAGCGGGAACAACGTCTTGCGTGCTGCATCGGACGCATACAGGCTCTGGTCGCTGCGAATTTCCGGGTTCACAAGCTCGACGGCATCCTTGTTCGGCGTCGGATAGCCGATCTGGTTGCTGATCCGCGCGATTACCTCCGGCCGCAAGATGTAGTTGATGAACGCGTGCGCTTCCTCGGCGTGGGGCGCCTTCGCCGGCACGGCCATGACATCCGACCACATCGGCGCGCCCTCTTTGGGCAGGGCCATCTCCACCTTCACACCCTTGCCCGCAGCGGCGGCCAGTTGCTGGGCAAAGACAAAACCTCCGGACCAGCCGACTGCCACGCAGATGTCGCCATTGGCGATATCCATGCCATATCGGGAAGAGTTGAAATAGGTGACGTACGGACGGATCTTCAACATCAGGGACTCGGCCTGCTTGTAGTCCGCGCGGTTCTGGCTGTTGGGCGGGAGTCCCTGGTAATTCAGCGCGATCGGCACTATCTCGCCGGGGGCATCGAGGAAACCGACGCCACAGCTTGCCAACTTGGACAGGTTCTCCTCCTTGAAGATGACATCCCAGGAGTCCATCGCCACATCGGCGCCCAGCGCCTGCCGCACCTTGTCGACGTTATAGCCGATCAGCGTCGTGCCCCACAGATAGGGCACGACGAAACGATTGCCCTGGTCGCCAGCCGCCTCAAGGGTGGTCATGAACTGAGCGTCGAGGTGCTGCCAGTTAGGCAATTTGCCTCGGTCCAGCGGCTCGAAGGCGCCGGCGGCGATCAGCTTGCCGATGTTGGAACTGCCCGGAAATACCACATCGTAGCCGGAGTTGCCGGTAAGCAGCTTGGACTCCAGGGTTTCCACGCTATCGAACACATCCAGCACCGGGTGGATGCCGGTTTCGCTCTCGAAGTCTTTGAGCACCGCCGGTGGCAGGTACTCGATCCAGTTGTAGATGCGAACCGTACGCGGCTCTGCCGCACAGGTGCCGGCGACGAGCATGGCAACGGTAAAGCCCAGTACAGATTGACGCAGATACTTGTTCATTCGGGAATTCTCCTCCACATGCCTCGACGGCGCGCGGCATTCAATAGCGGTAGGTGAAATAAAGTTCCAGCGCACTGAAGTTCTTGTCGTCGCCGAATACCTGCTTGGCGGCGGCCTTCGGATCGACCCAGTTGTAGGACAGCGAGGTGAAGAACGACGGGCTTGCGGCCCAGTCCAGGTAGACGACGCTTTCGTCGGCGAAACGTCGGTCGCTGACGGCGACACCCTGGAAGTTCTTTTCATCCAACCAGAACTGGTAGTGAATGGCGCCCAGCGTCAGGGTTTCGCTTAGCTGGGTCTTGATCGAGAACTGCTGTACCCGTTCGTTGCTGTTGAACAGCAGATAGTTGCCGACCACATCGCCGACCAGCCAGGTGCTCCAGTCGATGAACCCCTTGCTCAGCGGGTCCCAGGTTTTCTGCTGGCTGTCGCTCAGGTCGTCGTCACCGGAAAACACCGCATAACGGTAACCAAGCAGCGGTTTCAGCGGCAGCGCATCGAACGCGTAGTCGGCCTGTGCGTACCAGGCATCGGCATCGTAATCCACGCCGTCGCCGCTACCCCGCTCCAGCGCGTACTCAGCATTGAGGGTCAATGCCGGCAGCCCCGCAACCTTGCCGCGCAGCGCGCGCACGTTGTAGACCTGCATACCATCGCGCTTGGCCATGGCGGCGCCGTTGCTGACCAGCGAATCCACCTTCATGGCCATGGCACCGAGGGTCACCCGATCGTCGAGGTTGTAGTCCAGGTTGGCACCACTCATGCGGAAGTCGCCAAAGTGATCGTCGGTACGCAGCGTGAATGCCTGCGTCTGCAGCGCCTCGTGATCCCAGGCGAGGATCGCCGAATCCCTGAACGCCGTTCGCGGCGCCAACCAATAGGCGCCGTCGTCGAACAGGTCGAGGTTGCCATCCATGACGATGAAGCCATTGCCGATCATGTAGTTCTGACGCCCTGCGGTAAACGTCCACTCGCCGGAGCGCAAGCCCGCAAAAGCCTCCTCTATGGCGACCCCACCATCCGAGCTACGACTAAAGCCGCCAGCATCACCGTCACCGACGGTGGTCGCGCCGACGGCAGACACGCCCGCGAGCAGGTCGAAGTCCGCATTCACCCTGTACTTCAGGGTCGCTCCCGGTTTGAGGTAGAACTCCTGCCAATCAACACTGCCGCCGTCGTTGGTGCCGCTGCGCAGATCGAGGCGCCCGCTGCCGAAGTTGACATTGCGCGCGGAGATCGAAGCCGCCCCTGCGGTCAGGTTGACCTCGCCCGAGAGGTTGCCGTCCTCGAAGCTGTATCCGGCGAAAGCCATCGGGCTCGCGAGGGGAAGCCCGAGCAAGAAAAGCATGCCCGGGAAACGCGTGGTGGTATGCATATATAGCTCCTGTGTGCTTGTTGTTGTGTTACAGGGCAGTCAAGGACGATGCGCTGCATCGCCAGTTGCCCGCCGCAGCGGGCGTGGTCGCAAGCAGGCTCGCGTTATTGAAATAGGCGTTATTGGCTCAGGTGCGCGGCTATGGCTCTGAGCATCCGCACGCTGTCGGCGTCCATGTCGGTTACCGCCGCCGGCAGCGACGATTGCTTGACGATCACCACCTGCGAGGGCAGATCGACAAACAGGTACTGGCCGTGAATGCCACAGGCCATGAGCGCCTGGCTGTGATCGTTGAACAGGTACCACTGGCTGCGATACGAGGCGCCTGGCGCCCACTGCGAGAACTCGGCATTGGCCGCGTAGATCGCCGGATCGCCGCCGCGGGCGATACGCTCGATGGCGTCGGCCGGCAGCAATTGCTGGCCGTTGTGGCGACCGCGGTTGGCCAACAACCGGCCGAAGCGCCCCATGTCGCGCAGAGTGGCGCTGAAGCCGGCACCAGCCACGTTGCGCCCCCAGGGGTCGGCCATGAAGTAGCCATCGCGCTGGCAACCCAGCTGCCGCCAGATGTTCTCCAGCAAGTCCGAGCACGGCTTGCCGCAAGCGCGCTCCATCACCCAGGCCAGCGCCTCGGTGGTCGCCGTCACGTAATGGAAGAAACCGCCATGTTCGCCGCGCTTACGCAACGATGGCAGGTACTGGTAGAGCGATTCGAATTGCGCGTACTGCCCCGGTGCCGGCTGGAAGCCACAGGCATAGCCGTACTGCGAGCTTTCCGAAGCGGGATCGTCGTAGACCTCGCCGTATTCGATTCCCACCGCCATATCGAACAATTGGCGCACGCTGGCGTCGCCAAAAGCGCTGCCCGTCAGCTCGGGGACGTAGTGTGTGGCCAGAGCCGTCGGATCGAGCACGCCCTCGGACACCAGTTGCTCACCCAAGACGCCGATCAGTGACTTGGTCACCGAAAACATGATGTGCCGATCCTGCGGACGCTGACCGTTGAAGTAGCGCTCGAACAGCACCTCATCCTGCCGCAGCACGAGGAAAGCGTCGGTATGACTAGCCTGCAGGTGCTCGTCGACGCTCACCGAGAGCTTGCAGACGCTGTCGAAGTGCACCTGGCCAAGAGGCAGCGGCGCCTCACGCAGAACGCCGGCCGCACCACCGGCTTCAATGTCTATCGATGGGCGCAACCGCGCCAGATTACGGAAACCCCAGCGGTTGAAAGGCGGCTGCATCCAGTTGTCCCACGTCACGCGTTCGCCCGGCACGGCCGGGAATCCTTTCATCAATGACGGTGCACAAGCCTCCGCGGAAATGGCCTGGTGGGCCTCGGCGTAGCGAAGGGCAAGCGATATGGCGGCGGTCTGACTCATCTGACTGATCCTGAATATGACTCTGCGTTGGAGCAGATGCAGGAACATAATTAATCAGATTAAATTCTTTAGTCAATAAAATATTTTACTTTGGAAAGTGTTCGCCGCTATGATCCTAGCCATCGACCCGTAATTGAGGAGCAGCCGTGAGCGGACTGCGTGAACGTCAAAAGGAAATGCGCCGCCAGGCCATCGCCAAAGCCGCCATCGATCTGTTTCAGAGCCAGGGCTTTCAGAACACCACGGTTGAGCAAATCGCCAAGGTCGCCGGCGTGTCTGCACCCACCGTGTTCAAGTACTTCGGCAGCAAGCAGGAAATCATCCTGGAGATGCTCAAGGAAGCGGATCGCCGCGCCATCTTCGACACCCGCCAGGCTGGCCTGAGCTTCGACGACCCGGTCGACGCCCTCTGCCATCTGGAGCAACTGATCGTCGGTTATGCCTTGGAGATGTTGCCGCCAGCGCTCTGGCGCGAGCTGCTGCCGCTGATATTGGGTGGCGGCAGCGACGGCCTGCCGGAGGCTTACCGGCAAATAAACGCCGGCCTGCAGGCGGAAATCGCCAACCTGCTGCGCGACATGCAGGGCCGCGGCGCGCTACGTCCCGACCTGGACGTCGACCTGGCCGCCTTCCTCCTCAACGACTACTCACACCTGCAGTTGCTGCGCCTGACCCAGACCGACGAGCCCAACTTCGAAGCCCACCGCCAGCAGGTGCGACGCACTACTCGGTTGATCTTCGAGGGTATGCGCAATCCGCCGCAGAGTGCCGACTGATGCCAACCCAGGCAGGGGCTGCCCTGCCTGTCACCCGGCTTTATCAACCGTCGGCTAAGTAGCGGACTCCACACCCAGCTCGCTCCACACCTCTTCGGCCAGGTGGAAGCTGGCGTTGGCTGCCGGGATGCCGCAGTAGATCGCGCTGTGCATCAGCACCTCCTTGATCTCGTCGCGGGTCACGCCGTTGTTCTTCGCCGCGCGCAGGTGCAGCCTGAGTTCGCCTTCGCGGTTCATGCCGATCAGCATGGCGATGGTGATCAGGCTGCGGGTGTGCCGCGACAGACCGGGACGGGTCCAGATATCGCCCCAGGCGTGACGGGTGATCATGTCCTGGAACTCTTCGTTGAACGGCGTGATGTGCTGCAGGCTGCGGTCGACATGGGCATCGCCGAGCACCGCGCGGCGTACCTGCATGCCGGCTTCGTAGCGTTGTTTCTCGTCCATTTCAGGCTCCATGGATGGAAGGCGATGGGTATCGCTGCGCTCAACCCATCCTACGTTTGGTCAATTCACGCGATAAGAAAATCCAGCAGCGCCTGGGTAAAGTCCGCGCTGGCCTCGACATTGGACAGGTGCGCGGCTGGCAGCTCGATCAGCGCGGCATTGGCGATGCGCTCGGCGATAAAACGGCCATCGGCCGGGGTAGTCACCGGGTCGGCGCTGCCACAGACGATCAGGGTCGGCGCGGCGATGGCTGCAAGTTGCTCGCGGAAATCGGCATCGCGTATCGCCGCGCAATTGGCGACATAACCCTGTGATGAGGTCTGCGCCAGCATGTCGACGATGGGCTCGACCTTGGCCGGCTGGGTGCTGGCGAACTCCGCGGTGAACCAACGGGAAATGGAGGCATCACGCAGATCGCGCATCGCCTGCGCACCGCCGCTCAGCACCGTATCGATACGCGGGTTCCACACCTCGGGGCTACCGATCTTCGCCGCGGTATTGCACAGCACCAGGCGCTCGATACGTGCCGGAGCATTGATCGCCAGCCACTGGCCGATCAGCCCGCCCATGGACAGGCCGCAGAAACTGGCGCTGGGAATATCCAGGGCATCGAGCAGCGCCAGCACATCGCGGCCGTTCTGCTCGATGCTGTAGGGGCCTTCGCTCACCAGCGACCGGCCATGACCTCGGGTGTCGTAGCGCAGTACCTGGAAGTGCTCGGTAAAGGCCGGCGTCTGCACGTCCCACATGCCCAGATCGGTGCCCAGGGAATTGGACAGCACCAGCACTGGCGCACCGGCCGGGCCTTCGAGTTGGTAATGCAAGTCGCCGTCAGCGAGGTGGACAAAGGGCACGGAAAACTCCTTCAGATAGATAAGGCACGGTGTTCAGCCAGGGCGCGGGCGACCCAGCGGCGCGCCTGGCCCAGGTAATGGGCGGGATCGAGCAGGCGATCCAGTTCTTCGGCACTCAACTGGGCGCCAACTTCGGCGTTATCGCCAAGCACCGCGCGCAGATGGCGGCGCTCGGCAAGCGCCTGGCGACAGCATTGTTCGATCAGGTGATGAGCGTTGTCGCGACCGATGCGCTGGGCCAGGGCGATGCTCACCGCCTCGGCCAGTACCAGGCCCTGGGTCAGGTCGAGGTTGCTGCGCATACGCGCGGCGTCCACCTCCAGGCCGGGCACCGCGAGCAGCGCCTGTTGCAGGGCGCCGGAAACCAGGCAGCAGAGTTGCGGCAGGGTTTCCCACTCGGCGTGCCACAGGCCCAGGCTGCGCTCGTGCTCCTGGGGCATGGCCGCCAGCATCGTCGAAACCAGCCCAGGGGCGCGGGTGGCGGCGGCGATCAACACCGCCGCGCCGACCGGATTGCGCTTGTGCGGCATGGTCGAGGAACCGCCCTTGCCCGGCGCCGAGGGCTCGAACACCTCGCCGACATCGGTCTGCATCAGCAGACTCAGATCGCGCCCCAGCTTGCCCAGGCTGCCGGCGATCAGACCGAGCAACGCGGCGAACTCCACCAGACGGTCGCGCTGGCTGTGCCAGGGCTGCTCCGGCAAGCCCAGGCCCAATTCCTCGGCCAGCGCCTCGCTCACCGGCCAGGCCTGCTCACCGAGCGCCGCCAGGGTGCCGGCGGCGCCGCCGAACTGCAGTACCAGCAGGCGTGGCTTGAGTTCGCCCAGGCG
>NZ_CAMPHI010000028.1 GCF_946885955.1 uncultured Pseudomonas sp.
GTCGAAGTCGCTGGGGCATTCGACCTTGAAGGCGAAGTCGACGGCCGACAGCCGCGGGTCGAAGTCCGCCAGCGGCACCTCGCCAGGGCCGGTCTGCAACAGGTGCAGGCGATACAGAGAATGGTCGCCCTCGCTGTCGGTGCGCACCACCAGCACCTGGTCGGCCTGCGGCAGGCCGGCGAACAGCGCCTGCTCGGCCGGCGTGGCCTCGGCGGGCGGCGTGCTGGCGATGCCGACCCACTGAATGCCGACCTGGCGGATGCGCTCGCCGCCGCTGATGCGCAGGTTGTCGCGGCTGAGCCCGGCCGGCACCGGTTTCAGCAGGCGCACCAGCAGCGTGCGTTGGCGCGGGCTGCCGGCGGGGGCGTCGAGGTCGAGCACTTCCAGGTAGTCGATGCCGTTGAGGGTGGCGTGGGCATCCACCAGGGCACGGCGGTTCTCTTCGCAGCAGCTGTAGATCATGGCGCACCGCCTTGCACGAAGGTGTTCTCATGACGGGTATTGCTGCGCCGGATGCGGTACTGCACGGCCACCGTCAGGCGCGCCTCGACGGCGCTGACCGACACCCCTTCGACGTCGATCAGCTCGGCCAGCCATTGCTGAAGGGCGGCCTGTACGAGGAACTGGGTGGTGGCCGCCAGCTCCGGGCTGTTGGGCGCGAACACCAGTTCGCGCAGGCCGCTGCCGAAGTCCGGGCGCATTACCCGTTCGCCCGGCGCGGTGAATAAAACCTGTTCGATCAGGCCGCGAATCCAGACATCCTCGTCCGCATCGCGGGTACGGCCGCGGCCATCGAAGCCATAGGGAAAATGCAGGCGTAGGGTCATGGTCAGCTCCCGATCACGCGTGTTTGTGCCGCCGTTGGCAGCAGCGGCGTGCCGTTGGGCGCACTCACCGCCTGGCTGTCCATCAGCACCAGCGGTTGGCCGTTGGAAAGCACCCGGGTCGCGGCCACCACCCACTGCCCGGTAATACAGGGCACCGGGCTGCCGGACACATTGAAGGGGCAGCCGGCGATCACATAGGGCGCGCTCATCAGCACGGTCGGCTGGCCGCTGACCAGCACCCGCGGGTTGGGCGCGGTCGGCGTGGCGCTACCACCATGGGCACAGAGCACGGTGGCGCCGACGTGCAGCAGAGGACCGGGCATATCAGGACCTCCCCGTGCGAGGGCCGGTGTTGCCGTACCGCGTGGGCTGTCGATGAATGGGCATATCAGAAATCCCTCCTGTGCCTGGAACTAGATCACCGTGAGCGCACCGTTGTTGATGGTCACGGTCGGACCCACCAGGGTGATCATGGCGCCCTTGCCGTTCTGGATATAAATGCCGGTGTCGTTGACGATCAGCGTCGCGCCGGTGGCGCTCTTGAGCATGATGCCGCCGGTGGGACCGGGCAGATCGGAGATGGTCAGGCCGTTCTGCAGCGGCGTTTGCAGGGTGATCGCCGACAGCCCCGGCGGGGTGGCCAGGGCCAGCGCCGGGATTTCCGCGGCGCTGCCCCAGAAACAGCCGACCCAGATCGGAAAGTCCGGATTGCCCTGTTCGAACTCCACCCAGACCCCGGAGCCGATCATCGGTAGCGCCACCATGCCGTTCTGGATGCCGGCAATCGGCACGCAGGGCATCGCCCAGCTGGCCGGCACCAGGCCGGCGACATCCGGCACCTGCACCTGCAGGCGGCCTTGCTGCATGGGGTCGATATTGTTCAACACCATGCCGCGGTATTTACCGTAGTAGCGTTGCTGGCTCATGCGGGCACCGTCGGAGTGATGGAGATCAGGCCGTTGCGAGTCAGGTTGAAGCTCTGGCTGAACTTGCCGCGACCGAGGGTGCTGGTGACGCTGTCGACGTAGTAGAGGCCGTCGTAGGCGATACCGGCACCGCGCACACCGACCAGCCGGCGCGGCTTGAGGATGCGCCCGTAACGCAGCACATCGAGGCTGCCATTGGCGCTCACCGCGTCCTGGGATTTCTTCGCCTCGCCAAGCCCGGCCATGATTGCCTGCATGGGGTTCATCTTGGCCGTGTTCTTCATGATCTTGAGATTGGCCAGTGGCGTGGACAGCAGGCCCAGCGGGGGCTGCAACGGATTGAGGTTGGGAATCGGAATCGGGATCGGCACCCGGGTCATCTGGTTCTGGATGAACACGATGGGCAGCACGCCCTTGGTCGGGTCGAAGCTGAAATTCAGCGACTCGACATTGGTGTGCGCGTCCATATCGATGTTCAGCGCCGGCTGCGGTATGCCGACCTTAATTTCCGGGCCGAAGTAGGCGATGTTGGTCAGCGGCGCCTCGCCCGGTTCGATGTAGAACACATGGCCGACTTCCTCGGCCAGTTGGCGGATATAGGCGAGGTCCGTGCCCTGTTGCGCGGGAATGCGCTCGATGGGGATAGGCACATCGAGAAACAGCTCGGGGATCGGCAGCGGGATGATGCCGAAGGCGGCGTATTTCGCGCAGATCAACGCCACCCGCGCGGCGATGGGCATGGCCGGGTAGGGCAGCCCGGAGAAGTCGATAAGGTCCATCACCTTGGTCAGGTCCTCGCCGGTGATGGTGATGCTGCCGGGCTGGTTGTTCTGCCCGGCCTGCACCTCGACATTGGTGACCACGCCGTCGAACAGCGGCTGCGGCCGACCCTCCAGGGTGACGATCAGCACCACCCGCAGCGGCGGCGTGCCGACGCTGGTGTTGTTGCCGACGGCGATCAGGAACAGGGTGTTGAGCTCCGACTTGCTGTTGATCTTGAAGCGCAGCTGGAAACCGCTGGCGCCTGTGGCGCTGCTGGTCACCCGGGCTTCTTCGAGGGCATCGATCAGCATCGCCGGGACCGGCAGCGGAATGATCGGCCCGATCAACAGGGTCAGGTGCACGGCGTTACTCATCGGAGCCTCCCGGCACACCTTCGGGCAGGGTGATGCGCAGGCGCCGGCCGATGCTGTCGGTCAGTTCCTGCGGGCGGATCGCGCCGTTGCCGTCGCACAGGCGCCAATACTGCTGCGGATCGCCGAGGTAGCGGGCGGCCAGGTTGTCCAGGCGGTCGCCGACCTCGATGCGGTGCTCGCTGAGGCTGGAGAAATTCTCCGGCGGCGGAATGAAACGGCGTCGCACATAGCTCAGGGTTTCGCCGTCGGCGCGGGTCCACTGGGCGATGTCCAGGCCGTGGTAGCGGCTGTCCGGGGCGAAGGCCGGGGCGGTGAGGGCGTTGGCCTGCATAAAGGCCTTGAGCGGATCGGTCATGGCAAGCCTCCGATGCCAAGGGCGTCGAAGCCGAAGGTCGCCGCCCGGGCCGCCAGCTTCTCGCGCGATTGTAGATAGGCCATAAACAGCCCGCCGCCCTTGTGCTCGAAGCCGAGGTCATCGACCGAGAGCACGCGCAGGCCGAGATTGCAGGTGGCGTTGATCGGGTTGAGGCGGGGGTCGAAGGCTTCCTCGCTGATGGAAAAATCGGTGACCCGCACCGGGGCGATGCGATTGGCGCCCCAGACGAACAGCGCCAGGGACGACTCCATGGGCGCGATCTCCAGGGTGCCGGCCGCGGCCAGCGCCCTGTTGGCGAGCAGGTCGGCGGCGGCGGGGTTGACCAGCGATTCGAGAATCGCCAACTGCGGCGCGATGCCGACCTCGACCACCGCCTTGTGCTGCGCGGGAAACTCCAGCTGATCGGCGGCGTCGATCTGCACTTCCAACTGAAAGGTTTCCACCGCCGGGCCTTTGAGGCGCAACGCCTCGGAACGCTCGGCGCCGTCCCCGGCGCCCTGTACCTGCAGGCTGCGGGTGAGCTTCTCCGGGTTGTATTGCAGCGCGATCACCCGGCGCACCTTGGCCGATTGCGGATCGATCAGTACCAGGCCGGCTTTGATCAGGCGGGGCGAACTGAGCAGCGTGCTCATGCTCTGCCCCCAAGGTCCATTGTTGCTGCGTTGCTGTTCATGGTTCGCGCTCCTGCGATGTGCCCACGGTTGTGCATCAGGAACAACTGCTGTGACGGGAGTAACTGCTGGCGAAACTGCCGCTGACCACGACGGTGGTGTGGTTTGGCCGGGCGCTGTCGAAGATGATCTGCGAGGCGCCGCGGTGCAGCCGCACGCAGCCATGGGACGCCGGATGGTTTGGCACGCTGGGGTAGTAATGGAAACCGACTCCGGAACGCTGGAAGCCGCTGAAGTTCTGCAAGCCCAGCTTGGAGGTGACGCAGCTCTGCGCACCGAGGGTGAAGGTGCCGATGGGCGTGCAACAGCTGCCGCTGCTGCGGCTGTGGGCCGGGTCGTTGCAACTGGTCTGGCCTGTCACCCCGGCGCCGGTCGAGCAGTTAATCACACCGTCGACGGTGACCCGCTGCACCATCTCCTCGGCTTCGGCGACACTCGGCCCGGTCCAGTCGAGGGTGACCTTCTGGTCGGTCAGCGAGACGTTGATCTGGCTGATATAGGTGGCGGGGAAGTCCCTGGGCTGGGTGCTGGCGTGCTCGTTGACTTCGCCAGCGCAGATGGTTTCCTGGTACAGCTGCCAGCCAATCGGCGCGCGCGAGATATTTGGCGGTGCGCTATGAGTGGACCGGCTGGAGCCCTGGCCAAGCCGGGGTGCGCGATCCTGCTGCACCACGTGGGTCAGTTCGTGGGCCAGTAGCGGCGTGTAGCGGCTGGAGTCGATGCGGTCGGACAAGTAGATGTGGTTGCTGCGGGTCGCCGCCAACGCGCCGATGCTGCGGGTGTACTGGTGCGCGTGGGCGTCGTTATGGATGCGCACGCTGGAAAAGTCCCGGCCGAAGAAACTGCCCATTTCCCGCTGGGTCGATGCGGGCAGGGCACCACCGCCACTGCTGATCGAAGGTTCGTGCGCCACCGGCGCCACCCGGTTGTCGCCGCGCTTGGTCATTACCTCTTCGCCTTCCCTGGGCGCCTCGCTGCCGTTGCTCGGTTCGCCGACATTGCTTTCCGCGGTTTCGTCGACGGTGCCGCTGCCCTTGAGTTCCGTTGGCGCGGCGCTGTCCGGCGCTTTTTCCTCGTCGGCGCTTTGCATCAACACCGTTTGCGGCGCGCTGCTGAGTGGCAAGGCCTTCTTCTGCACCTGGCCTTGCCGTGCACTCGACAGACGTGCCGGCAGGCCGGCGAAGGGTTTGGCCACGGCGGACGACGAACGCGACTGCATAAAGCGCTCGGCCATCTGATCGGCTTCGCTTTCCAGGCGCTGACGTTGGCCTTGGCTCAGGCCGCCGCTGCTGCGGTTCGACTCGCGGAACGGGCGAAAGGCGGCGCCGGTGTTCTGTTTGCGGCAACTGTCGCACTGGTTGCATTTGGCTGACTGGCTACATGATCCCATCGCGTTCACCGTTGCCTTTCAGAAGGTTCAAGGTCGCTCGAATGCGGCGGTCGAGCCGTCGACATCCCGCGTGATCTGTTTGATGTGTTCGATCACCGCGCCGATATGCGTCGAGGTGCCGCGGCGGATGTCGTGGTAGAGCACGACTATCTTCGGCGCCGACGGCGTTGTGACCCGCCAGCGATTGCCCGCCACGCGCCGAATGCCGCTGCCGACCTGGGCTTTCAATTCGTCCAGGGACATTTCCCCACCGGGGTCGCCGTCGATATCCCAGAGCAGATTGGTCAGGCCGAGGTCGGTGTAGGTCTGCCTGACGGCCTCGTTGGAACGGCCGAAGGGTGGCCGCACCAGGGTGGTTTCCAGGCCCGCCTGGTCATCGCTGGCGGTGGTGTCGCGGATAAAGGTGCGGGCGCTTTCCAGTTCGCCGCGCAAACGCCCCGCGGCCTGCGCAGTCGTATGTGCTTCGTGGTCCGTGGTGCCGCCGGTGTGGATGCCGATGGCATGGCCGTCGGCGCGCATGCGACGGATCAGTGCCCGGCCCGACGGGGTATCACCGCGCAGCGGGCGACCTTCGCCGCTCAGGGCGTGGGCCTGGATAAAGAAACCGGCCTTGGCGCCTTTGCTCTGCAGGGCATCCAGCACATTCTCGGTGCGGTTGGCACCGCCGCCCAACGCCGCCGAGTGCGGCCCATCGTCGAAGGTCAGGGCAAACACCCTGCGCGCACCCGTGCCGGAGCCGCCTGCCTCGTCGGCACCCGCTTCCTGCTTGGCGCCTGCATTCTTGCTCGGCGTATCGGCGCCGCCTTCCGCTTCTCCGCCACCGCCACCGCCACCATCGCCTCCGCCGCTCTCGCTATCGGACTCGGCCGAGCGGCAGCGTGAATCGCGGAGGAATTCCGCGTCGCTTTCGGAGCCGTAGATGGAGCCGGTAAAGGTGCCACGCGCCACGCCAAGGCTGTCGGTGATACCGGGGCTGACTTCCCAGTGCTCGCCGATCGAGCGATCCCTGACGCTGGCGTGGGTGGAGTGGCCGTTGGCGCAGATGACCAGGTCCTGGCCACATTTGCCACGCGTGAAGCGTTCGTGCGGAATAGCCATCCAGTTGCCGCTGTCCGAGCAGCTCTGGTTGTTCTCGCAGTTGGTGTCGCAGGTGAACAGCGGGCGGTACTTCTTGCCGGTCTCTGAGTGGGCGTTGCGCGTGCCGTCCGGGCAGGCGACGCCATTTTCGTTGTCCTCGCAGGCCCACCTGGAGTTACAGGCGAGATGCTCGCAGGTCCCTTCATAAAGAATATTGCCGCTATGGATCGCCCGGCGTTGCAGGCGCGAGCCCGATGCCCTTGAGTGCGGGCCATCGGCGCCTTGCTGGACGACGTGGGCCAGTTCGTGGGCGAGCAGTTCGCGGCCGGTATGAGAGTCCGGCGCATAGCGGCCCTGGCCGAAGACGATATGCCGGCCGACCGTATAGGCGTGGGCATCGACATCCGCCGCGGAGCGCGCGGCTTGCGCGTTGTGGTGGACCTGCACGTTGGCGAAATCGTGACCGAAGCGCGGTTCGAAGAACGATCTGGCCGTGTCGGGCAGTGGGGCGCCCGTGCCAGCCAGAGTCCGCTGGACGCTGCTCGGCACTGCGTCGGGCGCGCCGCCATCGCCAGTACTGCGGCGGCTGAGCCGAGGCGGCACGGCGTTGGCGCCGATCTCGGCATGGCCGCTGCGCATCACCTGGGCGGCGGCGTTGTCGGCTTCCTGTTCCAGGGGGGCGTGGCTGGCGCCCATGGCAAGCCTGGCTTGCAGGCCTTGCTGCTTCTCGTCGCGGCATTTGCTGCATTCGCCCGAGCGGCCCGCGGCGCCGCCGCAGGCGCATTTGCGCTGCAACAGAACGTCGCCGCCGCTGCTGTTATTGGCGCGCGCCTGGGCGCTTTGCAAGGGCGCGTGACTGCTCATGGCCGCAGCCCTCGGTCCACGCCCGTGGCAATCGCCCGGCCCAGCGCGCGGTCGTTGCCGCCGGCCGGCAGGCGCACATCGGCGCTGGAAACCCGCGCCCGGTTGCCGCTGGCGGCCAGCGCCGTGGCGCTTCCCGGTTCGGCGAACAGGCGCTGCAGCTCGGTCTGCACGGCGCGGGACAGCGCCTCTGCGTCATGCGGGTCGATGCCGCGCAGCACCAGGCGGTCGATATGCAGCACGATGCGGCTCATACCCACCCCCGTGTTTCCGCGTCGGATATCGGCTTGTCACGCTTGGAGGCTTCCAGATGCGCGGCGCGCAGCAGGTGGGCCATGCCGACGGGCGTCCCGGCCTCGGCGGCGAGAAAGGCCGCCGTCAGGGCGACGTTGCGAATGGTGCCGCCAGGCACGGCCAGACGGGCGAGGCGGGGGAAATCGAGAGTTTCCCGTGGCATGGCGGAGGGAAACACGCCGCGCCACAGCGCTTCGCGCTGGGCCTCGTCGGGAAATGGGAAGTGCACGACGAAGCGTAGCCGGCGCGAGAAGGCGGAATCCAACGCGGCCTTGTGGTTGGTGGTGAGAATCGCCAGGCCGCGATAGGTCTCCATGCGTTGCAGCAGGTAGCTGACCTCGATGTTGGCGTAGCGGTCGTGGCTGTCCTTGACCTCGCTGCGTTTGCCGAACAGCGCGTCGGCCTCGTCGAACAGCAGGATCGCGCCCACGGCTTCGGCATCGTCGAATACCTTGCGCAGGTTCTTCTCGGTTTCGCCGATGTATTTGCTCACCACCGCCGACAGGTCTATGCGGTACAGGGCCAGCCCGAGGGTATTGGCCAGCACCTCGGCGGCCAGGGTTTTGCCGGTACCCGAGTCGCCCCAGAACAGCGTGGCGATGCCCAGGCCCCGCGCGCCTTTGTCGGCGAAGCCCCAGTCGTGGTGCACGGTGAGGCGATGGCGGGCGTGCACGGCGATCTGCTGCAGGGTCTGCCGCTGCGCTTCGGGCAATACCAAATCCTCCCAGGCGGCCCGTGGTTCGATGACCCGGGCCAGCTCGCCGAGGGTCGCAGTGCCGCGGCAACTGCGGTGCAACAGGGCGGCGGCGCTGGCGTCGTCCTCGTCGCCCAGGCGCGTCACGATGGCGGCGATGCGCCGGGCGCTCAGGCGGTACTGGCTGGCCAGGGTGTCGAGTAACGGGCCCAGGCCGCTGGCTCTGTCGCCCAGTGCCTCGCGCCACAGGCGACGTTGCTCCTGGGTATCCGGCCTGTCCACGATCAAGGGTTCGCCATCCAGTGCCGGCAGCGCACGGCCGGCGACGATCAGCAGCCCGTCGACGCGGGCGGTGAACGGCAGCCAGGCCTTGCCGTCGCCATCCTCCTGGGTAATCAACAGCGCCCCGCCCAGCAGGGCGGCTTCGCGCATCCATAGGGTGGCCAGCGCGGCCTGTTCCTGCACCGTGGTCGGGATATCGCCGGCACGCAGGCGGAACAGCACCACTTCCAAGCGCTGAGCGACAAGCGCGGCGACATCCTGCTGGCCCGACTCGTCGTCGCCGCTCAGCAGAATGGCCGGCAAACGCTCGCGGCGGCGTTGCAGCTGGGCCAGCGCGGCGTCGGCGGCGCGGATATGCGCCTGGCACATGAAACCGGGCGCGGGCACCGGTTCGAGCAGCGCATGCAGGCGGTGGTCGAGGTAGTTGAGGCCGCCGATAAAGTGCAGCACGCGCTCGTCCAGGCGCAGGCGCGCGCTGGTGAGGCCGAGGTCGTCGTCGAGTTCCAGCAGTTTCCAGCGGCGCAGCGGTTCCGGCGGCGCCAGCGCACTCCAGTGGGCCTCGGGCAGTATCGACAGGGCCAGGCCGAAGGTCGCCCAGTTGCGCCCCGGCTGCGAGTCGGCCTGGCCACAAAGCTGGGCGATGCGCGCATCCATTTCGACGCCGGCGACAAGCAGCAGCAGCTCACGCTCGAATGTGCTCAGTTCGAACAACTGGCAGAGCCGGTCAATGGACGCCGGCTCGCGCATGTCGTTGCGCAAGCTCTCGACCCTGGCCTGGCTCTGCGCGGCATCGCCGTCGCCGAGCAGCGCGCGCAGGCGGGCGAATTCCGCCACCAGCAGTTGCTGGTTGGCGGTTGCCCAATCGAGATCGGCCGGCGCGTTCATGTGATGGTCAGCCGCTGGTTGAAAAAGGTCGGCGGCGTGCTGGCGTAATCGACGATGGGGCTGTCGATGCCATCGATGCGCAGGCGGATCAGGTAGTCGCCGGGCTCGGCGTCGACGATCAGGAAGTCCAGCGTGGCGGTCGGCGCGGCAAAGCTTTGCGGCAGCACTTCCTGTTGGCCGACCAGCAGGGTGGCGCGCTGGCCGGGACGCAGCTCAGGGGTGAAGTCGATGTTCACCAACGCATCGCCATCGCCGTTGCGCACCACATTCTGCGGTAGGTTGCTGATGCTCGGGGCGAGGGTGAAGCCCAGGCGATTGCTGCTACGCGGCTGGGTTTCGCCCGGCATCACCAGGCGCGCAGCGGCTTCGTAAATGCCCACCGGAAAGTCGGCACTGCGCGCCAGGGGAATCACCAGCTCCATGCGTTCTCCGCTGTCCGGCCCACTGGCGGCGAGCGCTTCTTCTATATCGAAGCGCTCGCTGTTGAGCAGCACCTGCCGCGAACCGCCGTTGAGGTGATGGCCACGCAATACGATGGTTTCACCCAGCCGCGCCACCGGCTGGCCACCCGCTGGCAGGATCGCCTCGATCGCGGGCAAGGCGGGAATCAGGCTGGGGCCGACCACCACGCCGCGTTCGCGGCCGGAAACGGGATTGACCTCGCCACGCGACAGCACCGGCAGCGGCGTGCGGGTCGGCTGGGTGGCTTCGATCAATACCAGCGACACCTGATAGGCCGCGGTCGGGCGAAAGCTCGACTGGGTGGCCGACCAGAGCTTGGAGCTTTCCTCGGTGCCGAGGGTTTGCGGGGTGATACGCAGCAGTTCGAGTTGGTCCGCCAGGCCGCAATCGGCCAGCGCGCGCAGGGCCGGCGGCAGCACCACGCCGACATCCGGCGACGGCGTCAGCGCGGTGCGCACCATGTCGCGGGTCAGCACGGGAAATTCATGCATCAGTTGCATGGCATAGCCGAGCAGGATTTCGGCATGCAGGTCGCCGCCGCTGTAGGCGGAGATCAGGTAGAACAGGTCGAGCGCCAGCGGCGGATTGCTCAGGCGTTGGCGACCGCTGGAGTCATGGGCCGGCAGGCCTTCGTTGCGCCAACTGGCGTTGGGCATCACCTGGTAGAGGAACAGGTTGAGCTGACTCGACTCGGTGCCATCGGCTGGCACCACGCGGTCGGGCGCGAGCACACTGACGCTCACGGTGCTGCCGAGCAGGCCGGCGACGTTGTGGTTGACCAGCCCGTCGTTGAGGCGGTCGCGCAGCACGGCGGTGACGCCGGCGATGGCCAGGGCGGTACTCATGCGCCATCCCCCTTGCGCCGCGCCAGGTAGTCGTCCAGCGACAGCGGCGCCTGGCCCTTGCGGCTAACCCGTTTGGCCGGAGCGGGCGGCTGCACGGCGGTGATTTCGATGCGGCCGATATGCACGTGCACTTCGTCCGGCTCGCGCGCCCGCTCGGCAGGCCCTGCGCTTGGCGGGGAATACCTGGGCGCCAAAAACGGGGCAGGGGGTAGCACGGCTTCGGGCAGTGAGGGCGATGCGCTCGCCCGTTCCGGCATTCCAGAAAACGATGGGGAAGCGGTTGCCGAGCGCCTGGAAGCGGCAGGCGTCGGTGCGCTATCGGCAAAGGGCTGAAACAGCGGTTCCGGCTGCGGCGCTGTGACTACGAAGGGCGCAGCTTGCGCGGTGGCATTCTGAACACCGCTGCTTGCTCGAGATGGCTCGGCCGGCTGGAAGCGTGGCGGCGACTCGACTGGGAGCTCAAGACCAGCCGGCAGGGTGGCGGTTTGTTCGGGAGCCGCTGCGCTCTCGGGCAGGGTTCCTGTGTCGATCGCCTTCGACGCCTGTGGACGGGGCCGGCCAGGGGCGACCTGCGGTGGCGCCAAGTGCGGCGATGGCTGAGGTTGCGAAGCCTGCTGTTGCAAGCCGTGCTGCTGCACCGCCTGGCTTTGCACTAGCGACGCGCTGGCGGTTGGCTGGGCTTCGGTGGACCAGGGTGCTGGGGGCTCGACCAAGCCGGCGGGCGCCGCCTGGTACGGCAAGCGGGCCGGGGCGTGCAGCTGCGTGGCACCGGGCTGGCCCAAGGCGCGCCCGGCAAGGCGTTGGAACAGGCCGCTCATGGGCTCACCCGCGCCAGGTAGGCCGAGCGGCGCGATGCGCTCAGGGCGAGAATCTCCGGCTCGCTCCAGCCATAGGCCTGGGCCAGCAGGTGCACCTCATCGAGCAGTTGTCGCGCCTGGCCGTCGATTTCTTCCCATAGGTAGTGGCTCACATCGAAGCTCGCGCTGGCGCTGCGCTCGCAGGCGGGGCAATCGAAATCCAGCGACAGATCGGCCCAGGGGTCGGCCGCTTCCAGCGCTGTTTCCACGGTGGCGAGCAACTCCTGCAATGCCTGTTCGTCATCCGGTAGTGCGGTGCCGGCGTCCGCACAACCAAGCAGCAGGCGTCGGGCGGCGTGGTCGACGTCGGCACTGCCGGCTACCTCGAACAGGTCGCGATTGGCTGGACAGCGAAAGCGATAACCGTCGACCTCAATGTGCGCCGGCGGCGGGTACATCGGCGGCAGCTGCTGGGGATCGAGCTCGAATTCCAGGCGCTCGCCGCAGTGCGGGCAGTCCATCCATACCGGCAGGCGGTTGCCGAAGGTCGCACAGCGCAGGCGCATCAGCGCCGCGTTGCATGCGCCGAGCGGCAGCTCGACCAGGGTGTCGGCGGACCGTTCCGGCGCGGCCAGAGTCAACAGCAGCAAGCTGCGGTCGAGCGGATGGCGCCGCGAGCCGTGGTCCCACAGCTCGAGCAATTGCGCCGCGGTGAGCGAGGCCATGGCGGTCAAACCGGCTCGGTGAAGCTAGGTTCGGTCGGCTCGGTGACGTCGTAGTCGCGCTCCCAGCCTTCGTTCTCGAGCTTGATGGTTTGAATGGCCACCGCGTTGGCGTTGGCGTCCAGATCCGGCAGCGCCTGGTATTCGGAGACCCAACAGCGGAACACCTTGTAGGCCAGTGCCAGTTGGCCGGCCTCGTTGTAGACCTCGATGATCAGGTCCTTGCGAAAGTCCTTGAGCGAGACCTCAGCGCCCAGCCCCGAGCCGAAGTTCCAGACCTTGTTGGCCCACTTCTCGAACTCGGTGTCATGGGTGACGCCACGCTCCAGGGAGATCGCCTCGAACTTGCTGCGCCCTGGGGATTTGCGCGAGGCGGAGGGATCGCCGCCTTCACGATGCTCGACCAATTCGGTGCTGCGCTTGAGCGCGCCGACCTTGCTGATGCCGGCGACGTATCGGCCATCCCACTTCACGCGGAATTTGAAGTTCTTGTACGGATCGAAACGCTGGGCGTTGACGCTGAACTGTGCCATGGGTGCTACTCCTTCGCAGGCCGTTGAAAAACTACCTGCGTTGCCAATACTGCGTTAAAAACAGCCTCAAAATGCTCATTTACAGCACGTAAACTCCGCTTTTTCGGCTGTTTTTGCCTTGTCTTGCCTGCCTCGGCTACGTTTTTCAAAGGCCTGCTAGACGTCGATCTGTCCGGCCATCTGCTGCAGTTTGATGACCACGAATTCCGCCGGTTTGAGCGGGGCGAAGCCGACCAGGATGTTCACCACGCCACGATTGATATCGCTTTGGGTGGTGGTTTCGCGGTCGCATTTGACGAAGTAGGCATCCCGCGGGCTGGCACCCTGGAAAGCGCCCTGGCGGAACAGGTCCTGCATGAAGGCGCCGATATTCAGGCGGATCTGCGCCCACAGCGGTTCGTCGTTCGGCTCGAACACCACCCACTGGGTGCCGCGGAACAGACTTTCCTCGATAAACAGCGCCAGGCGCCGCACCGGCACGTACTTCCATTCCGAGGCCAGCAGATCGGCACCGGCCAGGGTGCGCGCGCCCCAGACCAGATGGCCGGCGACCGGGAAGCTGCGCAGGCAATTCAGTCCGACCGGGTTGAGCACGCCGTTCTGCTGGTCGGTCATGGTGTAGGTGAAGCCCTGGGCGCCGGAGAACGATGCAGCAAGCCCGGCCGGCGCCTTCCACACGCCGCGCTGCACATCGGTGCGGGCCATGATGCCGGCCACCGCGCCGCAGGGGGCGAAGTCGGCGATGCGGTTTTCCGACAGCGGATCGGGCATGCGCAGCCGTGGGAAATAGGCCATGGCGTTGATCGCATCGTCATTGCCGATCACCCCGCGCAGGGTATTTACGCCGGTTTCGGCTGTGGCGATCGCGGTGCTTGGGGTGGCGGTCCAGGCGCTCGGCGAATCGACGATCAGCATCGCCCGACGGTTCTGGCAGTAGCTCGCCGCCGCGGCCCAGGTGGCGTTGGCCAGATCGACTGTGCGGGTTAGGGGAGGGATGCACAGCAGATTGAACAGGTCGGCGCCTTCGAGGGCGAAGATGCCGGTGCGCGCGGCCTGGTTACCGGTGATCTGCGCGTCGGTCAGGTCGCTACCGTCACCGCCCAGGGTGCCGTCCGCAGTGGCGGTGCCGTCCGGGTTGGCCACGGTCACGGTACCGTCGGTTGGGCTCTCGGTGGCCGGCGCGGACGAGCGTACATTGACCAGCGCCGACTGCTCGTTGAGCACGGTATTGACGAAGCGCGGGCTGAGCGGGTCGACCGAAACGTTGCGGAAGGTCTCCGAGGCGACCGAGGTGGTCCCGCCGGGACGATCCAGCTCATCGATCAGCAGGTTGAACAGCAGGGTGTCGGCGGTATCGCGGGTCTGGTGGTCGACCGTCGCGCGCAAGCGGCTGCCCCAGGTGCCGGGGCTGGCGGCTTCGAGCAGCAGGGCACCGCCGGCGGTATCCAGCGACAGCGTCGCCGAAGTGGCCGCCACGTCGCCGTTGAATACCCGCACGATCAAGGCATCGCTGCCGCCGTGCTGGAAGAACTGATTGACCGCATAACCCATGGTGCTCGGTTGCCAGAGGTCGCCAAACAACCGCGAATACTCGGCGAAACTCTGCACGCGCACCGGCTGGTTCACCGGCCCGCGCAGTGCACGACCGACGAAGGCGGTGATGGAGGTGGCGACGCCGGTGATGGTGCGCACTCCGCTGGGTACTTCCTCGATGTATACGCCGGGATAACTCAAGACTGACGGCATGGGCATGACTCCTCGATAAGCGTCAATGGACGGCCACGGCTCGACGAGCGCGGAAACCGGACACGAAACTACTCAGTGCACAGCTGCTGGCGATGCGGTCTATATGACTGCGAACGATCGGGGAGGACGAGCGTGTGGGCGAGATACTGCAAAGAAGCGGAGGGGGCTGCTGTCCTTTCCTTGCACAGCTCGGCCTTTACGCGGGACTGCTGATACCCGATGCCCATACGGGCCGTAAGGTCTGACTTCGAAAACCTAGCACAAGGATTTCGGACTGCAACCGCAGGGATTTAAGGTCGCCAGGCATGCAAATCAAAATGCCATTACAGAGTAAATATGCTGGCACCAAGCATGTTTTTTTTGCCATAGATGGCTCTGTCATGGGCTTTTTGACGGGGTTCGTAGAGGGCGGGCAGCAGGCAGTGTCGATGCGCCCGTGGCG
The DNA here is from genome assembly GCF_946885955.1 of uncultured Pseudomonas sp. The sequence continues at coordinate 14,967 of NZ_CAMPHI010000028.1, forward strand.
GCTTCAGTCGCGCTTGATCCAAGACGCCGGACGGTTTATCTCGATTCAATCTAATAGCTGCATGGCCGTTTATCGGCAGCCAGAAACGTTGCATCGAAGGCAAGCCTGGATGCCTTTCTCATGCCTGACGCATTTCAGACCATCCTTAGAAAATAAACTCTTCCTCTACAGGCGGGTGCAGCTGACCCGCACTTGCATCGCCGAGTAGATGGGCGCTTATTTTTTCAGCGATCATCATGGTCGCGATATTGGTAGGGTTTGCAGTAATAGCGGGCATTACGGATGCATCGGCGACGTGGAGGTTTTCGCATCCATATACTTGTCCTTGCTGATCTACAACGGCCAGAGCGTCACTTTCCGGCCCCATTTTCAGCGTCCCTGTTGCGTGCCATGATCCCCGGGCGAAGGTCCTGATGCTCTCCTCGAGTAGTGCGTCAGAATCAATTATGCGTTGGTTCCAGGCAAAGATACGTGAGATATGACGGTTGAATTCCGTCTCATGGGCGATTTTCCATATCAAGCGCGCTCCGGTTTTTAGCCTGTCCAGATCACTTCTGGATGTCGCAACATTCAAAAAAATATCAGGGTGTTGTTGTGGATTGGCACTGAGAATTTGCACCCTTCCTCTCGACTCAGGCGTTGTCAGGAGCAAAGTAAGGGACATTGCAATATCTGTCCCCAGCGCCAGTTTTAACTCCGGCAAATGTCGGGTCTGCATAGAGTTGATGGCATAAATCTGCAGGTCGACATCGGCACTCTGTTGCCCGGATGAAGAGCAGCGCAGCAGGGTCTGATGAACATCTTCGCCGGCCTGACAGAGCCCGGGCTGTGGCACCATCCAGAACCCTAGCGAGGTATGATCCGTCAGGTTCATTCCCACGCCTGGCAGCGCAATAGTTGGGCTTATACCGACTTTCGCCAGCGTCAGAGGATCACCTATGCCGGAGCGCATCAATATACAAGGCGATTGAATCGCGCCTGCACAGAGGGTGACACGCTTCGCCGTTATCTTCTGAGAGCGGCCATTCGCGATTATTTCAATTCCAGTTGCCTTGTTGTTTTCAATATTGATTCGATTAACCAGCGTGTCGGCCATTAAACGGAAATTTTTTCGCACAGGTGCCGATGCTAAATAGGTCAGCGCCGTGGACTGACGAAGGCCATTGGCAATATTTCGCGGGATTATTCCCACCCCTTGCTGGCGTAAGCCATCAGGGTGATGGTTCAAATCGATCGCCTTGAAATCGAGTTGCTGGCAGGCAGCGCTAAAGCTGCTCTGAACCTTGTGCAGTAGAGACTGTGGCGGCGTATGCAGCTTGATACTACCGGTTGCCGCTGCAATGACTTTTTCCAGGTAGGGTTTTACCTGATGCCAGTCCCAATCGGGGTTCCCTTGCGCTACCCACGCGTCCATATCCCTGCTATCCGGAGGTAAGGCAAGGGCGCCGTTGATTGCCGAAGAGCCACCAACCAAACGGCCCAGAGGATAATTAAAGCGGGTTAATCCAGACTCTCTGCCGAGCCCTGTCTGCAATGCTGTTCTGGCCATAGCCATTTTACTGGCCAGGGATGAGGAACCGAACACACCTGCCGCGTCTTTCATGCTTGCTATCAGGTTCGCCTCGCGGACATAGGCTTTGAAATCCCAGTTATAACCACTGAGCACGGCTTCATGGGTCGTGGTCAATTCCCTTGGTGGTGTTGAGCTGAAACAATCCGGCCCCGCTTCTACGAGTAATACCCGGCGCGATCCATCTTCACTGAGTCGGGCGGCAACAACCGCGCCGGATGAACCGGCGCCAATAACAATTTCATCGTAGTCGAACATGCCAGAATCCTTACGGGTGACTCAGCGGCTACAACCGCCAAACTTCGATAGGGGCTTCCTGCTGTAGCCATCGATTGAGCTGCTCTATCCAAGGGTGATGGCGCTCAGTGAGATAAAAGTGATCCCCCTCAAACCAATGCGGGTTAAAGGCGGAGCCTGCGTACTGGCTCCAGGCTTCAATTCCCGTTCGGGAAACACAATGATCCGCATCGCCGGCGCAGGCGATCAAAGGGCAATCAAGTAACGGTAACGGAGGATGGGCGCGGTAGGTTTCCAGCACCGCATAGTCGGCCCTGATGATAGGAAGAAGGCTTCGCATCAGGTCTGGATCATCAAGTAAGGCGGGCGGTGTTCCGCCCAGAGCAGTTATATTCGAGATTATTTCCTGCTCACTGGCGTCATGGGCACAGCGCGTATGGCAGGACCTGACGTGAGGTGCATTGGACCCTGAAACTATCAGCCCGACCAAAGACCTCAATGGCTCGCCATATAATGCTTGCGCCACTTCGTAAGCGACTAGGGCTCCCATACTGTGGCCGAATAACACTAGCGGAAGAGCAGTCAATGGCTGTAACTCACGGCTCACGTGAGTAACGATATGCTCCATACGCGTTAGTCGCGTTTCCTGAAAACGTTCTTCCCGACCGGGCAATTGCACGCCTATCAGCTCGATATCGGGGGCTATTCGTCCAACGAGCTTGCGGAAATAATTGGCGCCACCGCCCGCCCAGGAAAAACATAGCAGCCGTAAACGTGGGTTATGTGGTTGCTGGAAATAGCGAAGGCATTTTCCCTGCATCTGCCCCCGAGTTTGTATCGTCAATTCCACTGCTGGAAACCAGCCGCCATTTTTTCCGCCAGCATAATGGTGGCGAGATGCGGCGATGCACTGGGAGTGCTCGGCATGACTGAGGCGTCGGCGAGCCAAAGATTGTCGACGCCAAAAACTTGCCCTTGCGGGTCCACCACCGCGCCGGCATCGGGAGATTTACCCATCTGCGCCGAGCCGCATAGATGGGCGGTCGGACGCACGTAAGCCATGATCGCGCGCTCCAGAACGACGTCGGATGAAAACATCCCCTCGGTCCAGCCCAACATACGTTCGAACAAGGACTGCAGTTGTGGTTTTTTCAGCAGTTCCCATGCCAGACGGACGCCATTCATGAGGGGCGGAATATCCCCCTGGTCAGAAAGATGATTGAGCACCACCTTCGGTGCTGCGTAAGGGTCGGCTGAAAGGATATGGACGTAACCGCGTGACCGGGATTTGGCCAGGCAGACGCTTAAACCGGCGACATGCGACAGCCCAGCGGTCGACGCGCGTGCCGCGAACGCTGTGTCGAAGTCGCCGGCCATCATGCGAATGTGGATATCGTTGGCATAAGAGGATGCGCGGGATGAGCAACGCAACAATGTCTCGTGCAGCGGCTCCTGCGCCATGCATACGCCAGGTTTTGGTACTCCCCAGATACCGACACTGGGATGGTCCATCAGGTTTTTGCCAACGCCGGTTAACGGTCCCATCACCTTGATACCGAGAGGCTCAAGGATTGCGGGGTCGCCAATGCCGGAGCGCATAAGCAACGCCGGTGTGTTGATCACGCCGGCGCAGAGCACGATCCTGTCCGCATGGATTTGGTACTGCCGCCCCTGCGCTGCAACCTCGACGCCTTTGCAGCGCGAGGCACCATCCCAGATGAGCCGGCACGCATGCGCATCGGTCAAAATGGACAGATTTTCCCGTGCGCGTGCCGAGGCGAGATAGGTCATGGCTGACGACATGCGCACGCCATCGTTGACATTCTTTGGAATCATGCCGATTCCTGGCAAATCCGGATGGTTGTGGTCGGCGGTTTCAGGGAAGCCATGAGCGACACAGGCATCCACCATTGCTGCCTGCAATGGTGTCAGGTTTTCCTTTTTCTCACGCCGGATAGGCACAGGTCCGCCCCTTCCGTGTAAACCATCAGGCGCGATCGGATCATCTTCGAGTGCCCGAAAAAAAGGCAAGACCTGCGACCAGGACCAACCAGGGCCGCACGTTTCTGCCCATTCGTCGTAGTCGTGCGGCATCCCCCTCAACGCCTGCACCGTGTTGACGGCAGAAGACCCGCCAAGCAGTTTTCCGGCCTCATAGTCCCAGGTGCCGGCCCTCGCTCCATCGCCTTTGATATAGGTATTGATTTTCCAGTTCAGCCCAGGCCTTACCGCCGGAAAATTCGCGTCGCGTACCGCCAGCCTCGCCGCCTCCGATGCGGGCTCCTGCGGGCCGGCTTCCACCAGCAATATCTTGCGCTGGCCACCCTCACTCAAACGGCTGGCGACAACCGCGCCGGCAGCACCCGCGCCGACGACGATGACGTCGAAGTGTTCGGCAGCCAAGTCGGTATGAGGCGTCATGGCGCGATCTCCAGCGCAACCGCTTGTCCGTCACGCTGACGGCCTAGAAACACCCGGCCCAGGGTGTAGACGATGCAGTAAATGCCACCGATCAGCACTGCGGGAAGAATCGTTTTGATGATCTGGGGTGTGCCGGCCAGCCAGTGCGCAAAACTCTGGACGGCAGCGATGAACAGGATGGTCGAGGCTGACGCGGCTGCGAAGCGCAGGGACCTCGCTGCCGCACTGGCGACGTAGAGGATGTATTCGATCAGCATCGTACTGAGGTAAGTCATGGCAAAGCTGCACAGACCTTGAACCAGTCCGGCCGGCAGACTTTTTCCCCAGCCGAATTCATGGTTCGCGTAAACCGCCCAACTGCCCTGGATGAAAAAGGCCACGCAGGAAATCAGAAGGGCCTTTCTGTTCGCATTGCTTTGATTCATATGGTTAGCTCCCGGAGTTCGCATGGCTCACCAGCCCGCATTGAGGCGGACAGCGCGCCAGTAGTGCGGCGGTGTGAGCTGGGCCAGTCTTGGTGCATAGCCGTGGCCTTCAAGGTAGTGCGTGTGAAACGCGTGCTTGCTGAAAATGTTATCCACCGCCATGCCCACGGACCTGTGGCTGAACAGCAACTTGATCAGCGCTTCCTCGCGCGGCGATAAACCGTCGACGTGCTGTACACAGCGCGCCTTCCACTCGTCGAGAGTTACCAGCGGCGGTTCTACGGAGTCGCCATGCCGCCCCTCCAGCAGCACGCTCAGCAAATCCTTGAAATTCAGCGGGTCGCGGTTCTCGATATGCACGATCCAGCCGTCGTCCTCTTGGCCCAACGCGTCTTCGACGATCAGCCGGCACAGCATATCCACGGGTAGACCGGGCAGCCGGGAGTCGGGCCAATCGGGCACCACACCGACCCGGCAAGCCACCTTGAGGACGGTGTTATAGGTATCGTTCGGTTTGTGCATGCTCGTGCGCGCCGAAGGCAAGGCGTGCGAGCTGCGATAGATGCGCACCGGCAGCCCACGCGCTGCGGCTGCCAGCAGCACCTGCTCTGCGGCCCATTTCGATTGCGCATAGTTGGTCAACAGACCGTGTGGATGATCCTGGCCACGCTCCTCCTGGAAGACGACCAGCTGACCGTCGAGATGGCGCCGGCATATCGTCATCGGCGAAATGGCATACACCGGCTTCAGGTGATGTTCATTCGCCAGACGAACGATCCAGCCGAGCGAATGCACGTTGGTGCGGCTATGGGTGTCGTAGTCGATCATCACATTCAACGATGCGCCGAAGTGGTGGATCGCATCGACCGATGCAGCCAGTCGTTGCCACTCGACGCTATCCAGCCCCAACGCCGGCGCTGCGAGATCCCCGCACACTGCCTCGATGCGGGCCAATTGAGCTGCATCGAGGGTGATGCCGCATTGGCCCAGCTGCTCGAGCACACGCTCACGCGCATGATACTTATCGTTCGCGCGTACCAGGCAGTAGACCTTGGCGTGTGTCTGCTCCAGCAGTTCCGCGACCGCGTGGCAGCCAACCCAACCGGTAGCGCCTGTTACCAACACCGCACGCGGTTTGGCGCGCGGCATTTCGCTCTGGCCATCGAACTGCAGCGCATCGAACTCTGCCACCAGGCGCTGAACATCGGCCTGCACTGCGGCAGGATCGGCCAAGGCCCACTCGGCTGCGCCCAAACTGTCGGAATCCGGCTGGGCGCCGTCGCTGTAGGCGGCAATCCTCTGCTCATACAGCGTCGCCAGTGATTCGATCGTGAGATTCTCGAAGAGCTCGTGCATCTCCAGCACCACGGGAAAAACAGTGTTGAGCTCGCGCATGAGTTGCGTGGCCATCACCGAGTCGCCGCCCAGCTCGAAGAAGTTGTCGGTGACGCCAATCTCCGTGTCGACGAAGACCCGCGACCAGGCATCGAGAATGGCGTGCTCGGTGGGGGTGCGGGGCGATACGCCCAATAAGGCGGCGGGCTCCTCGACCACGGGCGGTAACGCCCGCAGGTCCACCTTGCCATTCGGGGAAACCGGAATGCGCTCCATCACCACCACATGGCGCGGCACCATGTAGTCAGGTAGATGCTCGCTCAGATGCTGACGTAGCTCGGGAATCTGGGGTGGTTCTACGCACTCGGGAGCGAACTCGATGTAGGCGACGAGCTGGCGGCGTTCGGTCGATTCACCGATAGGGACGAGCAACGCCTGCCGAATGGCCGGGTGCCAGCGCAGCACTGCTTCGATCTCGCCCAGTTCGACGCGGTGGCCGCGGATCTTGATCTGGCCATCGTCGCGGCCAAGGATCACGACATTGCCGTCCGCTGCATAGCGGCCGAGATCGCCGGTGTCGTACAGGCACTCTCCAGTTTGCGGGTGGGTAACGAAACGCGCGGCGGTCTTCTCGGCATCGCGCCAGTAGCCGATGGCCAGGCCGATACCGCCGATGTAGATGCGCCCCTTCACATGGTCCGGGCAAGCCCTGAACGCCTGGTCGTACACCCAGACGCTCTGGTTCGGCAACGCCTTGCCATAGGGGATGCTGGTCCATTCCGGGGAGACTTCCCGTACCGGATGGTAGATCGACCAGATCGACGCTTCCGTCGCGCCGCCCAAGCTGACGACTTCGGCCTGGGTGTAACGCCGGTGGATGCGCTCGGGCAAGTCGAGCGGGATGAAATCACCACTCATGAGCACGGTGCGTAGCGGCGCGGCTTCTTCTTCGCCCGGCAAGAAGCTATCCATCAGCATGCGCATGAGTTGCGGAGCGGAGTTCCACAGCGTGACCTGGTGCTGCACGATCAAGTCGCGCCAGTGGATCGGATCATGCCCCTTGCGAGCGTCGGGCAACACCAGCGCGCCGCCCGCGGCGAGCAGGCCGAAGATGTCATACACCGAAAGGTCGAAGCTCAGTGACGAGACGGCCAGCACGCGGTCCTGTGCGCCGACACTGTACAGGCGGTTGATATGCTGGATCGTGTTGAGCGCACCGCGATGGTCGATCATCACGCCCTTGGGTACGCCGGTCGTTCCCGAGGTGAAAATGACATACGCCAGCTCGTCGAGCGGCGGCTCCAGAGAGCGGGCATGCAACGGACCGTAGGCGCTCGCGACACCGGCCCGGACTGCATGAATATTCCATTCGTCGGTGTTGAGTTCCTCGCGCCCGGAATCCGGTTGCGTAAGGACATGCTCGACTTCGCCGATGCGCAACAGCTCCAGCTGGCGTTTCGCCGGCAGGTCCGCATCGATCGGCATGTAGGCGCCACCCGCCAGCAGCGTGCCGAATACCGCGACTATCTGCTCCCATCCTTTGCGCATCACAACCGCTACCGGTTGGCCCGGACGCACGCCGGATTGGGCCAGCCAATCGGCGACGGCCGCGCTTTCCGCGAGCAGTTCGCCATAGGTCAGGTTGCGCTCCGGCGACAGGATGGCGATTGCCTGCGGATTCTTCTGCGCCTGTTCGACGAAGCCCGCGTGCAGGCGCTGCCGCGGCAGTTCCGCATGCGTGGCGTTGGCGGCGTTGCGGCGCTGCTGCATGTCGGCGGGCAGAGCCAGGATGTCGCGGCTGTCCCACAACGTCTCGTCGCTGGCCAGGCGCTCGATCAGCGTGCGGTAGGTGTCGAACATGGCATCCAGCACGCCATCCTCGAAGACCGCATCGGCGGCATCCCAGATGAGGACAAGGTCGCCGTTGAGCTCCATCACATGATGGTCGAGCCAGACCTGCGAAGTCTGGCTGATGCTGTAGACCTTTTTGCCGAACTGCTCGAGGTCGCCCGGCTCCTCGTCGCCGCTCCAGATCAAACCGCTGGAAAAGACCACCGGCATCGCAGCCTGCAAGGCAATGCCGTGACGCTTGGACCACTCGCGCATCACGGTGACGCCGCTGACTTCACGATGGTCCATATCGCTCATGAACTGCTGTTGCAGGCGCCGCGCGCGCTCCAGGAAAGTCGAGTGGCTATCGCGCAGGTCGACTTCCTGCATGAGCAGCGATGTGAAATCGCCGAGCAGGTTGTTCACCTGCTCATGCAGCGGCAGGCGATTCGATACCGTCACGTTGAGGGTGAAATGCGGTGTCGAACTCCAGCGTGCGAGTACTTCCGCATAGCAGCTCAGGAGCAGGCCGGATGGCGTCAGGCCCTTGGCTCGCGCACTGGCGCGCAGCTTTTCCCAGTGCGCCTTTTCCAGGCGCGCCTCACGGCGACTGAAATGGGGTGACTTGCGCCCGGACAGGTCGGAACGCAGCGGCAACTCGGGCGCAGCCGGCAAGGTTTCCAGCCGTTTCATCCAGTACGCGTGCGCACGTTTGTGCGCTTGCGTGTTGCGGGTCTGCTGTTCGGTCAATACATAGTCGCGAAAGGAGATGTCGAGCGCCGACCAGGTGCTTTCAGGATCGTCGTAAAGGGCATGCCATTCCTTAAAAAACAGGAAGATGCTCCAGGCATCGAGGATCAGCAGGTCCAGGCTGACATGCAGGCGAACACGCTCGGCCGGCAGCAGCGTCGCGCGCACCTCGAATAGCGGCCATTGGTCCGCTTTCAACACCTGGTGGGAGAGTGCGTCGCGCACGCAAAGGACTGCCCGTTCCGCGTCCTCGGAAGTTGCCTCGGACACGTCCGTGGTCGCAATGCAATAACGCGGCACCATCGGCAAGATGCGCTGCATACCGTCGCCGCCGACAACCGCACGCAACATGTCATGACGGTCAATCATGCGGCACAACGCATCGTTGAGACGCTCGACATCCAAGGCCGTACAGTCGAGTTCGAGGTACAGGTGGGTGGCGACGCTGCCCATTTCCATGGCACTGTCGCGGCCGAGCCAGTAGGCATGCTGCAGGTCGGTCAGCGGAAACGGCTCAGCCCGTCTGGCCAGGTCGGGTACCAGTTGCGGCAGCGGATTTTCCGGTTCACTCCTGGAGCGCAGCAGACTCAGGATGTCTTCCTTATGTCGCCGCAGCATCTGTCGCAGCTCGTCGGTCAGCACCCCGTGCGGGGCGTTGACGCGCAGTTCATCGCCTTCGAGCCTGAGCTTGACGCCCAGTTGATGCAGTTCAGCCAGCAAATGATTCATATGCTTTCCTGTAGTGTCTGTTTTCGCAGGTGTTGAATTCGGAATTCAAATTGCGGACGTCCATGATTCCCTCAAAAAACTCACGACACTGGCTCTTTTGCGTGCTGAAGCAAGAGAGGCAAACCGGCGGCGCCCAGTTATCGTTTGTATTCATCAGTTGCTCATGCCAGGGCCCATACCGGCTGCGTTTCTTTCGCCCAGCGTATCGCGATAAACGTCACCCATATCCCAAGACCGTGATGGGCAAAATCAAGCAAATGAAATATTCCAAACGGTTTGGTGCCGGTGACCAGATGAACGACTTCATGAACCAACATGACCCCGGCAAGGACGCCGGTAATACCAACTACCATCCATCGAAACCACGATGCATTCAATGCACAGACGAGCATGGGAACGAAGGCATGCAGCAACATCAGTAACACCATGACTTTCAGCCCATTTTCACCTTCTCTGCTTTTAAATACGGAAAGGTCATCCTGAATGACACTTGTCGCAAACTCCGTCAAAAAGATGCATACCAGAACCAGAAACATCAAGATCCATCCCTGAGCAACAATGTATCCAGTTGAATTATGGTGGTTGTTCATTACGCTTCCTTATTCATGATTGGATTAACTGCTAACAGACAACTGATTTGAAATTATCAACTTCAACCAGCTTCCATGCTCCGCAACTTTTACACCACGGATTCAGTGATCTGGGCGTGAGTGTCCATTACGGGACGAGCAAGCCAGCGTTCAATCTGATCGATCACCTGGTTCAATGCGGGTGCTGATAGAAGGGTGTAATGACTGGCATCTATGTATTCGCCGGTGACTTGCCCCGAGCAGATATGCGACCAGCCCCAGTCGGCAGAACCGGAGTCAGGATGCAGAGCAAACTCGGATACCCGGCCATTCGCTGCACGCAAGTGCAGCAAGTCGATAGCAACCGGCACTGCCTGATAGCGCCTGCTGGCGTTAACGATATTTTTGAATACGCCGTAAATGATGCTCAGTTGGCCGAGATCGGCACCGAGCGAATGGCCCTGCTCGGCAAGGGCCGCTTGGATCAATTGCAAACGAAGGTTTTCGTCAGCGATATTGGCGATCCGACCCTGCAGCGCGTTAACCGTCTGGGTATCTAGATTGAGATCGCTCAAAAACCAGTTGAATAACTCCTCTTCATTCACCACTGCATGAACGGTAGGTGGTGGGCTATCGAGGATAATCAACCCTTCCAATATCCGACCTTGAGCGGATAGTTGCGAAGCCATTTCATACGCGATTAAGCCACCCGAAGACCAACCGCCGAGCAATATCTTTCCGCTCGGCTGCAGTTGATTGATCCTCTTGACATAGGTCGAGGCGAAAGCCGCGATCGAGTCCGGCGGCATTTGTCGGCCATCAACACCGGGGGCTTGGAAGGCAAATACCGGGCGGCTCAAGCGTTGCCCGAACTCGCTATAGCACAGTACATTTCCGCCCGCCGGATGCACCATGAAACACGCTGCGCCTGAACCGTTGCTGTCGATAGTTACCAAGGGATCGAATTCGCAATTTCGTTCACGGCTGGTGATAATTCGAGCGAGGCTTTCCAGATCCTGATACTGCCAGATATCGCCGATGGATAAAGCCAAGCCGAATGCTTCTCGAATTAGTCCGACGATCCAAACTGCTTCAAAGGATTGACCGCCCAATTCAAAGAAATTATCCGTAGCGGATATTTTTTCCACATTCAGGACTTGGCACCAAATACTTGCCAGAACTTCCTCAGTGTGACCTTGTGGAGCTCGACTCGATCTAGCGCTGGTGTTTGTTTGATAGTCCAGAATGGGCGGTAATGCCTTGCGATAAATTTTCCCATTCGCACTAAGAGGTAACTGCGTCAGCGCCATAAAGAGGCACGGAACCATATAATCCGGCAAGCGCGATGCCAGTGCAGCGCGTATTGCTGAGTAATCGAGCTGCATATTTTCCGAGGCAACCAGATACGCTGCAAGTTGTGCTTGGCCGCCTTGGGAATTATGTTGCACGGTGACTAACGCGTTACTGACACCGGGTTGATTACTAAGCTGGCTTTCAATCTCTCCCAGTTCGATCCGATGGCCCTGGATTTTTACCTGGGTATCACGGCGGCCTAAAAATTCGATCACGCCGCCTGGTAAATAACGTCCCACGTCGCCGGTACGATAGATCCGCTCGCCAGTCGCTGGATGAGCAACAAAACTATGCGCTGTTTTTTCCTCATCGTCCCAGTATCCGAGGGCCAGCCCAACACCGCCGATATACAGGTCACCGGCAACCCATTCCGGCGCCGGTCTTCCCCATGCATCCAAAATGAACCAGGACTGGTTCCGCATCGGAAAGCCATAGGGAATACTGGGCCACTCAGGTTTTATTTCGCCAATTTCGTAAATAATTGACCATATAGAGGCTTCAGTCGCGCCGCCCAGGCTTACTATTTTGGCGTTTGGGGCAACCGCGCGAATACGGTCTGGCAAATCCAAAGGAATCCAGTCGCCGCTGAGCATCACCAGGCGCAGTTGCGGCAGCTGAGCGCCACGAAACTCTGCAGCTTCTACCATTAGGCTGGCCAAGGGAGGTGCAGAGTTCCAGATGGTAATCCCCTCAGCCAGCAGCACATCGAGCCAATGGGATGGGTTGAGGGAGTGCTCGGAGTTCGGATAGACCAAGCAGGCACCGGCGGCTGCCGCGCCGAAGATGTCATACACGGAAAGATCGAATCCGAATGAAGACACACCGAAAAGCTTATCGTTGGAGCCAACAGAAAAACGCTTATTAATATCGAGAATCGTGTTTACCGCTCCCCGATGATCGATCATTACCCCTTTGGGCTGGCCAGTTGAGCCTGAGGTATAAATGAGATAGGCGAAGGCGGTTGTGATTGATGCGGTAGACACTGGGCCAGACCGAAGCTGTCCAGACCGGCTAATCACGATTTCCATGGTTTGGATCGAACTGTCAGTAAACTTTCCGCTGTAGCAGTTCTCTAGCAGCGCGAGCCGCGCCCGGCTGTTGGCGAGATAAAAGTCTTGCCTTGCTTGAGGCAACCCGGGGTCTATCGGTATATAAGCCGCCCCGGCCTTTAAAACGGCGTAGACAGCCGTGAGCAGGGCGCAGCCACGCCGTGCAACTATCGCCACCCGGTCACCTTGCTTGACCCCTTGCTCGATTAAACGCAAGGCCAACTCATCGCTTGCTGAGGCCAAAGCTTGGTAGTCGATTTGTTCGCAGCCACTGGTTGCAGCACTTCCAGGCGGATTGTGTGCGGCTGCAATGTCCAGTAAATGGTGCAAACAACATGTGCTTAAAGGCGCGGCTTCCGGGATTACCGCTTCACGCTCCTGCAAGTGACGAGCAGGCAATAGCTGATGAGCCTGGTTTGACCAGGCGGCAGGAGACGCGGCCAGCCTTTCCAACAAGCTGTGGTAGGCGGCGAGCATATCGCTGATCATCCCGTTCGGGAAAAACTCTTCCAGCAAGTCCCATACGTAGTAATAACGACCATCAGCCAACTCCCAAAACTGATGGTCGAGCATGACTTGCGAAGTTTCGAGGCAGCTGAAATCTGGCCGCTCAAAACCCTCCATAAACAAGCCGCTACCGATAACGAAGGGTATAGGCGCTCGCCCAAATCCACCTTGCTGTTGATTGAGCGATTGCATTACCCGCATGCCGCCCCAGCGCAAATGCTGGGTATCGCGAGTCACCTGCTGCTGAATATTTCGCGCCTGTGTAACAAAGTCCTCGCCGTCTCGCAGATTGATCTCGAGCGGATACAGGGAGGCAAAATTGCCGAGGATGTCAAAGATTTCGGGGTGAATAGGCAGGCGACGAGTCACCATATTGCTGAGTACAAAATGGCGCTGGTTGCTCCAGGCACCGATCACTTGCGCGTAGGCTGCGAAGATCGCGGCTGACGGCGTCAGGCCCTGTTGTCGCGCGTTTTCCTTGAATTGCCGCCAGAGCTCAGGCGGCAGGAACATCTCGCGGCGTTGCAGTCGGGATCGGCTGCGTCTTTCCAGCCCCTGACGTACGGGCAACTCCGGAGCCCCAGGTAGGAGTGGCAGACGCTTTTCCCAGTAATCGCGATCCGCTTTACCAGCAGAACATTCGGCCAGCTGTTCAAGGGTCAGGACGGCATCTCGAACACTGAGCGTTAATGGCGGTAGCGCCAGCGTCGGATCCCGGTAATAAGCATCAATTTCTTTCAGAAGCCGTGTAGTACCACCGCCATCGGAAAAGAAATTGTTATGGTTATAGTGCACACGCCCCTGTAATCCCGTTTCATCGTGCCAAAGCGATATTCGCAAATCCACCCAAGGCCAACGGTCCAACGGTAATTCCGCGCGTTGCATATTCATGCGGGTCTGTTCAAGCGAACTAACTACATCTGCGGCTGAACACTTACGCAAGTCGATAATTTCACAACGCAAAGGCGAGGGGTTTTCAAGAATCTGTAAATTGCCATCATCGGTTACAACAACAATTTCTCCCGCGTGGCGCTTAAGGGCTTTGTTCCAGGCCGCCTCATAAGTAGCGACGTTCAGTGCCGGGATATTTTTTTCAATGTAATAATGCGGCCTCACATGGAATTCCATGAAGGCGTCCGCCGCCATAAAAAAACCACGCTGAAGATCCGATAGCGGGTAAGGCTTATAGCGATTTTCCAGATCAGGAAGGCATGTGGGCCACGCATCCTCTACGGCATCGTCGTTCTGACGTAGCCAGCCAAGCAATGTCTGCTTATGAGCAGAGAGTGCTTGTTTAATTTCAGCGGTCAGCGCGCCTTTTGGCGCCGATATTTTTAGGTTGCCGCCATCACAACTCAAGGTAATTGAATAGTGATCCAGTAATTGTAATAGCTGAGTTAAAGTCATAGCACAAATACCTCTTCATCTTCGCTATGACGCTCACTTGCAGAAAGATTTTCGTCAGTCGAATGCGCTAATCGCTGGAGCAAGATCTGCTGCTTTAACAGTTCAATGACTTCTCCGACCGAGGCGCCGCCAAGGAGCAAGGCAGCAGGCACGTCGACACCTAGCCAATCCCTGATTTGTTTGCGTAAATCGACAGTGGTCAGCGAGTCGATACCTAATGAGGTGAACTGCAAATCAACGAAAGAACTTTTATCGCTGAGTAGTTGTTGTTCATTGGTTCGCATGGCGTTTGCTATAAGGACACCAAGACTGGTTACCAAAAGATCATGCGTCTCCTCGGCGTGTAGATTTCGCAATTGATCCATCGATGGCAAAACTGAAGTAGTTTGGCTGGCGCTGTGTGCAATTGAGGTTGGCTTGGTGTTTTTGCCTAAATTTGCCGGCTCGACATCTTGGGCTTTCGTTACGATCGGCGGAACGATCTGCGCCGCATTGATCCAGCAGAATTTCAGTCCTTGTATATTTCCTACTGGCTCGCCGTCCGGGGTATATAACCAAATATCAGCACAGTTAGCTTCCGTCTCTGACAGCCTTGCAACAGCAAGAAGATCTTTATCGGCCGAACGATATAAAGTGTATTGGCTTACACTCACAGGAAGCGGTATTGCTCCATCGATTGTTTCTGCAAGCTGCGTTACTAGCTGTAGTGAGCCGTCAAGCAGGGAAGGGTGGATGGCAAGGCAATTTTCTGGCAATGCTTTACAAGACTCAGGAAGGTGCAAGCGGCCATAAATCTTTCCGCTCGATGCCATTACATGCGTAACGACTTGAAAGCCCGCCCCATAGGTCAGGCCTTTATTCAGGCATTGCCGGTAAAAGTCATGCTGGGAAACACTGGGGATAAATTTAAAATCTTCCAGTGAGTTCATGTACAAGTTTTCAGTGAGTTTTGCCTGGCTGCCTGCAGCATATTTTGCCGTGGCAAATATTTGCCACTCTTCTTCCCCCATCGAACGCCCTGCGATATTTATATTCCAGTTCAGGTCGTTTACGTTTTGACGCATCAGCATCGTTTGTAACCGTAGCTGTGTGCTTTCCAGCGATAACGGCAAGTGAAACTGTATATCGGACAGTCTAAAAGGCTCAACCGTCATATCAGCAGCGCCCAGCGCTGCGCTCGCGCAGCTGAGATATGCCGCCGCGGGCATGAGGCTGTGACCGTTTATCCTATGGTCGGCAAGGTAAGCGCCAAAGTCTTGCATAGGGTTGGCTTCGAAACAGACGAAGTCTTGCGCCGCCACATCTATTCTTCTACCCGGCATTCCTGCGGCAAGTGTTCGGGGCAGGTTTTTCAGCGAAGGTTTATTAACCGATACCCAATAGGCACGATGATCAAATGGATAAAACGGAAGCTGCACCGCAGCTGGGTTTATGCTACCGGTTAGCGCAGTAAAAGCAGGATCGTATCCGGCCTCGAAGAGCTGGCCGGTAGCCGTGAGCAATGACCGACGAGAGGTTTCGCCGGGCTTTATGCTGGCAATCAACGTTGCGTCATGGTTCTGATCATCCAGGATTTGTTTGGCGAGGTTGATCATCATCGATGAAGGGCCAATTTCCAGCAAATGCGTAACACCCTGTTTGACTAGTGTTGTAATACTCGCTTGGTATTGAACAGTATTACGCACATGACTCACCCAGTAATCCGCAGAACAGAACGCTTGGCTTTCTACGTTGCCTGTGAGGTTGGATATCAACTTTATATTCGGCGTGGAAAATTTCACGCATTTGAACGCTTGATGAAACTCCTCCAGAACCGGCTCCATCAACGCGGAGTGAAATCCCTGGGATACATCTAAAGGTCTAAACTCTATTCCTCGCTGCTCGAACATGGCGACGGCAACATCCATTGCCGTGGTTTCACCTGAAATAACTGTGCTATTTGGCGAATTGAGTACCGCTATATCTACCGGCGAGCTGATCGATTGTAAAATTTGCCTGACTTCAGTTTCTGGCGCGAATATAGCCACCATTTTTCCTGGCGCGCTGATGCCGCCGATGAGCTGGCCACGCTTGGCCACGATATGGATGGCGTCTTCAAGTGAAAAAACACCAGCTATGCAAGCCCCCGTCAGCTCACCAATACTATGACCAATAATGAAATCAGGCTGTATCCCCAAGGACTGCCACATCTTCGCCAACGCATATTCAAATGCAAACAGGGCAGGCTGGGTATATTGAGTTAAGTTAATGTCTGAACTGTCCTCGTCAAACATTAGACTAATGGTCGATCTATTTAACAAAGGGCGCAGCAGCCTGTCGCATTCGTCCAGTGAAGTCCGAAACGTAGAATTCCGTGTATAGAGGTCTGCTCCCATACCTGGGTACTGAGAGCCTTGGCCACTGAAAACAAAAGCGATTTTTGAATCAGCCCGAATTTGACGACAGCCATTGTCCTTTTGAAGGTTATAAAGTTTTGACGACATCTCTGTGGCGTCATTGGCTAGAATTGACTTGCGATAAATCAAGCCGGGCTGCGATTGATTGGCCGCTGCACACAGTTCATTAAGCCGCTGGGGAAACTCTGCCAGTTTCATTGCGTAGTCAATGGCTAGCTGCTGTAAGGACTTAGCGCTGGCCGCTGAAATAGTCAGCAGCGCGGGGGCCGCAGCAGCTTTTATTTCTGTGGCAATACAAGGCTCGAAGCCCGGGGGCTGTTCGACAATCAAGTGCCCATTTACACCACCGAAGCCGAAAGAGCTTATTCCCGCACGCAGCGGAAATGGGTTTCCCTTACTGTCGAGCACGGCATGCCATGGCCGTGTACTTTCGACTATATGAAAGGGTGAGTCTTCTAGCTTGATTCGTGGGTTGACTGTTTTAAAAGCAGCGTGGCCTGGTAGTGTTTTATATTTCAGGGCCAGCAGCACTTTTATTAACCCGGCCATTCCTGCTGCGCATTCCAGATGCCCGATATTGGCCTTGACCGCTCCCAGTCCGCAAAAATGCTTCGTATTGGCATTCTGCTGCAGCTGATTGAAAGCACGCGTTAAAGCATGGATTTCAATAGGATCACCCAGCGGGGTTCCCGTGCCGTGCGTTTCAATGAAATTAATGGAGTGAGCCGGGATATTGGCCTGCTGCACGGCATCGACAATTGCTTTGGCCTGCGCCCATGCACTAGGCGACGTCAGCGACCGAACCTTGCCGCCATGATTGATGGCGACACCTTTGATCACTCCCCAAATGCGATCCCCATCCGCCTGTGCTTGAGCGAGAGGTTTGAGCATGACCACGCCAGCACCCTCACCACGCACATAGCCATTGGCGTCACTGTCAAAGGCAGAGCATTTTCCCGAGGGCGAGAGCATGCCCATTTTGCCAAATCGCACAAAGGTAGTGGGGGTGAGCAACAAACCAACGCCGCCCACCAGCGCGGACTTACATTGACCAAGCTGAATAGCGGAAACAGCCTGTTGTATGGCAACCAGCGAACTTGAGCAGGCGGTATCAACCACTACACTGGGGCCGTGAAAATTAAAGAAATAGGAAAGCCTATTTGCAATCACGCTGTTATGAACGCCGGTCGCCTCATGACCTTCTGGCGAATCGGAATAGCGTTCCTGGAGCTCTTTATAGTCGTAGCTACCAGCGGCAACGAAAACGCCAACATTCTTGCCGACCAAAGTACGCGGATCTATACCTGCATCCTGAATGCAATGCCATGCCTGTTCCAGCATGAGGCGCTGCTGGGGGTCCATGCACTCCGCTTCACGCGGAGATATGCCAAATAAAGCAGTATCAAAATATTCCGGGTTATCTATGAACCCTGCCCAGCGGGAATAGCCCTGCGCGATTGATTCCTTTGCCGTGTGTTGATTACGCCAATCCCATCGGGATAATGGCGTTTCCCGCACTGAATTTTCCTTGACGACTAAATTGTCCCAATATTCTTGATAGTTATCCGCCCCCGGAAAACGACACGACATTCCGATGATTGCTGTATCTGCATGCGGCATATATATCCTTTCGGTCAAAATAGACTTAAAAATAACTACCAATTCGGAAAGTTAAATTTATAGATATCCATATCAAAAATATCAGCGCTAAGTTCCGGCGAGTTGCGCAACCAGGGCCGAAGTGCAGGGCAGGGTAGAGGTCACGTCGATAGCAATGGCATGGAAACTGGCGCTCTTGGTCATGCTGATCCTCACTTTTGTTGTTATAGGACTGGCCGGCCGAGAGCGATGCGTACTCGTTCGGCGAGGAAGGCGCGTGGCGTTCCTACAGTGAGGTAGAGCAGGGAGCGTGCCAGCCCGTTCGGCTGCCGGCAGGGCATTCAACTTATTGAAATTAAAGTAATAAATAGCAATTGCCGAATATGACAAGCGGCCGCTTCGTTCGTCAAAGCGAATTTATGGGGGGGGCAGTGATCGGGAAACCGAACGCGCGACCTGGACGGGGTCAGGTCAGATGGAATGTTTTAGCGTGCGCGTTGAGACGCTGAAATAGGCCCAATCCTTGACCAGCAAGGGCCTCTGGCTGCAAGCCGTGGGTGTGCTCTGGAGCCTGCCGGCTGCACGCAAGCGGGCCGCCCAATGGTTGCTCACCGCCGAAGCCGCCTGGCCATCGGAGCAGTGATCAAACGGGCAATTTTATTGCCCGATACCCTGATGGCCTCCGGGGCTTGGGTCGAGCAGCTATGTGATGATCCCCAGCGCTTCGCCGAGCGTACGATGATCCCGTACGTCTATTTCTGTTCGAACGCTGGCTTTGGATCGGCTATATCGTCGCGGAGCAGGACACCCGCTTACGTGATTGCTTTCGACAAAGAGCCGACATTCGTCAACGTCGGCTCCTGCGCTATTTCAACGGAACATACACATCAGTTTGCCATTGATCCTGCGGTGTCTCGGGATAAACACTCAGGTAATCGAAGAACAGCGGCTGGTCACGAAGCTCTTCTCCGCTAGCAGGCAGCCAGTCGCGGTAGATGGGATAGATCGTTTCGCCGATGTAATCGGGCGAACCCACGTGTCGTACTACGACGCAGCGGCCGCCAGGAATGACGATCTCGCCCACACCGAAGTCATTCGGCACCACGGACTCGTGAATCTCGCCGCAGATTGCGAAACGGAAAGCTTGCGGCAGTGTTGTATCGGGGTTGCCGTAAGGAATGCCAAAGGTACGACTTGATGCCACCGGCGATTGGCCGCTCTGCATACGCCACTCGATGAACTTGCATACGCTCTCATTGACGAGTCCGGCTGGCCCGCAGTGCTCAAGCGCTGCGACCCTGACTTCGGGGAATTCAACGATTCGTACTTGCATGATAATGCTCCTGGAAAAGTGAGGGATTGCGAACACCGTATTCCAGACCTGCCAGTTGGGTTCCTTCCTGAACGCACTCGGCGTCATACCGACCGACCGCCTGAACGCCCTACAAAATGCCTCGGGACTTTCGAAGCCTGCACCGAGTGCGGCATCCAGTACCGAGTGATCCGCAAAGGCGGCCAGACGATGTGCCGCGCGTCGTAGCCGCATCAGTTGCACATAACGTGAAACAGGCACGCCCACGAACGCGGTGAATTGTCGATGGAAGTGAAACGCCGAAAAGTTCGCCACATTGCTCAACGCCTTCACGGACAGGTCACCTTCGAGATTGGCGTCGATGTAAGCCAGTACAGCGTTGAAACGTTTTGTGTAAGCGACGTTGGTCGGCATGGCAGACACTGAGCAAAGGTTCCTGGAGGTACGGTCGGCAATAGAGTCGGCTATCGCGGTGTGAGCGCACCTAGCCGCGTTTGCTCAAGGTGCGCTTTGAACGGGAAGGTTGGGCATTCTAAGTGTCTGAGAAATCCGTGGCGACTCAGAATTCACCTGATCACAAGTAAGCCTAGGACTCTCATGAACATTTATAACATGGCATCTGATTTAACAAGTGGGCGATGTCATATGTTCATAAGAAGCTCACGGGCCTCGAAATTGCTCACTCAGCACTCTAGAAATTAACTTGATTGTTCATCGATTTATGTTCATAGAGCCAGTTGCCCCACCCGCCTTAGCTTCGCGGCCCCAACCTCTGAAGGTCCCAATTCAGTGGATGAGGGACCGCGCCCGAGTGCAGACCGGAACAGGACTTAAAGCTCGACCTCAGCCTGCTTCCTATTTCGATTTTGGAACAGTTGAGTGATGTCTTGAGTGGTTGGCGGTGCAGCCACCGTCATAGGTTTCAACTTGGATTCAATGGGGGCGCCCATAACGATTTCATTGACGAGCATTCGGCGCTCATCGCAGGGCTCATCAGCTTTCTCCCAAGCATCTTGGAAGGCGGTATTCAAGATATAGCTATAGCTCACTTCGCAAGATACTCGGTAGAACCGCTCCTGCTCCTTCCAAAAATCGGATTTCTGAAGGCTGCGGACGTCCGATGGTGTCCAATTTTCCTGGGTCGTCCGCTCAGCCCAGTATTCGCTGACGCAATTCTTGATGTTGCCTTCGCTGGCCTGCATGGCCGACTGAAATGCTGACTGCCAGTCGGCATATGCCGGTGTAGGGCATATCAGCTCATCGGCATGTTTCGCCAAGCCTTCTTGGTAGTTTCGCGCCAGTAACGCATCCACGGCGGCGCTGGGAGCCCGGGCTTGCTTGGTGGCCTCAGCCTTCAGTTGGGATAGCGTGGTCTTTGCCAGATCGACCGGTTGCAGCTCCAAGGACTTCAGTTTTTGTGCTATGGAGTTTGCTTCTGCTTCTTCGAAGACTTTCAGGGTGTAGATGCTACGCGACCTATTCAGGAGCTGAACGACGCTGCTGGGCAATGCCAGATCGCCCAGTAGGCTCTGTAGCTTCAGTCCATAGTGCTGAGTTTGAAGCGCGGAGAGGGCAGACTCAGCCGTTTTGGCCTCGGCAATTGCCTTACCGGCTCGACGCGTCGCATCGAGCGCCGACTTCTCAGCATCTACGACCTTCTGGTTAAGCGTCGCGACTTGAGCTTCGATGGCAGATCGCTGATCGGCCAATTCTTTGTTTCTTGCTTCCCCCGCAGCCAAGGTTTCGGTCTGCTTATCCATCTGCTGTTGAAGTTTCCGTTGCTCGATCTGCAGGCGAGCTAGATCTTCGGAGACAAGCTCCTTCTGGAAGACTGGGCGGACGGTATAGATGTACCCATAAACAACGACCACCAACATGAGCACTTGGGATACGTTTGCGACAATCCCTGTACACGACAGCGATTTCTCAAGCCTTGAGGAACTGCCAGTGGGCTTTCCAGGCTGCATCACGTTAGCGCTGGAGCCCTGTTTTTCGAGAAATCGTACGTATCGATTACGAGCTGCCACTCTGTTTCCTAATTGGTTAACATGACTGATAATTGGCGCTTACGCGCGGCGGGCAAATGGTACGAAAATTCGCGGCACTAAGCTGTTTTGGTATGGCGCAGTGATATCAGTCTACGCTCTGCATCGCCAGTTTTTGGTGGGCTGCATCGGCGCATCGGACTGGATCACGAAGGGGGGATGTTACTCCGAGATAGCGCTTTCCCATTTTGGCAATGAAACGAAGTGAATCGTTTTGTCCCAGTCTGATCTCAGGTCTGCGCTGGCCCGGCGCGAAAACCAGTACACCGAGTGAGCCTGGAGAGTGCCTACGGTAGGTTGCCAGGTATCTGCAACAGGGCTTTGAGCAGGCTCTTCCCTCATTATCAGTGGGAACCAAAGCTGCGGCGGCAGTGGAAGCCGGCTATGACGGCAGGCCATCACAAAGACCGGCCAATGGCCTAGGCGTACAGTAGACAGGTCAGTGTAGTGCCCCTCCTCAGAACATTCCCTCCCCAGAATATTTCTGGCTGCAGCTCCGTCAGCTGTGATGGGTATGTCACACAGCGCTAAGCCGTGCGAGGGATCACCACGATACAGAACAGCCTCAGTGTCAGGCCCGGGCATCCAGAGCTGGTGATTGCAATGTTTCATTTCGCTTCGTACGAATCGAGCGAAGTGTTCGCTAGCCTCCGTTTCGCCACCCAAGGTGGCCCAAAGCAGCATGATCGGAATGAGAGCGCTGCCCTTTGTATGCTGCACCCGATACTCTTCAGTCCTGGCCTGGGGATGCCTTATCAGCTCCTGGTAGCTGCTGTGGATGGTTGGATACCGATGGTGCTTGGTGAAGTTGAAGTGGTAATAGTTCAGAAGCTCACCGCAGTATTCCTGCGCCTGGCTGCGCCAGTGACTCATCATCGACAGGAACATCAAAGCGCAACTGATCTCGATGACTTGCTCGTCGGCTATAGGCGAGAACAGCGCCCGATTATTATTGATGAGTTCGACGATGTGCTGCGCGAGGCTGGACGCTTCCTCCGGTACATTGGAGGCTTCAAGCACTCGTAGCCCATCAGTATCCAAGTGAGGCCAGAGAACCCACAGCCCCCTGATCGCGATACGACCCAGGATCTCAAATAGCTTGAGGTTGATGTCCACAGCACTGTGAGAGTTCACGGAGCTGGCTAGTGCATCTCGCTTGGCCGTCAGCGGCAGGATTTTAACTTCCAATAGTTCCGCCCAGATCTTGGAGTGCAGATCCAGCAGCTCACTGAAAATCAGCCCAATATGCGTGTGTCCGATCGATGCAGCCTCGATGTCACCTTTGACCAGCTCCCATGCGCGTAGGATGACCAGCTCACTGGCTCGGTAGGGGGCTTCGAGGTTCTCCTGCGTGCGTGCCCAAACGAACAGCACTGAGAGACAGATATACATTTGCCGCAGGGTGGCGAGCCGCTGGGAAGCGTCCAAGTTATCGGCCTTCACGAGTCCTTCAATCAACGCGGTGAAATGGTGAACT
Source organism: uncultured Pseudomonas sp. (assembly GCF_946885955.1). Next base: position 37,978 of record NZ_CAMPHI010000028.1, read on the forward strand.
GAGACATCAGGTTCATCGAGCATCGCAATGGACTTCTGGAACCGCGACTGCAAGGTCTTGCTCACGTGCTGGTGCTGGAGCAATCCGTCAGCGAGCAAGCCCGCCATGTAATCGCCATTCCACTCCTCAAAGGCGATTCGGTCATCAGTAAGCCTGCTGATCAAGCCTGTCAGGTTGTCCCTCACAGCCTCTTTCACACTGCCCCCGAAGCACAGGCATATGACTATCTTCAATGACTCGTACTGGGCAGAGATCCGCTTGGGAATGTAGACGTCGATGATGTCGTTGATTGAAGTTCGTACCCCTTGTGGTACTGCATCCCACTCAGCCCGGGTCAAATCTCCCTGCTTGATTGTGAACAGGTAAAGCTTTTGCTCTCCGTCCACCACTGGGCTTACTGCAGCAACGTCGACGCCAAATTGACGTGGCCCCGTCGATGGACGCGAGATCACGTTGAAGCCAAGCTCGCTCAACAGATCAGGCAAAACGACGTCCAGCTCATTGCGTTCGCGGAGCGAAGCCAGGTACTCACGGAAGACGAGTTTCATTGCGATCGCTTCTCGTACAGAAAGTTGAGTATCTGGAGCTCCAGCGTGGAGGGCTCTAAAACCGAATGTCGTGGTAACTGAAAGGAGTGTTGAATAGTGGCGAGCGATTGCTCAATACGGTGCATCGGCCCCGGTTCCCCTTCGTCCACGCCCTGCGGCAGTGGGCACTCCGGTACCCAGCTGGCCATGCCATTGCCGTAAAGCAGTATTTTTTCACTAGCCAAGCTCGCCAAGATTGAAGATTTGTGGGCCTCTACCATCTGACTTTGCATTTCCTCATTACGGCGATAATGCTCTAGCTGTCGCTCACGCTCCGAGGGCTGCAGCTCGCGGATGTGTGCGTTGCCGAGGCCTTCCAGATACTTCTGCAACTCCTGTAATACTTGCTCGACTGCCTGCGAAGCGGGGTCGGTGGCATTGGCCGCAATGTCGTCCAGATAATCTAATCGCAGAGCGGAATAGTTGATCAGAACAGGATCGAGCAGAAGACTCTGCAGCGCCCCCAGGGTCGCATCCGTGGCGTTGCGCATCATGCTGACTATCAGTGAGGCCATGAAAATGGGCTTAGAGAAAAAGACTCCAAGCGCTTTGCGTGCGATGAACAAGTAGTCGCTTTCCGGCACATCCAACGCCAGGCGGAAATCGAAAGTGAACACTCGACCCTCACCGGCTGCAAACAGGCCTCGTCTAAGCGCCGCAGATAAGCGCACTGACTCAGACCGAAGCCAAGTCACCGCCCACTCGTCCAAGACTGAGTCGTCCCCGCTCTCAAGTTGATGTAGCACAGAACCGAAACGAGTGAATGGGACGCCGGGGTCACTGAGGATGAACTTCTCGATCACCTCCCGAGCATCCGACACCTCACCTCTCCTGATGAACCCAGCCAAGACGACGTCCAGCAACTGGACGATTTCATTCTCTGGCTGACCCGACGCCACAAGCGCAAGGAGATCGTGACGGACTTGGGCGGTGTATGGGTTTGAGTTGCCCAGTAGTTCACGAGCGATCGTTTGTTTTGCCGTGAAAGTAATAGGGGTGGCGGACCGCTTGATCAGTTCGTACGTTGATCGTTCAAGTTCTGTCGGGGCATCCTTTTGCCATGCAAGTGCCAAGGCGAGAAGCGCATCTCGCGCCGTAGGTTCGGTCTCACGCTCGACTACGGCGAGGATGGTTTCGATCAGACCAAAATTCGAGCCTCTTACCTCAGCAGACAAATTACAGAGGGCTCTGGCTGCCTGGGCGCGCTGAGAGGCGTCACCGTTGTCGAGAAACCCAATCGCCTGGCCCAAGTAGAACTCAACATCCGTCTTCAGTCCGGCGCTGATGCATGCCTGGACGCAATGGAATCGTTGAGAAAGCGGGGCACCTGATTTGATGAGCTGCAGAAGCTCAGTGAGGCGCTCTGGTGAAGCTTGGCACCACTTCAATACCTCAGCGTACGGGGAATGGCTGAGCATGGTGTCATCTTGAGGGATTGCTCCAGCCATCAGCTCAAGCAAATCCCCACAGCTAGTTGCAATGGAGCCGAATACCGGCAGGAGAACCTCCATACCCAGATGCAATTCGTTGTTCGAAAAGCAGGTCGGCTCAGGCAGAGGGAGCAGGGTACGCAGATCGACGTCCTTTGACTGATGAGTATCGATCAAAGCTCGGGAAAACGGCGCGCTATCGTGCCGCCAGTTATCCTTAAATACCAGATCAAGCAATTTGCCTTCTGCAAAGGCTCTAACGATTTCATCTCGCGATGGGGTAGTCATCTCAGTTCCTTCCAAGCAATCCATTGCTCAGGCGTCGCCGAGCTCGGTCGTGCATCAGATGGTAAAATCTCTGTACCAAAGAGGCGAGTGGCCAGCATGCGTGCTCAGGAAAACGATACGCCAAAAAAAGTATCGTATTCAGCGAGTTCCTGAGCTGGACAAGGTCACGCAGCACACTGCCTCAGGGGGTAGAACTCCGGGGACTTAGCGGGGCAGACCTCCAGCCTCCAGCCAGAGCTCGCGCAGCTCTGGAAGTATCTGCCCACGCCCAGGGTAGTTATTTCCATAGTGAAAGCAACCAGACTGAAAAAATGCCTGCTGCTGCGCTGATTCCAATCCATGTCTTGTCGATAAGACCCGAGTGCCACACTTTGACTGAGAGCACAGCGAAACTGATGACTCCCATCAGCCACTTAAAGCGCTGGAGCGCGGAGGCAAACTTGCGACCGGTCAGTACAAGCCCCAACAGCCAAAGCTGCAGGAATGCTGGGAGGCGGCGATAAACTCGGGCCACTTTCGTCGTCTTGCAGACGCTGATCCATATATGGGCGTCACCGCCAGGCCCGTTGCCTGGAATGACGGTAGGGACATTGACTGAACGTATCAACAAAAGCGTATGGGCCAGGTCGAAAGCGATCTGCCGCCGTTCATTGAATGCTTGGGCAATCCGCTGTTCTTGATGTGTGATAGGTTTTTCCAAAACCTCGATTCCCATCACCTCGACGCAGTCGCCTTTGAGTCTTTCCCAGAAGTTATATTTCGTGAGTCGTCGTTCAGCCGCCTCATCGATGATTCTATTCAAGAGGTACTGCTTGATCCTGAGCGTAAAGCGTTCCTTCATGGAGCTGAGTTCTCTGAACTTGACTTCATGGTGTGGACACAGTCTGGATGACTCGTCTGAACCTGTTGTCGCTTGTTGTAATAATGGCGGCACATCGCTGCGAGGCGATCGAGCCTCCCGCCACCACCTGCCCGGTGGTCAAAAATCCACTGAACAGGTAGTGGTGAATTTAGCGAGAGAGGCGAACGCGCAGCCGGCGGGCACGCTCCTTGAACGCTATTTCTCCGCCCTCCAAGATTTCACATACACGATCTCTAATCGATTTGTCCTCCAATCCTCCCGAGTGGTAGGTAATCGGCGGTAACTGACCATGTAAGTGCGGCCCACATTCGGCGATGATGATCTGATCGGCATCTGTATTCACTACCAAATTGGCGTTGTGAGTTACCATGATGACTTGCCGAGTGGCCTTAGCAGCCAAGAACAATGGTACAAGGTCGTTATAGATTGATTTGGGATCAAGGTTCTCTTCAGGTTGATCAATAATCAGCGGTCGACTGTCCTTCCCATCGAGCGAAAGGTAGAGCAATAAGAGCACGATCCCTCGCGTCCCAGGCGACAGTTTCTGAATCTCTATGCCATCGTAATTGACAGCGTATCGTACGGAGATGTGGTCGGTTCCGTATAGCCACTGGGCAAGCCGCTTAGTCCATCGTCGGTACTCGGCAAGATCGGATGTCGCGACAGGGGAGTGCTCGAGGAGCTGCTCTTGATACGTTTTGATGAACTCCTTCAGCGCTGCCAGCACGCTATCTTCGTCACCCTGCAACCAGGGGGTGTTCAGCGACTCGATCACCTTCTCGCGTAAGGAACCTCGCCCTCTGAAGGGGCCCTTTTTTGAAAGGTTGAGTAGCGATTCTCCCTCTTCAGACCAAGCGTCGATATCAACCGTACGGGCGACAGAAAACGACAACTTGCTCAGCGTGCCTTGAGCGCTCTCGAGGAGCTCCTTGATCGGTGAATACAAGTCCTGCAGGACGTGCTCCTCAGCTATCAGGGCTGAGAACACGCGTTTATAGGACTCATTGCGTTCGCTAATCAAGCTCTGAAGGCGCTCGGCTGCACCCTCATGGTCGGCGAGCTTCTCTTTGCTTGCGCGCAGAAGCTCAGATTCCGTTGATATCTTGGTTGATATCTCCTTGAAACGCTTAGCGGTTTCCTGATCAATGCTGACGAGTTGCTGTAGGCGTCCGATCTCTGCCTGCAACTGAGCCAGCGTGCATTGGTCAAGGTCGGCTCCATCGTCAATGTATGGGAGTTCAACGTTTTCCTTCTTCGCCGGGGCTACGCCAAGCCATCCATCTCTGTTTCTTTGAGCTGTGAGCAGCATGCCTGACAAGATGGCGTCGACATCGCCTTTATAATCTCGAAAGAAGGCAGCCCACTCTTGAACCCCCAAGCCACTCGCTGCATGGCGAGCCTGGATTTCACGAAGATCAGTGGGAGCTACGACGCGGCGGATGTTACCCACCTCGTCTTGCATCAGCAGAATTTGCTGCTCCTGAGCTCTAAAATGCCGGACGTAACCGGCAATCTTTTCTGAGGCAGAGGTCAGGACCTGCAATCTCGCCAGCCTGCTCTCAGAACCTTTTTCCACGAGTTTGCATCTGTCTTCGGTCAGCCTGGTGACCAGAGCGTCCTTTTCTTGCACCTGTGCTTTCAGTTGCGGTACCAGGCTGCGCTTCTCGAACTCAATATTTATCCGTTCTGACAAGCTGCCCAGAGATTCTTCCTCCCGACGTCGGGACTCGCGATGACGCTCAGATTTGATCTCTCGCAAGTCATTGAAGTTGATTGCCCCCTCACGCTCTGTCGAGGAATGGGACTCATAGATGACCCGCTCAACCTCGGTTAGCAAGCCATCAGTCATACCATCAGCAGAACAGAGCTCCTCCACAAACTGTTGAGATAGGTATCTGGCCCTGGGATACACAAAATCGTCGTCGGTTGTCTGACTGAGCGGGCTGGATTGGGCCTCACCGTTGCGCCAGGTGATATTCACCTGAGCACCATGGAGGTGGTCACGCGCCCTTACTAAAAATGAATGCCCAGTAATAGCGTTACCTCGCGCTTCACATCCCGCAGCCAAAATGTCAGCTAGCGCTGTTTTTCCTGAACCCCTGGCGCCGATTACGGCAATCAGACCAGGATTGAGTTCAAGTGAGGGAGTGGTTAGCCATGACGCGTTGGTAATGTCGACCTGGGCAATCACTTCAGAGGCATTTCCATAAGGCGGTGGCTCTTCTCCGATGAAGGCTCGTCCACCTGGGTCGATACACGCTTGTCGAAGCGTATCGAAGGTGGCACTGCCTTTGAGCCAGCTGTATCTCTTCTCGTCCGGCGCCCCTGCCTTGGAAGTTTGGTGAGCATCGCTGCCGTGTAGGCAAGGTTTCAAACCGTTGTAGCGCTCCACCAGGCTCGCTGCTGACAAACCCTTTCGCCCCAACCAAAACTCACGTTGATTGGGATTCGAAGCAAAAATGATGTGAGCAAAGCGCTCGATCTCTTGCCGTAGAACCTCATCGGCGCCGTCCTGCAATGCGGCGGTACCATCGTTCTGTTTGGCCGCCACCGCGATAATCAGGTTGTCCTGCGCCCACTGGCTGTGCTTGTACTTGTCCCTCAGCTCCTGAAACGAGACCTTGAAGCGTTCTGCGCCATGTCGCAATGCAGCACGATCGTCAACTATCTCTGGTTTGGCTTTTTTGCCTAGGCGCTTCAGATCACTGGGCGTGCATCTGAACTCGTCGTCAAATGCCTTGAATGACAGCGAGGCGAGAAAACGCTCCAGCTCGTCTAGGTGATCTTGCTCATCTGGACACACCAACAAGTGGGCGTTGATCCAGGATTTCGCTGTCCCAACATCAAAGCGGATCTCCACGTTAGGGAAGAGGAGCTCGCAGTTCGGCAGTCTTCCTGACTGTTTGTGCTCAACCAGTTGCCTATATGCGTCGAGCAGGTAGTAATCAGTTACTGCGATCGCGCTGATCTGGGGAGATGAATTCTCAAGAGCCTTCAGGTATCCGTCCCAATCACCTTTGAAATTGTCATTGAACAGCGTGCCGGGAGCATGCACATGGGGCTCCCATCGAAGCCAGCGAGATCCAGATGGAAGGGGCTTGAGTTGAGTCTGCATCATTACATCCCAGTAGGCAGAAAAAGGGCGAGGCCAGTCCCTGCGGCCTTAAAGGGAGACCAGCAGGTCTTGGGGTGTCACTTAGCCACTATTTTCCATGTGGCCGTTCCTGTCAATCTGAAGCCGATGATAGTGGCTGCGAACGTGGTTTTTAGACAGGCATGGTGCTATAGGTCTAGCAGTGGTGATAGTGCCACGGCCAAGCTTCCCGCACCTAGCTACTGGGGATCCGTATGTAGTTGAAACAGAAAGATTGAGGGTAGCCTTTGGGCATTATGCAAGTAGTCGATGAACTTACGCCGACAATCGTGAGCGTTTTTGAGACTGAAATAGCCGTAAACCTATTTCAGGATTAGATACACAGCAGAAGGAAACAGCGGTGCCACATGTTCACGCCTCACAGTTATTCAACGTCGATTCGTTGCTTGAGGAGTTACAGCAGGAAGTTGTCACGGGAGAAATTCTAGATCTGTTCGTCTCATCCCTTGCTTTTAGGAACTTCGACGGTTATGCCCGACGACTGCCGTTCGTGCTGGAGTGTGTGACGCACCAGGCCTCTACTTGGCAGACTCTGGTGGAAGTGGCCCCCATGAAGTTCTGGATCCGTCAAACACAGGAGGCGGTGCTGGTATTTGCCCAGACTGAGCACTGCGGTTGTGTGCGGACCTATCGCTACCGGTGCGAGGAGCACTACAGTGACTACGATCTCAGGGGCACAGATTGGTGTTCGCTATCGACACTAGAAACTTTTTACGAGCAACTCGATACTCAAGCGGCCTCGGCTGTCTTCAGCGCCTGGGAGGCTTGGATGACGCGTTCCACGGCAGAGCCGACAGTATTAGCCGAAGGACGCTTTGAAAACACTGTAATCTCCCGATCGATGATTTTTTCCGGAACGGGCAGTTGCCTAGCATGTAAGTCACCCGCCGTTGCCAGTGCCCGCACCACATTGAGCAGTGCTGTCGACAATGGCCTGCTGATTCAATTGCCATTGTGCGCAAGGCACCTAAATGCTGCCCAGTCATACCCGAGCGTTGCCCGCTTTCTGGAAACTCTCTTTTCGATCTCGCTAAACCTACCGGACGTGGAACGCAGTGACGCAATCCCCGATGAATTGATCGCATCGTTACACGCTATGGTCGCCGAGGCGCTGGGCGGGGTTGTCGGCAGCGCGGAAAAACGTCGACGCGGCTGGCATCTACGTATATCTCTACCAGGCGGCTGGCATTGGCTGCTGCGTCTGAATACCTTAATGGATTATGCGTATATGCTTTACTCACCGGGCGCGAGCAAAGAGATCTATCGCGCCGATTCGGCACCTGATCATCCTGACTTACCATTTTTTCCAGACCATGAGCATGAACGGCCCTCGAAGAAAAATGAAGGGATCGCGCCAAGCTTCCTATATGGAAATCCGTTCTTGGACCTAAAACGTTTGCGTACTGTGGAGCAGGAGTTACGTTGCTCTTGAACCTACTTCGGCTTGTAGGAAAGAGGCTATTTACGCATCGACACTGAATGGCGCTTTTTTGGGGGGTTACAACTAGCGGATGTGTAGAAGCTGAAAAGCAGAAAGGCAAAGGCCCGGTCACTAACCGGGCTTTGCAGATCCCTCTAGAGGAATAACTCGAGTGCCTCAAGGGCTACAGGTAAAACACTATGGTTGATTGATGCAGATGTCAATCTTCTTGCATCAAACCGCGACCGCCACCCAACATGTGGTATCGCGATTTCAGGAGATACGCCATGCGAGCTGAAAGTCTTCGTGGCTCTGGATACTCAGCGTACCGTGTACGCCTTAAAACCTTGCTAGATATTTCTGTCTTAGCCAGTGATATGGATATTCACAACTGTATTACACAGGGTTTTCCTGCAGCCCGACTGGTGCAGTTGACTGAAGACGGAACGGTGTCGCAGCTCGAACGTGATCAAATTATTCCACCGCGAACGCTAAAGAGTCGCATCAACCGCGATCAGCTCCTGACAGTTGAGGAGAGTGATCGCTTCTTTCGCGTCGCGCATATCCACGCTATGGCCGATGCGGTGTTTGGTGAGTCCGACAAAGCCAAGCTTTGGCTCTCAAAGCCCAAGGTGCGATTCGGCGGCATGGCACCAGTGCAGATGCTGAATAGTCAGCAAGGCACAAGCCAGGTTGAAGAGATGCTACTGCAACTCGCAGAGGGCTTCATGCTGTGACCCTACAATCAGGTCAGCCGGTGGAGGCAGCTAAGTAAGGTCTGCCTGGTTGGATGGCTAAAGCGGTAGGGCGTGGAACGGTAGCCGATGAACCAATACCCTAATGTATAGTCGTTAGAAACTTGTGCAAGCTTGTCCTAGGGCTGCTCAGCTGATCATACCGTAATCTGTAGTCGATAGACTGGCTAAGTAGATTTATGAGTGTTCCTCAGCGGCGCCATTATCGACTCCACATCCAGCCCGCTAAGTAGGCAGTTGTGCGCTATTGCCGAAAGGGCTTCAAAAAGCTGGTCTCGCTGTCTCGCCAGGGCGGCATTTTCCGTCTTAAGGCTTGCAATACGCTCTTCAAGGCTTCTGCGCCGACGGGCATGGTCTGGATCTCTCCCGCTTTCCTTAAGTTGTGCGATTCGGGCAGACTCGATTCTGTTTCCACGGTCACCTCCTAGCGTAGCTCGGCTTGTCAGGCCCAGCCGGCGCTGCACCTCCGGTCGGGAAATGGGAGCGAGTTCCACTCCTGAGCTAATCATCTGGGCGAGGAGGGCGTCTATTGCCTCGTCTAGAGTGCCGCCCCTCAATGTCTGTCGTCGCGCCATAGTCGCCTCTAGTCATCTGAAACCGAACTGTGTCGTTTGTCCGTATCTGCAACTGTCACAGGATGCCCATCTGGAAACACTCGTTGCACACCTACATTGGTATCGCGTGCAAGGACGGATTTTAAATTGTTGAGCTTGTCTTCCTGGTCTGCCAGCCACACATCGCTGCCTGCCTCTCCGGCGCCGGCATCGCGCATGATGGTAATTGCCTTCGTCAGATTCTCGGCTTGTTTCTCAAGGTTGGCCCGCTCCGATGGAGTGCCCATCAGATGGAGATGCGAGCAGCCATTCCAGCACTGAAGATGCTTAGGGCAGGGCGCCTGGGAGAAATCGTGAATGCAACCTCCGAAGGGTGTTATGTGTAGCGCCGTGGCGTGTACGGTGAGGAATGCTTCTGCAGTTATCGTGCCTTTATCTGACAGCAACGCATGGTAACTGTCGGTCAAAGCGCCCTGAATACGCCTATCTCTTATGCCCGTATGTAGAAAGTCGATACGCTCGTGATGACTATTAAACGCCAAGAACTCTTGATGGGCAGCTGTATTTTCCTCAATGCTTGTGTGTTGGTAATAGATATTCTGGTCGAGGCGTTTTCGCCCCAGGGCCAACGCCTGCTGAACATTACTCATGCCTGTCAGATGGTAAATAGTATTTCGCCAGTGGCGCGGTTGATGGCTAGTTAGCTTGATCGGCGTCCCATCAGCCTCCAATAATGAACGGCGCGAGAATATGGACGAGAATTTCGGATCCGCACCGAGAGCCCGGTTGATGTCAGCCAGCAGGACTCGCCGCGGTACGGCACGGAACACATTGCTCTCACGGCCACCTAAACGAAATTGTCCGTCAAACGCAATTGCAAGCGTTTCGCTAGTTGTAAGCACTGTCCGAGGCATACCACCGAAATTCTCCGTTAGCACCTCATGACCGCGCAACTTAGGAATGAGTAACTTTTCAATCTCACCGGCTAGGTACCTCCGTCTCCTAGCTTCAGTGCGTTTAAGCTTTGTTTCATCGTCGAATGGGTCAACGCCATTTCTAGAAAGATACAAATAGAGATTCCGACCTGGGCTTGACCCGTCACTAAATCCAAGCCATTCGAGAACTTGATTTTCAGTCAGAACTTCCTGCGGCGAGTAATCCCACAGACGTCCCGGATTCGCTTCTTGCCATCTAGCGACTTCTCGCTGTTCCTGCGTCAGTACCTTGAGTCGTTTGACTGCACGCTTGGCTAGAGGAATGTCGCTTTTTGCAAACCAATGAACACGAGATTGAAAATTCTTCTCCGCAAAGTACCTAATTCCGCATTCGACCAGGCGCTTGCCATTTGCATCTACAACTACCTCGCCTGTTGCTCCTTTGATTGGCCTTTCGACCCAACAGTCAAAAGGAATTACCGCTACCTCGTTCCCCCTTTGGCCTGTCGCGATCAGTAAATCGATAACTCGCAGCAAGATTTCTTCGCCGTCAGTAAGTGGGTTATTCGAGCAAAGGGCGTAGGCCTCCATCGCCTCCCGAGAGGGTAGCCTCTCGTCAGATTTACGCTGTTTTACATCACGATCAGGATCATGCAGTGAAATGTAATCGTGACGATGCTTTTCTGGTTTTGCATCGTGCTCAAAGTGGATGGCGATCTCGGTTAATTGCAGGCTATCAATCGTATCGGCTACTACTTGAAGATGAGAGATCGCGTCGTACAGATTCTTGTAACCACTTCGGCTGAGGAACTCTACGACGCGATCAAAATCGCCTCTTGTCAACTCTGTTGGATCAGATGCGCCGCGCTCAAATAAGGGGTTGTACAGGCGCCGTATAGCAATATTGTATGCAGCCACCATCGAAAACTTCAGGCTCCGGGTGCGCTGTAAATACACAATCAGGGCCTTGTTAAAATCTTGGAACACGAGGGGGAGTGGGCCCTTCGCCGGAGAAGGATAGCCCGTTGTTTCGAGTGCTTGTCGGTGCGTCTCGAAGGTGAGCGTATTTTGCTTTCCCCGTTGCGGTAACCAGTCTCCGACGCCCCATAACGATGACGCCCACAGTGTTGAAATCGGTAACGAATGGAAAATCGCTTGTTCCTGTGTAACAAAACCTTCGAGGCGTTGATTTGCTCTAGACAGCGTCATCTGCAGCATCCTCAGTTTGTTGCCGGCAGCGCTCGATCGTAGCGCTTACCGCGAGAATGGTTGTCTGATGCTGGGCGAGGGGGCGGTTGTGAATGAGATCACCGGCTTGTTCTGCGATATCAATAAACCGCTGGGCCTCTCGTTGAAGCGCCTCTCTCACCTGCTCATGGCGGCCGTCAGCAAAGGGGTGAAACTTCTTGCAGGTGTAGCAGGCGTAGACAGGGTTGTACGGACAGTGAGTATGGACAGGGAGGGCGCAAGCACCTATATCCCCGATGTATTGCGTATCTATGACACCGCGAACTGCTCTTTCTGAGACTGTGTTCCGACGGTGAACAATTTCCCCAGTTAATAAGCTGCGCATGATGCGCTTATAGGAAGGACTCTTGCCGAGTGCTTTCTCTTTAATTCGAGCAATGTTGGGCGTTGCTGTTATGTAAGCACGCGCCGCAACTGTACTGTTGTGACCGAGTAGCTCGGCAATCATGTCTACTGGGGTGCCCTGGTCAGCCAAACCTTGTCCGAGGTGATGACGCAACAACATGGTTACCTGATTTGGCTTTTCTATCCCTGCTTCACGTAGCTCATGTTTGAGGCCTTGACCGATTTTCATTAACCGAAAGGCGCCTTCCACGACGACTGACAAATAATGGTTCGCAGCCGCTACCAAAACGGCGTTGAATTTCTGAAATGTGCCGTGAGATTTTCGCCCCAAGGAGGTTGGTTATTTTGCGAGGGCGTCGCTCAGGCCTACGCTGGCCGATCTTTTTAGCCATGGGGAGCCATAGACTATAGTAGGTCTCATGATCAGCACTTTCAATTAACTCAAAATCGGCAATGTCAAGCGAATGAAATTGAATAGATCGTGGTGCTAGTTCGAAACCCAAGTGAAGCGCCACATTAAGCTGGACCTCCTCCCAAGAGCAAAATGATAAATCTCGTTCAATGCGTTTTAGCAACCGAATTTCTTCATTGAGCTCTAAGCTAGACTGCGAGAGAAAAATTCTCGCATACGGATCAACCCGATCCGATCTTGCATTCTTGACTTTTAAGTAAGATCTTGTGTCGAATCCATTAATTCCTCTATCGTTTGCCCAACGATAAAACCCTCGAAATCCTACCAGTGCTCTTCTAGATTTTTTTAATTCTTCAAGAACTGACGTTAGCTCAGTGGATTCCCAAGGAAACCCAGTCGCTAGATTTGTATTAGATAAAAAGCGAAGGGAGTCTGCGAACATTGCCGCTGTTCGAGGCGCGTATTTTTCAAGTGCGTAGGCCATAAAGCCCTTGCCTATTTCGATGAGCTCTGAGTTCAATTGGAGTAAGGTCCAATCAATTGTCATTGCAATACCGCCGTCATACCACGTCCAGACGCTCAATCTAGTATCGACGTACCTTGGTTGGTCATTAGTCCGAGTTCGAATCGCAACATGAGCCGGGCCCTTGAACACGTAGGCTGGAGGAGAGGAGGAGGGTGATGCCTGTTCGTGATCGGCTGATTTAGTCACGACGAACCTCCTTAACTGTCAAGTCGGCCCCACGCTGCCGAGGCACGTTGAGCGTTATGGCGGTTGGCCGACTCGGCTAGATAACGACTTGCATAACGACGTGGCATCGCCGAAGTCTCAGCCCAACCGCAGACTCGCCGGAGTTCGTCCGTGGCGCGCTCCAGGTCGTGCCCACTCTGCTCGACCAGGTAAGCCAAGAAACGGTCGGCGAAGGTGTGGCGAAAGTCATGCGCAGAAAGGGTAGGCAACAACCCCGGATGCGCCAGTTCAATGGTCAGAAACAGCCGATCGAGGACGTTAGACAATGCGCGAATCGACAGCGGGCGGCCTCTGTCAGAGATGAACAGATAGCGGTACCGCAATTTCATCGGCTTGCCGTCACGTAGAGGGCGCCGTTCGCTCTGGATGTAGTGCTCGTAGACCTCATACAACTGTGCAGAAATACCTACGGTTCGTCCGTGGGTTTTCAGCGCAGGCTCTTCAGCACGCGGGTCGGCGGGGTCATGTTCGCGGTCATTGATGGTGACATAGGCGTGCTGAGAACCTTGGTTGATATCCGTGGTGTAGAGCTTCAGAAGCTCTCCACGACGGATACCGGTCTCCAGCAACAATTCAATCATTAGCCAATTGCGCAACTGCAACCGTTCCGGAAATGGATTCTCCGCGGCGCCCGGGCGAATCAGTGTGCGGATGATCTGGAGTTGGGTATCTGTCAGACTGCGGTAACGAGTGTGGTCGGGACGAACATTGATGATATGGCCCTCAAAGCGTCGTTCAATGACGTCGGCGACATCTGCAAATGCCACCTCAATGTTAGCCAGAGTGGTTGAGTTCTGACGAGCGCGAGGGATGTATCGGGTGACAGACCAGGACAGGTACTGCTTCAACAGCCGCAGGTGCTGGTCACGGGTGCGCGGATCGATCTGTGGAAAAGCTGCCATTGCAGCTGTGCCGATTCGTGCGACCAGATTATCGGCCTGGCGGCCGCTTTGGAGCCAGAGGGCGTAACCGTCCAGTAGCGCCAGAATCGCTTCAAAGTGGCAGGCCAAGATGGCCTCATCGATGTCTAGCTCCCGGCTTTTGGCATAGGTGTAGAAAGCTTGGATCGCACGCAGGTGCGCTGCGGCAGTGTTGTATGCACGATGCCTGAGCTTGAGCTGGACGTAGATAAATGGGACTAGCTTGGGCAATGGCGTTGCTAGACCATCCTGCACAAGCAGAGGCACGCGCTGACCGGACGAGAAACGACACTGAATCAGCTTCATCGGCAGCCACCTCATTCTATGGTTCACCATGAACGCAAAGGACATGGCCCGTTGAAAGAGTGGATGCCAGAGACGGGTTTGTCGAATCAGCAGCTTAGGTAGCTCATGAACATCTATGACATAGCCTGTCGTTTAACATAATATACATTATGCGAAGTGTAGCCTTGGCAGAGTACGGCAAGGCGCTTCGCATTCAGCCGCTTATGTTCAACCTATTCCCGAGCCTCCTGGGCTTTGTCCCGTCCGCTCGGCAGCCATGCCAGGCCGATAAGCGCGATGATGCAAAACGCGGCGCCGGCGTAAAAAGTGAACGATGCCCCGAGCCGGTCCCATAGCAATCCGGCCACTACACTTGCCAGCAGCATCGCCAAACCGCTCACCAGGTTGAAGAAGCCATAGGCGGTGCCGCGCAGGTCGGCCGGTGCGGTGTCGGCAACCATGGTCGCCAGCAGGCCTTGCGTAATGCCCATGTGGATTCCCCAGAGTGCTACGCCTGCTAGTACCACCCCCCAGTGGTTGCTGCTCGCCAATACCATGTCGGCGGCGATCAGGACGATCAGCCCGAGCGTCAGCAAGGTCCTGTGCTTCATGCGGTCGGAGAGCTTGCCGAATGGGTACGCCGAGAATGCATAGACCAGGTTCATCGCCACCATCACCAGCGGTACCAGCGCAACCGGAATGCCGCTCTGTTGCGCGCGCAGTACCAGAAATGCCTCGCTGAACCGTGCCAATGTGAACACCGCGCCGATACTCACCACCCACCAGTAAGCACTGCTCAGACGTTTCAGGTTCTCACGTCGGATCGGATTGCTGCGCCTGGTCGTCTGCTGTGTTTTGGGCTCGCGTAATCCGAATAGCAGCAATGCGACGGCGATCATCCCGGGAATTACCGCCACCCAGAACACCGCGCGAAAGTCATTGGCCCAGAGCAGCATCAAGCCAACGGCCAACAAGGGGCCGAGAAATGCGCCAACGGTGTCGAGCGACTGACGCAGGCCGAATGCCGCGCCACGCAGGTGCGCTGGCGTGATGTCTGCCACCAGGGCATCGCGTGGCGCGCCGCGCAGGCCTTTGCCGACCCGATCCAGCATGCGCGCGGTCAGCACGATGCCGGTCGTCGACGCCAAGGCGAACAGTGGTTTGGTCAGCGCGCCCAGTGCATAGCCGCACACGGCTAAACCTTTACGCTTACCGAGGTAGTCGCTGAGGGCTCCGGAAAATACCTTGACGATCAGCGCCGTGGATTCTGCCAGGCCTTCCACCAGGCCCACCGCCAGTGCGCTGGCGCCAAGGGTGGTGACCATGAACAACGGCAACAGGCTATGAATCATCTCCGAGGAGATATCCATCAGCATGCTGACGAAACCGAGTATCCAGATGCCCGTGGGGATTTGTCGCAAGGTGCTTCGGGTCGTTGCTGTCGTCGTTCCGCTGCCCATAAATTCGTCTTGCCTGACCCAGAATTTGGGCTTTAGGTGTGGTTCATCGCTCTTCGGCGGCCAGTTGCAGGTATTTATATGTCAATCGATCGATGGTTCCATCGGCTTCGAACTGTTGAACTGCTGCGTTAATTTTATCCAGGTATTTGATATACATTGATTTTTTTGAAACTGCTATATATACGCCCTGCTTCGAAATGGCATTCGGCAAAGGCTGTATGCGGTCATCGAAACCATAGCGTTTAAGTTGCAGTGTCCCGCCATACAGGCTGAATGGGTAATAGTCGGATCGACCGTTATCCAGTTTTTTCAGGTTTTGCAGCGGCGTGGACACCCAATCCATCTGCAGGTACCTGACGATGAAATCGTCGAAGTCCTTCCCATAGCTTTCGCCCAGCATCGCGGTACCGCGCTTGCCGATCAGATCGCCCCACTTGTCGAAGGTGAACGCCCTGCCCTTGCGCACCCAGACCACACTTATATCGTCGAGATAAGACCGTTCGGGATAGGCCAGGTATTGCGTTCTGTCGAGGGTTTTATAGATTCCGACGATTACATCGATGTTGCCGCTAGCGGCGCCGTTCTGTACCCGCTTCCAATTGCCGCGCACCGGGAAGACGACCTCGATGCCCAAGTCGTTGAAAATCATCTCGGTCAATTCGACACCGACACCGGTAATTTGCTCGCCGTGCTGCCACGAGAACGGTGGGTAGTTCGGATGCCCGGACGCGATCAGCACCTCGCCCGCTTGTACCGGCGCCAAAGCGATTACGCCGAACAGGAAATATAGCCGGCACAACAGCTTTAGCGTGGATTGGCCAACCGAGCGTTGCCTGCTCATGACGCCTACCCCTGGAGCCTAACCGCTTTCATTGGAGTCTATATGGCTATCGGCCGTTGGCCACTTTTCCATGGTTCGACAACTCGACGGTTCGACAACTCGACGGTTGGACGACTCCATGGTTCGACGGCTCGCTCGTGGAATAGTCCGCTGCTTGATCGGTATCAATACCGGCAGGCGGCCCGTGAGGTAAAAAAAGAGGGTCTATACACCCTGAACAAGCACCCTGAGCAAGGATGGGCCGAATGGAAAAGCATCAGCAGTGGAATATCTGGTTCTTTTTAGTCGCGTTCAGCCTGTTGTTGCTGTTTCAGGGCTGGTGGGCTGAGCACAACGCGGTCGAGCCGATTCCTTATAGCGAGTTCATGCACCTGCTCAAGCAGGACAAACTCAGCGAGTTGCGCATCGAACAGCAACAGATCACCGGCAAGCTCAAAGACCCGATCAACAACCGCTACCAATTCAGCACCGTCCGGGTCGAGCCCGATCTGGCCGAGGCATTGGCACAGTCCGACGTGACGTTCAGTGGCACCCGTGACGATGGGCTACTGAACAGTCTATTGAGCTGGTTGCTGCCCTTTATATTGATCTTCGCCCTCTGGTCATTCCTGTTCCGTCGCCTTTTCGAGAAACAGGGCTTCGGCGGCATGGTCAATGTCGGTAAATCCAAGGCGAAGATATTCGTCCAGCGCGACACCGGGGTGACCTTCGACGATGTTGCGGGTATCGACGAGGCCAAGGCCGAGTTACTGGAGGTGGTGTCCTTTCTCAAGGATCAACCCAAGTACAGCCGGCTCGGCGCACGCATTCCCAAAGGCATACTGCTGGTCGGCCCGCCCGGCACCGGCAAGACGCTGGTGGCCAAGGCCGTAGCCGGTGAAGCCGGGGTGCCGTTTTTCTCGATTTCCGGTTCCGAGTTCGTCGAGATGTTCGTTGGCGTTGGTGCCGCCCGGGTGCGCGACCTGTTCGAGCAGGCACGCAAGGCGGCGCCCTGCATCATTTTCATCGACGAGCTGGACGCACTCGGAAAGATGCGCGGTGCCGGGTCGTTCGGCGGCAACGACGAAAAGGAACAGACGCTCAACCAACTGCTGGCTGAACTTGACGGTTTCGATACCCGCGAAGGCGTGGTACTGCTGGCCGCCACCAACCGCCCGGAGGTACTCGACCCTGCCCTCCTCCGCGCCGGTCGTTTCGACCGGCAGATCGTCATCGATCGCCCGGACAGGCGTGGTCGGGTGGCCATTCTCAAGGTGCATATGAAGCGCATTCAGGCCCATGCCGACCTCGATATCGAGGGCATTGCCGGCATGACCACCGGCTTTTCCGGCGCCGACCTGGCCAACCTGATCAACGAGGCGACCATAGTCGCCACCCGCCGCGGCGCCGATTCGGTGGGCATGGCCGACTTCACCGAGGCGGTGGAGCGCATCGTGATCGGCAGCGAGCGACGCGGACGCTTGTTGCAGCCCCACGAACGCGAGGTGGTGGCTTACCACGAGATGGGCCACGCCCTAGCCGCAGCTGGCCTGCCAGGCATGGACCCGGTACACAAGGTGTCGATCATTCCCCGTTCGGTCGGCGCCCTGGGCTATACCTTGCAACGCCCTACCGAGGATCGTTTCCTGATCACCCTGCGCGAACTGAAAAGTCGTATGCAAGTATTGCTTGCCGGACGCGCGGCCGAAGACCTGGTGTTCGATGAAATATCCACCGGCGCCGCGGACGATCTGGCCAAGGTCACCGATATCGCCCGACAGATCGTCACCCGCTTTGGCATGAGCAGCGAGCTCGGCCAAGCGGTATTGGAGCGCCAAAGTGCGAGTTACCTCGGCGATCATGCGATTAGCCTGCGCGAAAAGGACTACTCGGAGCAGACCGCCCGGGAGGTTGATCTGTGCGTCAAGGCATTGATCGACGAGGCTTACGAACAGGTCAAAGCCCTGTTGCAGCGCAAGCGCCCACAGTTGGAACAAGGCGCCCGCCTGTTGCTGGAAAAAGAAACCCTGACCCCGGAAGATTTTCCACCGCTACGTTCATTGGTGTTACTGCCTGAGCCACATTCCGGTGCAGGCAGCGACAAGTCATTAACTCGGACCTGAACTATGCTTGTAAGGTTACACCGGCCTGTTGCGGGAGGTTTTATGTCTGTTGGTTACACGCCATCGTCCCGTGGCTCGTTGAGAACATCCAGTGGCTGTCATGAGTGTGCGCTCCATCGGTTTTGTCTTCCCGCTTACCTGGATGAGGCGGAAACCACGCGATTGGAGGGCATCATCAAGCGCAACTACCCGTTACATAGAGGCGACCACCTGTTTCGTGCTGGCGATGCCATGCAACATATCTTTGCCTTACGTTCGGGCGCGCTGAAAACCTATCTGTTGGATAAGGACGGCACGGAGCAGATCACCGGCTTCGTTCTGCCGGGCGAACTGGTCGGCTTGGATGCTTTTGGTAACGATACTTTCCCCAGTTACTCGGTGGCACTGGAAACCTCGTTGGCTTGCACCATTCCTCTGGCGGAACTGGAGGAGTTGGCCGGTTGCATGCCTCATCTCAGAAAACAGCTGCTCGACAGTTTGAGCCGAGAGCTGCATGTAGAGCAAGAATACCTCAGTCACAGTCGCGTATCGATTCCGAGCAGATCACCGCTCAATACAACAAAGGCCTGCTGACTATCAGCCTGCCGAAAAAGCCCGAAGCCATCAAACCGGAAAAAGTCATCCCGGTGAAAGGCAGTTAAACCGCGGCAATTGTTCCAAGCCCCCGTGCCCACAGATTCGGGGGCTTTTTTAGGCTCTGTCCCAATAGCGTGTTGCAGGCCGCTTTTGGAGGGTGGGTTAGCGGCGCTAGGGGCTGGTTATAGGAGGCTCCACGCAATCCGAGCGCCGCGTAACCCACTATTGCGGTTTGTCGGAAGACCGCAATGGTGGGTTACGGCGCGTTGAGAGTCGATGGGGCTTTCCTGATCTCGGCTCGCTCCTAACCCACCCTACGTATTACCGCGCTCCATGCGCCATGCCATATAGCTGTTCGGGACGACTCAACACATAACTGGTACATAGCTTTTTAGGACTACGTCCTGGTTATGTGTGCGTCCTGGCGTTTGTCGTATGGTGCGCTGAGTGTTCAGCCGGGACACATGGGGGCACCATACATAGCCCTTGTATGACCTGCCATCCATGGCGGCCATTCCTTCGGGCCGTCGCTATGCGACGCTGAAAACGGCTCCCGGCCATTTCGATGGGTTAAAGCGCAATCGTCAGAATGCTGCACGGCGCCCGATAGAGCAGGTGCTCGGTGGTGCTGCCGACCAGTTTGTCCAAGCCTTTGCGCTGCACCCGGCCCATCACCAGCACATCGGCCTGATTGCTCGCGGCAAACTCGGCAATCGCATGGATGGGCGAGCCCACCAGGAAATGTCTACGCTCCGCCGGCACGCCATAGTGCTGCGCCAGGGCGGTAAAGGATGTTCCCTGGGTCTGGCGCAACTCCTCGATCATGTCCACGCAAACCGCTGTAGCTGTGCCTGCTTCGGCTAGGAAGGTCGGCGACAGATCGCAGACGTGCAGCAGGTGCAGTTCGGCGTCGCATTGCAGCGCCAGGCCATTGGCCATTTCAATAATGCGCTGGTTCAGGTCCTTGCCCTCTTCCGCTATGGGCGCCAGATCGACGCTGGCGACCACCTTGCGCGGCAACGGATTGCCAGTGGCACCGACCAGATGCACGGGAGCCGGGCATTCGCGTAGCAGGTGCCAGTCCAGCGGTGTGACAAAGGCACGCTTGAGCGCCAGTTCATGCTGCAGGTCCTTGATCAGCAGGTCGACCGGCATTTCTGCCACATGCACGAGGATTTCCTTGAGCGGCTGGTCGCTCCAGAGCACTTCGCTGGTCACCTCCAGGCCTTTGCTGCGCAGCAGCTCGACCTCATCCTTGAGCCAGTCTTGGCATGCCTGCAAGCGAGCTTCGCGGGTCAGCTCTCGAACGCTATGGTCCAGCAACGGCAAGGCTGGAGGTGGCTCGAGCACGCTCAGGATATGCAGCGCGGCCCCCGAGGCCTGGGCCAAGGCGGCGGCGCGTTGGAGCGCGGTCGAGTGATGCAACTGCGGGTCGGCGACCAGCAACAGGCGTTGAAATTGACTCATGGCATACCTCCTCGATCGATGAAGGAATTCGGCTTTCCATGCGCAATGCCTGCGGACAAGCCGTACAGTATTGACACCATGCGCCTCGAAGTAGGCGGTTGTGTTGATGTGCATCAAACGACAGCTCGTCGGCGCCGATATAACTGAGAGACACGCAATCCAGACAGGCTGTCCAACGCCTTAGTCGCTGGTCCAACAGGAGTCACCATCATGAGCAACTCCCGTCCCTTGCTATTCGCCCTGGGAGGCAGTCAGGCCTACGGCGCTCGTGTGGCTCAGCAGCTCGGTTACCAACTGGCCGAACATGAGGAGCGTCTGTACGAGGATGGAGAGCACAAGAGTTGGCCGTTGCAGCCGGTGGTTGGTCGCGAAGCGGTGGTGTTCCACTCGCTGTATGGCGATCACCAACAAAGCGGCAACGACAAGCTCTGTCATCTGCTGTTTTTCTGTGGCGCCCTGAAAGACGCTGGCGCCCGCAGGGTGCAGGTGGTCGCACCCTACCTCTGCTACGGCCGCAAGGAGCGGCGCACCCAGCCCCAGGACCCGATCATCAGCCGCTATGTCGCGGCCATGTTTGAAGCCTGTGGCGTCGATCTCCTGCTGACGCTGGAGGTGCATAACGACGCGGCTTTCGATAATGCCTTTCGCATCCCCAGCCAGAATCTGCCGGGCGCAACGCTATTCGCCGAGTATTTCGCCGCTCAGGTAGCCGAGGACGAAGTCGTAGCTGTCTCCCCCGATAGCGGCGGAGTCAAGCGCGCCGAACAGTTCCGCCATGCCCTGCAACAACGCCTCGGCCGGCCGGTGGCGAGCGCCTATATGGCCAAGCACAGGCGCGACGACATAGTCACCGATTCAGTATTGATCGGTGATGTGGCGGGCAAGACGGCGATCATCGTCGACGACCTGATCAGCACCGGCAACACCCTGTTGCGCGCCGCCCAGGCCTGCCATGGCGCAGGCGCCACGCGGATTCTCGCCGGTGCGGTGCATGGTCTGTTCACTACCGATGGCGAGCTGCTCGGCAGCCCCTTGCTGGAGTCCATTGCAGTATTCGACAGCGTGCCGCCATTCCGCCTGGCGCCGGAACTGGCCGCGCAACGCCTGAAAATCATCGACTCAAGCGCCGCCGTGGCCGCGCTATTGGCCGAGGAGTATGGGCTGGATCGATAGATTCTGTAGCCCGGATGCAATCCGGGGAGCGGGTTTCATCCGGGCCATCGAGAGCAGCGATGGATCGGGGCGCGTAGCTGAAGCTTTTTTCATCCCCGTCGCAGCTGGTGGTGGATGGGTGAAGCGTCATCCACCCTACGAAATCGCAACGGTGCGAGGCTAGCAGGGCCGCCGCCCTGCTATGCCTTTTCCACCTGCAACAGTACCCGACCGCGGCTCGGGCAGGTTTCCATATAACGGTGCGCGGCCACTACGTCGTCGAAGCTGAATACGCTGTCGATCAGCGGCCGCAGCAAGCCGTCGGCGGTCAGTTGGTTGATGCCTTGCAGCGCTTTGGCCACTGCGGCTTCGTCCTGCGGGATGCCGAGTTCTTCCTTGCCGGTGAAGTTACCGATGCAGTGCACGAAGAACTGAATGTTCTTCTGGAACGCGGCACAGGCCGGAAACGGCGTTTCGTTGCCGCCTTGCAGGTCGAACAGGATCAGCCGACCGCGCGGTGCCAGGGCGTCGCCCAACAGGCACATCTGCGGGCCACCGAGGGCGTCCATCACCACGTCCACCCCGCGGCCGTCGGTGAGTTTGGCGACGCGGCTGACCAGGTCCTGCTCCTCGGTGAGGATGATCTGGTCGGCGCCCAATTGTTTGAGAAAGTCGCTGTCTTCGCCATGTTCGGTGGCGGCTATCACATGGGCGCCCAAGGCTTTGCCCATTTGCACGATATAGGGGCCCCAACAGCGGCTGGCGGCCGTGACCAGCACGGTTTCGCCGGGTTGCAGACGCGCCAGTTCGACGAAGCCGAACCAGCCCACCATCGAAGGCAGGTAATGCACGCACGCCTGCTGCGGGGTCAGACACTCCGCGTAACGGGTAAGCGAGCGGCGCGGCAGCACCACTTGCTCGGCGTAGGCCGGATAGCGGTTGGCGGTGTGCCCGGGAAAGCTGGCGACCCGATCGCCGACGGCGAGATCGGCGACGCCTTCGCCGACCGCCAGCACGGTGCCGGCCAGTTCATGGCCCAAGCCGGCGGGTAGTTGTGCGGGCGTATTGCCCAGGTTTTGCCGCCAGAGTACGTCGTACCAGCTGACACCAATGGCTTCCACGCCTATCAGTACTTCTCCAGCTGCTGGCGTTGGGCTCGGACGGTCTTCAATCTTGAGAACGTCGGCCTCGCCGAACTGATGAAAACGAATGATGCGGGACATAACGAACCTCGTTGGTTGACCCTGTGCGGGACGTTGAAAGCACTGATTTGCATTTCACCGCCCTCTCATAGCCACGGACTTTATCCGGGCTTTGTCAGCATTGCCACAGTACCGAAGTGATATTCACCATGCCTGTCGATGATGATTCAGGCGCTTATGACGTTTCATGTCAGCATATTGCCTGTCAGTAGCATTCGGCATTAGCCTGAAGGGCGCGCAAAAGCGCAGCCACTCCAGAATGGACACCGGATGAACCGTAACGACCTCCGCCGCGTCGACCTCAACCTGTTGATCGTCTTCGAAACTTTGATGCACGAGCGCAGCGTGACCCGTGCGGCGGAAAAGCTGTTTCTCGGCCAACCGGCGATCAGCGCCGCCCTCGCCCGCCTGCGTAGCCTGTTCGACGACCCCCTGTTCGTGCGCACCGGGCGCAGCATGGAACCCACCGCTCGCGCCCAGGAGATCGCCGGCCTGCTCTCACCGGCCCTGGATTCGATTTCCACCGCGGTCAGCCGCGCTGCCGACTTCGATCCGGCGACCAGCAATGCGGTGTTTCGTATCGGCCTGTCCGACGATGTCGAGTTCGGCTTGTTGCCGCCACTGATCAAGCGCCTGCGTGCCGAAGCGCCCGGCGTGGTGCTGGTGATCCGCCGCACCAATTACCTGTTGATGCCCGCATTGCTGGCCTCCGGCGAGATATCGGTTGGCGTCAGTTACACCCAGGAGCTGCCGGCCAACGCCAAGCGCAAGGTGCTGCGGCGCAGCAGGGCAAAATTGCTGCGTGCGGACTCGGTACCCGGCCCCTTGAGCCTCGACGATTATTGCGCGCGGCCGCATGCCCTGGTGTCGTTCGCCGGCGACCTCAGCGGCTTTATCGATGAGGCCTTGGAAAAGCTCGGGCGCAGCCGCCGTGTGGTGCTCGCTGTGCCGCAGTTCAACGGTCTGAGCACGCTGCTCAGCGGTACCAATATCATCGCCACAGTGCCTGATTACACCGCCGCCGCCCTGACCGCCGCGGGAGGTTTGCGCGCCGAGGACCCGCCGCTGGAGACGCAAACCTTCGAATTGCACATGGCCTGGCGCGGCGCCCAGGACAACGACCCCGCCGAACGCTGGCTGCGCTCGCGCATCCAGATGTTCTGTGGCGATCCGGATAGTTTGTAAGCGCGCCGGATTGATCGTCCCCACGCTCCAGCGTGGGGACGCAGCTCGTGACGCTCCGCGTCACCTACCGTTCCCACGCCCGGCACAGCGCCCCCGGGCTGCGCCAAGGCTTATTCGGGTTACATGCGCTTTGTTCACATCCGCCTGATCGTCCCCACGCTCCAGCGTGGGGACGCAGCTCGTGACGCTCGGCGTCACCTACCATTCCCAAGCCCGGCACCCCGCTCCCGGATTGCGCCAAGGCTTATTCGGGCTACATGCGCGTTGTTCACATCCGCCTGATCGTCCCCACGCTCCAGCGTGGGGATGCCGCTCGTGACGCTCCGCGTCACCTACCGTTCCCACGCCCGGCACCCCGCTCCCGGATTGCGCCAAGGCTTATTCGGGCTACATGCGCGCTGTTCACATCCGTCTTTATCGATACAACCCTGTAAACCATCACTAACGGTGATACTCATCTTCGAGTCGTTCGATTCGTTCCCGCTCGCCCGGCGCCGCACACTCCGCCCATCTCAAATTTCCTATGGCGGAATCTCACATGGATCAGTCGAAGAAAACCCTCTGGCACTTTCCCTTGGCGCTGGCAGCAATGCTGGTCCTCAGCGCTTGCGGCAAAGCGCCGGAAGCCACCGCGCAGATGCCGGCCGCCCAGGTCAGCGTCGCCGAAGTGATAGAACAACCGATCAACGAGTGGGATGAGTTCACCGGCCGCCTGGAAGCGCCCGAGTCGGTCGATGTTCGCCCGCGGGTTTCCGGCTTTATCGACCGGGTAGCGTTCGACGAAGGCAGCCTGGTGAAGAAAGGCGACCTGCTGTTCCAGATCGATCCGCGGCCGTTCCAGGCCGAAGTCAAACGCCTAGAAGCCCAGTTGCAGCAAGCCCGCGCGGCGCAGACGCGCGCCCAGGGCGAAGCCCGCCGTGGCGAGCGCCTGCGCAAGAGCAACGCGATCTCGGCGGAACTTGCCGATGCTCGCGCCAGCGCCGCCCAGGAAGCCCAGGCCGCGGTCGCCGGTACCCAGGCGGAACTGGATAACGCCCGCCTCAACCTGAGTTTCACCCGCGTCACCGCGCCCATCGACGGCCGGGTCAGCCGCGCCGAAGTCACCGCCGGTAACCTGGTGACCGCCGGGCAAAGCCACCTCACCTCGCTGGTCAGCACCGACAAGGTCTATGCCTACTTCGATGCCGACGAACGCGTGTTTCTCAAGTACGTCGAGCTGGCGCGCCAGGCCGGCGGCCAGACCCGCGATGCCAGCCCGGTGTACCTGGGTTTGTCCAGCGAAGAAGGTCACCCGCACCTCGGTCAGCTGGATTTCCTCGACAACCAGGTCAATCCGCAGACCGGCACCATTCGCGGCCGCGCGGTATTCGATAACAGCGATGGCCAATTCACCCCCGGCCTCTATGCCCGACTCAAGCTGGTTGGCAGCAGCCAGTACGCCGCCGCGCTGATCAAGGATGAGGCGGTCGGAACGGATCTCGGTAAGAAGTTCGTCCTGGTACTCGATAAGGACAACGCCGTGCAGTACCGCGCCATCGAACTGGGGCCGAAACTGGAAGGCCTGCGTATCGTGCGTAGCGGCCTCTCCAAGGGCGAGAAGATCGTGGTCAACGGTCTGCAGCGCGTCTTCCCTGGTTCCACGGTCGATCCGCAAAGCGTGCCCATGGCCGACGAAGCCACCCTCGCCCAACTGGCCCGCCTGCGCCGATCAGTGGATGACCTTGATGACCCACGGGTCGCCAAACACGACATCAACAATGGCAAGCCGCGCGGCTGACAAGACGCCTTGGTGCGCACGGCGCACCCTACCCGACCGTAGGGTGCGCTATGCGCACCAGCGCTCAAGGATTCTCAAATGAACTTCTCCCAATTCTTCATTCAGCGGCCGATTTTCGCCGCGGTGCTATCGCTGATCATCCTGATCGGCGGCGCCATCTCGCTGTTCCAGTTACCGATCAGCGAATACCCGGAAGTGGTACCGCCGACCGTGGTGGTGCGCGCCAACTTCCCCGGCGCCAACCCCAAGGTGATCGGCGAAACCGTCGCCTCGCCGTTGGAGCAGGCGATCACCGGTGTGGAAGGCATGCTTTACCTGTCGTCCCAGTCCACCGCCGACGGCAAGCTGAGCCTGACCATCACCTTCGCCCTGGGCACCGACCTGGATAAAGCCCAGGTGCAGGTGCAGAACCGCGTGACCCGCACCATGCCGACCTTGCCCACCGAGGTGCAGCGCCTCGGCGTCACCGTCGACAAGGCCTCGCCGGACCTGACCATGGTCGTGCACCTGACCTCGCCCGACGACCGCTACGACATGCTTTACCTGTCCAACTACGCCGCGCTCAACGTCAAAGACGAGCTGGCGCGCCTGGACGGCGTCGGCGATGTGCAGCTGTTCGGCCTCGGCAACTATTCGCTGCGCGTCTGGCTGGATCCGAACAAGGTGGCCTCGCGCAACCTGACCGCCAGCGATGTGGTCAACGCCATCCGTCAGCAGAATCGTCAGGTCGCCGCCGGCTCGCTCGGTGCGCCGCCTTCGGCCGGCGATAACAGCTTCCAGCTGTCGATCAACACCCAGGGCCGTCTGGTCAGCGAGGAAGAGTTCGAAAACATCATCATCCGCGCTGGCGACAACGGCGAGATCACCCGCCTCAAGGATATTGCGCGGATCGAGTTGGGCTCCAGCCAGTACGCCCTGCGCTCGCTGCTGAACAACAAGCCGGCCGTGGCCATCCCGGTGTTCCAACGTCCGGGCTCGAATGCCATCGCCATCTCCGATGCGGTGCGCGCACGCATGGCCGAGCTGAAGCAGAGTTTCCCCCAGGGCGTCGACTACGAGATCGTCTACGACCCGACCATCTTCGTCCGTGGCTCGATCGAAGCAGTGGTGCATACCCTGCTCGAAGCCATCATCCTGGTGGTGCTGGTGGTCGTGCTGTTCCTGCAGACCTGGCGCGCCTCGATCATTCCGCTGGTCGCCGTCCCCGTATCGCTGATCGGCACCTTCGCGGTGATGCACGCCTTCGGCTTCTCGCTCAACGCGCTATCGCTGTTCGGCCTGGTGCTGGCGATCGGCATCGTGGTCGACGACGCCATCGTCGTGGTGGAGAACGTCGAGCGCAATATCGGCCTCGGCAAGACTCCGGTTGAAGCCACCAAGCAGGCGATGAAGGAAGTCACCGGGCCGATCATCGCGACCGCCCTGGTGCTCTGCGCGGTGTTCGTGCCGACCGCCTTCATCTCCGGCCTGAGCGGACAGTTTTATCAACAGTTCGCCCTGACCATCGCGATTTCCACGGTGATCAGTGCGTTCAACTCGCTGACCCTGTCCCCGGCCCTGGCCGCAGTGTTGTTGCGTAGCCACGATGCGCCCAAGGATGGCTTCTCGAAACTGCTCGACAGGTTGTTCGGCGGATGGCTGTTCGCTCCGTTCAACCGCCTGTTCGAGCGCGCCAGCCATGGTTATGTCGGCACCGTGACACGGGTATTACGTGGCAGCTCGGTGGCCCTGCTGGTATATGGCGGGCTGATGGGCCTGACCTACCTGGGCTTCTCGACCACTCCAACGGGCTTTGTGCCGCCGCAGGACAAGCAGTACCTGGTGGCGTTCGCCCAGTTGCCGGATGCCTCGACCCTGGACCGCACCGAAGCGGTGATCAAGCGCATGTCGGAAATCGCCGCCAAGCATCCCGGCGTGGAGAACACCGTGGCCTTCCCGGGTCTGTCGATCAACGGTTTCACCAACAGCCCGAACAGCGGCATCGTCTTCACCCCGCTCAAGCCGTTCGACCAGCGCACCGACCCGTCGATGAGCGCCGGCGCCATCGCCGGTCAATTGAACGCGCAGTTCAGCGAGATCCAGGACGCCTTTATCGCGATCTTCCCGCCGCCCCCGGTACAAGGGCTCGGCACCATCGGTGGCTTCCGCGTGCAGGTGCAGGACCGTGGCAACCTTGGCTACGAGGAACTGTACAAGCAGGTGCAGAACGTGATCGCCAAGAGCCGCTCGGTACCCGAACTGGCCGGGCTGTTCACCAGCTACACGATCAACGTGCCGCAGGTCGATGCCGATATCGACCGCGAAAAGGCCATGACCCACGGCGTGGCGATCGACGACATCTTCGACACCATGCAGGTCTACCTCGGCTCGCTGTACGCCAACGACTTCAACCGCTTCGGCCGTACCTATCAGGTCAACGTCCAGGCCGAGCAGAAGTTCCGCCTCGAGCCCGAGCAGATCGGCCAACTCAAGGTGCGTAACAAGCGCGGCGAGATGATTCCGCTGTCGACCTTCGTCAAGGTCAGCGACAGCGCCGGCCCGGATCGGGTGATGCACTACAACGGCTTCCTCACCGCCGAAATCAACGGCAGTGCCGCGCCTGGCTACAGCTCCGGCCAGGCCGAGGCGGCGATGGAAAAACTGCTGCACGAGGAACTGCCGAACGGCATGAGCTACGAATGGACCGACCTGACCTACCAGCAGATCCTTGCCGGTAACAGCGCGATCTTCGTCTTCCCGCTCTGCGTGCTGCTGGCCTTCCTGGTGCTGGCCGCCCAGTACGAAAGCTGGAGCCTGCCCTTGGCGGTGATCCTGATCGTGCCGATGACCCTGCTGTCGGCCATCACCGGGGTGATTCTTTCCGGCGGCGACAACAATATCTTCACCCAGATTGGCTTGATCGTCCTCGTTGGACTGGCATGCAAGAACGCCATTCTCATCGTCGAATTCGCCAAGGAAAAACAGGAAGAAGGCATGGGCCGCGTCGCCGCGGTGCTGGAAGCCTGCCGCCTGCGTCTACGGCCGATCCTGATGACCAGCTTCGCGTTCATCATGGGCGTGGTACCGCTGGTGATCTCCACCGGTGCCGGCGCGGAAATGCGCCATGCCATGGGCGTCGCGGTGTTCAGCGGGATGCTCGGGGTGACCTTCTTCGGCCTGCTGCTGACCCCGGTGTTCTATGTGCTGATCCGCGCTTTCGTGGAGAAGCTCGAAGCGAAAAAAGCCGTGCGTTTACAGGAGGTGCAGGCATGAAAGCTTTGGCTCCCGCACTCCTGACCCTGGCACTTAGCGCTTGCGCCGTCGGCCCCGACTATCAAACGCCGACAACCGCGCCAGCGCAGTTGAGCGGCGCCGAAGCCGACAACTACGACCGCGCGCGTTTCGAGGCGCTCTGGTGGCAGCAGTTCGACGACCCGACCCTGAACCGTCTGGTCCAGCAGTCGCTCGACGGCAACCGCCAACTGCGCGTGGCCTTCGCCCGCCTGCGCGCCGCCCAGGCGATCCGCGATGACGTTGCCAATGACCGTTTGCCGACCGTCACCAGCCGTGCCAGCGGCGAGTTCGGCAAGGCCCAGCAGCCGCCGACCAGCGAGCAGCGCATCCGTCAGGAACGCTACGACCTGGGACTGGACATGGCCTGGGAACTGGATCTGTTCGGCCGCATCCAGCGTCAACTGGAAGCCAGCGATGCGCAGATCGAGGTGGCCGAAGCCGATTACTACCAACTGCAAGTCAGCCTGATCGCCGAACTGGTGGATGCCTACGGCAACCTGCGCGGCGCGCAATTGCGCGAGCGCATCGCCCTGCAGAACCTGGAAAACCAGCAGGAGTCGCGGGCCATCACCGAGCAACTGCGCGAAGCCGGCGTCGGCAGCGAACTGGATGTGCTGCGCAGCGACGCACGTCTGGCAGCCACCGAAGCCAGCCTGCCACAACTGCAAGCGCAGCAGCAACGGGCCAAGCACCGCATCGCCACCCTGCTCGGCCAGCGCCCGGAGCAGCTTGACGTGGATTTGTCCGCCCAGCCGTTGCCCGCCATCGCCAAGGCCTTGCCGATTGGCGACCCGGGCGAACTGCTGCGGCGCCGACCGGACGTGCGCGCCGCCGAACGCCAGTTGGCGGCGGCGACCGCGAATATCGGCGTCGCCACCGCGGATCTGTTTCCACGGGTCAGCCTCAGCGGTTTTCTCGGCTTCACCGCCGGGCGCGGCTCGCAGCTCGGCTCGTCGGCCGCCCGCGCCTGGAGCCTGGGGCCGAGCATCAGCTGGGCGGCGTTCGACCTGGGCAGCGTGCGCGCGCGTTTACGCGGCGCCAAAGCCGAGGCCGAGGGCGCATTGGCCAACTATGAACAGGAGGTACTGCTGGCCCTGGAAGAGTCGGCCAATGCCTTCAGCGACTACGCGAAGAATCAGCAGCGTCTGCTCGCCCTGTTGCGCCAATCCGAAGCCAGCCGTGCCGCCGCCGAGCAAGCCGCGGTGCGCTACCGCGAAGGCGAAGTGGACTTCCTGGTGTTGCTCGACGCCGAGCGCGAACGCCTCGCTGCCGAAGACGCCCAGGCCGTCGCCGAGGTCGAGTTGTATCGTGGCATAGTCGCTATCTATAAGGCACTCGGCGGCGGTTGGCAGCCCAACGCCTAACCCTTTACTCCTCGGTTGGCTCGACCAGCCCCTTCCCCAGCCCACGGCATCAGCTCCTTGCCGTGGGCTTTTTTTGGTTCATCGCGGGAGCGCGGTAAATACGTAGGGTGGGGTTAGGCGCGAGCCGGGATCAGGAAAACCCCATCGACTCTCAACGCGCCGTAACCCACCATTGCGCTCTACCGACAAACCGCAATGGTGGGTTACGCGGCGCTCGAATTGCGTGGAGCCCCCTATAACCAGCCCCTAGCGCCGCTAACCCACCCTTGTATCTCGACTACAGCC
>NZ_CAMPHI010000029.1 GCF_946885955.1 uncultured Pseudomonas sp.
GACATGCTGCCGATCTGCGACAAGCTCGACCGGGTCGGCTACTGGTCGCTGGAAGTCTGGGGCGGTGCGACCTTCGACGCCTGTGTGCGCTTCCTCAAGGAGGACCCCTGGGAGCGCCTGCGCAAGCTCAAGGCGGCGCTGCCCAACACCCGTCTGCAGATGCTCCTGCGCGGGCAGAACCTGCTCGGCTACCGTCACTACAGCGACGACGTGGTGCGCGCCTTCGTTGCCAAGGCCGCGGTCAACGGCATCGACGTGTTCCGCATCTTCGACGCGATGAACGACGTGCGTAACCTGCGCGTGTCGATCGAGGCGGTGAAGGCCGCCGGCAAGCATGCCCAGGGCACCCTGAGCTACACCGTGAGCCCGGTGCACACGGTCGAAGCCTTCGTCAAACAGGCCAAGGACATGCAGGCCATGGGCATCGACTCCGTCGCCATCAAGGACATGGCCGGGCTGCTCACGCCCTATGCCACCTTTGAACTGGTCAAGGCGCTGAAAGCCGAGGTCGACCTGCCGGTATTCATCCATAGCCATGACACCGCGGGCATGGGCTCGATGTGCCAGCTGAAAGCCATCGAGGCCGGCGCCGACCATATCGATACCGCCATCTCCAGCTTCGCCTGGGGCACCAGCCACCCGGGCACCGAGTCGATGGTCGCCGCGCTCAAGGGCAGCGAGTTCGACACCGGCCTGGACCTGGCGCTGATTCAGGAAATCGGCCTGTACTTCCATGCCGTGCGCAAGAAGTACCACCAGTTCGAAAGCGAATTCACCACGGTCGACACCCGTGTGCAGGTCAACCAGGTGCCGGGCGGGATGATGTCCAACCTGGCCAACCAGCTGAAGGAACAGGGCGCGCTGAACCGCATCAACGAGGTGTTCGCGGAGATCCCGCGGGTGCGCGAGGACCTCGGCTTCCCGCCGCTGGTTACCCCCACCTCGCAGATCGTTGGCACCCAGGCGGTGTTCAACGTGCTCGCTGGCGAGCGTTACAAGACCATCACCAACGAGGTCAAACTCTACCTGCAAGGCCGCTACGGCCTGGCCCCGGGCAAGATAGACGAGAACCTGCGGCGCCAGGCGATCGGTAACGAAGAGGTGATCGAGGTGCGTCCGGCCGACCTGCTCAAGCCGGAGATGAGCAAGCTGCGCGAGGAAATCGGCGCCCTGGCCAGGTCCGAGGAGGATGTGCTGACCTACGCCATGTTCCCGGACATCGGCCGCAAGTTCCTCGAGGAGCGTGCCGCCGGCACCCTGGCCCCCGAGGTGCTGCTGCCGATCCCGGAACCCGGTGCGGCGGTGGCGGCCGGTGGCGAAGGCGTGCCGACCGAATTCATCATCGACGTGCATGGCGAGAGCTACCGCGTCGACATCACCGGCGTCGGCTTGAAGACCGATGGCAAGCGCCACTTCTACCTGTCCCTCGACGGCATGCCGGAAGAAGTGGTGTTCGAGCCGCTCAACGATTTCGTCGCCGGTGCCGGTACGGGTGGCAAGCGCAAGCACGCCAGCGCCCCGGGCGATGTCAGCACCAGCATGCCGGGCAACATCGTCGATGTGCTGGTCAAGGAAGGCGACCAGGTGAAAGCCGGGCAAGCCGTGCTGATCAGCGAAGCGATGAAAATGGAAACCGAAGTGCAGGCGCCGATCGCCGGAACGGTGAAGGCGGTGCACGTGGCCAAAGGCGACCGGGTCAACCCGGGTGAAGTATTGATCGAGATCGAGGGCTGATCGAAATGTTCCTCTTGGGGAGCCGCAAGGCTCCCTTTTTTTGCCCGGAATTTTGTGCTTGGAGGTAATTTACGGGGCTGACCCTGGGCGGCGGCGCGGTGCTCGCCATTCTGCAATATCCGCCTGGAGGTAGTCTGCAGCCGCGAACTGGCCGAAGTGGAAGTGCTCAGGCCGGAGACGTTTTGATGGGGCGCAATCCCGGATTGCGCCTAGGCTTATTCGGGCTACGGACTTGCTGTAATCTGGGTAGCGTGTAACGGATTCGTAGCCCGAATAAGCGCCAGCGCAATCCGGGTCTGGAGACAACACCAACAAGGAGGTTGGCATGGTCAACTACCGGCGCGCGCGCCTCGCGGGCGGAAGCTATTTCTTTACCCTGACCCTGAGGGACAGACGCAGCGATCTGCTGGTGCGGCATGTCGCACTGTTGCGCGAGGCCCTGCGTCGAGTGAAACAGCGTAAGTCCTTCAACTTGCTGGCCGTGGTGATCCTGCCGGAGCACCTGCATCTGCTGATTCAACTACCGGAAGGTGACAGCAATTACTCGGCGCGGTTGCGCGATTTCAAGGCGTTATTCGTCAGGTCGTTACGTGCCGCAGGGGAGCCAATAGAGCTTGATGCCCATGGTGGTGCGGATATCTGGCAATCACGCTTCTGGGAACATGCGATTCGCGACGAGCGAGATCTGGCGACCCATATCGATTACATCCATTTCAATCCGGTGAAGCATGGGCTTGTGGGGCGTGCAGCCGATTGGCCGTACTCAAGCTTTCATCGGTTTGTTCGGCAAGGCCTATTGCCGTTGGATTGGGGTGGCGGGGATGGGGTGGGGATTGCGGGCGACGATTAGGGTCTGCTGCCATTTCAGAGCGGCTTGTGCTGAAACGGCAACAGGCCCTAGGCCCCGATCCCGGATTGCGCTGGAGCTTATCTGGGCTACGGTTGCGGTGTAGGCCGGATAGGCCCGGACGCAATCCGGGAATGTCACGGGTAGCCGTCAGGGCGCGGCGCGGTACTGTCGGCGCAGGTCGATCAGGTCTTCGCGGGTGCAGGTCAGCGGTTCGGGGCCGGTCAGGTCGAAGCAGCGCTGGCCGAAGCCCATCGGCCAATAGGCGATCGCCACTGGCGGCCAGAAGATAGAGGCGACGCGAAAGCGCGCGCGCAGTTTGCCTTGCTGCACTGGCTTGCCGTTGGCGTCGCTCAACGTGTAGGGAATGCCGCGGGTGGCGCTCCAGGCGAATGGGCGGGTTTTCACCAGGCCCTGGGAATATTGTTGCGGGCGTTCATAGACGGCGAGCCGGGTGTTTTCCGGCAGCTTGAAGTAGGCCCTGGCCGAGCAGCCGCTGACAATCATTGCGAGCGCCAGCAGGCCCGCCATACGTTGCAACTTCATCGAATCGATCCTTGTGGTAATGCCCAGGACACCGGCCGTGTCCTGTAAAGCGGGCGGCACTATACCTTCCCCTCGATGATGGCGAAACCATGGCGCGCCCGGCGGCACCTATTCCTTCAGATCGGTCAGACTCCTGCGCTGATGCCCCTGTTCGTCGAAATTCTCCGCCGCCAACCAGCGCACGAACGCCTGCCGCTGCGCCGGCCATTCGTGGTCGAGCAGGGAAAACCAGGCGGTATCGCGGTTGTGGCCCTTGATCACCGAGTGCTGGCGGAATACCCCTTCGAAACTGAAGCCGAAGCGTTCGGCGGCGCGCTTGGAGCGGGCGTTCAGGTCATTGCATTTCCATTCCAGGCGCCGATTGCCGAGGGCGAAGGCCAGCTCGGCGAGCAGGAAGATCGCCTCGGTAGCCTTGGGCGTGCGCTGCATGGCGCGGCCGAAGGCGACGTGGCCGATTTCGATGCAGCCATGGGTGGGCACCATGTTCAGGTAGCTGAGCAGGCCCTGGGCCTGGCCGCTGCTGCGCTCGAGCACGGCGAAGAACAGCGGGTCGCTGCTGGCGGCGTTGCCGGCCAGCCAGGCATCGAAGGCTGCGCGGGATGAGAAGGGACCATACGGCAGGTAATCCCACAGCGTCGGGTCGGCGTCCGGCCCCTGCAGGCACAGCCACAGGTCGTCGCCATGGCGTGCGGGGTCGAGGGGTTCCAGGCGCACGTAGTGGCCGTCGAGCGGTTGATGTGGCGGTGGGCTGGCGGGGTGCCAGTCGGGTAGTGCGTGGCTCATTGGGTCGTCCTCGGCTACAGGCTGTGAGTGTATTGCACGAAGCCGGAGCGCTGGGCGATACGGTCATACAGCTGCATGGCGGTGTGGTTGTTGTCCTGGGTCAGCCAGTGTACCCGGGTGCTACCGGCGTTGCGGGCCTGGGCATAGACGTGCTCGATCAGCAGGCGGCCGGCCCCTGTGCCGCGCACCGTGGGGCTGACGAACAGATCCTGCAGGTAGCAGCTGTTGGCCATCGACCAGTTGGAGCGGTGGAAAATCCACTGCACCAGGCCGATAGCCTGGCCGTCGCGCCAGGCCAGCGCGGCATGGGTCGGCTCGGCCGGGTCGAGAAAGCGCTGCCAGGTGCTGGCGCTGACCTCGGCCGGCAGCTCGCTTTCGTAGAAGTGCAGATAGCCTTGCCAGAGCGGCAGCCAAGCGGCGTGGTCGGCGGCAGTGACGGTGCGGATTTCGGTTTGGGACATTGCAGTCTTCCTTCTGTGAGTGAGCTGTAGGAGCCAGGGGGACGCCTAGTGCTTGCTGGCGAAGATAGGTTCAATGGTTCTGCAGGACTTCAGCGCAGATCGGCCATCAGCCGCGCCACTTCCTGTTCATTCGGCGCGCTGCGGTTCGCCAGCGCATCGCGCACGCCGGCGCGGTTGTCCGCTGGCTGGTTCTGGCTCATTTTCGCTTTGCCGGCGATGCGTTCGATCGGCAGCTCGAAGCCGACGATCGCGCGCAGCATGGCGTCGAGGTAGTCGGCCGGCGCCTCGTCCGGCGACCAGGGCTGCGCCTGGCCGCTTTCGTGGTAGGCGCTGAGGTGGCCGACCAGTTCACGCAGGCGTGCCGGCTCGTCGAATACCTCGGCACGGCCCCAGGCGTGCACGGTCGTGTAATTCCAGGTCGGCACCGCCTTGTGGTCGCGGGCCTTGCTCGGGTAGTAGCCGGGGCTGACGTAGGCCGAGGGACCGGGGAAGATCACCAGCGCTTCGGCGCCGGCGGCCAGGTCGCGCCACTGCGGGTTGGCCCGGGCGAAGTGGCCGAGCAGCGTGCCCTTTTCGCCCGTATCGGGGGCGAGCAGCAGCGGCAGATGGCTGGCCAGCAGACCCTGTTCGCCCTGAGTCACCAGAATCGCCAGGGGCGTGCGCTCGATCTGCGTGTGCAGCTCGGCGAGGTCGTCGATGCGAAAGGCGGCGGGTGAATACATGGCGTTTCTCCTGAGCAATGACGCCATGCTAGGTGGGCTATTGGTCCTTTGTAAGAGCCATTGATGGTAATTTTCATAGATCCAATTTATCTTGAGCGTCCACTCCGAGACCGCCGTCCATGACCAGCAAACCGCCCTTGCCGCTCGACCCTGCCGGCTTTCGGCTCGACCCGCGCCAGGGCTTGGCCCGTCAGCTCTACCAGGCGCTGCGCGAACGTATTCTCGACGGCCGTATGGCCAGCCGCATGCGCCTGCCGGCCAGCCGCGAATTGGCGGAGGCACTGGCTGTGTCGCGCAATACCGTGGTGCGCGCCTACGACCAGCTGTATGCCGAGGGCTACATCGACGGGCGCATCGGCGACGGCACCTATGTCGCCGAGCTGGGCGGTGGCGTGCCGGCGGCCCTGCCGCCGGCGGTGCAGACCCAGGTTCCGCAGCCGCTAAGGGCACGCTTGCAGGCCCACGGGCCGAGTGCGCCGCGCGAGGGGCCGCCGCGGGCGTTCCGCCTCGGCTTGCCGGCCCTCGATCTGTTCCCCTTCGATATCTGGGCGCGCTTGCAGGCGCAGTTCTGGCGCGCGCCGGCGCTGGAGTGCCTGGGTTACGGAGAGGCCGCCGGCGATCCGCGCCTGCGGGAAATGATCGCCGCCTACCTGCGCAACGCTCGCGGCCTGCGCTGTACACCCGAGCAGGTGCTGATCACCAGCGGCGCGCAGCAGGCCATCAGCCTGTGTGCCCAGTTGCTGTTGCAGGCAGGCGACGGCGTGGTGCTGGAGAATCCCTGCTACCGCTCCGCCGCGCAGACCTTCGCCGTCGCCGGGGCGCGCCTGCACGGCATCGCGGTGGATCAGGACGGCCTGGATACCGGTCAGCTGGAGGGCCTGAGTGATTGCCGCCTGGCCTATGTAACGCCGTCGCACCAGTACCCCAGTGGCGTCACCCTGTCTCTGGCGCGGCGTCTGGAGTTGCTCGACTGGGCCGAGCGCGAGCAGGCCTGGATCGTCGAGGATGATTACGACGGCGAGTACCGTTACAGCGGCACGCCCCTGGCGCCGCTGGCCTCGCTCGATCGCCAGGGTCGGGTGCTCTACGTCGGCACCTTCTCCAAGGTGCTGTTCCCCGCCCTGCGCCTCGGTTATCTGGTGGTGCCGCCAGCGCTGGTCGAGCCGCTGGCGCAGCTGCGCACGCTGAATATGCGCCATTCGGAAATCGGCACCCAGGCGGTGCTCGCCGAGTTCATCGCCCGTGGCCACTTTCAAAGGCATATCCGCCGCATGCGCCGTGCCGCCCGTTCGCGGCGCGATGTATTGCTGCGTAACTGGCCGGCCGCCGAGGCTGGTGTGGCGCTGCCGGAGGTGCAGGCCGGGCTGCATGTCTGCGTACCGCTCGACAGCCTGGAGCGCGAGCACGAATTGGTCAGCAAGGCGGCTGCGGTGGGCGTCGAGCTGAGTGCGCTGAGCGGCTACTACCTCGACGACCCGGCGCAGCAACCGCGTGCCGGGCTGGTGCTGGGTTTCGCCGGGGTCGACGAGGCGCAGATCGCCGTGGCGCTCGATAAGCTGCGTCACGCCTGGCGTTGAGAGGGAAGCCGCCGAGACGGCTGTCTATCTCTGCGACCAGCCCCGGATTGCGCCAAGGCTTATTCGGGCTACGTTCAGCTGTAGTCCGACGCATCCGGGAACGGTTTCGGGTGTGATCAGCGTCAGCTGGCGGGCGTCTACCAGCCATCGCCCGAGGTTCGTTCGGGCACTGTTGTGAGTCGGAACATGCAAGCGCTGTTGAGCGAAATTCTCGATGAAGTCCGCCCGTTGATCGGCCAGGGCAAAGTGGCCGATTACATTCCCGCGCTCGCCGATGTGCCGGCCAATCAGTTGGGCATTGCGGTGTACAGCAACAGCGGCGAGCTGTTCTGCGCCGGCGATGCCGATACGGCGTTTTCCGTGCAGAGCATTTCCAAGGTATTCAGCCTGGTGCAGGCCATCGGTCATTCCGGCGAGGAAATCTGGCAGCGTCTGGGGCATGAGCCATCCGGGCAGCCGTTCAACTCCCTGGTGCAGCTGGAGTTCGAGCGCGGCCGGCCGCGCAATCCGTTTATCAACGCCGGTGCGCTGGTGATCTGCGATATCAATCAGTCGCGTTTCGCCGCGCCGGTGGTCTCGATGCGCGATTTCGTCCGCCGTCTGGCCGGTAACCCCCAGGTGGCGGTGGACAACCGCGTGGCCGAGTCCGAGTACCAGCACCGCGCGCGCAATGCCGCGGCGGCTTATCTGATGCAGTCGTTCGGAAATTTCCATAACGATGTGGAGGCGGTGCTGCGCAGCTATTTCAGCTACTGCGCGTTGCGCATGAGTTGCATCGATCTGGCGCGCGCGTTCTGCTTCCTGGCCAACGACGGCTTCTGCATGCACAGCGGCGCGCAAATCCTGACGTCGCGGCAAACCAAGCAGGTCAACGCGATCATGGCCACCAGCGGCCTCTACGACGAAGCCGGCAACTTCGCCTACCGGGTCGGCCTACCCGGCAAGAGCGGCGTCGGGGGCGGCATAGTCGCGGTAGTGCCGGGGCGCTTCAGCGTCTGCGTCTGGTCGCCGGAGCTGAACCTCGCCGGCAACTCCCTGGCCGGGATCAAAGCCCTGGAGCTGCTCAGTCAGCGCATCGGCTGGTCGGTGTTCTGAACCATCGGGCGCGTCGCCGCGGCGCGCCCTGGCAGATGCAGTATCCTGCGCTGCATCATTCGCCTACCTGCAAGAGTCCCCTCGTCGTGCCCGTTCCGATTCTCTGTAAAACCGCTTTAGCGCGTATTGTCGCGCTGGTTCAGGCCTATCCGGGACTGGTCGCCGCATTCGGCTTCGCCTCCGGGCTGGCGAGCTTCCTGCTGGTCGAACGCCAGGCCCAGTTGGCTCAGGTGCTCGGCCTGGTGATGCTGATCAGTTGGCTATGGCTGATCATGGAAAACGTGCTGCGCGAGCAGATCGAGCGCCGTTTCGGCATACAGGTGCCACCGCCGCTGTTGCGCTACGCGACGCAGATGATCCATCAGGAAAGTCTATTCTTCGTCCTGCCGTTCTTCTTTATCACCACCACCTGGAACAGCGGTCAGGCGCTGTTCAGCGGGGTGCTGGCGGCTGCCGCGCTGGTCTCGATCATCGACCCGCTGTACTACAAATGGCTGGCCCCGCGCCGCTGGCTGTTTCTCGCCTATCACACCCTGACGCTGTTCGCGGTGGCGCTCACCGCCTTGCCGATCATCTTCAAACTGACCACGCCGCAAAGCTATCGGCTGGCCCTGGCCGTCGCCGTGGTGCTGTCGTTTCCCAGCCTGCTCGGCAGCGTGCCGATCCGCCGCTGGTGGCATGCCGGCCTGTTGCTCGGCCTGACGCTGGCCGTGGGTGGCGTCGGCTGGCTGGCGCGGGTCTGGGTGCCGCCGGCCACCCTGTGGCTGACCGAGGTGGCGGTGACCAGCCAGTTCGACGATCGCAACCGCTCGCCGGGCCAGAGCCTGCGCCAACTCGACCTCGCCGAGCTGCGTGAGCGCGGCCTGTATGCCTATACCGCGATCAACGCGCCGCGCGGCCTGGACGAGCGCATCTTTCACGTCTGGTTGCATGACGGCCAGGAGGTGGAGCGTATCGCCCTGGAAATTCACGGCGGTCGCGAAAAAGGCTACCGGGCCTGGACCCACAAGCAGAACTTCCCGGCCGATGCCGCTGGTCGTTGGCAGATCCAGGTGCTGACCGAAGCCGGACAGATGATCGGGGTGCTGCGCTTCAACGTGGTCGAGTAGCTGAAGGGCTACAAAAACGGGAGCGCTGTCGGATGGCCCGCGGGGCGTGGGTCATTTAGCCTCGGGTAGGAGCATGGGGCCGATCAGTTCTGTTGGTGCCTGGATGGAGCCAAAAAACCAATAGCACACCGCAATCGCGGCGACGATGCCGGCGAAGTCGGCGACCAGGGCGCAGCCCACGGCATGCCGCGCGCGCTGGATGCCGACCGCGCCGAAATACACCGCGAGCACGTAAAAGGTGGTTTCGGTGCTGCCCTGCACGGTGGCCGCAACCAGGGCGGGGAAGCTGTCGACGCCGAAGTTCTGCATGGTCTCGATCAGCATGGCGCGCGCCGCGCCGCCGGAGAACGGCTTCATCAGCGCGGTGGGCAGGGCATCGATAAAGCGCGTATCCCAGCCGAGCCCTTGCACCAGCGCGCGCACGCCGTCGAGGCCGAAATCCAGGGCGCCGGAGGCGCGCATTACGCCGATCGCACAGAGCATGGCGACCAGATAGGGCAGCAGGCTTTTGGCGACGTCGAAGCCCTCTTTGGCGCCTTCGATAAAGCTCTCATATACCGGCACCCGGCGCAGCGCGCCAACCAGTAGGAACAATAGGATCATGCCGAACAGGGTGAGGTTGCCGAGCAGCGAGGAGAGCGCTGCCAGCGCCGTTGCGGAAAGGCCGGCGAGCAGCGCCATAAAGCCGCCGAGCAGCAAGGCGGTGGGAATCAGGTAGGCGAGTACAACCGGGTCCCACAGGCGCAGGCGCTGGACAAAGGCCACCGCGAGCAGGCCAGCCAGGGTCGAGGCGCTGGTCGCCAGCAGGATCGGCAGGAATACCAGCGTCGGGTCTTCAGCGCCCTGCTGCACCCGATACATGAAGATCGATACCGGCAGCAGGGTCAGGGACGAGGTGTTGAGCACCAGAAAGAGGATTTGCGCATTGCTCGCCACAGTGGCGCTGGGGTTGAGTTCCTGCAGCGCGCGCATGGCCTTCAGGCCGATCGGCGTGGCGGCATTGTCCAGGCCCAGGCCATTGGCGGCGAAGTTCAGGGTGATATAGCCCAGGGCGGGGTGGCCGCGCGGCACCTCCGGCATCAGGCGGGCGAACAAGGGCCCCAGGGCGCGACCGAGCAAATCGACCAAGCCGGCCTTTTCGGCGATGCGCAGAAAGCCCAGCCACAGGGTCAAGGTGCCGAACAGCACCACCATCAGCTCGACCGAAAGTTTGGCCATGGCGAACAGGCTTTCGACCATGGCGGCAAATACCGCCGGGTCGTCGCCCAGCAACCAGCGCGACAAGCCGGCAATCGCCGCTACTACGAAAAACCCCAGCCACAAGCCGTTTAGCATCATCCATCCCCCAGACAATGCGGAAGATGATAGCGCGGCTGTGGGATAAGCGGGGTTTGATGCTCTGCATAACGACAGTGGCCGCCCAAGGGCGGCCACGTTTGCTGGTTGGACTGTCGGTGCGCGCTACATGCGCGGACGACGGCCGATGAAGAACGACACGATAAACAGCACCAGGAACACCACGAAGAGAATCTTCGCGATACCCGTAGCCGCACCCGCGATGCCACCAAAGCCCAGTACCGCGGCGATGATCGCGATGATCAGAAAGGTAATGGCCCAACTTAACATGGCGTTTCTCCTTGCTTTTGCTGGTTTAGCGCGCAAAGGCTGCGTGCTAGAGAGGCTGTCCCGGCTCTGCGTCGCCCGTATGGGCATCGCGCAGGCTTGGGCATCGCCATAAAAGCCAGGTCGGTCCGTATAGGCAGGGCATGGAGTGGGTGCCCACCTATGGGGTATCCACTACCTGGCCGAGAAACCGCCTGGCCGGTTGAACAGAGGCGCAACATCTTCTTTGCGCCGGTAGGGCGTGCGACCACGCTGTTACTGGAGGGATTGCTTGAGGCTGCGCATGCGTTCGTGGCAGCTGCGCACCTTGGGCATTTCGACCGCCAACAGGGCCTGCACATCCGGCTCGGCGCTCTCCAGTGCGTCTTCGAACGCATGCAGGATGCGATCCTCGGTGTCTTCCAGCTGTTTGACGTAGGTGGCGGCCTCGTCGCTCGACAGCGTGGCCTTGGTGTCGGCATAAACCTGGCGCAATTTGCCGACCAGGGTGGTGCCGGATGATGGCTGTTCCTGATTGGCGGCGACCTTGACCGCCAGCGCCTGAATCACATCGGTCTTGGCCCGTGACATGTCGCCGAACAGGGCCTTCAGCCGCGCGTCCTTCACTTCCTCTTGGGCGTGCTGATAGAAGCGCTGTCCGTCGCGGGTGATTTCGATCAGTTCGTTGAGTTGGGCTGTCGTTTTACTGCTCATGATGGCACTTCCCGAGTCGGTTGCTATTGTATGGAGCCGTCGATGGCGACCGTTGACAATTACCTACATGGACTCGGTTGCAGCTCTTGTGCCAGTCTCTTGCATGTATTTTTTGTGATTTAAAACAATAGGTTAATGACGATTTCGGTTGTTCGCCATCATGCAGACTGCATGATCCAGGGGGAATGGTCATGCAACTTGCACGAGCTAAAACGGACTAACTCCAAGCACCCACTCGATGGAGTCTTGAATATGGAAGCATTGGCCATGAAGAGCGCGCGCATTCTGCTGGTCGACGACGAAGGGGCGATACTGCGCACGTTTCGCTATTGCCTGGAGGACGAGGGCTATCAGGTCAGCACTGCGACCAACGCGAGCCAGGCCGAGGCGTTGTTGCAGCGCCAGGTGTTCGACCTGTGTTTTCTCGATCTGCGTCTGGGCGACGATAACGGCCTCGATGTGCTGGCGCAGATGCGTACTCTGGCGCCCTGGATGCGCGTGGTGATCGTCACCGCGCACTCGGCGGTCGACACCGCCGTGGACGCCATCCAGATTGGCGCGGCCGATTATCTGGTCAAACCCTGCAGCCCCGATCAGCTGCGCCTGGCGGCTTCCAAACAGCTGGAGGTACGCCAGTTGTCGGCGCGACTTGAAGCTCTGGAAGGTGAGGTGCGCAACGCCAAGAACGTGCTCGACTCGCACAGTCCGGTGATGATGGCGGTATTGGAAACGGCACGGCAGGTCGCGGTGACGGACGCCAACATCCTCATCCTCGGCGAGTCCGGCACCGGCAAGGGTGAGCTGGCGCGGGCGATCCACGGCTGGAGTCCAAGGTCGCGCAAATCCTGCGTGACCATTAATTGCCCGTCGTTGACCGCCGAGTTGATGGAGAGCGAGCTGTTCGGCCATAGCCGCGGTGCCTTCACCGGTGCCAGCGAAAGCACCCTCGGCCGGGTCAACCAGGCGGACGGCGGCACCTTGTTCCTCGACGAGATCGGCGATTTCCCCTTGACCCTGCAGCCCAAGCTGCTGCGCTTCATTCAGGACAAGGAGTACGAGCGCGTCGGCGATCCGATGAGTCGTCGTGCCGACGTTCGCATCCTCGCCGCAACCAATCTCGACCTCAACGAAATGGTGCGCGATGGGCGCTTCCGCGAAGACCTGCTCTACCGGCTGAACGTCATCACCCTGGTGCTGCCGCCATTGCGCGAACGCCCGGACGATATCGCGGTATTGGCGGAAGGCTTTCTCGCCCGCTTCGTCAAGGATTACGGGCGCCCTGCCCGCGGCTTCAGCGAGGAGGCGCGCAATGCGCTGCTCGACTATCGGTGGCCTGGCAATATTCGCGAGCTGCGCAATGTGGTCGAACGCGCGAGCATCATCTGTCCCCACGAGCAGATCGAAATCAGCCACCTCGGCTTGGGCGGCCATACGCCCAGCAGCGCTCCGCGAATCGGCGCCGATCTGAGCCTGGAGGCCCTCGAGAAAGCCCACATCGGCGCCGTGCTGGCCACCACCGATACCCTGGACCAGGCCGCCAAGACCTTGGGCATCGACGCTTCGACGCTGTATCGCAAGCGCAAGCAGTACCGCTTATGAAAGTTGCCATCACCCTGCGCACGCGGCTGTTTTTGAGTTTCTCCGCGCTGATCACGGTGTCGTTGCTGGGGCTGCTGCTCGGCGTGGTCAGCGTCATGCATATGGCCAGTAGCCAGGAGAGTCTGCTGCAGCGCAGCTTCAGCACCATCGCGATCAGCCAGCAACTCCGGCAGAACCTGGGCGATCAATTGATCAATCTGATCTCCGAGCGCCCGA
This sequence comes from uncultured Pseudomonas sp., assembly GCF_946885955.1. The sequence goes on from NZ_CAMPHI010000029.1 coordinate 13,006, forward strand.
ATCAGGCGAAGCTCGAGGCGTCTCAGAAACGCTTCGACGAATTGCTCGCTGAAGGCTTGCAGATTCGCAGCCGGGTCGGTCGTGAGGGATTCGAGACGATCGAACAGGCGTATCGGCAGTTTCAGCAGGTGCTCGCCGAGCAGCCCGGGACGCGCCGGGCGATGCTCGACGGCAACAACTTCAGCCAGGCTTTCAATGACGTGCGCATGCGCCTGATCGAGGTGCAGCAGGGCGCTATCGCAACGGTCAGCCGGGCGGAATCCCAGGCGCGCGAACGGGCCAAGCTGATCGCCGGCCTGCTCGGTTTGCTGTGTCTGGCGGTACTCGGGATCGGTGTGCTCACCGCGCAAAGCATTGCCCGTCGTTTCGGCGCGCCGATCGAGGCGCTGGCGAAGGCCGCCGATAACATCGGCCAGGGCAACTTCGACGTGACCCTGCCCATTTCGCCGGTCGCCGAAATGACCCTGCTCAGCCGTCGCTTCGGGCTGATGGCCGAAGCGTTACGGCACCACAAGGCAACCAATATCGAGGAGCTGCTGGCCAGTGAAAGTCGCTTGCAGGCAGTACTCGATAGCATCGACGACGGCCTGGTGACGCTCGACGCCCGTGGGCGGGTCGAACATGCCAATCCGGTCGCGATCCGCCAGCTGTTCTGGCTCAGGGATCCGCATGGCAGGACGCTTGGCGAACTGCTGGCGCGGCCCGAGTTGGATGACGCCACCCAGCGGGTTCTCAGCGGCCAATTGCTCGAGCAGGCGCCGGAAGACCTGCCGGTCGAAACAGCGGGGGAGCGGCGTCTGCTGGCCTGGACCTTGACTCCGGTCAGCCATGCCGACGGTCGCAGCGTCGGCGCGGTGATGGTGTTGCGCGATGTCACCGAGCAGCGCGCGTTCGAGCGGGTGCGCAGCGAGTTCGTGCTACGCGCCTCCCATGAACTGCGTACGCCGGTGACAGGCATGCAGATGGCCTTCAGTCTGCTCCAGGAGCGGCTGACGTTTGCCCAGGGGTCACGTGAGCAGGACCTGATCCAGACGGTTAATGAGGAGATGCAGCGGTTGGTCCAGCTGATTACCGATCTGCTGAATTTCTCCCGCTATCAGAATGGTCTGCAGAGTCTCGAGCTGGCGCCCTGCGATCTCAGTGATCTGCTCTCTCAGGCCCGCCAGCGTTTTGCCGAGCGGGCCGAGGTACGTGGGGTGACATTGCGCACGGATATCCAGAATGCCCTGCCCGAGATCAGCCTGGATCGCTTGCAGATCGAGCGCGTGCTGGACAACCTGCTGGTCAACGCCCTGCGTCACAGCAACCCCGGTGGAGAAATCCAGTTGCAGGCGCGGCGCCATGGCGAGCGCTTGATCATCAGCGTGCAGGACAACGGCGAAGGCATTGATTTCAGTCAGCAGGCGCGAATCTTCGAGCCCTTCGTGCAGATCGGCAAAAAAGCCGGTGGTGCCGGGCTGGGTTTGGCGATGTGCAAGGAGATCGTGCAACTGCACGGCGGCCGTTTGAACCTCTATTCGCGGCCCAACCAAGGCTCCCAGTTCTATATGGCGTTACCGCTGTGAGCCGGGCCTGAATAATGGCTTGGGCAGGCCGCCAGTGGCATCAGAATACCCAGCGCTGTGCTGGAAGCGACAGGTACAGACCATGCGGGGTGTCCTGGCTGACCCGCAGCCAGTGCCCGGTATGGTCCACCACCACGCGCTGGACCGATACCGGCTCGCGCGGTTGCCGCTGGACGTTTTCGGCGCTCAACGCCGGGGAACTGGAGGCGCTGGCGCCAATCAATACGCTGAGGGTGAGACTGAGCAGACTGGGAAGATCGTTCATCGAGTTGCCCCCCTACTTAAGGATCTGGAAGACAGCTTGTTTTGCAGCTCGCGTGCCAAGCTGTTTTTTCAAAAAATTGTTTATAAATCAATTGGATATTAAATAGTTTGGTGGTGGGTGAATGCAAAATGCATGGCCATCTGGCGTGCGCCATTGCAATTTGCACGAAGTGGCGTCGGGCCACTGCATGACCAGCGCTCCTTGGCGATTTAGCGGGAACCCGTTTGGCAGCCGGGGGGTCGCAATTACAGGTTCAGGCAACCCGGCAGTTGCCGACCGCGGATTTCCAACCCTTTGATCATTATCTGCACGGTTCTGGGTGCACGCTGCGACAGCGTCGCTGCGACAGCGTCTGCGCGGGGCGAGTGCGGTCGGATGAGGCAGTTGTATGGATAATCGGAACAACGGCGCGGTCTCGGGCGCCCGGCGCAGGAGCATTCTGCTGGTCGAAGACGATGATGTGCTGCGGACCCTGACCGCGGAGCTGATGACCGAAATGGATTATCAGGTGTTCGAAGTCGAGGATGCGCCCGCTGCATTGGCCATCCTGCGCAGCGCTCGTCCGCTGGACTTGTTGATGACCGATATCGGTTTGCCCGGCATGAGCGGCGATCAGTTGATGGTCATCGCCCAGCAGTTGCGCCCCGAATTGCCGGGGCTGTTCGCCAGTGGCTACGGCGATGGCTTCGAGCCGATGGTTTCGGACGCTGTCGACGCTCCGCGGGTCGCGGTCATCCAGAAGCCCTATTCGCCGGAGCTGCTCAGAACCACGCTGCGCACGTTGTTCGAGCAACCCTAGCCACTCCAGGTTCCGTCAGGGGCTATGCGGGCTGTTCAGCACCAGCAACAGCGCCGCGGTCTGCGCATCCGCTTCGCCGTCGTAACGTGCCGGGCGGTATTTCATCTGGAACGCCGCGAGCACATTGCGCGTCGCCTGGTCCCATTCGCCGTGCTCCGGTACCTGATAACCCTGGCGCGCCAACTGTGCCTGAAACCAGGCCGCGGTCGGCAGGCTTTTGGCGAACAGCGCCTGCTCTCGCGCCACCGCCTGGCCGTCCGGCCAGGGCACCAGGCCGGCGTCGGCCAGGCGCTTCCAGGGGAACAGCGGGCCTGGATCGACCTTGCGCTGGGGGGCGATGTCGCTGTGGGCGAGGATGCTGCCGAGCGGCAGATCGTGGCGCCGCACGATGTCCTTCAGGAGTACGATCAGCGCATCGATTTGCGCCGGCGAGTAGGGCTGCCAGTAACGGCCGTCGGGGCGGTCGTAAAAACCCTGATTGACCAGCTCGATGCCAATCGAGGTGCTGTTCAGCCAGGTACGCCCCTGCCACTGACTATCGCCCGCATGCCAGGCGCGGCGGTCTTCATCGACCAGGCGATAGATGGTCGCCGGCGCTTCGCCGATCAGGTAATGGCTGCTTACCTCGCCCTCGGTCAGCAACTGCAGCGAGTGCGCGAAGTCGGTGGAGGTGTAGTGCAGGATGATGTATTGAACCCGGCTGTTCTGGCCGACCGCGTTATAGCGGGTATCGATCCGGGGGCCGCTGGCGCAGCCCGCGAGCAGGGTTCCGAGTAAAGCGAGACAAACCAATTTCATGGGCGAATATGCAACACACTTTGTAGGTTATCCAGCAGCATGTCGACGCTGAGCATGATCAACAGCATGCCCATCAGTCGTTCCACTGCGGTCAGCCCGCGAGGGCCGAGGAAACGCTGCAGGAACGAGGCCTGCAGCAGAATAAATGCGGTCGCCGCCCAGGCGATGAGCAAGGCCGCGTAGAGTTCCCAGAGCGCACCCTGATGGGTATTGCGCAAGGTCATCAGCACCGCCAGGGCCGAGGGTCCGGCGACTGCCGGGGTTGCCAAGGGTACCAGCATCGGCTCGCCATCCGGCACATCGCCGAGCACGCCCTGCGGGCTGGGAAAGATCAGGCGCATGGCAATCACGAACAGGATGATACCGCCTGCGATCGCAGTGGCCTCGCGCGACAGGCCCAGGGCGCTGAGCATTTTGTCGCCAAACGTGAGGAACAACAGCAGCAATGCCAGGGCGAACAACAATTCGCGGGCCGCCACCCAGAGGCGGCGCTCGGCCGAGACGTTTTTCAGTGCGGCGATATAAATTGCGATATTGCCGAACGGATCGGTGACCAGAAAGATCAAAATGGCGGTACCGAAAATATCCATGCGCGAGTCCTCTATCTCTAGGCGTTGTCAGAAGCCTAGCAGGCGGCAGCAGACTGCCTTCTAGCCGGTTGATCGGCAACGCTGGTCCGCTGCCTGGGCAGAGAGCCTGAGGCCTTGCTAAACTATGCTTGTACAATATTTATTTATTGTAGAGTTCATGTTAAATATTTTGGAGCCGATGCCATGCGCTCTTTGCTCTGGTTCAAACAGGACTTACGCTTGCACGATCATCCTGCGCTGCAGGCGGCGCTTACCAGCTCCTGCCTGCTGCCGGTGTTCGTGCTCGACCCCGGGTTGTTGCAGGTGAGCGAGTTCGGTAGCCGTCGGCTCGGCGTGCACCGTGCGCGTTTCCTGCTGGAGAGCCTGGCTTCGTTGGACAGTGCGCTGCGTCAGCGTGGCTCGCAGCTGCTGGTATTGCCCGGCGCGGCGGAGCAGGTTATCGAGCAACTGGTCGAGCGCTTCGCCCTGAACCGGGTGTTGACCCTGGAGGAAATCGCCCCGGAGGAGCGCGCCCAAGTGGCGCGGGTGCGGCGACGGCTCGGCGGCATCGCCCTGGAGCAATACCCTGGCAACAGCCTGTTGCGAGTCGACGAGCTGCCATGTCCGGTGCAGCGCCTACCCAAGGTATTCAGCCAGTTCCGACAACAGGTCGAGGCCCGTCTGCCGGTGTTTCAGCCATCCCCGGCGCCGCGGCAGCTACCGCTGTTACCGGAAGGCGCCGAAGCGGCCATGCAGCCGTTGCCGAGCCTGTCCCAACTGGGCCTCGGCGAGCCGGGCAGCGTGCCGGCCAGTGCCTTTCCGTTTTCCGGTGGGGAAACGGCGGCGCTGTCGCGCTTGCGTGATTATCTGTGGGCGAATCAGGGCGTACGTACCTATCAACAGACCCGCAATGGCCTGATCGGCAGCGAGTATTCGTCGAAACTGTCACCGTGGCTGGCCAACGGCAGCCTGTCCGCGCGTCAGGTGGTGGCCGAGTTGCGCCGTCACGAAGCGCAGTTCGGGCGCAACGACTCGACGCATGAATTCTGGCAGGCGCTGCTGCGTCGCGATTTCTTCCGCTGGACCCTGGTGCGTCATGGCAGCGCGTTGTTCAAGGCCGACGGCTTGAGCGGTAGTTGGGACAGTGCGCAGCAGGTCGATCAGCGTTTCAGCGATTGGTGCCAGGGTACGACCGGCATGCCGCTGGTCGATGCCAATATGCGCGAGCTGGCGGCGACCGGGTTTGTTTCCGCGCGCGGCCGACGCATCGTGGCCAGCTACCTGATTCATGATCTACAGCAGGATTGGCGCCATGGCGCGGCCTGGTTCGAGGAGCACCTGCTGGATTACGAGCCGGCCAGCAACTGGGGCAACTGGGCTTATATGGCGGGTATCAAGCGCGATTCCAAACAGGCGCTCAATTCCCTGCATCAGGCCCGCAAATACGATCCGGATGCGGCCTACGTCAGCCTCTGGCTACCGGAGCTGCGCGGCATCGCCGAGCATCTGCGGCATACGCCGTTTCTCCTCGCGGGCACCGATCTGCAAGGTATCGGCTATCCGCAGTTGGGTGAGATTCCGGATAGCTGGAAGCCCTATCTGCCGCATGCGGCTTAGCTGACGGGTCAGCCGCACTCGATACGATTGCGCCCGGCGTTTTTCGCGCGATACAGGGCCTTGTCGGCGCGTTCGAACACCTGGTCGCCGAGTTCGCCTTCGGCGAAACCGCTGACCCCCGCCGACAGGGTGATGGTCACCGGCTCGCCTTTGAAGTGGAACGGGCAGGCTTCAATGCCCGCACGCAGCGTTTCCAGCAGGTTCTGGGCGCCTTCGAGCGGGGTATTGGGAACCAGCAGGACGAACTCCTCGCCGCCGAAACGGGCGATGAAATCGGTCTTGCGCAGGCGTTTCTGCAGCTCATGGGCGATGATTTTCAGCACCTTGTCGCCCGCCAGGTGCCCGTAGTTGTCGTTGATCCGTTTGAAATTATCGATGTCCACCACGGCCAGCATCAGCTGTCCGCCGTAGCGCTGCCAGCGCGCCAGCTCCAGCTCCAGGCGCTCGTTCCAGCCGGCGCGGTTGGGCAGCCCGGTGAGCGTGTCGAGCAGGGATTTCTGCCGCTGCTCTTCCAGGTGATCGCGAAAACCCTTGGCTTCCTGCTCCATGCTCGAGACGCGCTCGACCAGGGTTTTCAGGCGCTCGGCGCTTTGCCGGTCGTGTTCGTCGCGTTGCTGTTGATACTGCTCCATGGTGCCGAGCAGGCCGTTCAGACGGTTTTCCACCAGGCCCTTGAGACTGTCCAGATCGGTGGCCTGCTGCACGCTGCTGCTGAGCCCGTCGACCTGCTGGCGCAGGTCCTGATCCAGTTCACGGGCCGCATTTATCGAGTCGACATAGCCTTCATGGGCGTCTTGCAGGTTGTTCTGGAAACTCGACAGGCGCTCATTGAGCTGCTTGAGGTAGCCCTCGAATTCGCGCTGGCCGACATCGGCGATCGACAGCATCAGCACCGACAGGTCATCGAGCACCGAAACCAGCTCGTACAGATTCAGGCCCCCTTCGATGCGCAGCCGCAGTTGCTCGGCCTGTTCCTGATGGCGCGCGGGTACCGGCAATTCCTCGAGCAGGCCGAGCAGGCTGTTTTCGACATGGTTGGCGATGGCGCTGTAACCGGGCTCGGGTGGCGTAGGCAGGGCATAGTCGGAATCGGCCGCCGTTATGGTTGGCAGCGGCGCATCGGTGGCTTCTTCTCGTGCGGGTTCTTCTGCGGGCGGCGGTGAAATCGGCGTGGCCGGCTGTTGCGCGGTCTGCGGGGGCGGCGCATCGAGTTGTGGCGCTCGCTCGGTGATCTGCACGGCCGATTCGGCCTGGGGCTCGCTGCTTGCCGCCGGTGCCGCCGGTGCGATCGGCTCGGTCGGCGGCGTGGCGGGTTCGGTGTCGGGCGCGGCGGCGTCGCGGCCGGCGAACAGCCGCTGCAGCAGCCCCGGCCGCTCACGCCGGGTCTCGCCCAGGCTGGCCATGGCGTTCTGCTGCAAGTGGCTCAATTCGGCGAGCAGTGCTGGCAGTTCACTCAGCTGGCCGGCGCGCTCGGCGAGCCGTTTGGCATAGCTTTTCAGCGGCTTGCGTACTTCGCTGGGCAGTTCCAGCTTGAGCAGTTCGCCCGCCAGCGAAGCGAGGGCGGCGGAAGCTTGCTCGACACGGCGCTGGCGCTGCAGCTCGGAGTCCAGTACGGATTTCTCCAGTCGCGGAATCAGCGAGGCGAGCCCCGCGTCGATGTCCTCGCGGCGCAGCACGTCGCGCAGGTCCTGCATGCACTTGTCGACCGCTTTGTCAGCGCCCTCGGCCGCCAGGCTGCTGCGCACCAGGCCGCGGCGCAGCAGATCGAGGCGCGCGTCCCAGCGCTGCTCGAGTTTTTCCTGTTGTTCGAGGCTGGCCAGGTATTTGTCTTTCCAGCGTTGCTCGGCGTCGTTCATCTAGCGCTTCCGCGTGGGGGGCGTATTGAGCATAGGTGTCAGCGGGCTGCCCTGGGCGTGGGGCAGGCGGATTTCCATCGCCACCGGCAGGTGATCGGATATCGGCTGGGACAAGACCTCGACCTTTTCCAGCTCCAGGCTGGGGCTCAGCAAAATATGATCGAGGCAGCGCGATGGGCGCCAGCTGGGGAAGGTCGCTTCGATCTGTGGCGCGAGCAGACCCAGGTCGCGCAGGGGTGAGTGGATCAGCAGATCGCTGGCATGGGTGTTCATGTCGCCCATCAGAATCTGGTGCCGGTAGCCGCCGATCAGTTCGTGGATATAGGCCAGCTGGCGGGTACGGGTACGGGCGCCGAGGGACAGGTGCATCATCACCACGGCAATCGCCTCCGCGCCTTCGCCGAGGCGCAGCAGAATCGCGCCGCGTCCGGGCGGGCCGGGCAGTGGATGGTCTTCCAGCAGGGTCGGGCGAAAGCGGCTGAGCACGCCATTGCTGTGCTGGGCCAGGCGCCCGAGGTTGCGGTTGAGTTGCTGGTACCAGAAGGGGAAGTTGGCGAGGTGAGCGAGGTGTTCCACCTGGTTGATGTAGCCGGAACGCATGCTACCGCCGTCGACTTCCTGCAGTGCCACCAGGTCGTAATCGCCGAGCATGTTGCCGATGCGCTGCAGATTGTTGGCGCGTCCCGCGTGCGGCAGCAGGTGCTGCCAGCTGCGGGTCAGGTAGTGGTGATAGCGCTGGGTGGTGATGCCCACCTGGATGTTGAAGCTGAGTAGCCGCAAACGCGTGGCGGCGGGCCAGTCGGGCGTAGCCGAGCAATGCGGGTTGACCTGTGGATCGCACAGGCCGATCCCGCGGTTGGGTTGCCAGCGACGCAGCATGCCCGATGCTCGCGGTGCGTTATTGAGCCGCGCGTTCTTTTTCGATCAGGTAGTTGGCCACTTCCAGGGTTTTCTGCGGGCCGCCCGAAGAGCTGATATCGAAACGATACTTGCCGTTGACGATCATCGTCGGTACGCCGCTGATCTGATAGGCCATGGCCAGCTTCTTGGCTTTTTCCATCTGGCTCTTCACGCCAAACGAATTGAAGGTCTTGAGGAAGGTTTCCCGGTCGATGCCCTTGGTGGCGAAGAAGTCGGCCATTTCTTCCGGGGTGCTCAGCTTCTTGTGTTGCTGGTGAATGGCGTCGAATACATCGCTGTGTACCCGTTGCTCGGCATCCAGGGCCTGGAGGGTGAAGTACATCTGCCCGTGGATATTCCAGGCGCCGCCGAACATCGCCGGGATGCGGGTGAAATGCACGTCATCCGGCAATTGCTTGATCCATGGATTGATAGTGGGTTCGAAGCGGTAGCAGTGCCCGCAGCCGAACCAGAACAGCTCGACGACTTCTATTTTGCCGGGCTGGGACACCGGAACCGGGGTGCTCAATTCTACGTATTGTTTACCGGCTTCGATCGGCTCGGCTTGCACCGCCATGCCGAACAGGCTGGAGGCGACGAGCGTGGCACTGAGGATCAGGTTGCGCATGGGTTACTCCTAAACAATTTAGCGGTGCCCTGGGTTGCCCCGGCTATAGGTTACTAGGGGCATAATGCCGGCCATTGTAGCCGTGTGACAAATGAAAAAGGGTGGCCTTGGCCACCCTTTTTCCGCTCTTTTGCTTCACCTCGTTACAGGCGACAGGGCAATCAATGCAGGCCCTGAATGAAGCTGGAGATCGCGGCGATGTCCTTGTTGCTGAGCTTGGCGGCGATCGAACGCATGATCATCGCGTCGCCGTCGTTGGTGCGCTCGCCTTCGCGGAACGCGGTCAGCTGCTTGGCCACGTAAGCGGCATGCTGGCCGCCGAGCTGGGGGAAGCCCGCCGTATCGACGCCAGCACCGTTCGGTGCATGGCAGCCGGTGCAGGCCGGCATGCCTTCTTCCAGCTTGCCGCCGCGGAACAGTGCCGCACCGCGATCGACCAGCAATGGATCGGCGGCGCCGACACTCATCTTCTTGCTGGAGAAATAGGCGGCGAGGTCGGCCAGATCCTGGTCGGACAGGTTGTCCAACAGGCCGGTCATTTCCACGACCTTGCGGCCGACGCCCGGCTCGCTGGCCGGGTTATTGCCAGCTTTGATGTCGTGCAACTGCTTGAGTAGGTAACGCTCGCCTTGGCCGGCCAGTTTCGGGAAGTTAGGTGCTGCGCTGTTGCCATCGGCACCATGGCAGGCGCCACATACGGCAGCCTTGGTCGCACCTGCGGCCGCATCGCCGGCGGCGTGTGCGAAACCGGTGATGCCCAGGGTCAACAGCAGACTCACGAGTACTTTGTTCATCAGCTAATCCAATTACGGCTAAGGGGGAAAGAGTTGTGAGGCCGGGCTTACTGGCTCATCAGGCTAATGATGGCTTGGTAATCCTCGGCCGTGCAATCAGGGCACAAGCCGCCTGGCGGCATGGCACCCAAACCATTGGTGACGCTCTGGACCAACGTATCCATGCCTTTGGCCACCCGAGGTGCCCAGGCAGCCTGGTCGCCTCTTTTCGGTGCCATCGGCAACTGCCCGTTATGGCAAGCCCCACAGGCACGGGCGAATACAGCTTCCGCATCTTGGACGGCCTGGGTATTGAAAGACACCATCAATACGCTAGCGGCGAATAGTATTTTTTTCATCGGACGGTCTCATCACGGATGGAGAGCCTACTGCTTTCTACGGGCAGATGGTCTGAATCGCTCTCGGTAATACTCATCGGACAGCGGACAAAGCGCACACAAAATCTGCGGCATTATATACTGGCGCCAGTGAAACTGAAACGACGCCGCTTGCCGCGACGCTCAGCATCCAGCAGGCTGCGTGCATTTGTCGCATGGGCAGCGCAGCCGCCAACAGGTCGTCGAAGCCTTGTCGCAACTGGCGATGGCGTTTCCAGCGGTCGTGTCCGCGCGGTTCCGCAGCCCGGCTGCAGAGCTACGTCCTGGTTCGATCGATACACTCAACGGCCCTTATGCTTCTTTCAAGCCCGCCCTCACCGGATACCCCGATGCAAGCAAAGAACCCCATTATCGGCCTGTGCCAACAAGCCACTTTCCAGATCAGCGCCGCCAAGGTCGATCAATGCCCGGACGACTTCGGCCATGAAGTGGCGTTCGCCGGGCGTTCCAACGCCGGCAAATCCAGCGCCTTGAACACCCTGACTCACGCCAGCCTGGCGCGCACCTCGAAGACCCCGGGGCGCACCCAGTTGCTGAACTTCTTCCGCCTCGACGACGAGCGGCGCTTGGTCGACTTGCCGGGTTATGGCTACGCCAAGGTGCCGATCCCGCTGAAGCTGCACTGGCAGAAACACCTGGAGGCCTATCTGGGCAGCCGCGAAAGCCTGCGCGGTCTGATCCTGATGATGGACATCCGCCACCCGCTGACCGAGTTCGACCTGCTGATGCTGGATTGGGCCACCGCCAGCGAAATGCCCATGCACATCCTGCTGACCAAGTCGGACAAGCTGGCGTTCGGCGCCGCGAAAAACGCCCTGCTCAAAGTGCAGCAGGAGATCCGCAAGCGCTGGGGCGAACGGATCAGTATCCAGCTGTTCTCCGCACCCAAGCGTCAGGGCATCGAAGAGGCCCAGGCGGTACTGGCAGAGTGGTTGCAATTGGGTGAGTTCTCCGTCGACGAAGCGCTGGACCAGCCGCAAGACGAGGGCTGATTCGAGATGGTGGGCAAAAAATTTCCGGGAGAAATTTTTAACGTCGCGCAGCGACGGCCCGCAGGGTGGCCGCCAGGGATGGCAGGCCATAAAAAAAACCCCGAACTTCATATGGGGAGGGAGAAGTTCGGGGTTCAAGGTCTGAACCGCTAGGGCGGGGTCCAGATGATCTGCCAACACTTAACACAACAAAGGAGCATTGAAGGCTTTGCGGGCCATTCAAAAACTCTGACTGCCGTTGCGAAAGCAAAGTTCAGCCTGGCCGGAGAAAATTTTGGCTATGGATGCCGGGCGTTTTATCTCCTTCCCCAGGCACCCATCCCAGGCTTCAGTGCGCCTCGTCCCAGTTGTCGCCGACCCCCACTTCGACCAGTAATGGCACCTCCAGCTCGGCGGCGCGGCCCATCAGCAGCTTGACCTGCTCGCGCACCTGCTCGACCAGGTCCTCGCGCACTTCCAGTACCAGTTCGTCGTGGACCTGCAGAATCACCTTGGCATCCAGTGCCGACTCGCTCAACCAACCGTCCACGGCGATCATTGCGCGTTTGATGATGTCCGCCGCGGTCCCCTGCATGGGTGCGTTGATCGCGGTGCGTTCGGCGCCTTTACGCAGGGCCTGGTTCTTCGCGTTGATATCCGGCAGGTACAGCCGGCGGCCAAACAGGGTCTCGACGTAGCCTTGCTGCGCGGCCTGTTCGCGGGTGCGCTCCATATAGGCCAGCACGCCCGGATAACGTTCGAAGTAACGGTCGATATAGGCCTGGGATTGCTTGCGATCGACGCCGATCTGCTTGGCCAGGCCGAAAGCGCTCATGCCATAGATCAGGCCGAAGTTGATTGCCTTGGCGCTGCGTCGCTGGTCGGAAGTCACTGCCTCCAGGGCCACGCCGAACACCTCGGAAGCGGTCGCGCGGTGCACGTCGCGGTCGTGACGGAAGGCGTCGAGCAAGCCCTCGTCCCGGGCCAGGTGGGCCATGATGCGCAGTTCGATCTGCGAGTAGTCCGCCGCCAGCAGTTTGTAACCCTTGGGCGCGACGAAGGCCTGGCGGATACGTCGCCCTTCGGCCGTGCGGATCGGGATGTTCTGCAGGTTCGGGTCGCTGGAGGATAGACGCCCGGTGGCGGCCACCGCCTGGTGGTAGCTGGTGTGGATACGCCCGGTGCGCGGGTTGATCTGTTCCGGCAGACGGTCGGTGTAGGTGCTTTTCAGCTTGCTCAGGGTGCGGTACTGCATCAGCACCTTGGGCAGTTCGAAGTTCTGTTCGGCGAGTTCGGCCAATACCGCTTCGGCGGTACTGGCCTGGCCTTTGGCGGTCTTGCTGATGATCGGCAGGCCGAGTTTTTCGTAGAGAATCACCCCGAGCTGCTTCGGCGAGCCCAGGTTGAATTCCTCGCCGGCGATGGCGAATGCCTGACGCTCCAACTCCACCAGCTTTTCGCCCAGCTCGACGCTGTGCTCGCCGAGCAGCTTGGCGTCGACCAGCGCGCCCTGGCGCTCGATGCGCGCCAGCACCGGCACCAGCGGCATTTCGATTTCGCGCAGGACCTTGGCCAGGCTCGGCTCGGCCTCCAGCTTGGCCCACAGCGCCTGATGCAGGCGCAGGGTCACGTCGGCATCCTCGGCGGCGTAAGGCGCGGCCTGAGCGAGGTCGATCTGGTCGAAGGTCAGTTGCTTGGCGCCCTTGCCGGCGATGTCCTCGAAGCGGATGGTGCTGTGGTCCAGGTACTTCAGCGCCAGGCTGTCCATGTCGTGGCGGGTGGCGGTGGCGTCCAGCACATAGGATTCGAGCATGGTGTCGAAGGCCACGCCCTGCACCTGGATCGGCGTCGAGGCATTGGCGAGGATATTGATGTCGTACTTGGCGTGCTGGCCGACCTTGGCCTTGCGCGGGTCTTCGAGGATCGGCTTGAGCGCGCTCAGTACCTGGTCGCGATCCAACTGCGCCGGCACGCCCATATAAGAGTGGGCGACCGGGATATAGGCCGCCTCGCCGGCCTTGACCGCGAACGACAGGCCGACGAGCTGCGCCTGCTGCGCGTCCAGGCCGGTGGTTTCGGTGTCGAAGGCGATCAGCTCCGCGGTCTTGAGTTTTTCCAGCCAGGCGTCGAACTGCGCCTGTTCCAGCACCAACTGGTAGTCGCCCAGGCTGGATGCCGGGATTGCCCGCGGCGTTTCCACGGCAACCACGGTTTCCACTGCTACGGCGGCGCTGGCATTGGCGCTGGGTGTCAGGGCGAACAGGTCGGCGGCGGGTGCAGTGACCAACGCCTTGGCGGCGGTTGCTTGCTGCTGGCGCAGCAACTCGTCGCGCCAGCTGCGGAATTCCAGTTCGGCGTACAGCTCGATCAGCGCCGGCACGTCGGCCGCGCCGGGATGCAGCGATTCGATCTCGATATTCAGCGGCACATCGAGCTTGATGGTCGCCAACTGGTAGGACAGATAGGCCATGTCGCGGTGCTCTTCGAGCTTGGCCGGCAGCGTCTTGGCGCCGCGGATCGGCAGCCCCGGTACCTTGTCGAGATTCGCGTAGAGCACGTCGAGCCCGCCGCCGACTCCGACCAGCAGGCCCAACGCGGTTTTTTCGCCAACCCCGGGCACGCCGGGGATGTTGTCGACCTTGTCGCCCATCAGTGCCAGGTAGTCGATGATCAGCTCGGGGCCGACGCCAAATTTATTACGCACGCCCTCGATGTCGTAAACGCTGCCGGTCATGGTGTTGACCAGGGTGACGTGCTTGCACACCAGCTGCGCCATGTCCTTGTCGCCGGTGGAAATCACCACGTCGCGGTGCTCGGCCGCGCACTGCCGGGCCAGGGTGCCGATTACGTCGTCGGCTTCGACGTTATCCACGCACAGCAGCGGGAAACCCAAGGCCCTGACACTGGCGTGCAGCGGCTCGACCTGCACGCGCAATTCGTCCGGCATCGACGGCCGGTTGGCCTTGTACTCGGCGAACAGCTCGTCGCGGAAGGTTCCGCCCTTGGCATCGAAGACCACCGCGAAAGGGCTGTCCGGGTACTGCTTGCGCAGGCTCTTGAGCATATTCAGCACGCCCTTGACCGCACCGGTGGGCAGGCCCTTGGAGGTGGTCAGCGGCGGCAGGGCGTGAAAGGCGCGGTACAGGTATGAGGAACCGTCGACCAGGACGAGAGGGGCTTGGCTCATGAAGGATCAACCTTTTCGGCGGAGGCGGCGCTAGAATGACCGCACCATAGAAATCAAAAGAGGCAAGGTTACCATGCGCACACTCAATCGCCTGTTGCTGGCCAGCCTGTTGGCATGCGCATCGCTGACGGCATACGCCGACGATGCCCCGTCCGCCGATCCAGACGTGACCATCCGCCAGGATGGCGACCGCACTATCCAGGAATACCGGGTCAACGGCTTCCTCTATGCGGTCAAAGTCACCCCCAAGGGCGGCAAGCCTTATTTTCTGGTGCGCGCCGATGGCAGCGACGGCAATTTCGTCCGTTCGGACTCGCCGGACATGCTGATTCCATCCTGGGAAATTTTCAAATGGTAAGGCCGGCTGCTCACCACCGTGCTGCGACGACGTCCGCTCGGGCGTGGATGCGGTGAGCGCGTTGGTCATTGCAAATGAATCACGAGCGATGGCGCCATGTGTCGTTGCGGGGCCTGGTAAGGGCGCGATCAGCATCTGCGTTGCGTGCCTGAGCTGGCACCATTCGGCGCGGCAACGCGTTTCGCAAAACAGTATTGGCAGGTCCTGATATGTCGGTGTTCACCCCCCTGGAGCGCCATGAGCTCGAGGACTTTCTCGCCCCCTATGGCCTGGGTCGTCTGCGCGACTTCCAGGGCATCGCCGCGGGCAGCGAAAACAGTAATTTCTTCGTCAGCATGGAGCAGGGCGAGTTCGTCCTGACCCTGATCGAGCGCGGGCCGAGCGCCGACCTGCCGTTCTTTATCGAACTGCTCGACGTGCTGCACGCCGCCGATCTGCCGGTGCCCTACGCCCTGCGCACCGCCAGCGGCGAAGCTTTGCGCAGCCTCGCGGAAAAGCCGGCGCTGCTGCAGCCGCGCCTGGCTGGTCAGCATGTATTGCAGCCCAATGCGCACCATTGCCAGGAAGTCGGCACGTTGCTGGCGCGCATTCACCTGGCCACCCGCGAGCGGGTGCTGGAGCGCCAGAGCGACCGCGGCCTGGACTGGATGCTTAGCGAAGGCCCGAGCCTGGCGCTGCAATTGCCCGATGATCAGTTGCCGCTGTTGCGCGATGCTCTGGCCGAGATCCACAGCCTCAAGTCGAGCATCCTGGCGTTGCCGCGGGCCAACCTGCACGCCGATCTGTTTCGCGACAACGTGCTGTTCGACGGCAACCACCTGAGCGGGGTGATCGACTTCTACAACGCCTGTTCGGGACCGATGCTCTACGACCTGGCAATCGCCCTCAACGACTGGTGTTCGGAGGCCGACGGCAGCCTCGATCAGCACCGCGCCCAGGCCCTGCTCGGCGCCTACGCCGCGCTGCGCCACTTCACGCCAGCCGAAGCCGAGCTGTGGCCGACCCTGCTGCGCGTCGCCTGTGTGCGCTTCTGGCTGTCCCGGCTGATCGCCGCGCAATCGTTCGCCGGCCAGGAAGTGTTGATCCACGATCCCGGCGAGTTCGAGCGCCGCCTGGCGCAACGCCAGCAGGTCGAACTGGCGCTGCCGTTCGCCCTGTAAGCGGGCTGCGGCACAAATGCCAGGGCGCGCTCCAGTCCCGTAGCAGGCGCGCCGCCGCAGGGCTTCCTTCCGTTAGATCAATCGCGTTAACCCTGGTTGGCCGCCTTGAAGTTGCAGGTCAAATAGCGATTGCTGAAGCCGTAGCGCAGCATCGAGCCCAGGCGGCGCAGCAGGTAGAAGGGGTGCTGGCGGTAGTACTGCAGCACCGCGTTGCCGACTCCTTCGGAGCGGTGTTGCTTGGCTTTGCGTTTGGAAAACAAGCCTTTGAACTGCCACCACTGGATCTGCTCGAACTGCTGGTCCGGGCGCAGGCTGTGGGCGGCGAACAGTTTGAAGAACGAGGCCTGGCTGAAGTCGTGCAAGTGGTGCGGGTTGCCGTCCAGGGTCGGGGTGATCGGCACCGAGGCGATCACCTGGCCCTGCGCGGCCAGGAGTGTCGAGTAGTTGGCGACCAGGCGCTGCGGGTCCGGCAGGTGTTCGATGGTTTCCAGGCTGACGATACTGTCGAACGGTTCGGCGCAGGCGAAGCTTTGCGCGTCGGCGCACACATAGCTGAGATTGGGCAGGCGGTAATGCGCCTGGGCGTAGGCGATGGCCGCGGGGTCGATATCCACTCCCACCACGGTTTTCTCCGGGTGCAGTTCGGCCAGCAAGGCGCTGCCGTAGCCGCAACCGCAGGCCATATCGAGCACCCGTTCGCCGCTCAGGCAGGCGGAGGCGAAACGATAGCGTTGCAGATGGATTTGTAGGGTGTCCTGATCGTCGCTGTTATCTAGGTCGAGCTGCTCGGGGTAAATGCGTTCGATGGTCAGCATGCGGGCCTGTCCCTGGTAATGGCTGGGGCGCTGACGGCGGACTATAAGGCAGTGCCAGCGGTTTAAACAGGCGGGCAATCCAATTGGCGACCCTGCTGTCGCCGGCTAATGAACTCCCTTGCGGTTTTCCCTTATAACGCTTCCAGGCACCCGGCCAGCGACTCGGCCATGCGTTCCAGCAGGGTTTCATAGCCGCTGGCGTCGACCGGCAGGGCGCCGCCCATGGCGTCCAGTTCGGTCAGGGTCACCGGCAGGCCGGCGGTCAGGGTTTTGCTCAGGCGCGGGGCCACCGGCGGTTCGTTGAATACGCAGGCAGGGCCAGCCTGTTGCAGGCGTTCGCGCATCGCGGCGACGTGGCGCGCGCCTGGCTGCACTTCGCTGGCGAGGCTGAAAACTCCCGCGTGCTCGAGGCCATAGGCGGCTTCGAAGTAGTCGTAGGCTTCGTGGAAGACGAAGTAGGGTTTGCCTTTTACGGCCTGCAAACGTTCCTTCAAGCGCGTATCGAGGGCGCTTAGGCGTTCACCGAAGGCCTTGGCGTTGGCCTGATAGCGCGCCGCGTTGGTCGGGTCGGCGGCGGCCAGGTCGGCGGCCATCTTTCCGGCAATGACCCGGGCATTGGCCGGCAGCAGCCATAAATGCGCATCGAGGGTGCCGGGGCGGTGGTCGTGATCGTGGTCATCGGCGGGCTCATGCTCGTCATGCTCCGCTTGTTCTTCATGCCGCTCGCCGAAATGCCGCAGCTGCATGCCCGCGAGGTCCTGCACCGCCACGCTCGGCTTGCTGCGCCCGGTCAGCACGCGCGGTAGAAAGCTCTCCAGGTCGGCGCCGACCCAATACAGCAAATCGACATCGCGTACGTTGCGCACATCCGAGGGGCGCAACGCATAGTGGTGCGGTGATGCGCCAGGTGGCAGCAACACCTCGGGAGTGCCCAGGCCATCCTGCACGGCGGCGGCGATCAGTTGCAGCGGCTTGATGCTGGTCAGCACGCGCACTTCGGCCAGGGCGGTGTTGCTGGCGGCGAGGGCGAGAAGGAGGGAGAAGGCGACAAAAATACGCGGCACGGATGCACCCGAAATGGACGGAATGGGTTATATAATAACGTCTCTTCTCACTTTCGTCGTTGCCCATGACTCAGCCCCCTCTGGCTTCCCGCCCCCACGATCACTCCCATTGCGTGCATAACGCGCTCGCTGAGGCCGAAAGCATCTGCGCGCGCCAAGGCTTGCGCCTGACAGAGTTGCGCAAACGTGTGCTGGAGCTGGTCTGGCAAAGCCATAAACCTCTCGGCGCCTACGATATTCTCGGCGTGCTGAGCGAGCTCGACGGTCGCCGCGCCGCGCCGCCGACGGTGTACCGCGCCCTGGATTTCCTCCTCGAAAATGGCCTGGTGCACCGCATCGCCTCGCTCAACGCCTTCGTCGGCTGCAACCGCCCGGAGCATGCCCATCAGGGGCAATTCCTGATCTGCCGCGTATGCCATGCGGCGATCGAGCTGGAGCAGTCGGCGATCAGCGAGGCGATAGTCGCCAGCGCCGCTGGCGTCGGTTTCTCGGTCGAAAGTCAGACCGTGGAAGTAGTCGGCTTGTGCGCCGGTTGCCGGGAGGCCGAATGAGCGACGAACTGATCCGTCTGGCCGGGGTGAGCGTCACCTTTGCCGGGCAAGCGGTGTTGCAGGACGTGCAACTGAGCGTGCGGCCGGGGGAAATCGTCACCCTGATCGGCCCCAACGGCGCCGGCAAGACCACCCTGGTGCGCGCCGTGCTCGGTCTGCTCAAGGCCAATAGCGGCAGCGTCTGGCGCAAGCCCAAACTGCGCATCGGCTATATGCCGCAGAAGTTGCATGTGGACGCCACCCTGCCGCTCAGCGTGCTGCGTTTTTTGCGTCTGGTGCCGGGCGTCGCGCGCGCTCAGGCCCAGGCGGCGCTGGCCGAGGTAGGGGCCGAACAGGTGATCGACAGCCCCTTGCAAAGCATTTCCGGCGGCGAGTTGCAACGCGTGCTGTTGGCCCGCGCCCTGCTGCGCAAGCCAGAATTGTTGGTGCTCGATGAGCCGGTGCAGGGTGTCGACGTTGCCGGCCAGGCCGAGTTGTACCGCTTGATCACCCAGCTGCGCGACCGCCATGGTTGCGGCGTGCTGATGGTCTCCCACGACCTGCACCTGGTGATGAGCACCACCGACCAGGTGGTTTGCCTCAATCGTCACGTCTGCTGTTCCGGCCACCCGGAGCAGGTCAGCGGCGATCCGGCGTTCGTCGAACTGTTCGGCCGCGATGCCAAGAGCCTGGCGGTTTACCACCATCACCACGACCATGCCCATGATCTGCACGGCGCGGTGGTCGAGGAAAATTCGAGCGGCTTCAGCATAAAGGGCCCGGTTCGCCCGCATATCCATGGAGATGGCTGCAAGCATGGCTGATTTTCTCCTCAACGCCCTGATCGCCGGCCTGGCGCTGGCGCTGGTCGCCGGCCCGCTCGGTTCCTTCGTGGTCTGGCGGCGCATGGCCTATTTCGGCGACACACTGTCCCACGCGGCGCTGCTCGGCGTGGCCCTCGGCCTGATGCTGGATGTCAGCCCGACCCTGGCGGTGACGGTCGGCTGCGTGTTGCTCGCGGCGTTGCTGGTCACGCTGCAGAGCCGCCAGCCGCTGGCCTCGGATACCCTGCTGGGGATTCTTGCCCACAGCACGCTATCGCTGGGCCTGGTGGTGCTGAGCTTTATGAAGGATGTGCGCATCGACCTGATGGGCTACCTGTTCGGCGACCTGCTCGCGGTCGGTCCCGGCGACCTGGCCTGGATAGTTGGCGGCAGCGCGCTGGTGCTGGTGCTGCTGGCGCTGCTCTGGCGGCCGTTACTGGCGATTACCGTGCATGAGGAACTGGCCCGGGTCGAAGGCCTGCCGGTGGCGGCGATTCGCCTGAGCCTGATGCTACTGATCGCCGTGGTGATCGCCGTGGCGATGAAGATCGTCGGCGTATTGCTGATTACCTCGCTGCTGATCATTCCCGCCGCGGCGGCCCAACGGCATGCGCGTACGCCGGAGCAGATGGCCTTTGGCGCCAGTCTGCTGGGGATAGTCGCGGTGTGCGGCGGCCTCAGCCTGTCCTGGTTCGAAGACAGCCCCGCCGGGCCTTCTATAGTTGTCGCTGCGGCCAGTCTGTTTCTACTCAGCTTCGCCTGGCCACGACGCACCGCCTAGACGCAGGTGCCCTGTAGATTCTATGTTCCTGCGCAGGTTTTTTGTCCGACCATGGTTGGATCAAACGGTGTATTCGACCGCCATACGGCAAAAGCAGCGCGAAGCACGTAGCCTGGGTTGAGCGCAGCGATACCCAGGGCGCCGATACCCGGGTATCGCTTCGCTCAACCCGGGCTACCAGAGTTGGCCCACAGGGCAGGGCGCTGACCGATGCTACCGGTCAGGCCGGGGTTGGGTGAGGTTGGCCCGGCGGTGTAGACTTGGCTGTTTTTTGCGCAACACGAGACTCGCAGTTATGAAGTCGTTTGCCTCAAGTTGTCTTGCCGTTATCGCCGCGACGCTGCTGTTGGCCGCCTGCCAGCAGCTGCCATCGACCGCCACCGAACAGGCTAACGGCGTCGTGCAATTCGAAGGTTACCTGGCCGCTGGCCAATTGAATGCCGCCGAGGCGCAGCTTGCGCAATTGCAGCAGGGCGCGGCGGGCGACAGTCGCTTGCCGAAATACCAGCGGCGCTTGGCCGAGGCCTATTTGCAGCAAGGGCAGCGCGCCCTGCAAGGCGGCGATCTGGATGCCGCGACCCAGGCCCTGAGTCGCGCCCGCAGCCTGATGCCCGCCGCCCCAGCGTTGACCAGCGGGCTGGTCTCGACGCTGGCGCAAGCCGGTATCGCGCAGAATCGGAAAACCCCGGCCAGGCGCATCGACCCCAGCGCCGCGAGCAGTGTCATCGTCCTGCCGCCGTTGCAGGAAGCCGAGCGCTTAGACGAGGAGCTCGCGGCGATCGCCGCCGATGTGGTGAATTTCCGCTGCGCGGTGCGCATCGATACCGACCAGGCGGAGGATGGCAATCGCCTCAGTACCCTGCTCGAAGCGCAAATCCGGCGTCTCGACCCGACGTTCGAGGCTAGCATCGGCCAGGCCGTCGAGCCCGGACGGGCGCCGCAGATGGTGCTCACGCCCGGCGGTTGAGACAGCACGACATCGTCGTCTTTAATGCTTTATAGCTATAAACATAGGCCAATAAAGATTTTTGCGGCCTAAAGCGTAGCGGATAGACTACGCGCCCTCTGCGCCTATCCGGCGACGGCAACCCGACGAACCCAAAAGGTTTAATGCGTGATCCATTTTCACCAGGTCCACAAGGCGTATCGTGTCGCCGGCCAGGACATCCCCGCGTTGCGCCCGACCGATTTGCGTATCGGCCGCGGCGAAGTGTTCGGCATCATCGGCCATTCCGGCGCCGGCAAAAGCACCCTGCTGCGCTTGATCAACCGTCTGGAGCAACCGTCCGGCGGGCGTATCCTGATCGATGAGGAAGAAGTCACCGCCCTCGACGCCAACGGCCTGCGCCGTTTCCGTCAGCAGGTCGGGATGATCTTCCAGCACTTCAACCTGCTGTCCTCGAAGACCGTCGCCGACAACGTCGCGTTGCCGCTGAAGCTGGCCGGCGAGCTGTCCCGTGGCGCCATCGCCCAGCGCGTCGCCGAGTTGCTGGCGCGGGTCGGCTTGAGCGATCACGCCAACAAATACCCAGCGCAGCTCTCCGGCGGGCAGAAGCAGCGGGTCGGCATCGCCCGCGCCCTGGCCACCGCGCCGAAGATCCTGCTGTGCGACGAGGCCACCAGCGCCCTCGACCCGCAAACCACCGCCTCGGTGTTGCAACTGCTGGCCGAGATCAACCGCGAGCTGAACCTGACCATCGTACTGATCACCCATGAAATGGACGTGATCCGCCGGGTCTGCGACCGCGTCGCGGTGATGGACGCCGGGGTGATAGTCGAGCAGGGGCCGGTCGCCGAGGTCTTTCTGCACCCGCAGCACGCCACCACCAAGCGCTTCGTGCAGGAGTCCGAGCAGGTCGACGAGCACGAGCAGCGCGACGATTTCGCCCACGTTCAGGGCCGCATTCTGCGCCTGACCTTTCAGGGCGAGGCGACCTACGCGCCGCTGCTCGGCACCGTGGCCCGTGAGACCGGGGTGGATTACAGCATCCTCGCCGGGCGTATCGACCGGATCAAGGACACCCCCTACGGGCAACTGACCCTGGCCCTGACCGGCGGCGATCTGGAGGCCGCGATTGCGCGCTTTCAAGCCGCCGACGTGCACCTGGAGGTGTTGCGATGATGGACATGCTGCCCAATGTCGACTGGCCGGAAATCTGGCAAGCCAGCCTGGACACCCTGAGCATGCTCGGCGGCTCATTGCTGTTCACCGTGCTGCTCGGCTTGCCACTCGGCGTGCTGCTGTTTCTCACCAGCCCGCGTCAGCTGTTCGAGCAGAAGGCGTTCTACGGCGTGCTGTCGCTGCTGGTTAACATCCTGCGCTCGGTGCCCTTCGTGATTCTGCTGATCGTGATGATCCCCTTCACGGTGATCGTCACCGGCACCTCGCTCGGGGTGGCCGGCGCCATTCCGCCGTTGGTGGTCGGTGCCACGCCATTCTTTGCGCGGCTGGTGGAAACCGCTCTGCGCGAAGTGGACCGCGGCATTATCGAGGCGACCCAGGCGATGGGCGCGACCACCCGACAGATCGTGACCAACGCGCTGCTGCCCGAAGCCCTGCCGGGCATCATCGCCGCCGTCACCGTGACCGCGATCACCCTGGTGTCCTACACCGCCATGTCCGGCCTGATTGGCGGCGGCGGTTTGGGCGACCTAGCGGTGCGCTACGGTTATCAGCGTTATCAGCCGGATGTCATGGCGGTCACGGTGATTCTGCTGCTGATCCTCGTGCAGATCCTGCAAAGCGTTGGCGACAAGCTGGTGGTGCATTTCTCGCGCAAATAATGGCGTGCCCGTAAAGCTGGCGATTGGCGCTAACCCCGTAGCCGGGATGCAATCCGGGACATTGGTAGCGGCCATGGAAGCGCTTCCCCGGATTGCATCCGGGCTACAGCTCGCGGCATTGCTCGGAGCTGGTCCATACGACGCAGATTTCTAACAGAAGAACAAAGCGTTAATTTTTTGCATAGCGGCTATCCGCCGAAATCGTACATATCCCACAAGGAATCGAAGATGAAAAAACTGCTAATCGCCCTCACCGCCGTCACGGCCTTCGCCGCCCAGGCACAGGAGCTGAACGTTGCCGCCACCGCCGTACCCCACGCGGAAATTCTCGAGTTCATCAAACCGACCCTCGCCGAACAGGGCGTGGAGCTGAACGTCAAAGTCTTCACCGACTACGTGCAGCCCAACGTGCAGGTCGCCGAGAAACGCCTGGACGCCAACTTCTTCCAGCACCAGCCGTATTTGGATGAGTTCAACAAGAGCCGTGGCACCGAGCTGGTCAGCGTCGCTGGTGTGCACGTCGAGCCCTTCGGCGCCTATTCCAGCAAGCACAAGAGCCTGGCCGAGCTGCCGCTGGGCGCCAACGTGGTGATCCCCAACGACGCCACCAACGGCGGCCGCGCGCTGCTGTTGCTGCAGAAAGCCGGGCTGATCGTGCTCAAGGATTCCGCCGGTATCCTCGCCACGCCGCGGGATATCGTCGAAAACCCGAAGAACATCAAGGTGCGTGAGTTGGAAGCGGCGACCCTGCCGCGGGTGCTGACCCAGGTCGACCTGGCGCTGATCAACACCAACTACGCGCTGGAAGCCCAGCTCAAGCCGACCGAGGATGCGCTGATTCTCGAAGGCAGCGACTCGCCGTACGTCAACATCCTGGTCGCGCGCCCGGACAACAAGGACAGCGAGGCGATGCAGAAGCTGGCCAAGGCGCTGAACAGCGAAGCGGTCAAAGCCTTTATCGCCGAGAAGTACCAGGGCGCGGTCGTTCCGGCGTTCTAATCCGATCAGCAGGTCGTTGAAAAACGTAGGCGAGGCAGGCAAGACAAGGCAAAAACAGGCGAGGAAGCGGAGTTTACGTGCTGTAAATGAGCATTTCGAGCCTGTTTTTAACGCAGTACTGCCAACGCAGGTAGTTTTTCAGCGGCCTGTCAATCTGCGCGCTCGCCGCACAGATCCAGCGCGAACCAGTGCTCCACCTCGGCCTGGCTCAGCCCTGCGCCGAGCAGGGCGAACAGCTTGCCCAGCGCCGCTTCGCGGGTCATGCCGCCGGCCGAAACCAGGCCGGCGCTGGCCAATTGGCTGCCCGCAGCGTAGACGCCGAATTCGACATGGCCATGGGCACATTGGCTGATCGCCGCAAGCACCACGCCTTGTTCATGGGCGCTCTTAAGCGCGGCGAGCAGGGCGTCGTCGTCCGACGGCCCGGTGCCGCTGCCGTAACATTCCAACAGCAGGCCGCGCACGCCGGTGGCCAGCAGGGCGCTGACATGGGCGGCCTGGATGCCGGGAAAAAACGGTAGTACAGCCAGGTTGACCGGCTGCCGCGGTTGCCGGTAATCGATCGCGGCGGCAATGCTCGTCGCCCGCTCGCCCTGACGCTGGCGTGGCAATACAACGAAGGCGTCGAAAGCGTCGCTGCGCAGTTTGCTAACCCGCGCGCCATGCATCAGCTGGCCATTGAAGAACAGGTGCACACCGGGCGCGGCGCCCTGTTGCAATGCTCGCATGGCACCGAACAGGTTGCCCCAGGCGTCGCTGTCCGGGGTGCCCGCCGGCAGCATCGAGCCGGTCAATACCACCGGCACCGGTAGGCCCAGTAGCAGAAAACTCAGGGCCGCGGCGCTGTACGCCAGGGTGTCGGTGCCGTGCAGCAACAGCACGGCATCGCAGCCCTCTTCGTCGATGCCGCTACGAATCGCTGCGACCATCGCCAGCCAGTTGGCCTGGCTCATATTGGCGCTGTCGATCGCCGGCAACAGTTCACGAAAGCGCCACTCGGGCAGCGGCCCGCTTTCCAGTGCCTGTTGCGCGCGCATCCGCGCCTCGAAGCCGGAGGCCGGGGCGAGGCCCTGGGCGCTCATTTGCATACCGATGGTGCCGCCGGTGTAGAGCACCAGCAGGCGTTGGGCAGGGGGGTGCATAGACTGTTTCCAAACTGAGTGGCCGCGTTTTCGCGAGCCATTGAACATGATGGGGCGGCTGTACGGTTAGCCAATCGCCGGGCGGGCCGGCGCTATTGCTGCGTACCGCCAGATGGCGGGCCTGGGGCCGTCAATCTCTTCAAGGCGATGAAGGTGATGCAGGCCGCGCGTTGTCCGCGCGGCTTGCGCCGGATGCTGGATCAGCACAATTCCGGGTTTTTCTTGCAGGTGCCATAACCCTCGGCGCGCATTTCGTCGAGCGCCGCCTGCAGGCGTTCGACCACTTCGTCGGGGATGTCCTTGTTCAGCGCCAGGTAGAGTTCCGAGGTGTGGAAGCTCAATACGGTCTTCATGCCCGTGGCGTTCTGCTCCTTGGCGTAGAAGCGCCATACCGGGTCGGAAGTGGCCCAGTAATCGATTTTCCCTTGCTGCAGTTTGTGAATATTTTCCTGGTCGCGCAGGGAGTTCTGCGGGGTGAAGCCGAGGCGCTCGATGAGCTGGCTGACGGCTGAACTCTGGTAGGCGCCGATGCGATAGCCCTTGGCCTGATCGAGGTCCTTCAGTTCAGCGCTGCTGTCGAGGCCGACCAGTACGCTTTCGTATTTGGAGATCGGCCCGACCCACTTGAACAGCGGTCTGCGCGCATCGCTCAGGGAGGTGGAAAAGAGGCCGTGGTTGGGCGTCTTCATCGTGTAGTTGTAGATGCGATCCCAGGGGAAGCGCAGGGTCATGGTGTAGTCGATTCCGGCGCGCTTGAACATTTCCCGCACGATATCGGCGCTGAGTCCCTTGATGTTCTTTTCGCGGGCGAAATTCTTATTGTTATCGGCCATGTTGAATGGCGGAAAGTTTTCCGTAAGCAGCACGACTTTGTAGTCGCGCGGCAATTCGGCGTGGGCGAATGTGGCGAACAGCAGGCAAACCAACAGCGAGCGAGAAAGACTACGGCGCATGGTCGAGCACTCCTGAAATGCGAAGAGTCCCCTGCCGACCCCATCGACATGGGACGCATGACGCAAAAACGCCGCCCGGCAACAACCGGGCGGCTACAAGTCAGCGATGTTGCAGGGCGTTATCTGGTTGCTTGGCTCCCGGGTTTGGCCATGATGCGAGTGGCGTCAGTGGTGCAACGGGTGCCTCTGGCCAGGCCTCCGGATCGAGATCCAGATCGGCGAAGACTTTAGCATCGAACACTGGCGATTCGACACCAGATTTGATCTGGTTGTCGTAGTCGCGCATCAGGCGCAGGCCGACCTTGAACAACAAGGCCAGGGCAACCAGGTTGACTATCGCGAGCAGCCCCATGGTCACGTCGGCGAAGGCGAATACCGTGCCCAGATCCTGCCTCGACCCCCAGAACACCAGAGCGATCACCAGCACCCGATACACCTGCACCGGTGCACGCTTCTGGCTGAAAAAGCCCAGTGCGTTTTCACCTAGGTAGTAGTTATAGATCAGGGTGGTGAATACGAACAGCAGCAGCGCGACGCTGACGAACACCCGGCCCCATTCGCCGACTACGCTGGCCATGGCGGTTTGGGTCAGGATCACGCCGGACACTTCCATGCCCGGCTGGTAGACGCCGGACAGCAGAATGATCAGCGCGGTGCAGCTGCACAGGATGATGGTGTCGATAAACACGCTGAGCGATTGCACGATGCCCTGGGCGACCGGGTGTTTGACCTCGGCCACGGCAGCGACGTTGGGCGCACTGCCCAGGCCCGCTTCGTTGGAGAACAGGCCGCGCTTGACGCCCATGATGATCGCCGCGCCGATGCCGCCGGCAAAGGCCGGCTCCAGGCCGAAGGCGCTCTTGAAGATCAGAGCCAGGGTCTGCGGGATCAGCTCGACGTTGCTGCCGATAACGAACAGCGCCATGGCGATGTAGGAGAAGGCCATCACCGGCACCAGCACGTCGGCGAAGCTGGCGATGCGCTTGATGCCGCCGAAAATGATCATGCCGATCACCGCGACCAGGGCGATACCGCTGACATAAGTCGGCAGGCCGAAGGTGTCGTGCAGCGAGCTGGCGACGGTGTAGGACTGCACGGCGTTGAAGCCGAAGCCGAAGGTCACCAGCAGCAGGATCGACACGACGATACCCAGCCAGCGCTGGCCGAGACCGTGCTCGATATAGAAGGCCGGGCCGCCGCGGTAAGTACCGTCCGCTTCACGGCGCTTGTAGAGCTGGGCCAGGGAACATTCGAAATAGCTGGTGGCCATGCCGACGAGGGCGACGACCCACATCCAGAAGATCGCACCGGGGCCGCCAAGCATGATCGCCACCGAGACACCGGCGATGTTACCGGCGCCGACGCGGCCGGCGACGCTGAGCATCAGCGCCTGGAACGAACTGAGTTGGCCTGGCTGGCGTTTGAACGCCTCGCCGAGAATACGGAACATGCTGCCGAAATAGCGAAACTGGACGAAGCGCGAGACGACGGTGAAATACAGACCGAGGCCGATCAGCATGACGATGAGGACCTTGCTCCAAAGCAGGTCGTTGAGTAAATCCAGCATGGTGTTCTCCCTCTCTTGTGATTGTGTCAGGGATAGAAAGACGATGAAGCCGCAGCACCGCCCGGGTAGGGCGGCGCTGACGGGCATCACGGGTGGCCAGTGGCCTTGCAGCCCGGCGGACTTAGCTGTCCTGGGGGCGGTCAAGTTCGACAGGCTACTTGGCCACTACCGCATCAGGGATTGCCTGACGGCTGGTGGAGAGAGACGACTGAGGTCGATCAATTTCATGGTGTCACCCTGTGTGGTTTTTTGTTGGTATGCCCTGGATGCTGATATGCATCTCGTTGGCTGCTGGCTTCCTGCCGGCTCTTACTCAGGCATCGGATCGATGCATAAGTCCCGTACATCCTTGTGCGGGTGTTGCTCTTGTGGCGCGTGGCGGACTCAGGCTTTGAGCGGTACCAGGCGCGGCGCGATCATGTTTTCCGGGCTGAGGATGTCGGCCAGGGTGGCGTCGTCCAGGAGCTTTTCCTCACGCACCAGCTCCAGCACGCCGCGCCCGCTGAGCAGCGCCAGCTTGGCGATGCGGGTGGCGTTCTCATAGCCGATATAGGGGTTGAGCGCGGTGATCAGGCCGATGGAGTTTTCCATCAGTGCGCGGCAATGCGCTTCGTTGGCGCTGATCTCGACGATGCAATGCTCGCGCAGCATGTCCATGGCGCGCTGCAACAGGCGGATCGAGTCGAAGATCTTGTAGGCGATCAGCGGCTCCATGACGTTGAGCTGCAATTGCCCGCCTTCGGCGGCGATGGTCAGCGCCAGGTCGTTGCCGATGATCGCGAACGCCACCTGATTGACCGCTTCGGGGATTACCGGGTTGACCTTGCCGGGCATGATCGAGCTGCCCGGCTGGCGCGCCGGCAGGTTGATTTCGTTGATCCCGGTGCGCGGGCCGCTGGAGAGCAGGCGCAGGTCGTTGCAGATCTTCGACAGCTTCACCGCGGTGCGCTTGAGCATGCCGGAGAACAGCACGAAGGCGCCCATGTCCGAGGTGGCTTCGATCAGGTCGGCGGCCGGTACCAGCGGCTGGCCACTGATCACTGCCAAACGGTCGACCGCCAGTTGCTGATAGCGCGGGTCGGCGTTGATCCCGGTGCCGATCGCGGTACCGCCCAGGTTCACTTCGGTGAGCAGCTCCGGCGCCAGGCTTTTCAGGCGCGCCAGGTCTTCGCCGAGGGTGGTGGCGAAGGCGCGGAATTCCTGGCCGAGGGTCATGGGCACGGCATCCTGCAATTGCGTGCGGCCCATCTTCAGCACATGGGCGAACTCTTGGCCTTTCGCCGCGAAGGCGCCGATCAGGCTGTCGAGGCTGGCCAGCAGGGCGTCGTGGCCGAGCAGCAGGCCGAGACGGATGGCGGTCGGGTAGGCGTCGTTGGTCGACTGCGCCATGTTCACGTCGTTGTTCGGGTGCAGGTATTTGTATTCGCCCTTGGCATGGCCCATGGCTTCGAGGGCGATGTTGGCGATGACTTCGTTGGCGTTCATGTTGGTCGAAGTGCCGGCGCCGCCCTGGATCATGTCGACCACGAACTGCTCGTGGAAGTCGCCACGCACGATGCGTGCGCAGGCTTCGCTGATCGCCGCGTGCTTGGCATCGCTGAGGTGGCCCAGCTCGCGGTTGGCATCGGCTGCCGCCTGCTTGACCATGGCCAGCGCCACCACCAGTTTCGGGTAATGCGCCAGCGGCACCCCGGACAGTCGGAAGTTGTTCACCGCGCGTAGCGTCTGGATGCCGTAGTAGGCATCGGCAGGGACTTCGAGGGAGCCAAGAAGGTCTTTTTCTACGCGGAAAGATGCGGCTTGTGACATGACGGTGGCAACTCTGAAAGAAGACGGCTGGTGCCGCGATGTCCTGAAGGGTAAGGGTTTCAGAGCGATGTCGGCCAATGCTGTTAAACGCTAGCCTATGCACGATCGGCATAATGTCGATGTGACCCCCAGCGTTCGAGAAGCGTAATCCACTCGCCACGAAGGTGATGAAACGAGACGGTTGAAGGGCGGCGCGAGGGGCCTTGAGGCACCGCGACCTGTTCAGCTCGGGCCGCGTAGGCCGCGCCGCTCAGGTCGTCTCATGCAAGTCATGCGGTCGGTGATGGCGAAGTCGGCCGGCGTCTTGTGCACGACACCAGCGATGAGCGGGCTCAGCCGCCGGTCGGAACCTTGCGGTTACGAATCAGGTAGCAGAACTCGGGGGTCTTGCTGCAGCCGCTGTAGCCTTCGCCAATGATCTCGTTGAGCGCGTTCTGCAGCCGCACCACGACTTCGTCGGGGGTGTCCTTGTGCAGCGCCAGGAACAGCTCCGAGGTGTGAAAGGTCAGTGCGGTTTCCAGGCCGCCGACGCCCAGCTGCTTGGCGTAATAGCGCCAGGACGGTTCGGCGGTGGCCCAGAGGTCGATATCGCCCTTGAGCAGCCGCTGCACGTTGTCCTGCTCGCTCAGGCTGTCCTCGGCGCTCAGCCCCTGGCTTTCCAGGTAGGCATTGACCGCGCCGTTGCGGTACACGCCGATTTTATAGGCCGCCGCCTGTTCCAGGCTCTTCAGCTTGAGATCGCGCCCCGCAGCGCTGAGTAGCACGCTGTCGTAATGGGCGAGTGGCCCGACCCATTTGAACAGGCCGTCATTGGCTGGGGTGCGGACGATCGAGAACAGGCCATGGTCCGGCGAGTTTAGGGTGTCGCCATAGATGCGGCTCCAGGGCGAGCGCAGGGTCATGCTGTAGGGGATGCCGGCACGCTGGAACATATCGCGCACGGTATCGGCGCCGATGCCCAGGATCTTCTCGCCGCGGGCGAACTTTTTGTTGTCCGCGGTCATGCTGAACGGTGGGAAATTTTCGGTTTGCAGGATCAGGCGGTAGTTATCCGGCAATGCCGCGTGGGCGGTGGCGACTGTGCCCAGCAACAGGCCGACGAGGAGGAGTGCATTGCGCAACGTCTGCATATTTCAGCTCCGAGGTGTTTTTATTATTGTCAGGCGCCAATTGTAGCGTTTTGTAATCGCGGTTGCCGACAGGCTTCTGTTTTACCCTGGCCTGGCGCGTGCGCATGGCATAAGGCAGGATGGGGCCTGAAGACCGGCGCGGCCTTGGTGCAATGCCAATGGCCCCTGGGAAACCTGAGAGTAGTCGATGAACCTGGAAACCAAATGGCTGGAGGACTTCGTCGCCCTGGCCGCCACCCGCAGCTTTTCCCAAGCGGCGCAGAAGCGTTTCGTCACCCAGCCGGCGTTCAGTCGGCGTATTCGTAGCCTGGAAAACATGCTCGGCCTGACCCTGGTCAACCGCGCGTGCACGCCGGTGGAGCTGACCGAGTCCGGCCAGTTGTTTCTGGTTACCGCGCGCAGCATGGTCGATCAGTTGGGCGAAGTGGTGCGTCACCTGCACAACGTCGAAGGCCAGCAGGGCGAGGTACTGCAAATCGCCGCGGCGCATTCGTTGACCCTGGGCTTCTTCCCCGAATGGATTGCGCGCTTGCGCCGCGAGGGCCTGCCGCTGAGCACGCGGCTGGTGGCAACCAACGTCGGCGAGGCGGTACATTCCCTGCGCGAAGGCGCCTGCGACCTGATCCTGGCCTATTACGATCCCGATGCTTCGATGCAGATGGACCCGGAAATTTTCCCCTCGCTGCACCTCGGGCGTACTGAAATGCTGCCGGTGTGTGCGGTCGACGAGCATGGCCAGCCGCTGTTCGATCTTGAAGGCAACGCCAGCGTGCCGCTGCTCGCTTACAGCGCCGGCGCTTTTCTCGGGCGCTCGGTCAATCTGCTGCTGCGCCAGCGCGCCTTGCGCTCGACCACGGTGTACGAAACCGCCATGGCCGACAGCCTGAAAAGCATGGCCCTGCAAGGCATGGGTGTGGCCTGGGTGCCGCGCCTGTCGGTGACCGGCGAACTGGCTCGCGGCGAGTTGGCGATCTGCGCCGGCGAACAATGGCAGGTGCCGCTGGAAATCCGCCTGTACCGCTGCGCCCTGGTACGCAAGGCGGCGGTGCGCCTGCTCTGGCGCAAGCTGGAAAGCGGCGAGATCGGTTAATTGGGATGAAGTTTTCCCGGATTGCGCCAAGGCTTATCCAGGCTACGGTCCGCTCTTTGTAGCCTGGATAAGCGCCAGCGCAATCCGGGAGCACGTAGCCTGGGTTGAGCGCAGCGATACCCAGGGCGCCGATACCCGGGTATCGCTTCGCTCAACCCGGGCTACCATTGGGTGACTTTGATCGTTCCCACATCGAGGCGTCGAACCGTCCACACGGGAACGATCAGCTGCTCCCGTAGCCTGGATAAGCGTCAGCCTTGTAGGGTGGATGACGCTTTTTTCATCCACCATCGCAGTTTGATGATGCCTGGCCGGCGTTAACGCCTTGCTGCGGGCTCCCTGCCAAACCTACCGCGGCACCACCTGACCGACGCCGCGACCGCGCGGGTCGGAGGCGGTGTGCAGGGCGTCGCCCTGGACCTGAATCGCCTGGATATCGCCCATCTTCCAGCCCTGATTCTCCAGCACATAGCCCATGGCCTGCAGCTCCTCGGCGACCTTGCCGGTCAGCGGCGCGTAGCTGTCGTAATAGATGGTGTCCTTGGGCAGCAGCTGATGATGCACGCGCTGCGCCGCCACGGCTTTCTCCAGCGGCAGGCCGTAGTCGTAGAGATTGTTCAGCACCTGAAAGATCGAGGTGAAGATCCGTGAGCCGCCCGGCGTACCGAGCACCAGGCTGACCTCGCCGTCACGGGTGACGATGCTCGGGCTCATCGACGAAAGCATGCGCTTGCGCGGCGCGATCGCGTTGGCGTCGCTGCCGACCACGCCAAAGGCATTGGCCACCCCGGCCTTGGCGCTGAAGTCGTCCATCTCGTCGTTGAGCAGAAAGCCCGCGCCCTCGACCACCACGCCGCTGCCGAAACCGAAGTTGAGGGTGTAGGTGTTGCTCACCGCATTGCCGTGTTTATCGACGATGGAGAAGTGCGTGGTCTCGTGCGGTTCCAGCCCGGGGTGCACATCGGGCGTGGCGGAGATCGCCTTGGGGTTGATCTCGGCGGCGCGTTTTTTCAGGTAGGCCGGGTCGGTCAGCTGCTTGACCGGCACCTCGGAGAAGTCCGGGTCGCCGAGGTAGTCGGCGCGGTCGGCGAACACGCGCTTCTCGATTTCCGCGAGCAGGTGGATATAGCGCGCGGAGTTCAGCTCGACCCCGGCGAAGTCGGCGGCGCGGGCCTCCTTGATGCCGATCAGCTGGGCCAGGGCGATACCGCCGGAGCTGGGCAGCGGCGCGGTATAGAGCGTATTGCCCTGCCAGTCGACGCGCATCGGCTCCCGCCATTTGGCGCTGTAGCCCTTGAGGTCTTCGCGAGTGATCAGGCCGCCGTCACGTTGCATCTGCGCCACCAGCAGCTCGGCCGTCTTGCCGTTGTAGAAGTCCTGCGGGCCCTGGTCGGCAATGCGCTCCAGGGTCTTCGCCAATTCCGGCTGGCGATGCAATTCGCCGGGTTTCATCGTGCCGAAATAGTCGGCGAAGTTGGTCTTGCCGCCGAACCGCGCCAGGGTGTTGCTGTGGTATTGGTACTGGTTGTCGGCCACCGTGAAACCGTTGCGCGCATAGGCCACCGCTGGCGTCAGCAACTCACTCCAGGGCAGGCTGCCGAAGCGCTTATGCGCCTCCCACAGGCCCATCACCGTGCCCGGCACGCCTGCGGCCTTGGCACCGATTAGGCTGACATTGGCGATCACCTCGCCTTTCTCGTCGAGGTACATGTTCTTGCTCGCGGCCTGCGGCGCGACTTCACGGTAGTCGATGAAATACGGCTTGCCGTCCATATACAGGGTCATAAAGCCGCCGCCGCCGATATTGCCGGCCTCGGGGAAGGTCACCGCCAGGGTGAAGGCCGTGGCGACCGCGGCATCCACCGCATTGCCACCGGCTTTAAGAATATCGGCGGCGACTTTCGCACCGTATTGATCGGGCGCGGCCACCGCGCCACCTTGCAGATCGGCGGCAGTTGCGTGGAGGCTGGCGCTGGCGACAAAGGCCAGCAGCGCGAGGGTTTTTAGCGAGCGCATGGAGGGTTCCTTTTCCACTAGGCGAGGGTTAGACAGCCTAGACCGAAACCGCGCCGCGATCACACGGCTTGTGCAACGGCGTATGTCTTGCAATAAATGATCATGCTGAGGGCTGCTCGTAGGGTGCGCCGTGCGCACCAGGCCCCGGTTGTCGGTGGTGCGCACGGCGCACCCTACAGGCCAACTTAGCCCTTGAGCACTGACTATTGCGAGGCAGCGCGCCAGCAGAGCTCTTTATATTGCATTTACACATGCTTGATGGTTGAAAAAGAGTACTAAGTTGCGCGCTGTGGTTACCTTTCCGTAGTAGGGATTACTTTGAAAATTTTCTATGCTGCGGCCGGTTCGTTGGGCGACTTCCTCAACTAGGTCTAAATCAAAATCGTCTTCATCGAGTTTCAATGTATCGAAAAGATTGTCAGAGGCTTTGATAGGCACGTTCTGCTTTGTCGCCAGCGCCGCTTGTAGCTGCTCATACACCGCACGAATTACCCAAGTGTCGACAGACCGCGAATCAAACCCCCTTGCAAAATCACAGATCGATAAATCTTTGCGCTCCTCACACAACTCCGCAAAATACTTCTCGATTTTCGGCTCTTCGAAGTGGTTCCATGCAAGTGCCAGTAAGGCTATGCCCGCAATAATGGCAAGGTAGATTGGTTGGTAAATTACAATGGTCGCAGTCAGTAATAACAGCCCAATCAAGGCTGGCTTGTTTACCGGCTTTGGTTTGTACTTGGGCATAAATCTTGAGGCTTGTTTCATGCTTTACCTTGTAATTCAACGATCAGGCTAACGATATTAGGGTGGAGTGACTAAGTTTTATTTACACCGCCCCCGCTTGGCTACTGCTACAGTTGATTTATTCTCGACGAGCCAATAAGAGCCCAACTCCAGCACTGCCAAGTAGCCCAGAGCAGACTCTGTTGAATAAACGCCTCATTGGGGGGCGAGAGAACCAATGACGCAAAAACTTACCAAGGTATGCATATCCTGCAATTGCCACCAGTTCGAGTATCAAAAACAGCACGCCTAAAATTAGAAACTGAAAACCAGCATGGCCTGAAGGTTCAACAAACTGCGGAAGGAAAGCCGTGAAAATCAATACAGCCTTTGGATTTCCTGCCGCCAGCAAAAATTCCTGCCTTGCCAGCTGAAACAGACTCATATCCCCCTTTGCTTCGTTATCACTGTCAGAAGGATCTGCAATCCATAATTGGAAAGCCAACCAGAGTAGATATAGACCACCGGTCACCTTGATAATAAAAAATAGCTCTTCAGAAGTGGCGAGGACTATTGAAAGTCCCGTCGCCGTCAGAGTAATCATACCGGCAAACGCGACAAGACGACCGATCCCTGCGTAACAAGCAATTTGGAAACCGTAACGTTTTGCATTAGCCATTGAAAGAAGGTTATTTGGCCCAGGGGCCATATTTAGCGCAAAGCAGGCGGGTAAAAATAGCAATATTGTCATTAATGTCACGACTGCCTCCTCCATGTAGAGCTAACGCTTCACTCGCCGGAAATGATGAATGCCCGCGAGAAAATATTGGGAACGGTCGGCGCACTTACTAAATCAATCACTCTGACCCCATTGATTCAGTGAGTGAAGCGAACGATTTGAACCACTAGTTAGCGCCAAGCGATTTATTATGCTTATATGCCGAGATCATTACAGTCTTTGACTGCTTTGAGTAAACTGCAGTTTGTACAGTGCTACCAAGTACTCTGTATCCTTCGTCTGATTTTGACGCAATAGCAGCTCTTAAACTTAAGTCTGTATCTTCACCATCATAAAGCCAGTGAGGCGAGCTGTCTGTCACTTCTACGGATTCGGTGTATCCCGTCCACTGGTAAGCGGAAATTATTTCACCGTTGGGGTCTTTGAAATTTACCAATTCAAATTTTGCATTTTCGTCAAAGATAATAACCTTTCTACTATCTTCATAACCGACAATGGCAATATTAGCCAAAGAATATGGGGTAAGAAGCGTGAATTTAAAACGAACATGCGCACCCTCTAATACGGGCCCTGCAAAAGTAATCGTTACTTCAGGCGGGCTATCTGTCAGTCTACTATGTTGAGGTGTAGAACAAGCTGTGAGCATTAAGAGTGAAAAAAGTACTGCTGGTAGAGCAATTTTCATAAAACAACCTTAGATATCAATCAGTGCTAACGTTTGGTTAAGGGGCGGGCTTTAGCCCGTCCCAGTGAGCGCAGCGAACGGTTTGAACCAGTTGTTAGTGCACACTCACACGGATTTTGAAATTTCTTTTAAATCTGTTTCTGATGAGATTTCTTTATTTTTGTCGACAATTTTTTTGTATTTATCCATCATCGCGACTATTGCTGAATTTTCCGGATCAATTGTCCCTTCTAGAGCACTAGTTAAATTACCTAGTTCTGCAACGTCGTCACGCGCACGGATATATATTTGAAATAAATTCAAGTCGGCAGCGCTTGAGGGTTGTGGCAGTAGGGAAATTTGATGTTGCCATGCTTGCTGCTTATGAACTGCCGACGCATGTATTCCAGCAAATAAATACTGAAGCTCATTTTTTCTTTTTTTTGTTTCATTGATTATAGCTGCTTGATATACAGCAATGCTGGTTCCAATGACTCCGACCAGTAATCCGATTGTCTCAACTGCTGTCATATCAATACCTGTGGGCACTAACGTTTGGTTAAGGGGCGGGCTTTAGCCCGTCCCAGTGAGCGAAGCGAACGTTTTGAACCACTAGTTAAGCGGCCTGCAAACCATCGCTATTTCTCCAATACAATGTTGACTCGTACTGGAATGAAACTACAAGATTAGCATCTGACTTGGTTGTAAGGATTTTTACAAAACGTTCTAAATCACCAAGCGCAGAAAAACCTTCTGGCTCCGGCCCTTTTATTCGTATGTAGCAGCGAATAGCTACAGGGAAGGTCATGCCTTTAGTGTCTTCCGCGTATAGCGCATGGTCATTTAGTTCGCACGCGGCCCTCACTGATAATCCGGACTCGAAAATTCCTTCCACCGTATGGTCGTCATTGTCTGTATCCAGTACGCCGAGTTCGCTCAATGTCGTAGAGATAGTGGTTATTGAAAGTCGCTCATCGGCTTCAAGGTGAATGTCGAGACTCATTTTTTTAGCCTAACAGTGATTAGACGGAGTCCCGCCATAACGAATATCGACGAATTCCGCATAAGCACAGCCATATCAAACCAATGTCTTCGAAAAATCATTTGCCTATTCCCTCCCTGAAATTTCCGCAATCGCTTGGCTCCCACCTGTCACCCGGCCCAAGGCTGCGGCATATCGCTATCAGTTCGGTTTGAACCATAGCCGTCGATTGTTCGGTTCAGCAAGCCGCGTTTCTCTTGGCGACTGGCGCCTCAGAAAAACGCATAACCGCATCGATCTGAAACGTAGAGCCAGTGAGTTTTTCGTTGCGTACGTCTAGGCAGGACAGGCGCCGCGCCAGCGATGGGGTGTCGGGCACCCGTAGGGTGGGTTAGCGGCGCTGAGCGCAGAGCAATCAGGCACCGCAGGGGTGGTGCGGCGCGTAACCCACCACGCGATATACCGCGTTGCGCCGATGGTGGGTTACGGCGCAGTGGATTTTGCGGAGTCATCGCGAGTGGCTGCATGCGCCTAACCCACCCGGAAAGCCGCTTAACCGGGGGCTGATCCCTGTGCGGCACTCGCCGGCCGACGGCTTTATTGCAGCCCGTACTTCTTCACCTTATCGAACATCGTGGTCTTGGCCATGCCCAGGGCTTGGCTGGCCTGGCTGAGGTTGCCGTCGTTGCGTTGCAGGGCGTCGAGCAGCAGGTTGCGTTCGAAGGCTTCCACCGCTTCGGCGAAGCTGGGGCTGCCGTCGCTGGCCAGTCCGCTTTTTTTGAATACTGGCAGGCCGAGGGCGAAGCGTTCGGCGACGTTGCGCAGTTCGCGCACGTTGCCCGGCCAGTCGTGGGCCATCAGCGCGGCCAGGGTGTGGCGGTCGAGTTCCGGGGCCGGGCGGTCGAAGCGCAGTGCGGAGAGTTGCAGGAAGTGTTCGAACAGCAAGGTGATGTCTTCGCGGCGTTCGCGCAGCGGCGGCAGTTCGAGGGTGACCACATTGAGCCGGTAGTAGAAGTCGCTGCGGAACTCGCCGCGTTTGCTCTGTTGGTCCAGATCGGATTTGGTTGCGGCGATTACCCGGCAGTCCACCGCTACGCTCTGGTTCGAGCCGAGGCGTTCCAGGCTGTGTTCCTGCAATACGCGCAGCAGCTTGATCTGCAGGCTCATGGGCATGCTTTCGACTTCATCGAGAAACAGCGTGCCGCCATGGGCGTGTTCGATTTTGCCGACCCGGCGTTTGCCGGCGCCGGTGAAGGCGTGGGCCTCGTGGCCGAAGATTTCGCTCTCGAACAGATTTTCCGGCAGGCCGCCGCAGTTGAGTGCGACGAATTCTTTCGTATGGCGTCGGCTGAAGTCGTGCAGGCAGCGCGCGACCAGTTCCTTGCCGGTACCGGTTTCGCCTTCGATCAATACGTTGGCGGCGGTGTCGGCGACGTTGGCGATCAGCTCGCGCAGTTTCTGCACCGCCAGCGAGCGGCCGATG
Organism: uncultured Pseudomonas sp.; assembly: GCF_946885955.1. Next base: position 50,945 of record NZ_CAMPHI010000029.1, read on the forward strand.
ATCCGTTGTTCCAGGGCCTGGCGCCCGGCCAGTTGCCGACGTAGCGCCGAGACTTCGCGGGCCAGGCTGCGTTGTTCCAGGGCGCGGCGCACCACATCGACCAGGCGCTCGGGCGAGAAGGGTTTCTCCATAAAGTCGTAGGCGCCGTCGCGCATGGCATTGACCGCCATGCCGATGTCGCCGTGCCCGGTGATCAGCACCACCGGCAGGCTGGGGTCGCGCTGCTTGAGGCGGGTCAGCAGTTCCAGGCCGTCGATGCCGGGCAGGCGGATATCGCTGACGACGATGCCGGCGAAATTCTCGCCGATGCGCTGCAGGGCCAGTTCGGCGCTGCCGACGCCTTCGCTGGCGATATCTTCCAGGGCCAGGGCTTGCTGGCAGCCGAGCAGAACATGGGGGTCGTCTTCGACGATCAGGACGCTAAGCGGGTCGTTCATCACTGTTCTCACGGCTGGGGGCGGACTTGGGCAGGCGCAGTTCGAAGGCGCTGCCGCCACTTGGCGGGTGTTGCACGGTGAGGCTGCCGGAGGCTGCGGCCGCCAGGCTGGCGGACAGCGTCAGGCCCAGGCCCAGGCCTTTTTCGCCGGGTTTGGTGGTGAAGAAGGGTTCGAACAGATGGCTGCGTGCGTCCGGCGCGATGCCCGGGCCGTTGTCGCGCACGCTGAACAGATAGCGCTCGCCGTCGTCCTGGCCGCTGAGCCAGAGCTGGCGATCGTCCTGCTCGCTCAGCGCATCCAGGGCGTTGGCGATCAGGTTGACGAGTATTTGCTCCAGGCGGGTCTGGTCGATGGTCAGGCGGATATCGCCCTGTGACTGGTCCTGCAGATAGTCGCGGTGAATCTGCACGGCTTGCTGCTCCAGGCGCGGTTGCAGCAACAGCAGGGCGGCATCCACCGCCTGGCGCAGGTTGGCTTCGCCGCGGTCGCCTTCGCGGCGGGCGAAGGCGCGCAGGCTGCCGGTGATCTTGCCCATGCGGTCGACCAGTTCGTTGATCGTTTGCAGGTTGGCGCTGGCGGTATCCAGCGCGCCGCGTTGCAGGAAGCGCACGGTATTGCCGGACAGGGTGCGCAGCGCCGCCAGGGGTTGGTTGAGCTCATGGGCGATATTGGTCGACATGCGCCCGATCACCGCCAGCTTGCCGGCCTGTACCAATTCGTCCTGGGCTTGGCGCAGGGTGGTTTCGGCCTGTTGGCGTTCGCTTATTTCGGCCTTCAGGCGCTCGTTGCTGGCCTGCAAGTCGACGGTGCGTTCGGCGATCTTGCGTTCCAGCTCGTTGTTCGCCCGTTCGAGTGCTTCGCGGGCGGCGAGGCGGGTGGCGATCACCTTGCGTCGTTCATTCCAGGCGATCAGCAAGAATGCCAGCAAGGCGCAGACCACGGACGCCAATATGGCTTGGCTCATGGCCGTGCGGTGCAGGTCGCGCAGCGGGGTGAGCAGGGTCAGGCGCCAGGGCGTGTCGTCCAGCGGCCGCGATTGCGCCAGATACTCGATCGGTCGGGGTTGCTTGGAGGTGCCTTCGGCATCGGCGAAGGTGACTTGTTCGAGGCCGTTGCCCAGGGATTGGCGCGCCAGCGGTTGCAACTCCTCCAGGGCGTGCCAGTAATATTGCAGGCTGCGCGCCAGGCGCTCGCGGGTGTGCGGCCCCAAGCGGTGGATGGCCTTGAGCCGTCGCGTCGGGTTGCTGGAAAGAATGATGATGCCGTTCTCGTCGCTGACATAGGCTTGCAACTGCGCGCGTTGCCAGCGCCGCTCCAGCATATCGAGGCGCACCTTGACCACCGCCACGCCGATCAACCGCAGGCCGTCCTTGAGGCCATGGGCCAGGTAATAGCCGGGTTCGCCGGTGGTGCTGCCGATGCCGTAGAAGCGTCCGGGCTTGCCTTGCAAGGCATCCTGGAAATAGGAGCGAAACGACAGGTCCTCGCCGAGAAAGCTGTTCGGTTCGCGCCAGTTGCTGGTGGCGAGCACCCGACCGCTGGTGTCCAGTACATAGATGGCCAGGCTGCCGCTGCGCTGGTTGAGGCCTTCGAGGAACTCGTTGACCTGATCGCGGCGGTAGACGGTCGGCGTTTTCAGCAAACGCCCGACGCTGTAGTCCAGCTCCAGCAGGCTGGGCAGGTAGGTGTATTTGGTGATTTCGCTCTCGACCGCGCGGGCGTTGAGTTCGAGCTGGCGTTCGCCGCTCTCGGCCAGGGCGCGGATGCCGATGCCTTCGCTGATGTGATAGCCCGCGTAGCCGCAACTGAGCACCAGCAGGAGCATCAGCAGGGTCAGCAGCAGGCGTGGAGCGATGCGAGATTTCACGGTCAGGACTGGCGGCAGGGCGCGGAGGCTGGCGATGTGGCATTGCATCATAGTCCCTCCTCGCTGGGTAGGTGCGGTGTGTGAGCGCAAACCCTGGGCGGGACCGGGCAGCGCGTCGCTTTCGCGGTGCTGCGGTTGCCGCTCGGCTTGGCCGATCGCCGCTAAAGCGCCTCCTACAAAAAGCGTTCGGTGCGTAGCCCGGATGCAATCCGGGAGATTCAGCGTCCTCCCCGGATTGCATCCGGGCTACCAGGGCGAACCGTGGGAGGGGCCGGGCGGTGTACCGACTTAGCCGCGATGCTGTTGCCGTCCGCGCTGGTCAGTCGCCGCTGAAGCGCACTCCCACAAAAAGTGCTCAGTTTGTAGGGCGGGTGAAACCCGCCCTACAGGACAGCGATCAGTGCTGGAGGATCTTCGCCAGGAACTGCTGCGCGCGGTCCGAGCGCGCCGAGACGTCGCCGAAGAACTCTTCCTTGGGGCAGTCTTCGACGATCTGCCCGGCGTCCATGAATATCACCCGGTCGGCGACCTTGCGCGCAAAGCCCATTTCGTGGGTCACGCACATCATGGTCATGCCCTCGTTGGCCAGCTGCACCATGACGTCGAGCACTTCGTTGACCATCTCCGGGTCGAGCGCCGAGGTCGGTTCGTCGAACAGCATCACCACCGGGTCCATGGCCAGGGCGCGGGCGATCGCCACCCGTTGTTGCTGGCCGCCGGAGAGCTGGCCGGGATGCTTGTGCGCGTGGGCGGCCAGGCCGACCCGCTCGAGCAGTTGCAGGCCCTTGGCGTTGGCTTCTTCCTTGCTGCGGCCGAGTACCTTGATCTGGGCGATGCTGAGGTTCTCGGCGATGCTCAGGTGTGGGAACAGTTCGAAGTGCTGGAACACCATGCCGACCCGCGAGCGCAGCTTCGGCAGGTTGGTGCTGGGGGCGGAGATCGATGTCTCGTCGACCACGATATCGCCCTTCTGGAACGCCTCCAGAGCGTTGACGCATTTGATCAGCGTCGACTTGCCCGAACCGGACGGCCCGCACACCACCACCACTTCGCCTTTCTTCACTTCAGTGCTGCAATCGGTCAGCACCTGGAAGTCCCCATACCACTTGTAGACATTCTTGATCGAGATCATACGGCTAACCTTCTTTGCAGATGCTTGACCAGCAGCGAGGCGGCGAAGCTGATTGTGAAATAGACCAGGCCGGCGAAGATCAGGAACTCATGGGCCTGGCCGATGATGTCGCCACGCGAGCGCGAGGCGTTGAGGAAGTCCATCAACCCCACGGTGTAAACCAGCGAGGTGTCCTGGAACAGGATGATGCTTTGTTGCAACAGCAGCGGGGTCATCTTGCGGAACGCCTGGGGCAGGATGATCAGCCGCATGCATTGGCCGTAGCTCATGCCCAGCGCGCTGGCCGCGCCCATCTGGCCACGGGGGATGGCCTGGATGCCGGCGCGGACGATTTCGCAGAAGTACGCCGCCTCGAACATGATGAACGCCACCAGGCAGGAGCTGAACGCACCAATCGGGGTGTCCTCGCCGGTAATCGCGCGCAGCAGGAACGGCACCGCGAAGTAGAACCAGGTGATCACCAGCAGCAGCGGAATCGAGCGGAAGTAGCTGACGTAGGTGGCGGCGATCTTGGTCAGCAGCTTGTCGTCGGACAAGCGCATCAGCGCCAACAGGGTGCCCAGCACCACACCACCGAGCACGCCCATGACCATCAACTGCAGGGTCAACAGCATGCCTTCCAGAAGGCCGGGCAGCGCCGGCAGGATTGCACTGAAGTCCATCATTTACCTCCCATGGCGATCAGGCCCGGCACCGCGACACGCTTCTCGATCGTACGCATCAGCAGCATCAGGCCCATGTTCAAGGTGAAATAGATCAGCGTCGCCAGGGTGAAGGCTTCGAACAGGTTGGCGCTGAATTCGGCGGTCTGCTTGGTTTGCGCCAGCAGCTCCATCAGGCCGATCAAGGAGGCCACCGAGGAGTTCTTGAAGATGTTCAGAAACTCGCTGGTCAGCGGTGGAATGATGATGCGGAAGGCCTGCGGCAAGAGCACGTTGCTGTAGATCTGCGGCAGCCTGAAACCCATCGCGTAGGCGGCCGCGGTCTGTCCCTTGGGCAGCGCCTGGATGCCGGTGCGCACCTGCTCGCAGACTCGCGCGGCGGTGAACAGGCCGAGGCACACGACCACGCTGAGGTAGGCCGAGGTCGCTGGGTTCAAGTCTTGCTTGAACCACATTTCCAGCGGCTCGGGCAGCAGGTCCGGTACCAGGAAGTACCAGAGGAACAGCTGTACCAGCAGCGGTACGTTGCGGAAGATTTCCACATAGGTGGTGGCGATGCCGCTGACCCAGCGGTTCGGCACCGTGCGCATCACGCCCAGCAATGTGCCGAGCGTCAATGCGACTATCCAGCCGGCCAGGGCGATGGCGATGGTCCAGCCCAGGCCGGTGAAAAACCAGTCCAGGTAGATCTCGCTGCCGATGCCGGTGGCCTTGAAAAAGACGCCCCAGTCCCAGTTGTAATTCATTTTGGGTTCCCCTCGGGTAGAGCCGATACGAAGTGCAGGCGGATCAGGGGGCAGGCGCCGACCTACCCCGCTGCTTGTGGCAGCGGCGCCCCCTGATCCTATCGGGTGAAAGCGGGAGGTCGGGCGGGTGAACGATGCAGCGCGTCACCCCGTCCGGGTCACTCCCTGGTTCCCACACCACGCGCTTTGTGGACGCGCGGTGTCACCGGGTCAAATCTGCTCGGCAGACTTGTCGGTGGGCGTGGCGATGAGTTTTTTCAGCTCATTGCTCATGGGGAAATTCAGGTTGAGATTTTTCGGTGCGATGGGCTGCATGAACCACTTGTCGTAGATCGAGGTGATTTCGCCCGACTTGTAGGTGGCGCTGATCGCACCATCGACCACTTGCTTGAACGCCGGGTCACCCTTGCGCAGCATGCAGCCGTAGATCTCGAACGATTGCGGGGTGCCGACCACGGCCCAGTCGTCCGGCTTCTTGGCTTTGGCCATTTCGCCGTAGAGCAGCGCGTCGTCCATCATGAAGGCGACTGCGCGGCCGGATTCGAGCATCAGGAAGGACTCGCCATGGTCCTTGGCCGAGATGATGTTCATGCCCATCTGCTTCTCGGCGTTCATGATCTTCAGCAGGCGCTCGGAGGTGGTGCCGGCGGTGGTCACCACGTTCTTGCCCTTGAGCTGGGCGAAGTCTTCGATGCCGCTGCTCTTCTTCGCCAGCAGGCGGGTGCCCACTTCGAAGATGCCAACCGAGAAGTCCACCTGCTGCTGGCGCTCGACGTTGTTGGTGGTGGAGCCGCATTCCAGATCGACCGTGCCGTTCTGCACTAGCGGGATACGGGTCTGCGAGGTGACCAGGTTATAGCGGACCTTCAGCTCCGGCATGCCCAGTTGCTGTTTGATCGCCTCGACCACTTTCATCTGCAGGTCATGGGAGTAGCCCATGGGCTGGCTCGGGTCGTTGCCGAAGTAGGAGAACGGAATGGAGGCGTCGCGGTGACCCAGGGTGATGGTGCCCGACTCCTTGATCTTCTTCAGGGTGCCGGTCAGTTCCGCGGCCAGTACCGGGGCGCTGAGCAGGGTGGCGGCCAGGGCCATGGCGACAGCGCGGGAAAGAGTGCTCTTGGTCATGCTGATCCTCACTATTGTTGTTTTGTGCTGGCCGGGGCGATGCGAGCCATCGGCAGGGGAAAGCGCCGGCTTTCCTGTAGTGAGGTAGAGCAGGGAGCGTGCCAGTCTTTTCAAGTGTCTGGTTTTATACTCAAGTAATTGAAAATAAAGATAAAAATTAATTTAAGCGCCCGGCGAGTCGAGCGTCTCGTTCGCCAAAGCGAATCCGCGGCCTGGTGGCGGTCGGAAAACCGAACGCTAGTCTTGAGCCAGACCAAGCGGAGGTTCGCGTTTTACCGGGTGCTGTGTAGGGCGGACATGGCGAAGCCTTGTCCGCCGAATGTCCAGGCTGTCGCGCAAGTGCACGATTTCCCGAAGGTCAATCGCGGCTAAAGCCCCTCCCACTCAGGTAGTTTTTCAACAGCCTGCTAGTAGCCCGGATGGAATCCGGGGAAAGCATCGCTCACCAACATCTCCCTGGATTGCATCCGGGCTACGGGCTGCTGCCAGCGCAGTGGCGATGCCCCTGTGGTGTGTGATCCTCACCGCTGGACCACAGGTACTTCACGAATGGCGCTGGGGGTGTACCATTTCAGGACGACCCGAGGTGCCACGCACCTTGCCGTACGGGGGGATAACCGGGCCATGCCGCCTCGCTGCAGGCCCCAACCGGAGGTCTACCCATGAATACTTTGCAATGCACGTATCGCGGCCACCAGATCGCCGCCGACGTTTTACAGTACGCGGATAACCCGACGCCCTGGGCTGGCGGTTGCCGTATCACCGACCCGCAGGGGCGCACCAGTCGGCGCATGCCGCTGCCCCTGGATTACGCCTTCCTCGCGGACCTGGAAAAAGCCCAGCACGCCTCGATCGCCCATGGCAAATGGCTGATCGACCAGCACCTGGACCAGGGCCGGGAGCTATTCGCCAAAGCGGCCTGATCAGGTCGGCAAAGGTGCTTTTGTAGGGTGGACATGGCGAAGCCTTGTCCACCGTCGGCAATCAACTGGCGGACAAAGCTTCGCTGCGTCCGCCCTACGTCAGAGCGCTTGGCGGTTACGTCTATCGATTACGTAGAAAGGCGTTGATGAAGTCTCCCTGGTTGGGCTCGTCTTCCTGGGTGGTGAAGCTCAGGGTCGCATCCTTTTCCCGCAGCTTGATCCGCGAGCCAAAGGCGCATTCCACGCCTTTCAGGGTTTTCGCCTGGGCCTTGTACGCCTCGTCGCGCTCGCACAGTGTGGCGACCTGGCTGACCACCTCGCCGCAGAAGCTCGGCACGCTCAGGCGCTTGAGGATATCGTTGTCCAGCGCGCTCCAGTCGACCTTGGTCGCCAGCGGCGTGCCGCAGGTGTCGGAGGCCTCCTTGTCGATCTGCTGCAAGGCGCTGGCGAAAGCCTGCACCTGGCGCTCGCGGTCGAATGCGGCGAGCTTGTCCTGCACGCCTTCCTTCTTCTGCTTTTCATACAGTGCCAGCAGCGCGGCGGGCTTGGCGGCCTTGCTCTTTTCCTCGTCGAAGCCGAGCTGAAAGCCGTCGGTATCCGGCAGGTACAACTGGTACTGCTCGCCGCCCCAGTCCTGGCGCTTGACCAACATGTTGTAGGCGCTGCCGTCGAGGGTGGTGCCGTAGTCGCGCTCGTCGTTGCCGCGTTCGTGCACCGTGGTCAGTAGTACCACCTCATCGAGCGGGTGATTGATGCCGCTCACCTGGATCAGCGCCTGCTTGCCATCGGCGCTCGGGGCGAGCGTCACGCTGACGCCCTTGCCGGCATCGAACACCTGCGGGTACTTGGCCAATTCCAGCGCACTGGCGTTAAGGGTGAACAGCGAGGCGGCGAAAAGCAGAGACAGCCTTGTCATGGTGACGTCCTTGGTGGGTTGAAAAGGCCGGCAGTATAGCGAGGACGCCGGACGGATTTTGTGAGGGAGGTCTGCTCGTTATCTCGTGCGCTCAACCTGTGCGTGCACCCTGTACCCCCGAGCAACGCGCACTCACCATGTAGCCCGGATGCAATCCGGGGATATCTCCGTCGAATACCACTCCCGGATCACAGCCGGGCCAGGAGATGGCAAGCACCGCGACCCTGCACGCGCAGCGGCAAAACCTGTCGCCTCATGCCACAGTCATCGGGGCGGTGGCCTTATAGAGCCAGCCCCGACCCCCAACGCCATCACTGGCGACAGACGGTCATGCAGGGGGCGCGTTATTGGTGTCGTTAGGCTATACTGCGCCGCCTTTAAACCCGCCGGCCGCGGGTTTGACCCAAACATGACAAGCCACGCCCTCTGCGTGGCTTGTTGGTTTTTGACGCGCCGTGAGGCGCTTGATGAAGAGGCACGACGATGAGCGCACTGGTTGGCGTGATCATGGGCTCCAAGTCCGATTGGTCCACCCTTAGCCACACCGCCGACATGCTGGAGCAGCTGGGCATCCCTTATGAGGTCAAGGTGGTGTCGGCGCATCGCACCCCGGATCTGTTGTTCCAGTACGCCGAACAGGCTGACGGCCGCGGTATCCAGGTGATCATCGCCGGTGCCGGCGGCGCGGCGCATCTGCCGGGCATGTGCGCAGCCAAGACCCATTTGCCGGTGCTCGGCGTACCGGTGCAGTCGTCGATGCTTTCCGGCGTCGATTCGTTGCTGTCGATCGTGCAGATGCCGGCCGGCATTCCGGTTGCGACCCTGGCCATCGGCAAGGCCGGCGCGATCAACGCGGCCTTGCTGGCGGCGAGTATCCTCGGTCACCAGCACCCGCAGTTCCATGCGGCGCTGCAGAAGTTCCGCCAGGAGCAGACCGACAACGTGCTGGATAACCCGGACCCGCGTCAGGCCTGATTGCCGGCAAACTCGCCCAGCAAGGGCGTGAATAGAGTCGAAGGCGTTAAAGAGGTGCAAGCATGAAAATCGGTGTAATCGGTGGCGGTCAGCTCGGTCGCATGTTGGCCTTGGCGGGTACGCCCCTGGGGATGAACTTCGCTTTTCTCGACCCCGCGCCGGACGCCTGCGCCCAGGCCCTCGGCGAGCATATCCGTGCCGACTACGGCGATCAGGATCACCTGCGCCAGCTGGCCGATGAAGTCGATCTGGTGACCTTCGAGTTCGAAAGCGTACCGGCCGAGACCGTGGCCTTTCTCTCGCAGTTCGTGCCGGTCTACCCCTGCGCCGAATCGCTGCGCATCGCCCGCGACCGCTGGTTCGAGAAGTCGATGTTCAAGGACCTCGGCATCCCCACCCCCGAGTTCGCCGATATCCAGTCGCAAGCCGACCTCGATGCCGCCGTCGCAGCCATCGGCCTGCCGGCAGTGATGAAGACCCGCACCCTGGGCTACGACGGCAAGGGCCAGAAGGTGCTGCGCAACCCCGAAGACGTCACTGGCGCCTTCGCCGAACTGGGCAGCGTACCCTGCATCCTCGAAGGTTTCGTGTCCTTTACCGGCGAAGTCTCGCTGGTCGCCGTGCGCGGCCGCGATGGCGAGACGCGCTTCTACCCGCTGGTGCACAACCGCCATGACAGCGGCATCCTCGCCCTGTCCATCGCCAGCAGCGCGCACCCGTTGCAGGCCCTGGCCGAGGATTACGTCGGCCGCGTGCTGCAAAAGCTCGATTACGTCGGCGTTCTGGCCTTTGAGTTCTTCGAAGTCGACGGTGGCCTCAAGGCCAACGAAATCGCCCCGCGCGTGCACAACTCCGGGCACTGGACCATCGAAGGCGCCGAGTGCAGCCAGTTCGAGAACCACCTGCGCGCCGTCGCCGGTCTGCCGCTGGGCTCGACCGCCAAGGTCGGTGAGAGCGCGATGCTCAATTTCATCGGTGAAGTACCGCCGGTGGATAAGGTGATCGCCATCGACGACTGCCACCTGCACCACTACGGCAAGGCCTTCAAGGCCGGACGCAAGGTCGGCCACGCCACCCTGCGCTGCGCCGATCGCGCCACCCTGGAGCAGCGCATCGCCGCCGTCGAAGCGCTGATCACCAAGGGCTGAAACCCCGCCGCTCAATTCATGGCTACGCTCTTGTGTAGGGGTCAACCACAAGGGCCTAGCCATGAAGCATCTGCTATTGCTGTGCCTGCTACTGCTGCCGCCCGTAGGCCATGCCGAACCGATTCTGCGCGCCGATTACCGCGAGCGACCGCCGGAAATGCAGGCGCTCGATAATCAGCCCAGCGGCCCTCTGATCAGTATTCTCGACACTGCCGCAACGCGCATCGGCTCGCGCATCGAATGGCGTTACGCGCCCTTCGTACGCAGTCTGGAAGACCTCAAGTCGGGACGTGTCGATCTGGTGCCGCGAGTGCTCTTCACCGATGAGCGCAAGGCCTATGTGCACTTCCTGCCGGCCATCGGCACCCAGCACAAGAGCATCCGCTTTATCGTCAGGCCCGGCCGCGAAGCTAGCCTGCATAGCTATGCCGATCTACGCGGCGAATGGGTGATCGGCGCCAAGCGCGGCACCGCCTATTTCGACCCCTTCGACGGCGACGGGCTGATCAGCAAGGTGCTGGCGACTGACGACTATGTGCTGGCCGGGATGTTTCGCGCCGGGCGCCTGGACGCATTGGCGGTGCTTGATCGTGAGGCCATCGAGGCGCAGTTCCGCAAGATCGGTTTCAGCGACTACAGCTATGCCGATTACCAGTACGAGCAATCGATAGGCAATTACTACGGCGCCTCGCTGCTTCTCTATCAGGGGGCGAAGCAGGTGATCTACGACCGCCTGGCGAGCGAGCTGCGGCGCATGCGCGAAAGCGGCGAGATCGTCTCGATCTATCGGCGTTATGGCGTCGCCCCTCCCGCCACCACCGAGTAGCGCCCCGCACTCGCTGCATCGGGAGACGAACGGAGGCGCCGCCTGGCAGTCTTAACAGGCTCAACCTCGACTACCAGGAGATTCACCATGAGCATCCTCGGCACCATTTTTATCGGGCTGATCGTCGGCTTGATCGCACGCTTTCTCAAACCGGGCAACGACAGCATGGGCTGGATCATGACCATCCTGCTCGGCGTCGGCGGCGCCATTGCCGCGACCTATGGCGGCCAGGCGCTGGGCATCTACGAAGCGAATGAAGCCGCGGGTTTTGTCGGCGCGGTAATCGGCGCGATCGTCTTGCTGGTAATCTATGCGCTGATCGCCAACAAGGACCGCTAGGTTGCCGGACCGGTAGCCATCGGCCATTTTCCTTTTCCGACGAGCTTGCCCGATGCGCTACTGGTTGTTCTCTCTGCTTCTACTCTGCGGCCTCGCCCGCGCCGAACTCCCCGAAACCGACTGGCTGCAACTGATGCCCGAGGACGATCGTCAGGCGCTGGAAAGCATGCCGGAAATCAGCCACGACACGCCCGAGCAGGACAGCAGCTTCTACAGCCCCGGCGGCCTCAAGCAGAAAGGCGACGATCTCCCCGCGGTGATGCATTCGAGCAAGACCGTGGCCGCTTTCGACGGTAAGCAGATCCGCCTTGGCGGCTACCCGGTTCCTCTGGAAACCGATGCCGAAGGCCGCAGCACGCTGTTCTTTCTGGTGCCCTATCCCGGTGCCTGCATCCACGTACCGCCTCCGCCGCCGAACCAGCTGGTGCTGGTGCGCTACCCCAAGGGCATCGAACTGGAAGACATCTACGCCCCGCTCTGGGTCAGCGGCACCCTCAAGATCGAACAGGTCAGCAACGAGCTGGCGGACGCGGCCTATGCGCTGGATGCGGCGCAGGTGCGGATGGTCACCGAGGAGGACCTATAGCGGGCTCTGGTAGTCAATGCAGTGTGTCCCGCGAGTAATTACTCGACAGCCTGCCAGGAGGCCGTATGCCGCTCGACGATACTCAGCGCCGCGCCTTTCGACGTTTGGCAAAGGCCACCGAAGGCATCGACCGCGAGACCTATGAGCGCTTCGGCAAAGACCCGCTGGAGCCGATAGTCGGTCTGGGCGATGCCGACGCGCCCCTCGGCTTCTTCGGTCGCGACCCCGGGCGCGATGAGGTCAAATACGGCGAGCCCTTTATCGGCTCCGGCGGCCAGATCGTGCGCAAGCTGCTCTACCGTCATCTGCACGGCGCAGAGATACCCAACTTCGAGGCGAGCCGCACGCTGAGCCAGCAATTCTTCTGGAGCAATACCGTGCCCTACAAGCCGCTGGGCAACAAAGCCTGGTCGATGGCGACGAAGAAGCGCTTCCATCCCCTGATGCGCCGCCTGCTGATCGAAAGCTGGAACGGCCATTACCTCATCACCTTGGGTCGCGAAGCCTTCCTCTGGTTCGCCATCGACCAACCCTGCGAAGTGCGCCAGCAGCTCGACGCCTTCTGGCAACGCGAAGACCGCTTCAGCGCCCACATCGATATCGACCTGCGCACCGACGCAGGCAGCGGCCGTACCTTCACCCTCTATCCGCTACCCCACCCCTCACCGCTGAACCAGCTGTGGTTCAAGCGCTTTCCGGGGCTGCTGGAGCAGCGGTTGAGGGCATTGTTATAGCCGGCCCGAGCCCGGCAATCTTTCCGTGCGTGCCTGCTTGAATGGCCCGCCGCCCGCGGCGAATACAGCTCGCCCGACCAATGCGGCGCGAATATTCAGCGCGCAGCCGCGTTTGATGCTGAGAGGAGGGTAAGTGCGGAGAGCTGACCCGGTCTATGGATCAGAGCAGCCTCGGGGAAAGTTCTGGAAAGCGGAAAAGACTGAAAGTATTCCTGCATTAACAAGCGCGTTAGTGGAGGAATATTTTCACTTTTTTTCCAAAGTCCGCTTGCTGCGAAATCCCTATGCTATTATTCCTTCACTTTGAGCATGTAAGTGAAGGAATATTTTCACATGGCCAAGCGTACCGCCCCGCTCCTTCCTGCCACAGACCGCCTTCTGCAAGCGCTCGGCGAGCGAGTGCTGCTGGCCAGAAAGCGGCGGAAGATCACCGCTAAGCAGATGGCAGAACGGGCAGGTATGTCCCTGCCGACACTGCGCAATCTGGAGTCAGGTGGCCCTGGCGTGACTATGGGTGCCTATCTGGCCGTGCTACAGGTGTTGGGGCTAGAGAAGGACCTGGACGAAGTCGCGAAAAATGATGAGGTGGGCCGCCACCTTCAGGATGCCGCGCTGGTACAGCCGCGGTCGGCGGCAGATAAAGCCGAGAAAGCCAAGGTCGCAGCAAGGAAAGTAGTGCGAAGAACCTTGGACAAACCGCAGCAAACCGGGCCCCACGCGAGCCCTGATACACAGCGCGGGGCGATCCTCACGACTGAAGACAAAGCTCATCAACGAGGCATAGGCCAAGCACCGTCCGGCCCGATCTCGGCCGATGACCTGATGGGCATGCTGGATCAACGACCTGCCGGCGGCCGGCAATGAGTAAGCGCATCCTCGTGTACGGTGACTGGGAGGGGTTGAACGGCGCAACGCTGCTCGGCTACCTGCATGCTTCGGCAATCAGGGGCAAGGAGCGCTTCGAATTCGAGTTCGACAAAAATGCCTTGGCTGACCCTCTGATCGCACAGCTCTCCCTGGACCCTCGCATCGGCCCGTACCTGGGGCGCCAGCACCCGCCAAAAGGGCACGACACCTTCGGCATATTTGACGACGCTTCGCCTGATCGCTGGGGCTGCCTGCTCATGAAACGTCGGCACGAGAGAGACATTCGGGAGGGGCGCAAACCGCAAGGCAGCGTGCTGCATGCTTCCGACTTCCTGCTCGGCGTGCATGATCACTACCGAGTCGGCGGCATCCGCCTGCGTCTGGACGCAGAAGGTCCATTCCTGGATGACCAAGACAACATGGCGGCGCCACCATTCACCCAGATCCGTGAGCTCGAGGAGGCATCCAGGCGCTTTGAAGCTGGCGAGGATCTGGACGCCGGCGGCAAAGACTGGCTGCGCATGCTGATTGCGCCCGGTGGTTCTCTGGGCGGCGCCCGGCCCAAAGCCAGCGTGGTAAACACCGATGGAAGCCTGTGGATCGCCAAGTTCCCGAGCAACGATGATGAGTTCAACGTCGGCGCCTGGGAGATGGTGGTGAACACCTTGGCCCGCAAGGTTTGTGGGCTCGATGTTGCCGAGGGCACTGCGAACACCTACGCCAGCGATCAGCACTGCTTCATGGTCAAACGCTTCGACAGACTGGCCGGTGGCCAACGTAAGCACTTTGCCTCTGCGATGACCATGACCGGCAACACCGATGGTTACGACCACAGCGCCGGAGCCAGCTATCTGGAGATCGCCCAGGTACTGATCCAGCACGGCGCAGCGACCACCGAGGATCTACAGGAGCTTTGGCGGCGCATCGTATTCAATATGCTGGTCTCCAACACCGACGACCATATGCGCAACCACGGCTTCCTTCTTGAGCATGGCAAGGGATGGCGCTTGGCACCCGCCTACGACATGAACCCGGTCCCCTACGCCAATGGCCTGAAACTCAACGTGTCAGAGGTGGACAATGCACAAGACTTGAACCTGGCATTGTCGGTAGCGGATCGGTTCAGGATCAAACAGGCCGAAGCGCAAGCGATCGTCGACCAGTTCCGGGCGGGGATAGGCTCAACCTGGCACAGGCTGGCAGGCGCCCTTCGAATCGGCGCCAAGGAAATCGAAGCCATGGCCCCGGCGTTCGAGCTCTGCAAGTAGGGAGCGGGCTAGCCGCAGTCCAGAGGCCTTCTTAGCCTTGCAACCAGCGTGACTAGTACACAAAGGGGCACTGAGCGAATAACCCGTATTTGATTGTGCGATGCAGAATTGCGTAGCCCTAAGCAAAAAGGCCCCACGTTTTCACGTGGGGCCTTTTCTGTAGATGGCGCACTCGGCGGGATTCGAACCCACGACCCCTGCCTTCGGAGGGCAGTACTCTATCCAGCTGAGCTACGAGTGCGTTGCGGGGCGCAATCATACGCATCTCGCGGGCGGGCGTCCATGCCGGTACGTCGTTCGCAATTCTGTACGAGTGAGCCACTATAGAAGGGCGGGTGTTGTGTAAAAACTGTCGCTCGTGCTGCATTTCGTTAATTTTTTCGAACAGGCTATTGCCCTTTAGCGGTTACGACCCTAGGATTCGTTTGAGATTTCAAACGCTCTCGGTAAAACGCCTTTCCCCTGTGTCGCGCGATGCGCGCGCGGAGCTGGATGCGTATTGAGGGCAGCGGTCGCCACTATGCGTCAAGTCGCGGTCTAACCATCGCGCCCAATAACTGTCCGATGCCAGGGTGTCGGAATCAAGGAGATTGCCATGCAACTGAAAGACACCCAGCTGTTCCGTCAGCAAGCCTATATCGATGGCGTCTGGCTCGACGCCGACAGCGGCCAGACCATCAAGGTCAACAACCCCGCCACCAATGAAATCATCGGTACGGTGCCGAAGATGGGCGCCGCCGAAACTCGCCGCGCCATTGAGGCCGCCGACCGTGCGCTGCCGGCCTGGCGCGCGCTGACTGCCAAGGAGCGGGCTGGCAAGCTGCGCCGTTGGTTCGAATTGTTGATGGAAAACCAGGACGACCTCGGCCGCCTGATGACCCTGGAGCAGGGCAAGCCGCTGGCAGAGGCCAAGGGCGAGATCGCTTACGCCGCGTCCTTTATCGAGTGGTTCGCCGAAGAGGCCAAGCGCGTCTATGGCGACGTGATTCCCGGTCACCAGCCGGACAAGCGGCTGATCGTGATCAAGCAGCCGATCGGCGTCACCGCGGCCATTACGCCGTGGAACTTCCCCGCCGCGATGATCACCCGTAAAGCCGGCCCGGCCCTGGCCGCCGGTTGCACCATGGTGATCAAACCGGCCTCGCAGACCCCGTTCTCCGCTCTGGCGCTGGTCGAGTTGGCGCACCGCGCCGGCATCCCCAAAGGCGTGCTCAGCGTGGTTACCGGCAGCGCCGGCGATATCGGCAGCGAGCTGACCAGCAACCCGATCGTGCGCAAGCTGAGCTTCACCGGCTCGACCGAAATCGGCCGCCAGCTGATGGCCGAATGCGCCAAGGACATCAAGAAGGTCTCCCTGGAACTGGGCGGCAACGCGCCCTTTATCGTGTTCGACGACGCCGATCTGGATAAGGCGGTCGAGGGCGCGCTGATTTCCAAATACCGCAACAATGGCCAGACCTGCGTCTGCGCCAACCGCCTGTATGTGCAGGACGGTGTCTACGATGCCTTCGCCGAGAAGCTGGTTGCCGCCGTGGCCAAGCTGCAGATCGGTAATGGCCTGGACGAAGGCACCACCACCGGCCCGTTGATCGACGGCAAGGCCGTGGCCAAGGTGCAGGAACACATTGCCGATGCGGTCAGCAAGGGCGCCAAGCTGCTGACTGGCGGCAAGCCTCACGCGTTGGGTGGCAGCTTCTTCGAGCCGACCATTCTGGTCGATGTGCCAAGAAACGCCGCGGTGGCCAAGGAAGAGACCTTCGGTCCGCTGGCGCCGCTGTTCCGCTTCAAGGACGAGGCCGAGGTGATCGCCATGTCCAACGATACCGAGTTCGGCCTGGCCTCGTACTTCTATGCCCGTGACCTGGGCCGGGTGTTCCGTGTGGCCGAGGCCCTGGAATACGGCATGGTCGGGGTCAACACCGGGTTGATTTCCAATGAGGTGGCGCCGTTCGGCGGCGTGAAAGCCTCCGGCCTGGGTCGCGAAGGTTCGAAGTACGGCATCGAGGATTACCTGGAGATCAAATACCTCTGCCTGGGGATTTGATCGATCAATTTCCCAGATGCCGTGCATGAGAAACATTGGTTGGATCGGCCATCGGGGTGACGCGAAACTGCGCCACCCGATAGCCGGCCGGCAGCACGGCGATAAACGCACTAATTCCTGTAACCGGGACGCTCCGCGGTCGATCATCGTATGCCGCCACGCCTGACCGGTTACGCCTCCTGAACTACGCCGAGCTGATTGACGGCGAATGAGGACCTTATGAGCAAGACCAACGAATCCCTGATGCAACGCCGCATGGCCGCG
>NZ_CAMPHI010000030.1 GCF_946885955.1 uncultured Pseudomonas sp.
CCCCCCCCCCCCACCCACTTCGTGGTTAGCGTCTGTTGTTTATAAGAGACCGGTCTGGTAGTGACTTTGGGCGGGTGGGAGTGGGCGCGTCTGGCCGGGTTCGCCGCGCAGCCCGCTCGCGTGGGCTATGCCCTGCTGGTCGCTGTGTCTCTGTTCGCGCTCTACCGGGTACCAGCATTAGCACCTTGGCTGCTTTGGCTCGGGGTCGGCTGGTGGGCGGTAGCGACGGCGATGGTATTCAACTATCCGGCCAGTAGCCGCTATTGGGGTGGGCCGTTCGGCAAGCTGCTGATCGGTCTGCTGATTCTGTTGCCGGCCTGGCAAGGCTTGCAGTTGCTCAAGCAATGGCCCGAAGCGAACCTGCTGATTCTGGCGGTGATGGTGCTGGTATGGGGTGCGGATATCGGCGCGTACTTCTCCGGCAGGCGTTTCGGCAAGCGCAAGCTTGCGCCGCGGGTCAGTCCCGGTAAGAGCTGGGAGGGCGTAATCGGCGGGCAGCTGGCAACCCTGGCGATTTGTCTCGTGGTCGGGCTCTATCGCGGTTGGTCGGTCGGTGATTTGCTGTTGGCCATGGCGGGAACGGTAGCGGTAGTGCTGATTTCCGTGGTCGGCGACCTGACCGAGAGCATGTTCAAGCGTCAGGCCGGGCTCAAGGACAGCAGCAATCTGCTGCCGGGGCACGGTGGCGTACTTGACCGCATCGACAGCCTGACAGCGGCCATTCCGCTGTTCGCCGCCTTGTTGTGGTTGGCCGGCTGGGGTGCGCAGTGAGTCGCCCGCAGCAGATCACGGTACTGGGGGCGACGGGGTCGATCGGCCTCAGTACCCTGGATGTGATTGCGCGCCATCCCGAGCGCTACCAGGTTTTCGCACTTTCCGCATTTAGCCGTCTGGCCGAGCTGGAAGCCTTGTGCATGATCTACCGTCCGCTGTTCGCGGTGGTGGCCGATGCCGCGGCCGCCGCGGCGCTGCAGGGGCGGTTACGGGCGGCGGGCCTGGCTACTCAGGTGCTGTTCGGTGAGGCCGGCTTGTGTGAAGTTGCCGCGCATGCCGATGTCGACGCGGTGATGGCGGCGATCGTCGGCGCGGCGGGGCTGAAACCGACCCTGGCCGCCGTCGAGGCGGGCAAGAAGGTACTGCTGGCCAACAAGGAGGCGCTGGTCATGTCCGGCGCGCTGTTCATGCAGGCGGTGCGTCAGAGTGGTGCGCTGCTGCTGCCGATCGACAGCGAGCACAATGCGATCTTCCAATGCCTGCCGGGCGACTACGGTCGCGGCCTGGGCCATGTCGGCGTGCGGCGGATTCTGTTGACGGCCTCTGGCGGGCCGTTCCGCGAAACGCCGGTCGAGCAACTGGCCGAGGTCACGCCCGAGCAGGCATGCGCCCATCCCAACTGGTCGATGGGGCGCAAGATATCGGTGGATTCGGCGAGCATGATGAATAAGGGCCTGGAGCTGATCGAGGCCTGCTGGCTGTTCGATGCCAAGCCCGCGCAAATCGAGGTGGTTATCCATCCGCAGAGCGTCATCCATTCGCTGGTCGACTATGTCGATGGCTCGGTGCTGGCGCAGCTGGGTAACCCGGATATGCGCACGCCGATCAGTCACGCGCTGGCCTGGCCCGAGCGCATCGACTCGGGTGTCGCCCCGCTGGACCTGTTCGCGATTGCCCGTCTGGATTTCCAGGCGCCCGACGAGCAGCGCTTCCCTTGTTTACGCCTGTCACGTCAGGCGGCGGAGGCGGGGGGTACCGCGCCTGCGATGCTCAATGCGGCCAACGAAGTTGCGGTCGCGGCCTTTCTCGAACGGCGCATCCGCTTTCCCGAGATCGCGCGTATCATCGACACTGTTCTCGAAGCGCAGGCCGTCGAAGCGGTCGAAAGCCTGGATACGGTGCTTGTCGCCGACCGCCGTGCGCGTGAATTGGCCGGTCACTGGTTAAATCGTCATGCGCGATAGCTGGCGCGGAGAAGCTTGATGAGTGCGCTCTACATGATCCTCGGTACCCTGGTAGCGCTGGGGGTGCTGGTTACTTTCCACGAATTCGGGCACTTCTGGGTGGCGCGGCGCTGTGGCATCAAGGTGCTGCGGTTTTCCATTGGTTTCGGCACGCCGTTACTGCGCTGGCACGACCGCCAGGGTACTGAGTTCGTGATTGCCGCGATCCCGTTGGGCGGCTACGTGAAGATGCTCGACGAGCGCGAGGGTGAGGTGCCCCCGGCGCAGCTCGAGCAGGCGTTCAATCGCAAGAGTGTGCGCCAGCGTATCGCCGTGGTCGGTGCGGGACCGGTGGCGAACTTCCTGCTCGCCTTGCTGTTTTTCTGGGTGGTCGCAATGCTCGGCGGTCAGCAGGTGCGCCCGCTGATCGGCGCCGTGGAGCCCGGCAGTCTGGCCGCTCAGGCCGGCTTGCAGGCAGGCCAGGAAATCGTTGCGGTAAATGAAAAGCCCACCACTGGCTGGGCGGCGATCAACTTGCAGCTGGTGCGCCGCCTTGGCGAAAGCGGTCCGCTGCTGATCAGCGTGCGCGAGGATGGCTCGGCAGTCGAAAGCTCGCGGCGGATCGTGCTCGACGAATGGCTCAAGGGTGTCGAGGAACCAGACCCGATCAGCTCGTTGGGGATTCGCCCTTGGCGCCCGAGCTTGCCGGCGGTTCTCGCGCAGCTCGATCCTGAGGGGCCGGCTAGCGCTGCCGGGCTGAAAATTGGCGACCATATCCTGGCACTCGATGGTCAGGCGCTCGACGACTGGCAGCAGCTGGTCGATCGTCTGCGTGGCATGCCCGGCAGCGCCGTTGTGTTGTTGGTCGAGCGCGACGGGCGCCGCCTGGATGTGCAGGTTGATCTGGCTGCACGCGGCGCAGACGATGCGCGCATCGGTTATCTGGGGGCGGGCGTGCAGGGTGTCGAATGGCCGCCGGAGATGCTCCGCGATGTCAGTTACGGGCCGCTCGAAGCTGTCGCCGAAAGCTTTAAGCGGACCTGGACGATGAGTCTGCTGACCCTCGATTCGCTGAAGAAAATGCTCTTCGGCGAGCTCTCGGTAAAAAACTTGAGCGGGCCGATAACCATTGCTAAAGTGGCGGGCGCTTCGGCTGAGTCGGGTTTGGGGGATTTCCTCAATTTCCTCGCCTACTTGAGCATAAGTTTGGGGGTTCTCAATCTACTGCCGATTCCTGTGTTGGATGGCGGGCATCTGCTTTTTTATCTGATCGAGTGGACACGTGGTCGTCCATTGTCCGAGCGGGTGCAGGGTTGGGGGGTGCAGATAGGCATCAGCTTGGTGGTCGGGGTCATGTTGCTTGCCCTGATCAACGATTTGGGTCGTTTGTAACCATTACTGAATTACAAATCTGTCGCCTCGAGCGGCAGATTTTTTTATCGTCAGTTGGAAATAAGAAAGGACTTCATGAAACGTCTGCTGCTACCTGCGGTACTTGCCGCATCGATGATCGCCGAAGTTCACGCCGAGTCCTTCACCATCTCCGATATCCGTGTCAACGGCCTCCAGCGAGTGTCCGCGGGCAGTGTATTCGGTGCGCTGCCGCTCAATGTCGGCGAGCAAACTGATGACCGTTTGCTGGTGGAGGCTACGCGCGAGCTATTCAAGACCGGTTTCTTCCAGGATATCCAGCTGGGTCGCGATGGCGATGTGCTGGTGATTACCGTTGTCGAACGGCCCTCGATCTCCAGCATCGAAATCGAAGGCAACAAGGCGATCAGCAGCGAAGACCTGCTCAAGGGCCTCAACCAGTCCGGCCTCGCCGAGGGCGAGATCTTCCAGCGTGCGACGCTCGAAGGCGTGCGCAACGAGCTACAGCGCCAGTACGTGGCCCAGGGCCGTTATTCCGCCGAGATCGAAACCGAAGTGATTCCTCAGCCGCGCAACCGCGTCGCGCTGAAGATCAATATCAACGAAGGCTCGGTCGCGGCTATTCAGCACATCAACGTGGTCGGCAACAGCGTCTTCTCCGATGAAGACCTGATTGGTCTGTTCGAGCTGAAAACCACCAATTGGCTGTCGTTCTTCCGCAACGACGACAAATATGCCCGCGAAAAACTGTCCGGCGACTTGGAGCGGCTGCGCTCCTATTACCTGGATCGCGGTTATATCGGCATGGATATCACCTCCACCCAGGTATCCATCACCCCGGACAAGAAGCACGTCTACATCACCGTCAACGTCGACGAAGGCGAGAAGTACAGCGTGCGCGACGTCAAGCTCTCCGGTGACCTCAAGGTGCCGGAAGAAGACATCAAGGCGCTGCTGTTGGTGAAAGAAGGCCAGGTATTCTCGCGCAAGGTGATGACCACCACCTCGGAGCTGATCACCCGCCGCCTGGGTAACGAAGGCTACACCTTCGCCAACGTCAACGGCGTGCCGGAAGCGCACGACGAGGACAACACGGTTTCCATCACCTTCGTCGTCGATCCGGGCAAGCGTGCCTATGTCAACCGCATCAACTTCCGTGGCAATACCAAGACCGAAGACGAAGTGCTGCGTCGCGAAATGCGTCAGCTCGAAGGCGGTTGGGCCTCGACCTATCTGATCGATCAGTCGAAAGCCCGTCTGGAACGCCTTGGCTACTTCAAGGAAGTCAACGTCGAAACCCCGCAGGTGCCAGGTACCGACGACCAGATCGACGTCAACTACAGCGTCGAGGAGCAGGCATCCGGTTCGATCACCGCCAGCGTCGGTTTCGCCCAGAACGCCGGTCTGATCCTGGGCGGCTCGATTTCCCAGAGCAACTTCCTCGGTACCGGTAACAAGGTCAGCCTTGGTCTGACCCGCAGCGAATACCAGGAAAGCTACAACTTCGGCTTCGTCGATCCCTACTGGACCGCCGATGGCGTCAGCCTGGGCTACAACGCCTTCTACCGTACCACCGACTACGACGAGCTCAACACCAGTGTTTCGAGCTACGCCGTGGACAGCTACGGTGCCGGTATGAGCATCGGTTACCCGATCAGCGAAACTTCGCGCCTGACCTATGGCCTGACCCTTCAGCAGGACGACATCAGCACTGGCGTCTATACCGTCGACGAAATCTTCGATTTCATGGAAGAGGAGGGCGACAGCTACCTCAACCTGAAAGGTTCGATCGGCTGGTCCGAGTCCACGCTCAACCGTGGCGTCATGGCCAACCGTGGCCACTCGCAGAGCCTGGTGTTCGAAACCACGCTGCCGGGCAGCGACCTGTCGTTCTACAAGCTGGATTACCGCGGCCAGATCTTCAAACCGCTCAGTGACAACTACACCCTGCGCCTGCACACCGAACTGGGTTATGGCGACAGTTACGGCTCGACTTCCGATCTGCCGTTTTACGAGCACTACTACGCGGGCGGCTTCAACTCCGTGCGCGGTTTCAAGGACAACAGCCTGGGGCCACGCAGTACCCCGAGTCTGGGTGAGAGCGTGACCGGTAACAAAGGTACCGAGCGTGATCCGGACCAGGATCCGCTGCCGTTCGGCGGCAACGTTATGGTCCAGGGTGGCGTGGAGCTGTTGTTCCCCATGCCGTTCGTCAAAGACCAGCGCTCGCTGCGCACCGCCTTCTTCTGGGACGTGGGTAACGTATTCGACACTTCCTGCGGCTCGCAAAGCGATTGCAGTGGCATTGACGCCGGCGAGTTCGCCAGCTCCGTCGGTCTTGGCCTGACCTGGGTCACCGCGTTGGGCCCGTTGAGCTTCAGCCTGGCCATGCCGATCGTCAAACCGGACGATGCCGATACTGAAATATTCCAGTTCTCTCTCGGTCAGACGTTCTAAGCGGCTGATTTATAACGACAATAGTTTTCTGCAGGAGTACATCGTGCGCAAGTTGACTCAATTGGTTCTGTTAGGTGCGGTAATGCTGTCGACCCCGGCATTCGCGGAAATGAAGATCGCGGTGCTGAATTATCAAATGGCCCTGCTCGAATCCGATGCGGCCAAGCGCTATGCGGTGGATGCCGAGAAAAAATTCGGCCCGCAGCTGAACAAGCTCAAGACCCTGGAAAGCGATGCCAAGCGCATTCAGGATCGCCTGGTAAAAGACGGCGAAAAAATGCAGACCGCCGAGCGTGAGCGTCTGGAACTCGAATTCAAGCAAAAGGCCCGCGACTTCCAGTTCCAATCCAAGGAATTGAACGAAAGCAAGGCCGTCGCCGACCGCGAGATGCTGAAGACCCTGAAGCCGAATCTCGACAAAGCTGTCGAGGAAGTGATCAAGAGCGGCAGTTTCGACCTGGTACTCGAGCGCGGTGCAGTGATTGATGTCAAACCTCAGTTCGACATTACTCGCCAGGTTATCGAGCGTATGAACAAGCTGCGTTGATCATGACGACACCGCAGTTCTCTCTCGGTCAATTGGCCGAACGTCTGGGAGCCGTGTTGCGCGGCTCGCCGGATATTCTGATTCACGGCTTGGCGGCCTTGCAGGACGCCGGCCCGGATCAGCTGAGCTTTCTGGCCAACGCGCAGTACCGCAAGCACCTGGCTGGCAGTCGAGCCGCCGCGGTATTGCTCAACGCGACCGATGCCGAAGGCTATGCCGGCGCCGCGCTGGTAGTCGCCAACCCTTATCTGGCCTATGCCCAACTGTCGCACCTGTTCGATCGCAAGCCGCAGGCTGCTGTCGGTGTGCACCCGACAGCGCTGGTCGCGGCCGATGCGCAGGTCGATGCCAGCGCCAGCATCGGTGCCTATGCGGTGATCGAGAGCGGCGCGCAGGTAGCGGCGGGTGTGACCGTCGGCGCGCATTGCGTGGTCGGTGCCCGTTCGGCGATCGGCGAAGGCGGCTGGCTGGCGCCGCGCGTGACGCTCTATCACGATGTGCGCATCGGCAAGCGGGTGGTGATCCAGTCGGGCGCGGTGATCGGTGGCGAGGGCTTTGGCTTCGCCAATGAGAAGGGCGTCTGGCAGAAAATCGCGCAGATCGGTGGTGTGAGCATTGGCGACGATGTCGAAATCGGCGCCAACACCACCATCGACCGCGGTGCGCTGGCCGATACGCTGATCGGTAACGGCGTCAAGCTGGACAATCAGATCATGATCGCGCACAACGTGCAGATCGGCGATAACACCGCCATGGCGGGCTGTGTCGGGATTTCCGGTAGCACCAAAATCGGCAAGAATTGCATGATCGCCGGTGGCGTGGGCATGGTCGGACACATCGAAGTATGCGACGGAGTGTTCGTCACCGGCATGACCATGGTTACTCGTTCCATCACCGAGCCGGGTTCGTATTCTTCCGGCACCGCCATGCAGCCTGCTGCGGAGTGGCGCAAGAGCGCTGCGCGTATCCGTCAGTTGGACGACATGGCGCGACGCCTGCAACAGTTGGAAAAACAGCTGGTTGCCGTGACCTCAGGCCCAGACACCTCATCTGATGCCTGAACCCGGCATGATGTCGCGTTCTTTTTTCTTTACTACGGGCCTCCCTGGAAATGATGGACATCAACGAAATTCGTGAATACCTGCCGCACCGTTATCCGTTCCTGCTGGTGGACCGGGTTGCGGATCTGGATGTCGAAGGCAAGTGCATTCGCGCCTACAAGAATGTCAGCATCAATGAGCCGTTTTTCAATGGCCATTTTCCCGAGCACCCGATCATGCCGGGCGTGCTGATCATCGAAGCCATGGCCCAGGCCGCCGGAATACTCGGCTTCAAGATGATGGGCATGAAGCCCACCGATGGCACCCTGTATTACTTTGTCGGCTCCGACAAGCTACGCTTTCGTCAACCGGTTATCCCGGGCGACCAATTGATTCTCGAGGCCAAGCACTTGAGCAACAAACGTAGCATCTGGAAGTTCGAATGCCGGGCGAGCGTCGACGGCAAGGAAGTCTGCTCGGCCGAAATCATCTGCGCGGAACGCAAGCTATGAGTTTGATTGACCCTCGCGCCATCATCGATCCCGGTGCCAAGCTGGCCGACGACGTGGTCGTCGGCCCTTGGTCGATTGTCGGGCCTGATGTGGAAATCGGCGAGGGTACCGTGCTCGGTCCCAACGTGATTGTTAAAGGCCCGACCAAAATTGGTAAGCACAACAAGGTCTATCAGTTTTCCTCGCTCGGCGAGGACACGCCGGACCGTAAGTACAAGGGCGAGCCGACGCGGCTGGTGATCGGCGACCACAACATCATCCGCGAAGGCGTGACGATGCACCGTGGCACCATCCAGGACCGCGACGAGACCACGGTGGGCGACCACAACCTGATCATGGCCTATGCCCATGTCGGCCATGACAGCGTGATCGGCAATCATTGCATTCTGGTCAATAACACCGCGCTGGCGGGCCATGTGCATATCGGTGACTGGGCCATCCTTTCGGGCTACACCCTGGTCCATCAGTTCTGTCATATCGGTGCGCACAGCTTTGCCGGCATGGGATCGGCGATCGGCAAGGACGTGCCGGCCTATGTGACGGTATCCGGCAATCCGGCCGAGGCACGCAGCATGAATTTCGAAGGCCTGCGCCGTCGCGGTTTCAGTGCCGAGGCTATCCAGGCCCTGCGGCGCGCCTACAAGACCGTCTACCGTCAAGGTCTGACGGTCGAGCAGGCCCTGCTCGAACTGGCGGAGCCGTCGGCGCTATTTCCCGAGGTCGCGGTATTCCGTGATTCTATTCAGGCGTCCAATCGCGGCATTATTCGTTAACCCATGACGGATCTATTACGTGTCGCTCTGGTCGCTGGCGAGGCTTCCGGCGATATCCTCGGTGCCAGCCTGATGCAGGCGTTGCGCGCGCGTCATCCGCAGATCGAATTCATCGGCATCGGCGGGCCGCTGATGGAAGCGCAGGGGCTGACCTCGTATTTTCCGATGGAGCGCCTCGCTGTCATGGGGCTGGTCGAAGTGCTCGGGCGATTACCCGAGTTGCTCTCGCGCCGTCGTCGCCTGATCAAAACCCTGATCGATGTCAAGCCGGATGTGTTTATCGGTATCGATGCGCCGGACTTCAACCTGGGGCTGGAACTCAAACTGCGCCGCGCCGGGATCAAGACCGTGCACTACGTCAGCCCTTCGGTATGGGCATGGCGGCAGAAACGTGTGCTGCTGATTCGTGAAGCCTGCGACCTGATGCTGTGCCTGTTCCCGTTCGAGGCGCAGTTCTACGACGCGGCGCAGGTCCCGGTGCGTTTTGTCGGGCACCCGCTGGCCGATGCGATTCCCGTGCAGGCCGATCGAGCCGCCGCGCGCGAGGCCCTGCAATTGCCCCAGGACTGCCATGTGGTGGCATTGATGCCCGGGAGCCGGGGCGGCGAAGTATCGCGGCTGGGCAGTCTGTTTCTCGACGCGGCCGTGCGTTTGCGCACGCTGCGTCCCGGCGTACGCTTCGTGCTGCCTTGCGCCAGCCCCGAGCGGCGGCGTCAGCTCGAGGAAATGCTGGTCGGTCGCGATCTGCCGCTGACGCTGCTCAATGGCCGCTCTCACGAGGCGTTGGCCGCCAGCAATGCGGTATTGATCGCATCCGGTACCGCGACCCTGGAAGCGCTGCTGTACAAGCGTCCGATGGTCGTCGCCTACAAGGTCGCGTCGCTCACCTACATGATTCTCAAACGTCTGGTCAAAAGCCCCTATATTTCGCTGCCGAACCTGCTGGCCGAGCGCCTGTTGGTGCCTGAGCTGATTCAGGACGCGGCGACGGCGGAGTCTTTGGCGCAGCTATTGGCGCCCTTGATCGAGGACGGCGAGGTGCAAACCCTGGGGTTCGATGTGATTCACCGCGCTTTGCGCCGTGACGCCTCGACCCAGGCGGCCGATGCTGTATTGACGTTGCTGGGGCGCAGCTGATGCAACTGGGACTGGATTTCACCCTGGTGCAGGAGCTGGTCGCCGGTGTCGACGAGGTCGGCCGCGGCCCGTTGTGCGGCGCGGTGGTGACCGCGGCGGTGATTCTCGACCCGCTGCGGCCGATTGCCGGCCTGAACGACTCGAAAAAGCTCAGCGAAGCGCGCCGCGAGAAACTCTTCGACGAGATCCGTGAAAAGGCCCTGGCCTGGTGCATTGCCCGCGCCGAGGTGGAAGAGATCGACCGCCTGAATATCCTCCACGCCACCATGCTGGCCATGCAGCGGGCGGTCGAAGGCTTGAGCGTCATTCCAAAATTGGCCCTGATCGACGGCAATCGCTGCCCGGTATTGCAGGTGCCCAGCGCCGCCGTGGTCAAGGGCGACAGTCAGGTGCCGGCGATTGCCGCCGCTTCGATTCTGGCCAAGGTCAGCCGCGACCGCGAGATGCAGGTGCTGGATGCCCAATACCCCGGTTATGGTATCGCCGGGCACAAAGGTTATCCCACGCCAGTGCACCTGGAAGCCTTGCGCCGCCTGGGCCCGACGCCGATTCATCGGCGCTCTTTCGCTCCGGTACGCGAGCTGCTGACCGACTAGCAGGCGCTCGGTTTAGAGCTTGCCGCTTGCCGCTGCCTTGGCTGTACAATCCCCGCCTTGTCGTTTTTGTGTTTTGTATAGGACCGCCATGACCGCTTCATTCGTCCATCTGCGTCTGCACACCGAGTTCTCCCTGGTCGACGGCTTGGTACGGGTCAAGCCGCTGATCAAGGCCGTGGCCGGCGCCGGTATGCCGGCGGTGGCGGTTACCGACATGAGCAACATGTGCGCCCTGGTGAAGTTCTACAAGGCGGCCATGGGCGGCGGCATCAAGCCGATCTGCGGCGCCGATATCTGGCTCGCCAGCGGCGAAGAGGACGGCCCCCTCAGCCGCATGACCCTGCTGGCGATGAATGCCGTTGGGTATCGCAACCTGACCGAACTGGTGTCTCGTGGCTGGACCGAAGGTCAGAGCAACGACCTTGTCATCATTCAGCGCGACTGGGTCAAGGCCGCCGCCGAGGGTTTGATCGCCCTGTCCGGCTCGAAGGAGGGCGAGGTCGGTCATGCCCTGCTCAATGACGACCCGGCCGAGGCCGAAGCCCTGCTGCGCGAATGGATGCAGGTATTCCCCGAGCGCTTCTACCTGGAAGTGCAGCGTACCAGCCGGGTCAACGACGAAGAGCACCTGCACCTGGCTGTCGCCTTGGCCGACCGGCTCGGCGCGCCGCTGGTTGCGACCAACGACGTACGTTTTCTCAAGCAGGACGATTTCGCCGCTCACGAGACCCGCGTGTGCATCGGCGAGGGGCGCAGCCTGGACGATCCACGTCGGCCGCGCACCTATTCCGATCAGCAGTACCTGAAGACCCCGGAGGAAATGGCCGAGCTGTTCGCCGACCTGCCGGAAGCGCTGGAAAACACCGTCGAGATCGCCAAGCGCTGCAACATCGAGGTGCAGCTCGGTAAGTACTTCCTGCCCGATTTCCCGGTGCCGCCCGGCATGACCATGGACGAGTATTTCCGTCAGGTGTCCTTCGAGGGCCTGGAGGAACGGCTCGAGGTGCTGTTGCCCAAGGACACCCCGGATTACGCCGCGAAGAAGCAGGTCTATATCGACCGGCTGAATTTCGAGCTGGATATCATCATCCAGATGGGCTTCCCCGGTTACTTCCTGATCGTAATGGACTTCATCAAGTGGGCGAAGAACAACGGCGTACCGGTCGGCCCGGGCCGCGGGTCGGGTGCCGGCTCGCTGGTCGCCTACGTGCAGAAGATCACCGACCTCGATCCGCTGGCCTATGACCTGCTGTTCGAACGCTTCCTCAACCCGGAACGGGTTTCCATGCCCGACTTCGACGTCGACTTCTGCATGGACGGCCGCGACCGGGTGATCGATTACGTCGCCGAGAAATACGGCCGCAATGCGGTCAGCCAGATCATCACCTTCGGCACCATGGCCGCCAAGGCGGTGGTGCGCGACGTGGCGCGGGCCCAGGGCAAGTCCTACGGCCTGGCCGACCGCCTGTCGAAGATGATCCCCTTCGAAGTCGGCATGACCCTGGAAAAAGCCTATGAGATGGAGGAGCCGCTGCGCGACTTCCTCAAGGTCGACGAGGACGCCCGGGAAATCTGGGAAATGTCGCTCAAGCTCGAAGGCATCACCCGCGGCACCGGCAAGCACGCCGGCGGCGTGGTGATCGCGCCGACCAAGCTCACCGACTTCTCGCCGATCGCCTGCGACGACGAGGGCGGCGGCCTGGTGACCCAGTTCGACAAGGACGACGTCGAGCAGGCCGGCCTGGTCAAGTTCGACTTCCTCGGCCTGCGCACCCTGACCATCATCAAGTGGGCGATGGAGACGATCAATCGCGAGCAGGCCAAGCAGGGCCTGCCCGACCTGAATATCGACTTCATTCCGCTGGACGACAAACCGACCTTCCAGATGCTGCAGAAGGCCGAGACCACTGCGGTATTCCAGCTCGAATCGCGCGGCATGAAGGAGCTGATCAAGAAGCTCAAGCCGGACTGCCTGGAAGACATGATCGCACTGGTGGCGCTGTTCCGACCCGGCCCGCTGCAGTCGGGCATGGTGGACGACTTCATCAACCGTAAGCACGGTCGCGAACCGATTTCCTATCCGCACCAGGACTATCAGTACCCAGGCCTGGAACCGGTGCTCAAGCCCACTTACGGCATCATCCTGTATCAGGAACAGGTGATGCAGATCGCCCAGGTAATGGCCGGCTACACCCTCGGCGGGGCGGACATGCTGCGCCGCGCCATGGGTAAGAAAAAACCCGAAGAGATGGCCAAGCAGCGCGGCGGCTTTATCGAAGGCTGCGCCAACAACGGCATCGATGCGGATCTGGCGGGCAACATCTTCGATCTGGTGGAAAAATTCGCCGGTTACGGCTTCAACAAATCCCACTCCGCCGCCTATGGCCTGGTTTCCTATCAGACCGCCTGGCTCAAGGCCCATCACCCGGCAGCCTTCATGGCCGCGGTGCTGTCGGCGGATATGCACAACACCGACAAGGTCGTGACCCTGATCGAGGAGTGCCGCAGCATGAAGCTGCGCCTCGACGCGCCCGATGTGAACATCTCGGAATTCAAGTTCACGGTTAACGACGGTGGTTGGATCGTCTATGGGCTGGGCGCGATCAAGGGCGTCGGCGAGGGGCCGGTGGAAGCGATCGTCGAGTCGCGCAAGGATGGCCCGTTCAAGGATCTGTTCGACTTCTGTTCGCGGGTCGACCTCAAACGCATCAACAAACGCACCTTGGAAGCATTGATCCACAGCGGCGCGCTGGATCGTCTCGGGCCGTATTTCCATGAGGAAATAAAAGCCTACAAGGAAAATATCGACCGTAACCGTGGCGTATTGCTGGCAGCGATGGAAGAGGCGGTACAGGCCGCCGAGCAGACCGCGCGCAGCCATGACAGTGGCCATATGGATCTGTTCGGCGGGGTCTTCGCCGATGCCGAGAGCGACGTTTACGCCAACCACCGCAAGGCGCGTGAGCGTTCGCTGAAGGAGCGTCTCAAGGGTGAAAAAGACACCCTGGGCCTGTACCTCACCGGCCATCCGATTGACGAATACGAAGGTGAAGTCCGACGTTTCGCTCGCCAGCGGATCATCGATCTGAAGCCGGCCCGCGGCGATCAGACGGTCGCCGGACTGATCGTCAACCTGCGGGTAATGAAGAACAAGAAGGGCGACAAGATGGGCTTTATTACCCTCGACGACCGCTCCGGGCGGATTGAGGCGTCCTTGTTCGCCGAGGCCTTCAACAGCGCCCAGGCCCTGCTGCAGACCGATGCCCTGGTAGTGGTCGAGGGCGAGGTCAGTAACGACGATTTCTCTGGTGGCCTGCGTTTGCGCGCCAAGCGGGTGATGAGCCTGGAAGAAGCGCGCACCGGCCTGGCCGAAAGCCTGCGGCTCAAGGTCGCCAGCAGCGCCTTGCAGGGCGACCGCTTGCGTTGGCTGGCCGAACTCTGCAGCCGCCACCGCGGGGCCTGTCCGATCACCATGGACTACAGTTGCGACGACGCCCGGGCGCAATTGCAGTTCGGCGAAAGCTGGAGGATCGAGCCCGCTGACAGCTTGATTCAAGCATTGCGTGACCAGTTCGGCCGCGACAACGTCTTTTTGCACTACCGCTGATTTGCGGGGCTGCTAGCCTCGCTTGTCGGTCTCGACACTAACCAGGCCCTATCGCTGTTTGTTGTAGAGCCTGGTGTCGACCCGAATGCGCCTGCCGTATAAGGTAGTGCGCGAAATGGATATAGCCCCCGGCCGCTTGGCCGTCGACGCAAGACGGATGCCTATGAACCCGAATTTTCTCGATTTCGAACAGCCGATCGCCGACCTGCAAGCCAAGATTGAAGAGCTTCGCCTGGTCGGTAACGATAACTCGCTGAACATCAGCGACGAGATCACCCGCCTGCAGGACAAGAACGGCAGCCTGACCGAAAGCATTTTCAGCAATTTGACCAGTTGGCAAATCGCTCAACTCGCTCGTCATCCGCGTCGGCCTTACACCCTCGATTACATCGAGCACATCTTCACCGAGTTCGACGAGTTGCACGGCGATCGGCATTTCTCCGACGATGCCGCGCTGGTCGGCGGTGTGGCGCGCCTGAATGGCGAGCCGGTGATGGTGATCGGGCATCAGAAGGGCCGTGAAGTGCGCGAGAAGGTCCGCCGTAATTTCGGCATGCCGCGTCCTGAAGGCTATCGCAAGGCGTGCCGCCTGATGGAAATGGCCGAGCGCTTCAAGATGCCAATCCTGACCTTTATCGATACCCCCGGCGCTTACCCGGGCATCGACGCCGAAGAGCGCGGGCAGAGCGAGGCGATTGCCTGGAACCTGCGCGTCATGGCGCGCCTGAAGACGCCGATCATCGCCACGGTAATCGGTGAAGGCGGTTCCGGCGGTGCATTGGCGATCGGTGTGTGCGACCAATTGAACATGCTGCAGTATTCCACCTACTCGGTGATTTCGCCGGAAGGCTGCGCCTCGATTCTGTGGAAAACCTCGGACAAGGCGCCGGATGCCGCCGAAGCCATGGGGATCACCGCCGAGCGTCTGAAGGGCCTGGGTATTGTCGATAAAGTGATCGGCGAGCCGTTGGGCGGCGCCCACCGCGACCCGGCCGCTGCGGCCGAGTCGATCCGTCAGGAACTGACCGATCAGCTGAGCATGCTCAAGGGCTTCGATACCGCTGCGCTGCTCGAGCGTCGTTACCAGCGCCTGATGAGTTATGGCTTGGCCTGACGGCCACCGCTGCGCGCTGCAAACCTTCAAGCCGCAAGCGAGCTGATTTGCTCTAAGCTTGTGGCTTTTAGTTTGCGGCTTGAAACTGCGCCATGACCCTTGAATCCCATCTGCTGAAAGCCTTGGCGCCCTGGCGCAATGCACCGGCTTGGCGCGTTGCCTTGTCCGGCGGGCTGGATTCGACGGTACTGCTGCACCTGCTGGCCGGCCTCGCGCAGCGCGAGGAGTTACCGCCGCTCTCCGCCATCCATATCCACCACGGCTTGCAGCCGGTTGCCGATGCCTGGCCGGCACATTGCCGCGCCTTGTGCGCGCGGCTCGGTGTGCCCTTGCAGGTCGAATACGTGCAGGTCGAGCCGGGCGCAAGTGTCGAGCGCGCGGCGCGCGACGCCCGCTATGGGGTATTCGAGGCGGTGTTGAAGCCGGGCGAATTGCTGCTGGTCGCCCAGCATCGCGACGATCAGGCCGAAACCCTGTTGTTCCGTCTGTTGCGTGGCGCCGGTGTACAGGGGCTGGCGGCGATGCCGGCGAGTCGTCGAGTGGGGCAGGGCCATTTGCTGCGGCCGCTACTGAACTGTTCGCGGGATGAGCTGCAGGTTTACGCTGAACGGCACCGGCTGGATTGGATCGAGGATCCGTCGAACGCCGACAGTGGTTTTTCTCGCAATTACCTGCGCCAGAAAGTCATGCCGCTATTGCAGGCGCGCTGGCCGCAGGCGTCGCGAAGCCTGGCGCTCGCTGCGCAGCATCTCGGCGAGGCGGGGCAACTGCTTGACGAACTGGCGCGGCAGGATCTGGATGCGGCGCAATCGCCTGCGCGCTTCGCCTGGTTGCCGCTAGCCTGCCTGTCGATGCCGGTGCTGCGTGAGTTGAGCGAGGCGCGTCAGCGCAACGCCCTGCGTTACTGGTTGCGCGCTCGCACCGCGATGCCGGACAGCGGGCATTGGGCCGGCTGGGAAGATTTGCGCGACGCCGGCCCTGATGCCGCGCCGCTCTGGCGCTTGGCTGATGGCGAATTGCATCGTGCCGACGAGCGGTTGTGGTGGTTGGCGGGCGCCTGGCTGCAAACGCCCGTGCTGCCAGAGCAGGCGCCGCAGGTCGATGGCTGGATGGACTTGCCGCGCAACGGTGCGGTGTTGTTGCAGGGGTGCGCGCCTTCCGGCGAGTTGCGCCTGGCTTATCGCCGGGGCGGCGAGGCGATGGAGCTGCCGGGGCGCGGGCGTCGCGATCTCAAGCGCCTGCTCAATGAGCGTCATGTGCCGATTTTTTTACGTGGACGCCTGCCGCTATTGCTGTGCGATGGGCGCTTGGTGGCGGTGGCTAATCTGTCCGGATTGGACGGTCCGGCCGATGGTGAGTGGCGTTTGCTTTGGCGACCGCCTATCGATGATCAAGGTTTGAGCTGATAAGGCCTTTCCGGTAGACTACGCTCCCGTCTTATTAGAGCTTTTGCAGCGTCCGTTTCTTCAACGAAATCGGCTGCGGCGATCGCTTATCAGCTACTGCAATTTGGTAATGGTGGCTTCGGCCTTCCTTCGCTTTCCCCAGCGGCGCAGACCGCTTAACGCAGACTTCTAGGGTTTTTATGACGCGCTACATATTCGTCACGGGTGGTGTTGTTTCTTCATTGGGGAAAGGCATCGCTTCGGCTTCATTGGCGGCTATCCTGGAGGCGCGGGGCCTGAAGGTCACGATGCTCAAGCTGGATCCCTATATCAACGTCGATCCGGGCACCATGAGCCCGTTCCAGCACGGTGAGGTGTTCGTCACCCACGACGGCGCCGAGACCGACCTCGACCTGGGCCACTACGAGCGGTTCATCCGCACCACCATGACCCAGAACAACAACTTCACCACCGGCCGCGTCTACGAAGACGTGCTGCGTCGTGAACGTCGCGGCGATTACCTGGGGGCGACCATCCAGGTGATTCCGCATATCACTGACGAGATCAAGCGCCGCATCATCAAGGGTGCCGGTGACGCCGACGTGGCGATGGTCGAGATCGGCGGCACGGTGGGCGACATCGAGTCGCAGCCGTTCCTCGAGGCGATCCGCCAGTTGCGTGTGGAAGTCGGCGCCAAGCGCGCCATGCTGATGCACCTGACCCTGGTGCCGTACATCGCCACCGCTGGCGAGACCAAGACCAAGCCGACCCAGCACTCGGTAAAAGAATTGCGCTCCATCGGCTTGCAGCCGGATGTGCTGATCTGCCGCTCCGACCATCCGGTCGATGTCTCCTCGCGGCGCAAGATCGCGCTGTTCACCAACGTTGAAGAGCGCGCGGTGATTTCCCTGGAAGACGTCGATACCATCTACAAGATTCCGGGCGTGCTGCATGCCCAGGGTCTGGACGATTTCGTCGTCGAGCGCTTCGGCCTGGAGTGCGGCAGTGCCGATCTGTCCGAGTGGGATCGGGTCGTCGATGCCAAGCTCAATCCGGAGAAAGAAGTCACCATCGCCATGGTCGGCAAGTACATGGAGCTGCTGGATGCCTATAAATCGCTGATCGAAGCGATGAGCCATGCCGGCATCCAGAACCGCACCAAGGTCAACCTGCGCTATATCGATTCCGAAGACATCGAGAACAAAGGCACCGGCCTGCTTGAAGGCGTCGACGCCATCCTGGTTCCCGGCGGCTTCGGTTTGCGCGGCGTGGAAGGCAAGATCCAGACCGTGCAGTACGCCCGCGAAAACAAGATTCCCTACCTGGGTATCTGCCTCGGCATGCAGGTCGCGGTGATCGAATTCGCTCGCAATGTGCTGGGCTGGGCCGATGCCAACTCCACCGAGTTCGATGCCAGCAGCAGCCATCCGGTAGTTGGCCTGATCACCGAATGGCAGGACGCCACCGGCGTCACCGAGCAACGCACCGATTCGTCCGACCTGGGCGGCACCATGCGCCTCGGCGCTCAGGATTGCCAGCTCGAAGCGGGCTCCAAGGTGCACGATTGCTACGCCAAGGATGTAATAGTCGAGCGCCATCGCCATCGCTACGAAGTGAACAACAACCTGCTGCCGCAACTGATCGAAGCCGGCCTGAAAATCACCGGCCGCTCCGCCGACGGCGCACTGGTCGAAGTAGTGGAGGCGCCGGATCATCCGTGGTTCGTCGCCTGTCAGTTCCACCCCGAGTTCACCTCGACGCCGCGCGACGGGCACCCGTTGTTCAGCGGTTTCGTCAATGCCGCCCTGGCGCAGCATGAGAAGAAGGCATAAGGACATGACCCAGAAAATCGTCAAGGTCGGCGCGATCGAAATCGCCAACGACAAACCCTTCGTCCTGTTCGGCGGGATCAACGTCATCGAATCCCGCGATCTGGCGATGCGCGCCTGCGAAGAATATGTCCGGGTCACCGAGAAACTCGGCATCCCTTACGTGTTCAAGGCCAGTTTCGACAAGGCCAATCGCTCTTCCGTGACCTCCTTCCGTGGCCCCGGCCTGGAAGAGGGCATGAAGGTCTTCGAGGAAGTGAAGAAGACCTTCGGCGTGCCGGTGATCACCGACGTGCATGAGCCGCATCAGGCACAGGCTGTGGCCGACGTGTGCGACATCATCCAGTTGCCGGCCTTCCTGTCCCGGCAGACCGATCTGGTAGTGGCCATGGCCAAGACCGGCGCGGTGATCAATATCAAGAAAGCCCAGTTTCTCGCGCCCCAGGAAATGAAACATATCCTGGCCAAGTGTGTCGAAGCCGGCAACGATCAGTTGATCCTTTGCGAGCGTGGTTCCTCCTTCGGTTACAACAACCTGGTGGTGGACATGCTCGGCTTCGGCATCATGAAGCAGTTCGAGTACCCGGTGTTCTTCGACGTGACCCATGCCCTGCAAATGCCGGGCGGTCGCGCCGATTCCGCGGGCGGGCGTCGTGCCCAGGTCACCGACCTGGCCAAGGCGGGCATGAGCCAGGGCTTGGCCGGTTTGTTCCTGGAAGCGCACCCTGATCCGGACAATGCCAAGTGCGATGGCCCTTGCGCCCTGCGCCTGGACAAGCTGGAGCCGTTCCTCGCTCAGCTCAAGCAACTGGATGACCTGATCAAGAGTTTTCCGCCGATCGAGACGGCCTGATCGCCTGTTTATCCGGTCACCGTTCTCAGGTAGAGTGCCGCCTGAACAGAACCTGACCTGCGGGTCATAAAATAGCAGCGCTCGCCGTTTTCCCGGCGGGCGCTGCTCGATTTCCTCTGCGCTAGCGTTTTCGTCAACTTCTGGAGTGCTAACACCAATGGCAAAGATCGTCGACATCAAGGGTCGTGAAGTTCTCGACTCCCGTGGCAACCCCACTGTGGAAGCCGATGTAATTCTCGATAACGGCATCGTTGGCAGTGCCTGTGCGCCGTCCGGTGCCTCCACCGGTTCGCGCGAAGCGCTGGAACTGCGTGATGGCGACAAGAGCCGTTATATGGGCAAGGGCGTACTCAAGGCCGTGGCCAATATCAACGGTCCGATCCGCGATCTGCTGCTGGGCAAGGACCCTCTCGACCAGAAGGCCCTCGACCGGGCGATGATCGCCCTCGACGGTACCGAGAACAAAGCCAAGCTTGGCGCCAACGCCGTGCTCGCGGTATCCCTGGCCGCCGCCAAGGCCGCCGCTCAGGATCAGGACCTGCCGCTGTACGCGCACATCGCCAACCTCAACGGGACGCCGGGTGTCTATTCCATGCCTGTGCCGATGATGAACATCATCAATGGCGGCGAGCACGCCGATAACAACGTCGACATCCAGGAATTCATGGTGCAGCCGGTCGGCGCCAAGACGTTCTCCGATGCGCTGCGTATGGGCACCGAGATTTTCCATCACCTCAAGGCCGTGCTCAAAGCCCGTGGTCTGAGCACCTCGGTCGGCGACGAGGGCGGCTTCGCGCCGAACCTGGCGTCCAACGAAGACGCTCTGGCCGCGATCGCCGAAGCCGTGGCCAATGCCGGCTATAAGCTGGGCGACGACGTGACCCTGGCCCTGGACTGCGCCTCCAGCGAGTTCTTCGAGGCTGGCAAGTACGACCTGGCCGGCGAAGGCAAGGTCTTCGACGCCGCCGGTTTCGCCGATTACCTGGCCGGTTTGTCCGAGCGTTATCCGATCATCTCCATCGAAGATGGCATGGACGAATCGGACTGGGCGGGCTGGAAAGTGCTGACCGACAAGATCGGCACCAAGGTGCAACTGGTCGGCGACGACTTGTTCGTCACCAACACCAAGATCCTCAAGGAAGGCATCGACAAAGGCATCGCCAACTCGATTCTGATCAAGTTCAACCAGATCGGTACCCTGACCGAGACCCTCGAAGCCATCCAGATGGCCAAGGCCGCTGGCTACACCGCGGTAATTTCGCACCGCTCCGGCGAGACTGAAGACAGCACCATCGCCGACCTGGCCGTGGGTACCGCCGCCGGCCAGATCAAGACCGGTTCGCTGTGCCGCTCCGACCGCGTGTCCAAGTACAACCAGCTGCTGCGTATCGAAGAGCAGCTGGCTGGCAAGGCACCGTATAAAGGCCGCGCCGAGTTCCGTGGTTAAGACCGCTGCGCTGACTAACCGTCGTTCGCAAGGTTTTCAGTGGCCGAACAAGTCGTGGTAAAAGAGGGGGCGACGCGTGTCGCTCCTTTTTACGTCTGGAACTCTGTCCGTTATGCGTAATTCTTATTGGCTGGTTGCCCTTCTGGCGCTGCTGTTGGTCGGCCTGCAATACCGACTGTGGGTGGGCGACGGCAGCCTGGCTCAGGCGACCGAGCTGAGGCAGCAGATTGCCGATCAGCAGGGTGAAAACCAGCGGCTATTGGAGCGCAACCGGATTCTCGAAGCGGAAGTCCGGGAGCTGAAGAAAGGCATGGAAACCGTCGAAGAGCGTGCCCGTCACGAGCTCGGCATGCTCAAAGAGGGTGAAACCCTCTATCAGTTGACCGAATGAATTCCCCCGCATTGCCTGCTTTCTGGGTGGTGATTCCGGCTGCCGGCATCGGCAGTCGTATGGCCGCGGACCGCCCCAAGCAGTACCTGCAACTGGCCGGCAAAAGCATTCTCGAACATACCCTTGACTGCTTTCTCGACCATCCGGGCCTGCGTGGCATGGTGGTCAGCCTGGCCGTGGACGATCCTTATTGGGCGCAATTGCCCAGTGCGAAAGACGGCCGCATTCATCGCGCCGATGGCGGGCGCGAACGTGCGGACTCGGTGCGCAATGGTTTGTTGCGTTTGCGCGAGTTGGGGGCTGGCGAGCAGGACTGGGTGCTGGTGCACGATGCCGCGCGGCCCAACCTGCAGCGCGCCGATCTCGATCGGCTGTTGACCGAATTGGCGGACGATCCGGTCGGCGGCTTGCTCGCCGTGCCGGTCCGCGACACGCTCAAGCGCATCGGCACCGATGGGCGAGTGCGCGAGACTGTCGATCGCTCGGTGATCTGGCAGGCCTATACGCCGCAGATGTTCCGGCTGCAGGCGCTGCGCGATGCGCTCAATGGCGCTGGCGCCGCGGGGGTGGCGATCACCGACGAGGCCTCCGCACTGGAATGGGCGGGGCAGGCGCCCCGGCTGATCGAAGGTCGGGCGGATAACCTGAAGATCACTCGCCCGGAAGATCTCGACTGGTTGTCGCTGCGCTGGCGATCCAGCTGAGATCTCGGTGCGGTAGCGCCTTGAGCGGCAGCAGCAGCTCATCGGCCCGTTTCGGCACTTGCTGTTGCAGCTGCTCGCCCAACTGGCGCAGCAGATTCTTGAAGCGGATCGGATCCTGCTGGCGTTCGGGAATACTGCGATGGGTCGGCTGGTAAAGCGAGAGGCAGGCGCAAAGCGCCGCTCGGGCCGGGGGGCAAGGGTGTATCGCCGCTTCTGTATTTCGACGAAGACTCGCCGCTCGAGGTTCAGCACGGTTGCGCCGTAGCTGCTTCGATTCAGTGATCGCCCGGGCGGTATTCGGCGCGCTGCGCCAGGCCGCGCTTGAGGAACTCCACCAGCAGTGCGACCTTCGGCGAGAGAAAACGCTGCTGGGGATACACCGCCCAGACCGCGGTATTGGGTGGGCGGTGTTGTTCGAGCAGGGCGACCAGCGTGCCGCTACCGAGCGGCTCCTGCACGTAGTAATCGGGCAATTGGCACAGGCCGAAACCGCGTAGCGCCGCGTCCAGCACCGCCTGGCCGCTGTTGCAGCGCCAGTTGCCGCTGGGTTTGAACGGGTATTCGCGGCCGTCGGCCTGGAACATCCAGGTATCGCCGGTGCCGATCAGGCAGTTGTGCCGGGCCAGTTCAGACAGGCTGTGCGGACGCCCGTAGAGTGCCAGGTAGCTGGGCGCCGCGCACAGGTGCATGGCGCGCGGGGCGATGCGCGTGGCGACCAGGCGCGACTCGCTGAGGCGACCCAGGCGGATCGCCAGGTCATAGCCATCGTGGACCAGGTCCAGATTGCGGTTGGTCAATTCGATTTCCACCCGCAACTGCGGATGCAGCGCCATGAACTCATTCACCAGCGGCACGATAAAGCGCTCGCCGTAGGCGATCGCCGCGGTCATGCGCAGTAATCCGGTGGGCGCGCCTTGCAGGTCGCCGATCGCGCGGAACGCCTGATCGCGCTCCTCGATCAGGCGTTGGCAGCGGGCTAGAAACGTCTGCCCGGCCTCGGTCAGCGATACCCGGCGAGTGGTGCGATACAGCAAACGGGCCTGCAGGCGCTCCTCCAGGCGGGCGACCTGACGGCTTACATGCGAGGAGGACATACGCAGGCGTTCGGCGGCGCGCTGAAAGCTGCCCTGTTCGGCAACGGCGACGAATTCGTCGAGCCCGTCCCAGCGATGCGCGCTCATAGATTATCCCTGTGTGGCATTAATGTTTTTTCGAATGGCAAATTATCCCTGTTTGGCGGTGAATTACACTGCATTCTTCGCCACGAATTGGAGTCGTCATCCCATGATCAAGTCCCGCGCCGCCGTCGCTTTCGCTCCCAACCAGCCGCTGCAAATCGTCGAGGTGGACGTCGAGCCGCCGAAGGCTGGCGAAGTGCTGGTGCGTATTGTCGCCACCGGCGTTTGCCATACCGACGCCTATACCCTTTCCGGGCAGGATTCCGAGGGCGTGTTCCCCTGCATCCTCGGACATGAGGGTGGCGGTATCGTCGAGGCAGTCGGCGAGGGCGTGACCTCGGTAAAGGTGGGCGATCACGTGATCCCGCTGTATACCGCCGAATGCGGCCAGTGCAAGTTCTGCAAATCCAACAAGACCAACCTGTGCAGCTCGGTGCGCGCCACCCAGGGCAAGGGTTTGATGCCGGACGGCACCAGCCGTTTCTCCTACGAGGGTAAGCCGGTCTACCACTACATGGGCTGCTCGACCTTCTCCGAGTACACCGTGTTGCCGGAAGTCTCGGTAGCGGTGATCCCGAAGGAAGCGCCGCTGGACAAGGTCTGCCTGCTGGGTTGCGGCGTTACAACCGGTATTGGCGCCGTGCTCAACACCGCCAAAGTGGAAGAGGGCGCTACCGTAGCGATCTTCGGTCTGGGCGGCATCGGTCTGGCGGCGATCATCGGCGCGAAGATGGCCAAAGCCTCGCGCATTATCGGTATCGACATCAACCCAGCCAAGGAAGCCGTGGCCCGCGAGCTGGGCATGACCGACTTCGTCAACCCGAAAGAGCACAGCAAACCGATTCAGGACGTCATCGTCGAGATGACCGACGGCGGCGTCGACTACAGCTTCGAATGTATCGGCAATGTGCAACTGATGCGTGCGGCGCTGGAGTGCTGTCACAAGGGCTGGGGCGAGTCGACCATCATCGGCGTGGCGCCGGCCGGTGCCGAGATCAGCACCCGTCCGTTCCAGCTGGTTACCGGCCGTGTCTGGCGCGGTAGTGCCTTCGGTGGCGTGAAGGGCCGCAGCGAGCTGCCTGGTTACGTCGAGAAGTCGCAGAAGGGCGAGATTCCGCTGGATACCTTCATCACCCACAACATGGGGCTGGAGCAGATCAACGAAGCCTTCGAGCTGATGCACGAAGGCAAGAGCATTCGTACCGTTATCCATTTCTGAGTCGTCGGGTGCGCGGCGCGCACCCCCTGATTTTTGGTGCGCATGGCGCACCCTACGGAGGGCCCATGACCCTGGAAAATATCTCCTGCCAGAAAAGCTTCGGCGGCTGGCACAAACGCTATCGGCACCGCTCCAGTGTGCTCAATTGCGATATGGTGTTCGCCGTCTATCTGCCGCCGCAGGCCGAGCAGGGCGCCAAGTTGCCGGTGCTGTATTGGCTCTCGGGGCTGACCTGCACCGACGAGAACTTCATGCAGAAGGCCGGTGCGCACAAGCTGGCGGCCGAGCTCGGCCTGATCATAGTCGCGCCGGACACCAGCCCGCGTGGCGCCGAGGTGCCGGACGACCCCGAGGGCGCCTGGGACTTCGGTCTCGGTGCCGGCTTCTATGTCAACGCGACGCAGGAACCCTGGGCGCGGCATTACCGCATGTACGATTACGTGGTGCAGGAATTGCCGGCACTGATCGAGGCGAATTTCCCGGTATCGGACAGGCGCGGGATCAGCGGGCATTCCATGGGCGGGCATGGTGCGCTGGTCTGCGCACTGCGCAATCCCGGGCGTTACCAGTCGCTGTCGGCTTTTGCGCCGATCAGCAATCCGCTCGACTGCCCCTGGGGCGAGAAGGCGTTTTCCCGCTACCTCGGCGAGGAGCGTTCACGCTGGCGCGAGTGGGATGCCTGCGCGCTGCTTGCCGAGGCGTCCGAGAAGCTGCCGATCCTGGTCGACCAGGGTGATCGCGATGATTTTCTCGAGAATCAGCTCAAGCCCGAAGCGCTCAAGCATGCCGCGCAGGCCGCCGGGCATCCGCTAGAGCTGCGTTTGCAGCCGGGCTATGACCATAGCTACTACTTTATCGCCAGCTTTATTGATGACCACCTGCGTCATCACGCCAAGGCGCTAGTGTAGGGTGCGCCGTGCGCACCGCTCAGCGATTGCGTGAGAAGGGTTCGCCGTGATGTTGCTGGCCGATTGTTGGTGCGCACGACGCACCCTACAGCCGGCGCCTGCATGTAGAATCACGCCCTG
The DNA here is from genome assembly GCF_946885955.1 of uncultured Pseudomonas sp. Next base: position 25,126 of record NZ_CAMPHI010000030.1, read on the forward strand.
ACTTTTTCAGGGCGTTGTCTTTTATGCGTATTGGCCACGGCTACGATGTGCACCGTTTTACCGAGGGCACCTTCATTACTCTGGGGGGCGTGCAAATTCCTCACAAGTTCGCCTTGCTCGCTCATTCCGATGGCGACGTGCTGCTGCACGCCCTGGCCGATGCCTTGCTCGGCGCCGCCGCACTGGGTGATATCGGCAAGCATTTCCCGGATACCGACGCCGCCTATAAAGGCGCCGATAGTCGTGTGCTGCTGCGCCATGTCCTCGGTCTGGTCCAGGCCAAGGGCTGGAGAGTCGGTAATGTCGACGCCACCATCGTCGCCCAGGCGCCGAAGATGGCGCCGCATATCGAAGCCATGCGCGAGCTGATCGCCGCGGATCTGCAGATCGCGCTGGATCAGGTCAACGTCAAGGCCACCACCACCGAAAAACTCGGCTTCACCGGCCGTGAAGAAGGTATCGCGGTGCATGCCGTCGCGTTGCTGGTCGCGCTATGAACGAACAGCAACTGCTCGGCCCCAAGGCCTATGGCGAAGCCTGTGGTACGGCGCTGCTGAAGGCCGTGGCGGAGGATTTCCAGGTCGATGAAGTGCTGGATATTCCCCTGGCCGGCGAGGGCGAACACCTCTGGCTGTGGGTGGAAAAACGCGAGTTGAATACCGAGGAGGCGGCGAAGCGCATCGCCCGCGCCGCCGGGGTGCCGCTGCGGATGATCAGCTATGCCGGGCTCAAGGATCGTCAGGCGCTGACCCGTCAATGGTTCAGCCTGCACTTGCCGGGCAAGGCCGATCCCGATTTCAGCGGGGCCGTCGATGCGACTCTGAATATTCTCAAGCAGGTGCGTCATTCGCGAAAATTGCAGCGTGGCGCCCACGCCGCCAATGGCTTCACGCTGCGCCTGACCCAGTTGCAGGCCGATCACGCAGCTCTGGACCAGCGCCTGACGCGGATCGCCGCCGAAGGTATACCCAACTACTACGGTCTGCAGCGCTTCGGCTTCGAAGGCGGCAACCTCGCCCATGCCCGGCATTTCGCCGCCGGCAAGAGCCTGCCCGAGAAACGCAATGTGCGCTCGCGGGTGCTTTCGGCGGCGCGTAGTTACCTGTTCAATCGGGTATTGGCCGAGCGGGTCGCCGCGGGTAGCTGGAACCGGGCGCTACCGGGGGATTTGCTGGCCTTTACCAACAGTCGCAGTTTTTTTCCCGCCGGGGAGGCCGAATGCGCCGATCCGCGCTTGGCGATTCTCGATCTGCACCCCACCGGCCCGCTATGGGGCGCGGGCGATTCGACCGTGGCTGGCACCCCCTCGTCGCTCGAGCATCAGGTGGCCGAGCAGGAGCCTGCATTGATCGATTGGCTGGCAGAAGCGGGCATGACGCACGAACGGCGTATCCTGCGCCTCCCCATCGGCGGTTTGACGTGGCATTATCCCGAGCCCGACATTCTGCAACTGGAATTCGTTCTCCCGGCTGGATGCTTTGCCACTGTTTTGGTGCGCGAGCTCGTCGATCTGTTGCCGGCAGGACAGACGGACAACCCATGCGTATTCTGATTTCGAACGATGACGGCGTGGCCTCGCCAGGCCTCGCCGCGCTGCACGCCGCACTGGCTGATTATGCCGAGTGCACGGTGATAGCCCCCGATCAGGACAGAAGTGGCGCCAGCAGCTCGCTGACGCTCGACCGTCCGCTGCACCCCTGTGTCCTGGCCAATGACTTCATCAGCCTCAATGGTACCCCCACCGACTGCGTGCACCTGGGGTTGCATGGCTTGTTGCCGCAGGTCCCGGATCTGGTGATAGCGGGCATCAATATGGGGGCTAACCTGGGGGATGACGTTCTGTATTCCGGCACTGTGGCCGCCGCGCTCGAAGGGCGCTTCCTCAGCCGCCCGGCGTTCGCCTTCTCGTTGTCGTCACGGTTATCGGACAACCTGGCGACCGCGGCCTATTTCGCCCGCAAGCTGGTCGAGGCCCACGAGCAGCTGGAACTGCCGCCGCGTACCGTGCTCAACGTGAACATCCCCAACTTGCCGCTCGATCACATCCGCGGCATCCAGCTCACCCGCCTGGGCCATCGCGCGCGCGCTGCCGCACCGGTCAAGGTGGTCAATCCGCGCGGCAAGGAAGGCTACTGGATCGCGGTCGCCGGCGACGCCGAGGACGGCGGTCCCGGTACCGATTTCCATGCGGTGATGCAAGGCTATGTATCCATTACCCCGTTGCAGATGGATCGAACTTTTCAGCAGGGGTTCGACAGCCTGCAACCCTGGCTGGAGGGCATGCTTTGATGAGGCGTGAGCAGGATGAGTTGCACCGTGGCAGCGGCATGACCTCGCAGCGTACCCGGGAGCGCTTGATTCAACGTTTGTACGAAGAGGGCCTGTCCAACGCCCAGGTGCTCGAAGCGATCCGCCGTACGCCGCGCCACCTGTTCGTCGACGAAGCCCTGGCCCACCGGGCCTATGAAGACACTGCGCTGCCCATTGGGCATAACCAGACCATCTCGCAGCCCTATATGGTTGCGCGCATGAGCGAGTTGCTGCTGGCAGCCGGCCCATTGGACAAGGTGCTGGAAATCGGCACGGGCTCGGGATACCAGACGGCGATCCTGTCGCAGGTCGTGGAGCGGGTATTCAGTGTCGAGCGCATTCAGGGGCTGCAGGATCGTGCGAAAGAGCGCATGGCCCAATTGAATTTGCGCAATGTGGTGTTTCGCTGGGGCGACGGTTGGGAGGGTTGGCAAGCGCTCGCCCCCTACAATGGGATCATCGTCACCGCCGCGGCTGCCGAGGTACCTCAAGCCTTGCTTGACCAGTTGGCGCCGAACGGGCGGCTGGTGATACCGGTCGGTGCCGGTGCCGAACAGGAACTAATGCTGATCGTGCGCGAGGAACAGGGTTTTTCCCGGCATGTGCTCGACGCCGTACGTTTTGTCCCCCTGCTAAATGGGCCGCTGGCCTGATCCGGTTTTGAATTGAGGAATCGATGAACAAGAATGTTCTGCTCTTTATCAAGGGCATCGCCATGGGGGCGGCCGACGTGGTGCCCGGGGTTTCCGGCGGCACCGTCGCCTTTATCAGTGGCATCTATGATGAGCTGCTCGGCTCCATCGCCAGCGTGCCCGCGGCCGTGGCGCTGTTGCTGCGCGGGCGCATCATTGCCGCCTGGCAGGCCGCCAACGCCGGTTTCCTGCTGGTTCTGATGGCAGGCATCCTTACCAGCGTATTGAGCCTGGCGCGCCTGATCACTTATCTGCTGGAGCACAAGCCGATTGCGGTGTGGTCGTTCTTCTTCGGTTTAATCCTGGTTTCCTCGCACCTGGTGGCGCGCGATATCCAGCGCTGGAACTGGACCCGTCTGCTGAGTTTCGCCATCGGCGCCGGTTTCGGCTACTGGATCACGGTGGCCTCCCCGGTACAGTGGGGCACGGGCTCGCTGAGTATTTTCATGGCCGGCGCGATTGCCATCTGCGCAATGATTCTTCCAGGTATCTCCGGTAGTTTCATTTTGCTGCTGCTGGGCCTCTACCCCTTTATTCTGGGGGCGGTGAAAGGCCTGGAGATAGGCGTGTTGGCATTGTTTGCCAGCGGCTGTCTGGTCGGTATCGTCAGTTTTGCCGGCTTGCTGCGTTGGTTGCTGAGCCGCTGGCGTGATCTCGGGCTGGCACTGCTGACCGGCCTGATGCTGGGTTCGCTGAATAAACTCTGGCCCTGGAAGGAAACCCTGACCTGGCGCCTCGACAGCCATGGCACGCAGGTGCCGTTGTTGCAAACCAACTTGCTGCCCGCAAAGTTCGCCGAGGTCAGTGGTCAGGACCCGCAGGTACTGCTGGCTGTTTTCCTGGCCCTTGGTGGCGTGGTATTGGTGTTGGGGCTGGAGCGTTTGGCCGGTCGTCGCCAGCAAACTACTGGTTGCGATGAATAATTGCGGCACAATGCACGGCATCAAGCGGAACCTGGCGCAGCGATATCGCACCGTTACCTTTTTCCCGCGCGGGGGAAAGCAGGCGCGTAGCGCCCAATGAGGTCGCGCGGATGCCGCAGGCGCCGGATGCTTCCGAGTGCCTGGCCAGACAACCATTGACTACGACACACGCCAGTAGGGAGAAACCGGTGGGCTGCACAGCCATTCAACTGCGAATTCGCCATAACAGCACTCGATACCTGTTGGCCGGGGTCCTGCTGGGCGCCTTGCTGAGTGGTTGCGCCAGTTCGCCTTCCGGCGGAGTACAGGTGGTCGACCGCAACGGCCACGCGGCGCAGCCCCATCGCCGGCCGGTTACCACCGGGCAATATCGGGTTCGCCGCGGCGATACGCTTTACTCCATCGCCTTCCGTTTCGGCTGGGACTGGAAAGCCCTGGCCGCGCGTAACGGCATTGTCGACCCCTATGTGATCCGCGTAGGGCAGGTGATCCATTTCGATACCCAGCGGCACACCCCTGTGGTGGTTGCCAGCCGGCCGCAACCAAGCCCGCGACCTCCGGTTGTCGTGGCGACTCCAGTGCCGAGAACCCCCCCTGTCGTGACCGCGTCAAGCAAGGTTTCCAAGCCGGTCATTAGCGCGTCGAGCAGTGCCTCAGGCTGGGTTTGGCCATCTAAGGGGGCTCTAGTTGGGCGTTTTTCCTCAAACGGTAGTTTGAATAAAGGAATTGATATCGCTGGTGAATTGGGACAGCCTGTTTCGGCTGCGTCTGATGGTTCAGTGGTTTACGCCGGGAGTGGTTTACGGGGCTACGGCGAGTTGGTGATCATCAAACACAACGATACCTACGTAAGTGCCTACGGACATAACCGCAGGCTGCTGGTACAGGAGGGGCAACGGGTCAAGGCTGGGCAGACAATTGCCGAGATGGGTTCCACAGGAGCCGACCGGGTGAAGCTTCATTTTGAAATTCGCCGCCAGGGCAAACCTGTAGATCCGTTGCAATACCTGCCGCGTCGCTGATCCTTTGCCGGTCCGTTCATCACGTGGGATAGACGGGCTCGACGACTGCCAGGGATATTGGCATCGCCAGGGTCTGCTGTAGTAGAACTCAGCAGGGGATAAGCAAAATGGCTTCCAATAATAATAAAGAAGCGCCGGATTTTGACCTGGACGATGAAGTCCTCCTGATGGAGACCGGTATCGTTTTGGACGATCAATCCGATGAAGACGCAGAAGCTCCAACGACGCGTGGCAAGGCAAAACCCAAAGCTAAAGCGAAACCGGCGAGCAGCGCCAAGCAGCATAAATACATCGACTATACCCGGGCGCTAGACGCCACTCAGCTATACCTCAACGAAATCGGATTCTCCCCCCTCCTTACCCCCGAAGAAGAAGTGCACTTCGCGCGCCTGGCGCAGAAGGGCGATCCGGCGGGGCGTAAGCGCATGATCGAAAGCAACCTGCGCCTGGTGGTGAAAATCGCCCGGCGTTATGTCAACCGTGGCCTGTCGCTGCTCGACCTGATCGAAGAGGGCAACCTCGGCCTGATTCGCGCCGTGGAGAAATTTGATCCCGAGCGCGGTTTCCGTTTCTCTACCTATGCCACCTGGTGGATTCGTCAAACCATCGAGCGGGCGATCATGAATCAGACCCGCACCATTCGTTTGCCGATCCATGTGGTCAAGGAGCTCAATGTATATCTGCGCGCTGCTCGCGAGCTGACGCAGAAGCTCGATCACGAACCCTCTGCCGAAGAAATCGCCAACCTGCTGGAGAAGCCGGTGGGTGAGGTCAAACGCATGCTTGGCCTGAACGAGCGGATGTCCTCGGTGGATGTTTCCCTCGGTCACGACTCGGACAAGACGTTGCTCGATACCCTGACCGACGAGCGGCCTACCGACCCTTGTGAGTTGCTGCAGGACGACGACCTTTCGCAAAGCATCGACCAATGGTTGTCCGAACTCACCGACAAGCAGCGCGAGGTGGTGGTGCGCCGTTTCGGCTTGCGCGGCCATGAGAGCTGTACCCTCGAAGAGGTTGGCCAGGAGATTGGCTTGACCCGCGAACGCGTGCGGCAGATTCAGGTTGAAGCACTCAAGCGGCTGCGGGAAATTCTGGAGAAAAACGGTCTCTCGAGCGATTCGCTGTTTCAGTGAAGCGCTCCTGAGTCAACAGCCCGGCTTCGGCCGGGTTTTTTCTGTCCGCTGTGTCAGTCGCTGCGTAAGTCATTGCTTACAGAGACTGTAAGCCATTGCAGGAAAGGTACGCCGGCATCTTGCCCGTTGCCCGTCGAGAGCTGTATTTATCTATTTGAAATTTAAGGATTTTCATCCTCGACTGAGTTGCTGTGAGGAACACTTTAGTGAGTTTTTGCGACTTGTCGACAGCCGGGAAAACGCTAATATCAACCACGTGCTCAGGGACAAGCACAGGTTGTTAAGGATGACGGCCAGGAGATCGAAGGACGCGATTCATCAGGATGATGGATAGGAAATAAAGGGAGTAGGGACAAAAGAGTGGGCGGGTAAAACCGCCCCTTTTTTTTGCCTGCAGAAAAGCAAAATGCATCCTTGGAAAATAAAAAAACCCGCGCAAGGCGGGTTTTAGTGGGGGCTAAGTTCGAGTCTTAGCGCTCCAGATGTTCCAGCTTGTCCTTCACCCCGTCCCACTCTTCAGCGTCAGGCAGCGCTTCTTTTTTCTCGGTGATGTTCGGCCATACTTCCGCCAGGTCGGCGTTCAGCTCGATATATTCCTGCATGTCCTCAGGCACTTCGTCTTCGGAGAAGATCGCCTGGGCCGGACATTCCGGTTCGCAGAGCGCACAGTCAATGCACTCGTCCGGATGAATCACCAGGAAGTTCGGGCCTTCGTAGAAGCAGTCCACCGGACAGACTTCCACACAGTCGGTGTATTTGCACTTGATGCAGTTGTCGGTGACGACGAAGGTCATTCTAGTTCTCTCCTCAGGCTACGGCGGGGGAGCTTTGCTGAAAGCGGCTCCTTTGCTTCGAAAGCATTGGCTGCGGCGCCAGGCTAATAGCGGCAGCATCACAAAACGCGCGCGATTCTAACAGCTTGTGCGCACGTGCGTTAGATTCGCGCCTTCCATGTATATAACAGTTCCAAAGCCTTACGCGGAGTCAGATCATCCGGATTGATTTTCTGTAATTCCTCCAGTAACGGGTGCGGCAGGCTGGCGAACATGTCGCTTTGCATCGGTATCGCGGTTTGCCCGGGAGTCGCCGGCGGCAACTCGTGCGGCAGGCTGGTGGTTTCCAGGCGCGCCAGATGCTCGCGGGCACGCAGGATCACTTCACTGGGCACGCCGGCCAACTGCGCAACGGCCAAGCCGTAGCTCTGGCTCGCCGGGCCAGGCAAGACATGGTGCAAGAATACGATGCGCTCATTGTGCTCGGTGGCGTTGAGGTGCACGTTGGCGACGATTGGCTGGCTTTCCGGCAGGACCGTCAACTCGAAGTAGTGGGTGGCGAACAGCGTGTAGGCGCGCAGCTTGGCCAATTGCTCCGCGGCTGCCCAGGCCAGCGACAGGCCGTCGAAGGTGCTGGTGCCGCGGCCGACTTCATCCATCAGCACCAGGCTGCGCTCGCTGGCATTGTGCAGGATGTTGGCGGTCTCGCTCATCTCCACCATAAAGGTCGAACGGCCGCCGGCCAAGTCATCGCTGGAACCGATACGGGTGAAGATGCGATCGACCAAGGACAGTTCACAGGTGGCCGCGGGGACGAAGCTGCCAATGTGTGCGAGTAGCACGATAAGCGCTGTTTGCCGCATATAAGTGGATTTACCACCCATGTTCGGTCCGGTAATGATCAGCATGCGGGTGTCGTCGTCGAGGCTCAGGTCGTTGGCCACGAACGGCGTGCTGAGGACTTGTTCGACCACTGGGTGACGGCCCTGCTCGATGCGCATGCAGGGCTCATCGACGAAGCGCGGGCGATTGAGGTCTAGGGTCAGCGCACGCTCCCCCAGGTTGCTCAGCACATCCAGTTCGGCAAGGGCCGCGGCGCTGTCCTGCAGGGGGCCGAGATGGCCGATCAGGCGTTCCAGCAATTCGTCGTACAGTAGTTTCTCGCGGGCCAGAGCACGGCTTTTGGCCGACAGCGCCTTGTCCTCGAACTCCTTGAGCTCGGGGGTGATGAACCGCTCCGCGCCTTTGAGGGTCTGGCGCCGAATATAGTCTGCCGGGGCCGATTCCGCCTGTTTGCTCGGCAGCTCGATAAAGTAGCCGTGTACGCGGTTATAGCCGACCTTGAGGTTGGCCAGGCCGGTACGGGCCTTTTCCCGGACTTCCAGGTCCATCAGGTACTGGCCGGCGTTTTCGCTGAGCGATTGCAGTTCGTCCAGCTCGGCGTCATAGCCGGTCTTGAGTACGCCGCCGTCGCGGATCACCGCAGGCGGGTTGTCGATAATGGCGCGGGCCAACAGCTCGGCCAGCTCCGGATAGGTGCTGACGATGCCCGCCAGGTCAGCGAGGTGCGGCGACTCGAGGTTGGCCATGGCCATTTGCAGCGTGGGCAGTGCCGCCAGGGCGTCGCGCAGACGCGCCAAGTCCCGGGGCCGGGCGTTGCGCAAGCCGATCCGCGCGAGAATGCGCTCCAGATCGCCGATTTCCTTGAGCTGCGGTTGCAGGGTTTCGAAGCGGTAGCGCTCCAGTAGGCAGGCGATCGATTCCTGGCGCGCTTCCAATATCGCGCGATCGCGCAATGGGCGGTTCAGCCAGCGGCTGAGCAGGCGGCTGCCCATGGCGGTCTGGCAGCGATCGACCACCGACTGCAAGGTATTTTCGCGGCCGCCGGCGAGGTTGACGTCCAGCTCCAGGTTGCGCCGGCTGGCGCCGTCGAGGATCACCGTATCGTCGAGGCGTTCGTGGCGCAGGCTGCGCAAGTGCGGCAGGGCGGTGCGCTGGGTCTCCTTGGCGTACGCCAGCAGGCAACCAGCGGCGCCGATCGCCAGGGTCAGGTTTTCGCAGCCGAAGCCTTTCAGATCCTGGGTGGCGAACTGTTGGCACAGGCTCTTGTGCGCGCTATCGCGCTCGAAGTCCCAGGGTGCGCGACGCCGTGCGCCACGGCGCTTTTCCGCCGGCAGGCCCTGTGGCCAGTCATCGGGAATCAGCAACTCGACCGGATTGAGGCGCTCGAGTTCGGCCAGCAGGTTTTCCCAACCGCCGATCTCCAGCACGCTGAAACGGCCGCTGGTGATATCCAGCACCGCCAGGCCGAACAGCCGCTCGTCGCCGAGCACTGCGGCCAACAAATTGTCGCGGCGCTCATCGAGCAAGGCTTCGTCGCTGATCGTGCCCGGGGTGATGATGCGCACCACCTGGCGCTCCACCGGGCCCTTGCTGGTGGCCGGATCGCCGATCTGCTCGCAAATCACCACCGACTCACCGAGCTTGACTAGCTTGGCCAGATAGCCCTCGGCGGCATGATAGGGAATACCGCACATGGGGATCGCCTGGCCGGCCGACTGGCCGCGGGCGGTCAGGGTGATATCGAGCAGCTTGGCGGCCTTTTTCGCATCCTCGTAGAAAATCTCGTAGAAGTCGCCCATGCGGTAAAACATCAGCTGATCGGGATGCTGGTTCTTCAGCTTCCAATATTGCTGCATCATCGGCGTGTGAGAACTGAGGTCGCTTTGGCTCATCGTTTTAACTGTCCGGCTGAATCGCAAAAGCGCCTAGTGTACGGTATCCCCCTGGCAGGCTTTAACCCCGGAGTGCAGATGATCGTCAATGAACAGGACCTAACCCGTTTGGCGGCCGAGTTGGGACGGCAGTTGCTCAGCGCCAAGGCGCAGGTGAGCACCGCGGAGTCCTGTACCGGCGGCGGGATCGCCGAGGCGATTACCCGGATTCCCGGAAGCTCGGCCTGGTTCGAGGCCGGCTATATAACCTATTCCAACGCGCAGAAAACCAAGCAGCTGGAGGTGCCGTCGCAGTTGTTCGATCAGGTCGGTGCGGTTAGCCGTGAAGTGGTCGAGGCCATGGTGCGTGGCGCCCAGGCGCAGAGCGGGGCGCGCTATGCGGTTGCGGTCAGCGGCGTGGCGGGGCCGGACGGCGGCTCGCCGGAGAAGCCGGTGGGCACCGTCTGGCTGGCCTGGGGCGATGGCGAGCAGCTGTTCAGTCAGCGCCGCCTCTTCCCGGGCGACCGGGCAGAAATTCGCCGACAAACGGTCGAGGCCGCACTGGCGGGGCTATTGCGGTTGGTCATGCAAGAAAATCCAAATGCGGGGTAGGCGGGCGACTTGCCCTGTGGAATAATACTGGCTACATATACAGTTGTTGATGGCCGCTAGCAGGCCCTTCTCTATTACGTGAGGACTTAAATGGACGAGAATAAGAAGCGCGCCTTGGCGGCAGCCTTGGGCCAGATCGAAAAGCAGTTCGGCAAGGGCGCGGTCATGCGCATGGGCGATCACGACCGTCAGGCGATTCCGGCCATCTCCACCGGTTCTCTCGGTCTGGATATCGCACTGGGCATCGGCGGCTTGCCGAAAGGCCGGATCGTCGAGATTTACGGGCCTGAGTCCTCCGGTAAAACCACCCTGACCCTGTCGGTCATTGCCGAAGCGCAGAAGCTTGGCGCGACCTGCGCATTCGTCGACGCCGAGCATGCGCTCGATCCTGAATATGCCGGCAAGCTGGGCGTGAATGTTGACGATCTGTTGGTTTCGCAGCCGGATACCGGCGAGCAAGCCCTGGAAATCACCGACATGCTGGTGCGCTCCAACGCCATCGACGTGATCGTCGTCGACTCCGTGGCGGCCCTGGTGCCGAAGGCGGAGATCGAAGGCGAAATGGGCGACATGCACGTGGGCCTGCAAGCACGCTTGATGTCCCAGGCGCTGCGCAAGATCACCGGCAACATCAAGAACGCCAACTGCCTGGTGATTTTCATCAACCAGATTCGCATGAAGATCGGCGTGATGTTTGGCAGCCCGGAAACCACCACCGGTGGTAACGCCCTGAAGTTCTACGCCTCGGTTCGCCTGGACATTCGCCGCACCGGCGCGGTGAAGGAAGGCGACGAAGTGGTCGGCAGCGAAACCCGGGTCAAGGTCGTGAAGAACAAGGTGGCACCGCCATTCCGCCAGGCCGAGTTCCAGATCCTCTACGGCAAGGGCATCTACCGCAATGGCGAGATCATCGACCTCGGCGTGCAGCTCGGGCTGCTGGAAAAATCCGGCGCCTGGTACAGCTATCAGGGCAACAAGATCGGTCAGGGCAAGGCCAACTCGGCCAAATACCTGGAAGACAACCCCGAAGTTGCACGTACCGTCGAAGGTCTGATCCGTGAAAAGCTGCTGGTTGTCAGCCCGACGGTCAAGGCCAATTCGACTGCCGACGATCTGGCTGACGCCGACGCCTGATCCCTGCGCCCATGTCCATTGTTCTGGATAACCCCGTCGCGGTGCGACGGGCGGCCATGGATCTGCTGGCGCGGCGCGAGCATGGCCGGGTCGAGTTGGCCCGCAAGTTACGCAAACGTGGCGCTGCCGACGATTTGATCGAAACGGCCCTCGAGTGTTTGGCGCAAGAGGGCTTGCTGTCCGAGTCGCGTTATTTGGAGAGTTTTGTCAGTTATCGCGCGCGTGCCGGTTATGGGCCGTTGCGCATCCGTGAGGAGCTGACCCAGCGTGGCCTGCCCCGTGGAGATGTCGAACAGGCGATACGCGAGAGCGGGATCGACTGGCGGGAACAATTGGAAGCGACCTGGCGGCGTAAGTATGCCGGGCAGCTACCTGGTGATGCCCGGGAGCGGGCGCAGCAGGGGCGTTTTCTCAGCTACCGCGGTTACCCCGCGGATCTGATCGGGCGTTTGCTACGCGGCATGGATATGGACTGATTTCCCCTTTGAGCCCACAGCGCAAGCGGTGGGCTTTCTTTTTTGCTATCTACCTATTGCCTGTTACATGGGGCCCCTGAGGAGAATGACTCTGCTTGCAGAGGCCGAAATGGGTAGAGGCACGATACGTACCAGCGCTGGCGCAGATTCCTGGTGCGCACGACGCGTCCTACGAAGTCAGTCCCCCCACACCTAAGCTTCGGTGCCTAAGAGCAATGCGGTACGGTACGGGGGCATTTTTTTTGCAGCCTAGTGGGTGGGCGTTCCTTTGGGGGCGCCGGCGAGCTGGTTCCTACCGTTAAGGCTGCTTCTACAGCAGGCGCGCCGTTACGTAGCAGGAGACAATCCGGTTCTTTGCGTAATTTCCCCGGATTGCGCCAAGGCTTATCTGGGCTCCAGGTCAGTCGGTTGCGTCATTTGCATGTGCTCAACTTCGTAGCTCGGATGCATACAGGGGGCGGTTTACGCGGCGATACGGCGGACTGATCATCGCTCGGCTATAGCAGCGGCCTTGGCGCGATGGCCAAGCAGCTTACCGCCAAATCTCCACCCAAGCCGCCTGTTAGCGGTTACCCGCCCAGTTCTGCGGCAGATTGAGGAAGTCCACCAGCTCCCGCAGGCGGCCATGATCGCGGGCATTGAAGTGGAAGGCCAGGCGCGTCATCTCGCGGAATTCCGGTTCGTCGCTTTCCGCTTCGCAGCAGGGCTGTTGTTGGTAGCTGCCACTCAGGCACAGGTCGGCAAACTCTTTGTCGAGGGTCTGTAATGCGCTATCGCTGAGCGGGTGGGTCATGCGGATCAGCAGGTTGCCGTTGAGCCAGCGGGTGGAGTGAAAGTTACGGTAGAACCGGGCGATTTCCTCGCCTGCCTCTTCAGCGCTGTGCACCTGGCGCATCAGCTGCATATCGCTGGGCAGAATGTAGTGTCGGTCCCGGAGTTGTTCGCGAATAAAGCGCAGGGCTTCCTGCCAATAAGTGCTTTCGGGCTCGTCGAGCAAAATGATCGGCACCAGTGGGCTTTTGCCGGTTTGGATCAGGGTCAGGACTTCCACTGCTTCATCCAGGGTGCCGAAGCCGCCGGGGCAGAACACCAGGGCATCGGCTTCCTTGACGAAGAACAGCTTGCGCAGAAAGAAGAAATGGAACGACAGCAGATTGTCGGTGCCGCCGACGATGGGGTTGGCTTTTTGCTCGAAGGGCAGGGTGATGTTGAAACCCAGGCTGTTGTCTCGCCCTGCACCTTCATGGGCCGCGTTCATGATGCCGCCGCCAGCGCCGGTGATCACCATCAGATCGAGCCGTGCCAGCACCTCGCCCAGTTCGCGGGCCAGGCTATAGCTCGGGTGCTCCCTGGGCGTGCGCGCCGAACCGAATACGGTAACTTTGCGCCGGCGCTTGAACTGCTCCAGGGTACTGAAGGCGTGCTCCATTTCCCGCAAGGTCTGCAGCATGATCTTGGCGTCCCAGCGATTGCGGTCGGCCTGGGCCATGCGTGCCACGGTGATGAACATGTCGCGGTAGAGCGGCGTGTTGGGGCTGTCCGGCGGCGCGACCAGAGCAACCAGCTCGGCTATCTTGCTGCCCAGGTCGGTGCCGCTGGTTTGTACGTGCCGAGATAGGTAATCGTCTGTTTCATAGGGCATACAACGTCTCCTTCTGATGCCGACCAGGCATGCGCTATGGCGAGCCCCGCCTTGCTATGAGTATGGCTGGGCTCCTGTGTAGTGATGGAAATAGTCGTCGTCCTGGCTTCGGCGGCGGTTGAAAACTGCCCACGTTGCCGACACGATTTCGGCTGCGAGGCGCGCTAGGCGCCGCGTCTGAAAATTCGTGCACAGCCGTCGAACCCAGGCGCGACGCCTGAACTCTGTCTCTGGCTGCCTCGTCTGGGGTTCAACGGCCCGTTAGAGGGCGATTTGCTCGCCGGGTTCTGGAATGTTGGCGATCCAGTTCAGGCGCTCGCGTAATGCCTGTTGCAAGGCCTGCATTTTTTCCAGTTCGCCATGCACCAGGTACAGCTCCGGGTGATGCTCGAAGTGGCTGGCCCAGTCGATCAGTTGCGAGCGCCCGGCATGGGCGGAAAAGCCGCCGAGGGTATGGATCCTGGCTTTTACCGCGATTCGCTGGTGCAGCATTTTCACCGCTTCGGCACCATCGACAATGGCCCGGCCGGGGGTGCCTCTGGCCTGAAAGCCGGGAAACACCACATGGCATTCGCTGCGCCAGAGATTGTGCTTGAAGTGATGGGCGATGCGACCGCCGGTGCACATCCCACTGCCGGCGATGATGATCGCACCGCTCTTGATCCGATTGATCGCCATGGACTCCTCCGGAGAGGGGGTGCAGCGCAGAATAGGTAGCCAGTCTTCGATACGTTTGACGCTCTTGGCCTCCAGCAAGGCGCGGTCGGCCGAATTGAATTGGTGCTGGAAGTGCGAATAGATGGCATTGGCGCGGATCGCCATGGGGCTGTCGAGAAACACCGCTTGTTGCGGCAGACGACCCTCCTGATAGAAACGTCCGAGGTAGAAAATCAGATCCTGGGTGCGACCGACGGCGAAGGAGGGAATCAGTACGTTGCCGCCGTCGCGATGGGCTTGTTGCAGAATGTCCGCCAGTTCATCGAGGGTATCCTCGCTGCAGCGGTGATCGCGGTCGCCATAGGTGGACTCGAGCAGCACCACATCCGCACGGCTCAGGGTGCTGGGGTTATGCATCAACGGCGAGCAGGTATTGCCCAGGTCGCCGGAAAACACCAGGCGCCGGGTCAGATGGTGGTCCTGGATTTCCAGCTCGACGATCGCCGAGCCGAGAATATGCCCGGCGTCATGGAACGTCACCTGCACCCCTGCGGCCACGTCCTGGTTCGTTGCATAGGCCACTGGGCGTCGCTGCTGGAGCGTCTGTTCGGCATCGGCAATGGTGTACAGGGGGGCGATTGCCGGTTTGCCGAGGCGCGCCCGCCACTTGTTTTCCCATTCGGCGTCCTTTTCCTGGATAAAGGCGGCGTCGAGCAACATCAACTCCATCAGCTCGCAGGTGGCCTCGGTTGCATAGATGGGGCCGCGATAGCCCGCGTTGACCAGTTTGGGCAATAGACCGGTATGGTCGATATGGGCATGGGAAATCACCACTGCATCCAGGCTTAGCGGATCGAAGGCAAAGGCGTCGCGGTTGCCTTGCTCTTCTTCGCGGCGGCCCTGACGCATGCCGCAATCGAGCAGAATCTTGGCGCCGTCGCGGCTTTCGATCAGGTAGCAGGAGCCTGTCACTTGTTGAATGGCACCGAGAAAGCTGAGTAAGGCCACGGGAAATTCCTTCTGTTAGAAACTTATTCTTCTGCAGATTGGCGGTTTTTCAGGTCAGAGGTCTTGATGTAAGTCAGCATGGCCATGGTGAAGCCAACATAGGGTCTGTCGACCATTCAGAAGGAACCCTCTCATGCCTCAGATACTGCCTGGCGCCGAGCAATTGGCCGAACACGCACTCGCCCAGCCCGACTTCGCCGACTGGCAGCGTGGTTATGGTCCTGTACAGCATAGTCCGCAGACCTGCGCGGCGGTGTTTCGCCTGGCCCATCAGTTGGTGCAGGGGGGCTTGCAGAGCAACCTGGCCAGTGTTTATCGACTGTTCCGCGCCCTCGATCGTCTAAGCACGGCGGGCCTTTGGCTGGTGGTGCACATGACCTATGCGCAGCGTGTGCGCCTCGATGGCAGCGAGCTGGCGGCGGAGGATTTCAAACGCAAACCCGAAGGGCATACCGGTGGTTCGCTGAACATGGTGCCGGCCTATGCCGGCTATCTGGGGTTGAATACGCTGACCGGCAAAACCCGCGCCTGGCTCATGGGGCAGGGCCATTGCGTGGCGGCTATCGAGGCGCTCAACCTGCTCACCGCCAATCAGTACCCCGAGCAGGCGGCGCGTTATACCTGCGACGAGCAGGGCATGAGCAGCTTGGTGGCGGATTTCTACAGCTATGCCCAGGCAGCCGACGGTACCTCGGGCGTGCCGTTGGGTAGTCATGTCAATCCGCACACCGCGGGGGGCATCGCCGAAGGCGGCTACCTGGGGTTTGCCGAGTTGCAATATAGCCATCTACCGCTGCCCGGAGAGACGCTGGTGGCGTTTCTTTCCGATGGCGCCGCCGAGGAGCAGCGCGGCAGCGACTGGATGCCGCGTTGGTGGCGGGCCGAGGATTGTGGTGTGGCCCTGCCGGTGATGATCGCCAATGGCCGTCGTATAGAACAACGCACCGAACTCGGTACCTTTGCCGGCCTGGAGGGGTTTCGCGAGCATCTGCGCCATTGCGGATTCGATCCAATCAGCTTTGACGGCCGCGACCCTGCCGCGTTCGTCTGCGCGCTGTGGGAAATGGAGCAGCGTCTCGGGCATCGGGTCGAGGAGTTGCACAATGGCATATTGCGTTATCCCTTGCCGATGCCCTACGGCCTTGCCGAAACCGTCAAGGGCTATGGCTTCTACGGTGCGGGCAGCAACGCTGCGCATAACCTGCCGCTGCCGGCCAATCCCCGGCACGACCAGCAGGCCCGTGACCTATTCAATCAACATGCGGCGGCGCTCTGGGTCGCACCCCCTGTATTGGCCGAGGCCTGCGCCCTGTTCGCTGTGCGCGGCGGGCGTGTGGCGGAGCGTGATAATCCGTTGACGGCGCGTCGGCCCGAACTGACATCGATGCCGGCACTGCAATACCGCAACGACAACTGCTCGCCAATGGCCGCACTCGACCGTTTCTTCGTCGATCTGGTGCAGGCCAATCCCCACTTGCGGCCGCGGGTCGGTAACCCTGATGAGCTGGCCAGTAACCGTTTGGGCGGTGTGCTCGATGCGCTCAAGCATCGGGTCTGCGAGCCCGAAAATCCGACTGAGGCGCTGCATGGCGCGGTGATCACAGCGCTCAACGAGGAGGCGGTAGTGTCCGCCTGCTTGGCCAATCGGGCGGGTCTGAATCTGGTTGCGAGCTATGAAGCGTTCTGCGTGAAGATGCTCGGCGCTGTGCGGCAGACGCTGATCTTCGCCCGTCAGCAGAAGGAGGCAGGGAGGTCCGCCGGTTGGCTGGGCTGGCCGCTGGTGGCCACTTCGCATACCTGGGAAAACGGCAAGAACCAGCAGTCGCATCAGGACACGACCTTTTGCGAGGCGTTATTGGCTGAAATGGGCGACGTAATGCGCGTGGTGTTTCCAGCCGATCACAACTCGCTGCTGGCATTGCTGCCGACGATCTATCAGGCGCGCGGCCAGTTGGCCTGCGTGGTCAGCCCCAAGCGCGAGCGGCCGATGCAATTCGAGCGGCAGCAGGCCGAGCAGCTGGCTGCCGAAGGGGCGTTACTGGTAGACAAGCGCGAAGGCGATGCTCCCATTTTGCTGATCGCCAATGGTGCCTATCAGCTGGCGGAGATGCGCCGTGCTACCACTCGTCTGAGTGCCGCGAATATCCCTTGGCATCTGATTTACTTGCAGGAACCGGGACGCTTTCGCGAGCCGCGCGATCACTGGGAGGCGCAGGTGCTGGCGCCCCAGCCGGTGCGCGAGCGGTTGTTCCCCGCAGCTTGTCGTTATCGGGTGATGTTGACTCATATGCGACCGGAAGTTGCTCGCGGCCATCTCTGGCCCATACTGGGCGATAGCGGCAGCAACCGGGTGTTGGGATACCGCAATCGCGGCGGCACTTTCGACGAGGCCGGAATGCTGTTTGCGAACCGGGCAACCTGGGCGCATGTGCTGCGGTCGGTCGCGGAGCTTCTGGCAATTGCCCCGCAGAGGTTGTTGCAGGAGCAGGAACTGGCCGCTTTGTCCGGGCGGGGCGATCCGCAGTCTCTGCGCTGAGTGGGCACAGGGCGGCGTCGAAGTTGGAATTGCGCAGCATGCTCGATGGCAGGAAAGATGGGGAAGGGAGGGGCAGGTATGCCTAAGTTGGTGTTGGAGATCGATCTGGCGTTGCACCGCCTGCTGCAGCAAGCCGCGCGGGACAATCATCTGAGCCTGGAAAATGAGTGCCTGCGCCGCCTTGAAGGTGGCGCGCGACGCTCACGTCACCTGGAATCGTTGCTCGCCGAATTGCGTGTCGGCGATGCCCAGCAACGACGACAGCGCGATACTTGAGCGCCAGCAGCCCCTACCAGGCGTGAATCGCGAGCAGCGGCTGGCCGTTCGGCGGCCGACTATTGTCCGCAATCGCTCCTGGCAAAGCGCTCGCTGGTGACCGGTAGGTTGCTTTTGTACTCGGTGAACTCATAACGCAGCACGGCTCCGCGAGCCAGCAGCTGGCGATAGCCCGTGTT
The DNA here is from genome assembly GCF_946885955.1 of uncultured Pseudomonas sp. The sequence continues at coordinate 43,216 of NZ_CAMPHI010000030.1, forward strand.
CTGGCAGACGCTGCTGGCCAGCTGGCTACGCACGCTGTCCGGGTTGCCGCGCATCTTTGCCGCGTGGGCGGGGCGCACGCTCAAGTGATTGATCAGCTGGTTGCCCTCGACGCTGTAGCCTTGGTCGAGAATGTCTTCATTGATCGCCCGCGGCGTGCCGATGCTGCTTTCCTTGGCCACTCGTTCGAGCAGCTTGTTCAATTCGAAATCCTTCAACGACTCAGCATAGCTGCACAGCGGCAGGCTCAAGCTCAGGGTCAGGACGATCAAGCGCAACATGGGGTTCTCCCTAATTGATTCGAACATTCTTCGATTGGCACCTTCGACCGGGTTGCCCCGGCGTGGTTCAGCGGGGGCCATCTTACGTGCCTGTCGGCTCAGCGCGCCCGCCAATCGCAAGCACTCTGCTACCGGCTGCTATCCGGTCGGCAGATGCCGAACGCGCTGCTCAGCATCCATGCAGCTTTGTTAGACTACGCGGCCGGCCGATTCAGGATTATCCATGTTCTCCCATTCCCCTTGCGTGCTATTGCCATGAGTCACGCCGTCGCTCGTCTGCGTACCGCTCGTCTCGCTATTAGCAAAAAGCCGTTCCTGGCGCGTGGCAGTCGGGCGGTACGCTGTCCGGGTTGTCGCTTGGTACCCAGTCATTGCCTGTGCGCCTGGCGTCCGCGACTCCCCGCGCAATCGGCGGTGTGCCTGCTGATGCACGATGTCGAGGCGCTCAAGCCTAGCAATACCGGCTGGTTGATCGCCGATGCCCTGGCCGATACCTCCGCGTTCGGCTGGTTGCGCACGGCGGTGGATCCGGCCCTGCCGGCCTTGCTCGACGATCCGCAATGGCAGCCCTATCTGGTGTTTCCCGGCGAATACGCGGCGCCAGAGCGAGTCGTCAGCGAGGTGGCGGTCACGGCCGGCAAACGGCCGCTTTTCGTGCTGCTCGACGCGACCTGGTCCGAAGCACGCAAGATGTTTCGCAAAAGCCCCTATCTCGACGGTTTGCCGGTGCTCAGCCTGCAGCCTGAGCAGTTGTCACGCTACCGCCTGCGGCGCTCCAAGCGCGACGATCACCTGTGCACCGTGGAAGTGGCTGCGCTTTGTCTGGAGCTGGCCGGCGACCAGCGCGCCGCGGACGGCTTGAATGCCTACCTGGATGTGTTCAGTCAGCACTACCTGGCTGCCAAGGCTCCGCGCGCACTCAATCTGGACGACGCATTGCACCGTCGCTTGCAGGCCTTTTTGCCGTAACCGCGAGCGCTTGCCCTGGCAGGTGCTTTTCAACGGCCTGCTAGATCGCCTTCTTCGGCCAGAGCTGGGCCACCAGCATGCCGCCGAACATCAGTGCGCAGCCAATATAACCACGCAGATCCAGGCTCTCATTGAGCAAGATCGCGCCGGCGAGCGCGGCGAATACCGCCTCTAGCGAGAGAATGATCGCCGCGTGCGAGGCGATGGCGTGCTTCTGGGCGATGACCTGCAGGGTAAAGCCGACGGCCACGCCGAGCAGGCCGCCATAGAGGATCGCCGGGCCGGCGGTGATAATCATGGAGAGCCGGATTTCTTCGAACCACAGCGCCAGCAGCAGGCTGATCGCCGCGCAGATGATGAATTGCACGATCGCCAGCCGCAGCGGGTCATGGCGTCTGGCGAAGAAACCGACCATCAATACGTGGATGCCCCAGACGAATGCGCCCGCCAGCTGCAACCAGTCGCCGGAGGCCACCTGAAAGCCGTCGCCGACACTGAGCAGAAACATACCGACCACCGCCAGCGAAGCGCCGAGCCAGATGCCCAGGCCGGTCTTGTGGCCGATAAACAGGCCGAGCAGCGGCACGATAATCACGTACAAGCCAGTGATGAAGCCTGAGTTGGTCACGCTGGTGAAGAGCAAGCCGACCTGCTGCAGGTTGATCCCCAGGGCCAACGCCAGGCCCATCAGGCCGCCGCCCAGCAGCAAGTGCCGGTTCAACGGAGGCGGGGCGCTGTCGCTGGCGCGGCGTTCGAGCAACGGTAGCAGTGGCAGCAGCACCAGGGCCGCGAGGCTGAAGCGGAGCCCGCTATAAAGGAACGGTCCGACCGCATCCATCCCCAGCCTTTGAGCGACGAACACCGTGCCCCAGATAATCGCGGTCGACAACATCAACAGGTCGGCGCGCAATGCGTGACTTGGCATACCAAAGCATTCCAATAGATGAAAAGGATGCAGACTGTGCCCTAAAGCGCTGCGCTTGACCACCTGGTCGGCGCCCGGCATGCTGAGCGCCGACTGCGGCGCATCTGTGCCTTTGCGCTAACCTGAGGGGGCCGGCGATTGCCCGGTATCGTTAGCGATGTCGTAGCCCATTAATAACAAGAACAGGATCCGCCATGGCCGTTTATGAAATCCTGATTGCCGACGATCACCCGCTGTTTCGTAGCGCCATGCAACAGGCATTGACCCTGGGCCTGGGCCCCGAGGTGCGCCTGGTGGAAGCTGCCAGCATTGCCGAGCTGGAGGCCTGCCTGGGGCAGAAGTCGGATTGGGATCTGGTGCTGCTCGACCTGAACATGCCAGGCGCCTATGGCTTCTCCGGCCTGGTGCTGTTGCGCGGGCAATACCCCCAGGTGCCGGTGGTGATGGTCTCTGCTCAGGAGGATGCCGCGGTCGTGGCGCGCGCCCGCGAATTCGGCGCCAGCGGTTTCATTCCCAAGTCCAGCACGTTGGAGGTGATCCAGCAGGCCGTCAAAGGGGTGCTCGATGGCGATGCCTGGTGGCCGCCGCAAGTGCAGGAAGGTGCCGACGTTTCGGCGGAAGCCAAGGCCGCCAGTGCCGGCTTGGCCAGCCTCACGCCGCAGCAGTTCCGCGTCCTTACCATGGTCTGCGATGGTCTGCTTAACAAGCAGATCGCCTATGAGTTGAGTGTTTCCGAGGCCACGGTCAAGGCGCATGTGACGGCTATTTTCCGCAAGCTCGGGGTGCGCACCCGTACTCAGGCAGCGCTGCTGTTGCAGCATCTGGAATCGATACCGCCCAGTTGATGGAAAATATCTGGTGGAGCGGGCCCGCATTGGCGTAGCCTGCCGCGATTAAATTCAGCAGTCGGATTCCATGTCTCCATTCAAAGGTCAGACCGGCCTCAAACGTATTTTCAATGCCGCTGGGTATTCACTGGATGGCTTGCGGGCCGCCTTCACCGGTGAAGCCGCTTTTCGCCAGCTGTTGCTGATTAATCTGCTGTTGATTCCCCTGGCGTTCTATTGCGACGTCAGCCGCGTCGAGCGGGCGCTGATGATTGCGGTCTGTCTGTTGGCGCTGATCGTCGAGCTGCTCAACTCGGCGGTCGAGGCGGCGATCGATCGCATCTCCTTGGATCTGCACCCTCTGTCGAAAACCGCCAAGGACATGGGCAGCGCCGCACAGTTCGTCTCCCTGACCCTGATCGGCAGCGTCTGGCTGGTGATCCTGCTGGATGTACCCGCGCGCTAAGCCAAGCCGCACAGCGATCAGGCGATATTCGGCAGGACGATTTCGTCGCTGCGTCTGACGTTGGCGGTGAGCGCCCGGCATAGCTCGATGAATTCACGCATGGCGGCGGTCTGGTACTTCTGCTTATGCCAGATGAAGTAGAACTGCCGACGTAGATCCAGTTCGGGCGTTTCCACCGCGACCAAACTGCCGCGGCGGAAGGCGTCGCGCAGCGCCAGGCGCGAGATGCAACCGATGCCCAGACCCGATTCCACTGCGCGCTTGATCGCTTCGGTATGTTCCAGCTCCAGCCGCACGTTCAGCGACCGCGGATGGTGACGCATGGCCTGGTCGAAGGTCAGGCGTGTGCCAGAGCCCTGTTCCCGGAGAATCCAGGCTTCCTGGGTCAGCTCGTCCAGGCTCGCTTCGCCGCGTTGCGCCAGCGCGTGCTGCGGCGCGCAGAACACCACCAGCTCATCCTCGACCCAGGGTTGCACTTCGATATCCGGGTGCTGGCAGTCGCCCTCGATCAGGCCCATGTCCAACTCGTAGTGGGCGACCTGCTGCACTACGTAGGCGGTGTTGTGCACCTGCAATTGCACCCGGCATTCCGGGTGGCGTTGCATGAAGTTGCCGATCAGCAAGGTCGCGAGGTAGTTGCCCACCGTCAGGGTGGCGCCGACGTTGAGCGAGCCGAAGCCGCTCTTGCCGCCCAGCAAACGCTCGATCTCCTTGGCCTGGTCGAGCAGGGCCACCGCCTGGGGTAATAGCTGCGAGCCCAGGGCATTGAGAATCAGCCGTTTGCCGGCGCGGTCGAATAGCTGGCAATCGGTTTGCCGCTCCAGTTCGCTGAGCGAAGTGCTGGTGGCCGATTGCGACAAGGCCAGCGAATCCGCCGCGCGCGAGACGCTTTCCTGTTGAGCCACGGCGACGAAGACTTGCAGTTGCCTGAGGGTAAATTTCATATCTATATAACCGATAACCCATATCTTGATAATCAACTTAACAGATAACAAGCGCCCGTTTAACATTCATGCAACTTGTACACATAGCCGCGATTCTCGAGGAACCCGCATGAGCAACCTGAATGTCGAGCGTGTAATCAGCGTCCATCACTGGAACGACACCTTGTTCAGTTTCAAGACCACCCGCAACACCGGGTTGCGTTTCGAGAATGGCCAGTTCGTGATGATCGGCTTGCAGCAGGACAATGGTCGTCCGTTGATGCGCGCCTATTCGATCGCCAGCCCTAACTACGAAGAGCATCTGGAGTTCTTCAGTATCAAGGTGCAAAACGGCCCGCTGACCTCGCAGTTGCAGCACCTCAAGCCCGGCGACGAGCTGATGGTCAGCCGCAAGCCCACCGGCACCCTGGTGCTCGACGATCTGCTGCCCGGCAAGCACCTGTACCTGCTGAGCACCGGTACCGGCCTGGCGCCGTTCATGAGCGTGATCCAGGACCCGGAAACCTACGAGCGCTACGAGAAAGTCGTGCTGGTGCATGGTGTGCGCTATGTCAACGAAGTGGCGTATCGCGAGTTCATCACCGAGCATCTGCCGCAGAACGAGTACTTCGGCGAAGCGTTGAAGAGCAAACTGATCTACTACCCCACGGTGACTCGCGAAGAGTTCGAAAACCAGGGCCGGTTGACCGACCTGATGCGCAGCGGCAAGTTGTTCCGCGATATCGGCCTGCCACCGATCAACCCGCAGGACGACCGCGCGATGATCTGCGGCAGTCCGAGCATGCTCGACGAGACCAGCGCGGTACTCGACAGCTTCGGTTTGAAGGTTTCCCCACGCATGGGCGAACCGGGCGATTACCTGATCGAGCGTGCCTTCGTCGAGAAGTGAGCAGCCCCCTTGCGTAAGACAAAATGCCGCTCAGGTTGAACAACCTGAGCGGCATTTTTGTAGATGCTGGACATCCTGACGCGTGCTTGTAGCCCGGATGCAATCCGGGGATATCCATCGTCTGCCCGTGTTACGACGGAATATCGCAGTTCAGGCGTTGCTCCGCCCCCAGTTGATAACGATTGCCGCCGTTCTTCTTCGCCAAGTACATGGCGTTGTCGGCCTGGCTGAGCAGTTGTTGCGAATTGGTGGCGTGCTGCGGATAGAGGGCGATGCCGATGCTTGGTAGCACTCGATGGCTATGGCCATGGATATCGAAGGGTTGATTGAGCGCCAGGCGGATTTTTTCTGCGACCAGGGACGCGTGGTCGGGCGAGTGGAAGTCTTCGAGCAATACCACGAATTCATCGCCGGCAAAGCGCGCCACCGTATCCATGGCGCGCAGGCAGTGCTGGATGCGTTCGGCGACCAATTGCAGCAACAGATCGCCAGCGGTGTGGCCGAGGGTATCGTTGACCTGCTTGAACTTGTCCAGGTCGAGAAACAGCAAAGCCAGTTGCAACTGCTCGCGCTTCGCTCTGGCCAGGGCGAGTTGCAGGCGATCGGCCAACAGCGCGCGATTGGGCAGACCGGTGAGCTGGTCGTACTGCGCCATGAACTGCAGACGGCTGATCATCTGCTGGCGCTCGATGGCCGTCGCCACTTGGATGGATACGAACTGCAGCAGTTCCTTGTCCTTTTCGTTGTAGCGCGCATCCGGAGACTGGCTTTGCACGATCAGGGCGCCGACAGTGCCCTTGTGCGAATTGAGTGGTACACCCAGCCAGTAGTGCGAGTCGCAATCGAGCGTGCGCAGGTGTTCGGGTTGTTGCGCCAGGGTTTCCGCCGAGAGCAGCAGGGTCTTGCCGCTGCGAATTACCTCGGCGCCGAGAGCTGCCGAACTCGGGTCGTGCGCCGCCGATACGTGCTGACGTTCGTCGGCATGGTAGGGAAAACTCAATTCACCGCTTTGTTCGTCATGCAGCATGACGGAAAAGTGGATCGTGGGCAGCAGCTCGCCGACGATCATATGTACTTGGCGAAACAGACCGGGTAGATCGCTGGTCGAGTGCGCCGCTTCGGAAATCGCAAAGAGCGCCGCTTGCAAGGATTCGCCACGTTTGCGCTCGCTGATATCGTGGGCCACGGCAATACGTACCTGATCGTTATCCGACCAGCGCGCCGACCAGAGGATATGCACGATCTGGCCGTCCTTGCGCAGGTAGCGGTTCTCGAAGTTGGGTTTGCTATTGCCCGACATGATGTCGCGGGCCGCTTGCAGGGTTATTTCGCGGTCCGGCGGATAGACCATATCGATCATCGCTCGGCCGATCATTTCATCGGCACTGTAGCCAAAAACACGTTCACAGGCCGGGCTAACGAAGATGAAGCGGCCCTCTCTGTCAACAACGCAAATGGCATCGAGGAGCAGGTCGACAATGTTGCCTGGCTGGAGATAGTTCTTGGTTTTCATTCCGATGCTTCTGTTGGCGGTATCTGAGCCGTGGTGATGCTTAGAAGCAAGGCTCATAAACCTACCTTAGCCGTTAGTCAGGACTTACGGGCAAACAATCGTGTGAATTTTTGCTGCGGCGGCGCGGTTTGACCAACCATGTGGCCGCGCGCTCATGTAGCGGGCACGCGTGGTGGGCAGCGCAACCCCCTAGCTGGCTGCGACCACTTCCAGCACGCAAATCATTCCCGGTTGCGGGTAGTGCCAGCGCACATCGATGTCCCAGAAACCGGCGCCATAGTGACGTTCGGGGCTTGGGCGCTGATAGGCCGGGCGCGGGTCCTGGGCCAGGCACTGTTCGATCAGCTCGACCAGGGGCTCGCCCAGACGCTGGCCGTGGCTGTGGGCCTGGTGCAGGGCGCTGTCCTGCCAGGTCACTTCGATCAGCGACGGTGCGCTATCGGCGATGCGGTTGTAGGCATCGGCCACGCTGTCGGCATAGGGGACGTAAGGCTTGATATCCAGTACCGGGGTGCCATCGAGCAGATCGATGCCGGAGAGCCAGAGTTTGCCGGGCTCGATGCGGTCGAGCTTGACTACCGACTGGCCGATGCCATTCGGTCGGTGCGTGGCGCGGGTGCTGAACACTCCGACCGATTGGTTACCGCCCAGGCGCGGCGGACGCACTTTCAGCCGTGGTTTGTCTTCCAGGGCCTGGTGAAAGAGAAACAGCAACCAGACATGGCTGACCTGCTCCAGCCCCTGTACCGCTTCGCCGCTGTCGAAGGGCGCCAGCAGTTCCAGTACACCACGGGCCGCAGGCGCCAGTTGCGGTTGACGGGGAATGGCGAACTTCTCCTTGAAGCAGGAGCGGACGAAGCCGATGGGCGAGACGGAGTAGGGCATGGGGCGGCGGTCGGCGGTGGCGGGATGGCCATCTTACCCGCATTGGCCGCCGGCCTTAAGGATCGCGCCACAACTCAGGTGCTCCATGGCAGCTGGCCAAGCAGCAACAGACTCCAGGCGATTAACGACAGTCCGCTCAGGCGGCCGATCCAGGCTCCCAGGGGCAGGACCTTTTCCAGCAGTACATAGACGGCGATCAGCGCTACCCAGAACAGGTTCATCACCCCGACCACGAACAGCAGGCCCATCAGCGCCCAACAGCAGCCCAGGCAATACGCGCCGTGAGCCAGGCCCATGCGCCAACCGCCGAGCACTCCGGACTGCCAGTAGCCGAGGAGAAAATGCAGCGGCCCGCGGCAGTGCTCCAGGCAGGCCGCTTTGTTCGGCAGCCACTGGTAGATGCCTGCAACCAGTAGCAGGCCGGCCGCCAACGCGCTGCTGGTACTGCGCATCTCCTCGCGGTTGAGCAGGGCGAGCTGTTCAAGGGCCCACTGCAATGCCGTGGCCAACAAAGCGAACCCGACCCAGACGCAGACATAAGCGGCGCAGAACAGCGCCAAGGCCAGATGGCGGCGTGCCGTCGGCAGGCGCTTGCGCAGAATCTGCTGGTAGAGCAGCAACATCGGCAGGGCGCTGGGCAGCATCATGCCGACCATCATCACCGACCACATGGCGAACATCAGCAGCGCATCGCCCGCGCTCCAGGGCATCGCCATGCCGGCCATCGCCGCATCGGCCATGCCGCCAGGGCTGTTCATTGCACTGGCCATCCGCAGCAATGCCAGCCACGCCAGAGCGACCAACGCGAGTAGACAGAAAAGAAACAGCAGCTGTTCACCGGTTGGCCGCCAGCGCACCGTCGCAACCTGCCATGTACTCACCTTCAAGGCGCTATGCCATGGCCGGTGAAGTTCACATGGGCCAGATGGCTATGACTATCCTTGGCTTGCAGCTTCAGCGCGGCCTGAGTCTGGAAACTGCCGCTGGCCACTTCCGCCTCGAGGAATTCGAAGCCATTGGGCAGGGTTATTCGGGCGCGCTGTGGGCTACCGTCGATGGGGCTGCGGATAGGTTCACCGCTGGCCTGCAGCACCCCAGGGATATCCAGATGGGCCATGCGCTGATCGACATCGAGCGACAGGCTGATGGGCACGAACAGCGGCTCGAACATCTCGCTCATGGTGCTGCTGAATACCTGAAATACATTGGCACCCACATCGCTCTCCTGGCCGGAGAGGATGGTCAGCAGGGCTTGACGCTGCGCCTCGTCGGCGCGCTCATCGATAAACACCTGGCAGCTGCCGTTGCCTTTATGAATGGCCTCCGGCCAGGAGAAAGTGGCGGCCCAGCAGAGGCCATCCAGTACCACCTGATTATTGAAGTGTCCGTGCTCTATATGCATCGACGCCACCGCCTGGCAATTGCCGTGGGTCGGTGGCGCGCTGAATTGGCAGGGGCAGCCCCAGTTGCAGTTGCAGGTGATGAACTCGACGCCCTGCATGCGCCAGTCGGCAATGGCCATGAATAACCTCCTTTTCCCCCAGTGGCGAAATGAAAGGTCTCAACGAATTAACGCTAGCAGAGCCGTGCGGGTGGAGCTGGGCAGCTGACTAAAGGTCGCTGCCCGTCGCCATCCTCAGAGGTGGAAACCGCCATCGATGGGGATGATGGTCCCTGTCATGTAGGCGCCCGCGCTGCTCGCCAGGCTGATCGCCAGGGCGGCCATTTCTTCCTCGCGGCCCCAGCGCTTCATCGGGATCAATGCGCAATCTTCGGCCATGGCCGCATCATCCTGGGCGATGAACTGGGTCATCTTGCTCGGGAAGCGTCCGGGGGCGATCACATTGACGTTGATGTGCTGGCCGACCAGTTCGCGAGCGAGCATGCGCGAGAGCTGATGCAGCGCCGCTTTGCTCGGGCCGTAGGCATAGGCGTCTTCGCCGTGGGAGGTGATGCCGGCCACCGAGCCGATGTTGATCACCCGCGCCGGGCTGACGGCGCTGCCGGCCTTGCGCAACAGCGGCAGCAACTGCTGGATGCAGCTGAACACCGAGGTCACGTTGAGTTGCATGACCTTTTCCCAGCCCTTCGCCGGGTAGCTTTCCAGCGGTGCGCCCCAGGTGGTGCCGGCGTTGTTGACCAGAATATCCAGATGGTCGATTTTTTCCGCCAGCTGCGCGGCCAGTACCTGCACGCCTTCTTCGCTGGCCAGGTTGGCGGCCATGCCGTGGCAGGTGCCGAAGGCCGAGAGTTCGGCGGCGGTCTGCGCGCAGGCTTCGCCATCGCGGGCGCAGACGTAGACGGTGGCGCCGGCTTCGAGAAAGGCTTTGGCGATCATCTTGCCGATGCCGCGGCTGCCGCCGGTGATCAGGGCCGTGCGGCCTTGCAGGGAAAAGTACGGGTGCATGGCGAGTCCTTGTTAGCGGATGAGTGCCATTACCCTAATCGCCCTATTGCCGCCCGGCAGTCATTATCGCGTTTGGAAATACGCGGCTATGCGCCGGGCCTCGCACAGGGACGAGTGCGAACTCAGCCGCGTACCCGCAGGGTCAGCCCTTTAAGGAAGTTACGTAGAAACTGATCGCCGCAGGTGCGGTAGTTGCTGTGGCCGAACTTGCGGAACAGTGCACTCATCTCCGGCTTGGATACCGGAAAGTCGACGCTGTGCATGATCGCGTGCATGTCGTCTTCTTTCAGTTCGAAGGCCACTCGCAGCTTTTTCAGCACCATATTGTTGGTCACCGGCAGTTCGAAGGGCTGTGGCGGGCGGCTATCGTCCTTGCCGCGCTTGAAGTACACCAGACCGTCGAGAAAATGCGCCATCAGCTCATCGTCGCAGGCCACGAAGCCTTCCTCGTCTTCCTTCTTCAACAGGGCGTCGAGTGTTTCCAGTTCGACTTCCTTGCCGCTGAGCTGAATGATCGCGGCCAATTGCGCATCGTTGATATCGAGGGTGTAGCGCAGGCTGCGCAGTACATCGTTGTTGAGCATGTAGGTGTCCTGAAAGGGCCGGCCTGTTAAGACGCCGGCTTGAGAAATAAGGGGTTAGAAACGCTCTTTGCCGGCGAGGTAGCGCCATTGGCCGGGCTGGACCTTGGACAGGGGCACGCCGCCGATGCGGATGCGCTTCATGCCCAGCACCTTGAGGTCGACGCTGTTGCACATGAAGACGATCTGCCCGGGCAGCGGGTTCTTCAAGGCGAAGCGCAGGCGGGTTTCGTTCTGCCAGCTGACCTTGCATGGTGGCAGGGCGGTGCCGTTGAACACCAGGCCGTGGTTGAGGCGTTTCAGCTGGCTGGCGGTGAGGGTGCCGATCACCTCGACCACGTATTCCTGTTCCAGCTTGCTCAGGTCTTCCTTGAGCTTGCGTTCGATGCGCCAATCCTGGGTCAGCACGTGCAGGCCGTCGGCGCCTGCCTGCAGTGGGATGCAGGTATTCAGACGGAGGAAGTGACTGTGCAGCGGGCGGATGCCCGACGCGTCTTCCGGCCAGTGGCTGGCCGGGCTGACGGACTCCGCGGCGCGGTCGGGAAAGTGCCCGGAGGGCACATGCAGCAACAGGGTGACTGGCTCGAGCGGCGCCGCCACGGCATCGGGATGCAGTTCGACGCGTTGTTCCAGCACCTTGAATTGCGGCGCCTCGACGACCTCGCCGTCGACCGTCACCCAGCCGCCCTCGATATACAGCTCTGCCTCGCGGCGCGAGCAGCCGGTCATCTCGATCAGGCGTTTGGATAGACGTATCGGCTCGGTCATGGAAGCGTTCATCGATGAGAAAGGACGGCCATTGTAACTGGCTGGCCCATAGGGTGGGGGAGAGGATAAAGGCGCGCCAGGCTATCCGGCCTGTACGCGCACCATGTTCATGCGCAAGGTCCATGGCTTCGTAGGGAGGACATGCCGGAGGCTTGTCCGCCATGCGGATGCCAGCGGCGGACAAGGCTGCGCCATGTCCTCCCTACAACGCGCGCTTTAACCGCCCAAATAAGCGTCGCGCACTTTTGGATCATTCAACAGCTCGTGCCCGCTGCCCTGCATGACGATCCGGCCGTTCTCCAGCACATAGCCGCGGTCGGCCAGCTTCAGCGCCTGGTTGGCGTTCTGCTCGACCAGGAACACGGTCACGCCGTCTTCGCGCAACTGTTCGATGATGGTGAATATCTGCTGGATGATGATTGGCGCCAGACCCAGAGACGGCTCGTCGAGCAGCAGCAGCTTGGGCTTGCTCATCAGCGCGCGGCCGATGGCGAGCATCTGCTGTTCGCCGCCGGACATGGTGCCGGCGCGCTGAATCAGGCGCTCCTGCAACCGCGGAAACAGCTGCAGGACCTTGGCCATTTGTTCCTGGAACTCGTCCTTGGTGGTGAAGAAGCCGCCCATCGCCAGGTTTTCTTCCACGGTCAGACGCGCGAACACGCGGCGGCCTTCCGGCACTACGGCGATGCTCTTGCGCATGATTTCCGGCGTCTCCTGGCCGACCAGTTCCTCGCCCTGGTAGCGGATACTGCCCATGGCCGCCTGGGGCGAGCCGCAGAGCGTCATCAGCAGGGTCGATTTACCGGCGCCGTTGGCGCCGATCAGGGTGACGATCTCGCCTTGGCGGACCTCGACGCTGACATTGTGCAGCGCCTGGATCTTGCCGTAGAAGGTGGAAACATTGTCGAAATACAGCATCACGCTTCCCCCAGGTAGGCTTTGATCACGTCCGGGTTGGCGCGGATCTGTTCCGGCGTGCCATCGGCCAGGGGCGTGCCCTGGTTGATCACATAGATATGGTCGGAAATGCTCATGACCAGTTTCATGTCGTGCTCGATCAGCAGCACGGTGACGTTGTGCTCGTCGCGCAGCACGCGAATCAATGCCTTGAGGTCATCGGTTTCCCGCGGGTTGAGGCCGGCGGCCGGCTCGTCGAGCATCAGGATGCTCGGGCGGGTCATCATGCAACGGGCGATTTCCAGGCGGCGCTGCTGACCGTAGGCCAGGGTGCCGGCCGGGCGGTTGGCGAACTCGGTCAGGTCGACCCGCTCCAGCCAATGCGCGGCGAACTCCATTGCCTCACGCTCGCTCTTGCGGAACGCCGGAGTCTTCAGCAGGCCGGACAGGTAGTTGGTGTTGAGGTGGCGGTGTTGCGCCACCAGCAGGTTTTCCACCGCAGTCATGTCCTTGAACAGGCGCACGTTCTGGAAGGTCCGCACCACGCCTTTACGGGCGATCTTGTGGCCCGGCAGGCCTTCGATCTGCTCGCCGTTTAGGCGGATATTGCCGCTGGTGGGACGGTAGAAACCGGTCAGGCAGTTGAACACCGTGGTCTTGCCGGCGCCGTTCGGGCCGATCATCGACACGACCTGTTTTTCGTTGACGTTCAGGCTCACCCCGTTGACGGCCAGCAGGCCGCCAAAACGCATGGATAAGCCGCTTACTTCGAGAATAGGGCGGCTCATTGTTTTAGCTCCAGGTGGGGGCGCTGCATGGGCAACAGGCCTTGCGGACGCCAGATCATCATCAGCACCATCAGGGCGCCGAACATCAGCATGCGGTACTCGTTGAATTCCCGTGCCAGTTCCGGCAGTAGAATCATCACGATGGCCGCCAGGATGATCCCCAACTGCGAACCCATACCGCCCAGCACGACGATGGCGAGGATGATCGCCGACTCGATGAAGGTGAACGATTGCGGGCTGACCAGCCCTTGGCGCGCGGCGAAGAAGCTGCCGGCGAAACCGGCGAAGCAGGCGCCGATGGTGAAGGCCGAGAGCTTGATGATGGTGGGATTCATGCCCAGGGCGCGGCAGGCGATCTCATCCTCGCGCAGCGCTTCCCAGGCACGGCCGATCGGCATGCGCAGCAGGCGGTTGATCACGAACAGGGTCAGCAGTACCAGCAGCAGGGCGATCAGGTAGAGGAAGATCACCTTGTTGATCGAGTTGTAGGCGATGCCGAAATATTCATGGAAGGTCTGCATGCCCTCGGCGGCTTTGCGGTCGAACGACAGGCCGAACAGCGTCGGCTTGGGGATCGAACCGATGCCATTGGGGCCGCCGGTCAACCAGGTCATGTTGTTCAGCAGGATGCGGATGATCTCGCCGAAGCCCAGGGTGACGATCGCCAGGTAGTCGCCACGCAGGCGCAGAACCGGGAAACCGAGCATAAAGCCGAAAGACGCCGACATCAGGCCGGCGACCGGCAGGCAGATCCAGAAGCTCAGGCCGAAGTAGAACGACAGCAGCGCATAGCTGTAAGCGCCGACCGCGTAGAAGGCCACGTAGCCGAGATCGAGCAAGCCGGCGAGGCCAACCACGATGTTCAGGCCGAGGCCGAGCATCACGTAGATCAGGATCAGGGTGGCGATATCCACCGCGCCGCGCGAGCCGAAGAATGGCCATACCAGGGCCACCAGCACCAGGCCGAGAACGATCCAGCGCTGGGTCGAGGGCTCCGTCAGCAATTCGCTGGCTTTGCCCGGCATGCTCGGCAGTTTCGGTACCTGGCTCCACGCTGCAGTGAAATGGCCACGAAACAGTTGCCGGAAGAACATCGCGATCGCGCACGCGGCGATGCTCCAGAGAATTGCGGGGCTGGCACCCTCGACTTGCAGCTTGATGCCGATGGTGGACAGCTTCAGGCCCAGCACAGGGTAGGCCACCGCCACCACCAGCAGGGCGCTGAAAATGGCTGTCTTGAGATTTTTCGTCATGACCGAACTCATACTTTTTCAACCTCCGGACGGCCGAGGATGCCGGTCGGGCGGAACAGCAGCACCAGCACCAGCAGGCTGAACGCCACGACGTCCTTGTACTGGTCGCCGAAGATGTCGGCGCCGAAGGCTTCGGCCACGCCCAGTACCAGACCGCCGAGCACCGCACCCGGAATACTGCCGATGCCGCCGAGTACCGCGGCGGTGAACGCCTTGATCCCCGCAAGGAAGCCCAGGTGCGGGTTGATCACGCCGTATTGCATGCCCAGCAGCACCGCGGCGACGGCGGCCAGGGTGGCGCCGATGACGAAGGTCAGGGCGATGATGTTGTTGGTGTTGATGCCGAGCAGGTTGGCCATCTTCAAATCTTCGGCACAGGCGCGGCAGGCGCGGCCCAGGCGCGAACGCGAGATGAACAGGGTCAGGCCGACCATGACGAGGAAGGTGACGATGAAAATCAGCACCTGCATATAGGAAATCACCACGCCGTTCATGGTGCTTTCACCGAACACGAAGTTGCCCGGCAGCAGGTTGGGAATGGCTTTGTCCTTGGAGTCCTGGGCGAGGAGTACCTCGTTCTGCAGGAAGATCGACATGCCGATCGCTGAAATCAGCGGGATCAGGCGGTTGCCGCCACGCAACGGGCGATAGGCGACCCGTTCGATGCTGTAGCCATAGGCGCTGGCGACAATGATGCTGGCGGCGAAAGCCGAGATCATCACGATGGGCAAGCTGTCCAGGCCGAACATGGCTAAACCGGCGATCACGATGAAGGCTACGTACGAACCAATCATGTAAACCTCGCCATGGGCGAAGTTGATCATGCCGATGATGCCGTAAACCATGGTGTAGCCGATGGCGATTAGGGCATAGGTGCTGCCGACGGTCAGACCGTTGACCAGCTGTTGTAGGTAGTGATACAGATCAGGCATTGCCTAACTCCTGGGTCGTCACGCACGTCGGCGCTTGTGGCGCAGCATGAAACCGGGATTCTTCTAATAAACAAAGCCCACTGCGGTTGCAGTGGGCTTTGGGTTCAGGCGGGAAGCCGCGATCAGTTCATCGGGGCTTCGGTCTTGGTGCCATCCTGGTGCCATTCGTAGACGACGAAGCTGAAATCTTTCAGGTCGCCTTTTTCGTCGAAGGCCAGGGTGCCGGTGGGGGTGTCGAAGCTGTTGGCGCGCAGGGCTGCGGCCACTTTGTCGGTGTCGGTGCTGCCGGCTTTCTCGATGCCTTCGGCGATCACCTGCACAGCGGCGTAGGCCGGGAACACGAACGGACCGCTGGAGTCTTCGTTCTTGGCTTTGAAAGCCTCAACCAACGCCTGGTTGCGTGGGTCCTGATCGAAGGACTTCGGCAGGGTGACCAACAGGCCTTCGGAAGCCGGGCCGGCGATGGCGGAGATCTCTTTGTTACCCACGCCTTCAGGGCCCATGAACTTGACGTTCAGACCTTTTTCAGCCGCCTGACGCAGCAGCAGACCGAGTTCCGGGTGGTAGCCACCGTAGTAGACGAAGTCCACACCGGCTTGCTTGAGCTTGGAGATCATCGCGGAGAAGTCCTTGTCGCCGGCGTTGATGCCTTCGAACAGGGCGACCTTGGTACCTTTGGCCTCCAGGGTCTGCTTGACCGCGGTGGCGATGCCTTCGCCGTACTGCTGCTTGTCATGGATGACCGCAACGGCCTTCGGCTTGACGTGGTCGGCGATGTAGTTGCCTGCGGTCGGGCCCTGCAGGCTGTCCAGACCGATGGTGCGGAACACCAACTGGTAACCGCGGGCGGTGATGTCCGGGCTGGTGGAAGCCGCGGTGACCATCAGAATACCTTCGTCTTCGTAGATGTCGGACGCTGGCTGAGTGGAGCTGGAGCACAGGTGGCCCACCACGAACTTGACTTCGTCGTTGACGATTTTGTTGGCCACGGCAACGGCTTGCTTGGGATCGCAGGCGTCGTCGTAAACCACGCCTTCGAGCATTGCGCCGTTTACGCCGCCGGCCTTGTTGATTTGCTCGATGGCCATCTTGGCACCGATGAACTGCATTTCGCCGTATTGCGCGACTGCGCCGGTAACGGGGCCTGCCAGACCAATCTTGATGGTGTCAGCCGCTAACGAGTAGCTAGCAACGCCGGCCATGGCCATGGCGGCAAACAGCTTGGAAATCTGCTTAGTAGCCTTGTTCATAGTGCTCCACTCTTATTGATTTTTGATCATTGTGGTTCTAGCTGCCAATGCTGCTGAGCCGAGTTGGTTTACCCGGTCGTACCCCCGGCAACTGTACCGGCGCAGTGTAGAGCGCAGCTTCACACCTTGAAAAGCCGGCTGCCGATGGCAAAACGCTAGGATGTCGCTTAATTGCAATAAACGTATAGAAAAACGGCGTGTCTACCTGCCGCCTCGCTTCGTCAGCAGTGGTTGCCTGAACACCGCTCGGCGCTATCATGGCGCCGACGCAAATCGACCGCCATTCAGAGCACACCATGACAGAACAACCTAGCACCCTCTATGCCAAGCTGCTCGGAGAAACTGCACCTATTCGCTGGCAAGAGCTACAACCTTTTTTCGCCCGCGGTGCCTTGTTACTGGTCGAAGGCTCCGAGGATTTGATCGCGGTGGCTCAAGCCGTAGCGGAAAACGACCAGAACAAGGTCGGCGCCTGGTTGACCAGCGGCCAACTGAAAAAAGTCGAAGATGGCCACGCCGAAGACCTGTTGACCCGCGACCCGCAACTCTGGGCGGTGGTGGTCGCGCCCTGGGTGCTGGTGCAGGAACGCGCCGAGGCGCCGAAAGTGCACTGACCCAGGCACGCTTGGCTTCGGCGAATCGGTCTAGACTGAGGCGCAGCCCCGGTCTGCGCATATAGCATGGGGCGTCATTGCCCATAGCCAACAGGAGCCATCATGTTCGAGCCCGGCCATTTACACCGTGCCAACAGCATCGGCACCGCCGAGCAACCGGTTTTCACAATCGACCTTTACTATGAGGTGCGCCAGGACCCCACCGAAGGCGCCATGTTGCATATGCGCATGGTCGGCGAGGTGGCGGGCAAGGCCTTCGAAGAAAACTTCGAACTGCACCGCGACACCGCCTTCAACTTCGCCAGCGTCGCCTCCCGTCTGGCGCAAAAACACGGCTTGCCGCCCGAGCACAACCTGATCATGCACCGCCATGGTGAATACGACCTGATGTTCGAAGATATCCGCGCCAAACTGGGTAGTCATAGCGGCGACCCGGTCGATCTCGATCATCTGGAGAAGGACGGTTTGTAGGCGGGTATGTAGCCCGGATGCAATCCGGGAGCGGTTTTGCGAGGGCCAATGCCCCCGAATTTCATCCGGGTCAGGGGGCTGGGTATCATCGGTGACGAACTGGCGAGTTCCGCAGTGGAATGTGACCGATAGCTGTACTGATCGATCGTGATCGATTGAACGCTTGGCCCGCTTTACCAACTACAGAATGGTCAGGGGCAAGTACGGCCCAGCATCGGGCGACTCTGGTATGGTCGCCCTGTGCCAATGGTGATATCGCCGCCATGGTGGATGGCGTTTACTATTCGTTTCCGTTCGCTTGGCGCAGCGATGGCCTGGAGTAGCCCTTGAGCGATATCTTCCGATTGCCGTGGCGCGATCTTGGCCACAGGACTGCACGCGGTCAGCAGCCACCATCTGAAGATGGCGTTAGAGGAATTCGATAGATGGTGCGAGAAAATCCCAGCGTATCCCATAAGCATTCATTGACCACGCGCGCCCTGCGCCTTGCTGTAATTCGTATTGGTCTGGTGTCACTGGCCGCGGGGGCGATTTCCTACCATGTCAACTCATCCTCGATCGAGCGAGAAGTGACTGGGCAACTGCTGCTGTCTACCGAGCAATCCTTGCAACGCGAGTCTTTGCCATTTCGGGAAATCAAGGACCTACAGCAGAACTTCCTCATGGAGTTCAAGGAAACTCTGGCCCGTCCGGGCATGGAGGCCAGGCTGGTCAACGACTTTCGACAGATTTTCTATCGTCACGAGGATGGTTCCTATACGCAACGTCCGCAGCTGTTCGAAGGCCAGCCGCTGGCCGATGGACGCAGTTTTCCCGGAATGTCGGCGACCTATGCGCC
The DNA here is from genome assembly GCF_946885955.1 of uncultured Pseudomonas sp. The sequence continues at coordinate 61,712 of NZ_CAMPHI010000030.1, forward strand.
CGATATTGCGCCCGATGAAAATACCCAGGCACGATTTGCCCTGTCGTATCTGCTATCCCACAAGTACGGTTCGAGCGCCAAAGGCCGGTTGTTCAATTTCTACGGCGTGGTGCCGGAAAAAGGCTTCCCCATCTACCAGGAGGCCGATATCGCCAAGGTGTTCACCTACTCGGGGCCGGACGCCCTGAAGCTTGAAACCTATGAATTCTATGCGCGGGGTTTCGGTACGCCGGCAAACGACACGCTGTTTACTCGCATGTATTGGGATTACTCCAATAACGCCTGGATGACGACCGTCGCTACCGCTGATGTGGCCGATGCCTCGGGAAAGCACTCCATTCTGGCCTGTGTCGATGTATTGCTTGATGAGTTGATGCAACGGATCGCCAAGCCCGCGATACAGGGTGCGTACAGCTCACTGTTCATCGCTGACGGGGAAGGCACGCTGATTTACCATCCCACGGCGATGGAGCAGGTCAAAAGCAGCGCGGGCGAGGCGTCGATTCGCTCGCTCAAAATGGTTAAGGATTACCCGCTGCTCGATGCCGTTGCCGGTCTCGCGCCTGGCCAGGCACGAATCGTTCAGACACAGGACGATATCGTCGCGATGGGGTTCATTCCCGAGACACCCTGGGTGCTTGCCATCCACTATCCGCGTACGCTGATGACACCGGCCATTTTCGATAACCTGGTTATCGTCGTTGCTCTCGGTTTGCTGACCCTGCTGGTGGAAATTTTTATCCTGCGATCCATTTTGCAAAAGCAGGTAGCCCTCCCACTGTTCCGGTTCGTCCAGGCTACACGGCTATTGGGCGTCGGTAAGGCGCGTTTGTCTCCTGAACAACTACCGATCCAGTCCGAGGACGAAATCGGTGAGCTGGCCCGTGCCTTTGCCAAAATGGCCGAGCGGGTCCAGGACGCACAGGAACATCTGGAAATCAAGGTGCAAGAGCTTACACGTCAGGCCAGTCACCTGACTGCGATTGGCGAGGAGCGTGAGCGTGCCGAGACGTTGCTGCTGGCCCGCGAGCAGGAATTCCGGGCTTTGGTGGAAAACAGCCCCGATGTTATCGTGCGCTTCGACCTACAGTACCGTTTCCTGTACGCAAACCCCGCAGCCCAAAAATTGCTTGGCCATTCGCTGGACTTCCTGCGAAACAAGAATTTGCACGAAGTTTTCCCGGGTTCGGATGTAGGGCGTTTCTTTCAGCACAAGCTCGAACATCTTATCGGTACGAGTAATGCGTCCGAAGAAGAACTATCGATCAGCATCCCGATAAAACGGCGCACGGAGATTTCCAGTTACCAAGTACGCCTGGTGCCTGAACGCGATCAGCACGGGGCATTGGTGAGCATTCTTTCCGTCGGACGCAACGTCAGCGCCATGCACGCAGCCGAACAGCGCCTCAAGGAGTCCCATGCGCAACTGCGCCAGCTATCGACTCACCGGGAAACCATGCGTGAAGAAGAGCGCAAACGCATCGCGCGGGAAATCCATGACGAGCTGGGTCAGCAGCTCACCGCGCTACGTATGGGCCTTTCGCTACTACGCCTGCAATTCGGTGAAGGCCAAGCGTTATTGGTAGAGCGAATCCAGGTATTAATGGGGCGGATCGACGAAATCATTCAAGTAGTTCGTAACGTTGCCACTGCCTTGCGGCCCTCAGCCCTCGATATGGGGTTGACGTCAGCGCTTGAATGGCTGGTCTCCGAGTTTTCCAACAACACTGGCATCGTCTGTCGGCTCAAGGCGCCCGAGGCCAGATTGAAACTGGATGACGATCGCGCGACTGCGATCTTTCGTGTCATTCAGGAATCGCTGACCAACGTCGCCCGGCATGCGCAGGCGAGCCGGGTGGAGATTCACCTGGAATGTTCTACCGGGCAGGTTCTGATCAAAGTCGCCGACAATGGCAAAGGCTTCGATCCAGACCAGTTGCCCAAGGGCACCCTGGGAATGCTCGGTATGTATGAGCGCGGACATATGCTCGGCGGAACGGTTGCCATCGACAGTACCCCGGGGCAGGGGGTCTGTGTACGGGTGTGTATTCCCTTTCATTTAGCCCCGGAGATCTCATGACCAAACTAATGATCGCCGACGACCACGCGGTCATGCGCGAAGGGTTGAATGCTGGGCGGTGTGGTGCCATGAGCGTCGGTTCAGTGGTGACTGGCAAAGCGTAAGGCCCGCCTGACGGTGGGGGTAATCAGTAAGGTGTGATGGTTTTCTAGTGGTTGTGGTGAGCAGCAGCACTGTTGAACAGGCGAGTCCTGCAGCGGAACAAGGCCGATAACAACACTGATCGATCGTGATCGATTGAGCGCTTGGCCCCCGCTGCGCGAACTACAGAATGGCCAGGGCAAAAAGCCCAAGACAAGGCCGGATATACGAATGCAACCGCGCTGACGACAAGTGCAAAAGAAAAGCTTTGCTCACTACTTGTGGGGAGAGTCCATATACATTTGTTAGGCGGGCTATACGCATGGCTGCTTTAATTAATCTTCCAGATAGTATTTTCTACGTTCACACTGCATGCAAAAGGCTTTGATGAAAAGGCACTGTCGTAATCTGCAGCGCAAAAGCTAGTGATGCCTTCAATTATAAGTTTCTGAATTTTTTCACGATCGCTGAGCAGAAACTCTGGTAGCGAGACGAATGAAACCCGGACTAAATATTCGCCGCAAGGGGTTCCCCATGAGGCTGATATACTTATTGGTTGGCCCTGGAAATGCATTGTAAATTCAGCGCCTGACCATCCGGGCCCACCTGTCCGAGACAGAAAATTAAACTCGGTGCCCATCTCTATTTCAAGCCAGCTTGATTCTGTGGATGGTTTAAATTTGAGCTTCTGCATGCTTTGCTAGTGAGCCTAACGTTTGGTTAAGGGGCGGGCTTTAGCCCGTCCCAGTGAGCGCAGCGAACGGTTTGAACCAATTGTTATACGCCATTGCGCGACATGAATTGTGAAATAGATGTTTCTTCACGCTTGCCATCTATTAACCACTCGACTTGCCATTCTGTTAGGCGTTCACCTTTTTCGTGAATGTAATTTTGGGGTTCTGGTTCGTTAATCCACTCAAGTTGTCTTATTAAAACAAGAGGCATTTCCGAACCTTCTGTATTATTTGAAAATTCCAAGGCTTCTTCGTAAGAAGCAAAAGCGTAATAGTACATCTCTCCTTCAAATTCATCTGGTGCGCCGAGCCAAGGGCGGCACCAAACACGATACTCTAGGACATGGTCATAGAAATATCCGCCGCCAGATTTAGTATGAGCAGGATATTTACCAACCATTTTAAAATCTATAGCTTTCGGATATGTAAGCATGACTGCCTTGGCGTATAACGATTAAGCTAAGGGGCTGGCTTTAGCCAGTCCCAGCGAGTGAAACGAGCGATTTGAGCGCCTTGTTAGCGGCGATATACTAAGCTCTTAAAGATACATCCCAAATATTCTCAGCTCCAGCCAAATGATCGTTGAGACGGTCACTGATGTGATTTGAAGACCAGACAGCTGCGCGCTCTAAGCCAATACATTGCTCTTTTGATGCCGGAGTTTCTTGATCGTGTATGTATAGTGAGTATTTACCTGTAATCGGGTCTTTCTTAAAGCGGGTTACTTCCTGCTGAAGAGGCTCAGGGATTTTCTTGATTTCACATAGAAGCTCCCATGTTGGTTCCTTTAGCGCTTGTCTCATGACCCAAATCCGCCAAAGCACTCCTGACGATAGTATTTCCTCTAGCGTTGCATCCGGGTTGAAGCAGTTGAAAAATGCAAGCTCGGGATCTTTAAGTGCCAAGGCGTAAGCATGAGCGCCTGTAACTAACTTAATTCTGAACACCTTCCCTGTTTTCCAGCGCATATCAATGCTCCCTGTTTGAGCCGCTAACGTTTGGTTAAGGGGCGGGCTTTAGCCCGTCCCAGTGAGCGCAGCGAACGATTTGAATGCTGTAATGGACTCTCCCCGCGCCCCAGTTCTATACCAAGAACCGGGGTGACTGAACGTTGGGAGAGCCGTTATGAAACGTA